>CAYSYM010000004.1:3982-118378 GCA_964435115.1 uncultured Chloroflexota bacterium | reverse complement strand
GGGTCAGCTGGTCCAGCCGCTGGGTGAGGTCATCGACCCGCTGGGTCAGCTGGTCGACGCGTTGGGTCAGCTCATCGACGTGCTGGGTCAGCTGGTCCAGGTGGGCCTGGGTCTGCCGCTGGGCAGCGGCCAGGTCCCGGATGATCGTGGGCAACTCCAGGAGCTCGTCGGCCAAGATGGCGCGGCGGACCTCGGCCCGCCACTCGGGGTGCTGCCCGAGCAGCCGGAGGAACGCCTGCTCATCGTCGACGGTCTGGAACGGCATGCGGCTCCCCTAAGCATACGCGAGAGGTGCCACGCAAACGGCTGTCCAGCCGCCCGGGGCGGGGTGGACCCGGCCACGCCACGGGCCAGGCCGGTCCGTGCCAGGGAAGTCAGGAGGAACCCCGCGGGAAGGGCGCGCGAAGCGCGGCTGCCTAGGCTGCCCGGGTGGAGGCAGCCGCCAACGGCCGAACAGGACGGTCGCCTCCGGCGACGGAGAGCGCGGAGGGCACGATGGCAGACCGGTGCGCGACACCCGCCCCGATACCGCCCCGGACCCAGGACGGCGCTGGCGTGCGCCAGCCGGGCTCGTGGCGTGCGCTCCGCGCTGCCGCCAGCGCTACCTGGCAGGGAGGGAGATGAGAGAGGGACGTTTTCACACACGGCGCACCCCGCAGGGCGCGACCACGCGACACCTTCGAACGCAGTGCGATCGACGAGGAGGAGAGGATCATGACCACGCAGTTGAGCCACATCGTGAACGGTGTGGACGTCGACCAGCTCATCAAGACGATCGAGGCGATCAAGCAGCAGCCAGACCTGGCACGCTTCACGTTCCGCAGCCACACGGACTGGGTGGCCGGCGGACACGCACGCACCAGCATCGACGGCTTCTTCGGCGCCGGGCAAGAGGACACCTCACGCTCGAAGCCGTTCATCCTGGAAGGGGACGAGCCACCCGTCCTCCTGGGCAACAACGCGGGCCCGAACGCCGCCGAGGCGGTGCTGCACGCGCTCGCCGCCTGCCTGGCGGTCGGATTCGTCTACAACGCGGCCGCGCAGGGGATCCGGGTGGAGAGCCTGGACTTCGACCTGGAGGGTGACGTCGACCTCCACGGATTCCTCGGCCTCTCAGACCAGGTCCGGCCCGGGTACCAGGGTGTGAAGGTGACCTACCGGGCCCGGACGGATGCGCCGCGGGCGAAAGTGGAGGCGCTGTGCGAGTACGTCCAGAAGACCTCGCCCGTGCTCGACATCCTCCGCAATCCTGTCCCGGTGTCAGTGACCCTGGCCGACTGAGCTGCGCGTCTGGGGTCGGGGTGTGGTGAGAGCCGCGCCCCGACCCCCGGCCCCTTGCGCCAGGCGACGCCTGGCACAAACCAGCACCTGCAGGCGGAGGACCTCATGCCAAACCAGGCCAGCCCAGCGCCGGCGCTCGACGTCCAGGCACTGCGCCAGGCGATCCAGGACGAGTACGCGCTCGTGGCGCGAGAACCGGAGCGCGGCTTCCACTTCCACACCGGCCGTCCCCTGGCCCGACTGCTCGGCTACGAGGACGCCTGGCTCGAAGGCATTCCCGACGGGTGCATCGCGTCATTCGCCGGTACCGGCAACCCGTTCCGCCCGGGGCAGCCACGGCCGGGCGAGCGGGTGGTCGACGTTGGCTGTGGCGCGGGCCTGGATAGTCTTATCGCCGCCAAGCTGGTCGGGCCGGCCGGCCAGGTGGTGGGCGTGGACATGACACCAGCCATGGTCGGGAAAGCGCGGCGCGGCGCGGCCGAGGCCGGACTGCCCCACGCCAAGTTCCGGCTCGGCTATGCCGAATCGCTCCCCCTCCCCGATGGCTGGGCGGACCTGGCGATCTCGAACGGTGCGCTCAACCTCTTGCCGGACAAGGCGCGGGGGCTCGCCGAGATCGCCCGCGTGCTGAAGCCTGGCGGCCGCCTACAGGTCGGCGACATCCTGGTCCGGAGCGTGGTGCCCGAAACCGCCCGGCGCGCTGTCGAGCTGTGGACGGGTTGAATCGCGGGCGCTCTGCTGGAAGCAGAGCTCCAGGCCACGGTCACGGCTGCCGGCTTCGTCAGGTTTCAGATCACCTGGCAGGCTGACGTCTCAGCGGCGCGCCGCAGGCGAGCAGCGCGGCGAGCTTTGGGACCCTCGGGGTCACCTTCCGGGCGCGCAAGCCAGCGAACGAAGCGGAATGGCACGAGGCGCTTACGGCACTCCAGTGTGCGCTCACGTGAGCACGGCTCACGGGGTCCAAAGCGCGGCTACTCCAGGGAGATGACGTATGGGTAGTGGGGCTGGCCGCCCGACACCACCTCGACGGCCAGCCCAGGCTGGGCAGCGCGGATCGCCCCGGCCAGGCGCTGCGCCTGCTCGTCGGTGGCGCCCTCGCCGTAGTAGATGGTCACGATCTCCAGCGAGCCCAGCGGTACCGGCTCGAGCGTGCGGAGCGCGGCACCGTCCGCCGAGCTCTCGGCCGTGACGACTCGCCCATCGTGGATCCCCATGAACTCCCCCGTGCGCACCTTCACGCCGTCGACCTCGGCGTTGCGGACCGCTCGCGTCACCTCGACCGTGTGCACGGCGCGCGCTGCCTGCGCCATCGCCTCGGCGTTCGTCTTCAAGTCGGTCTGGAAGTTGAACGCGAGCAAGGCGCCGATGCCCTGGGGAATGGTCTCAGTCGGGATCACCTCCACCTGGTGCGGCGTGAGCTGCTGCGCGTGCCGCGCCGCCATGACGACGTTGCCGTTGTTCGGCAGCACGATGAGCTGCTGGTAGCCGGAGCTGTTGACCGAAGCGAGGATCTCCTGCACGCTGGGATTCATCGTCTGCCCGCCTTCGACGACGCAGGCCCCCAGACTGCGGAAGACCTTCTTCAGGCCTTCGCCTGCGGCGACCGCGATCACGCCGACGGACGTCGCCCGCGGATGCTCCCCCACCACGCCCTCCGGCCGGGCAGGTACCGCCGAGGCCAGGAGCTCCTGGTGCTGGAGCGCCATGTTCTCTACCTTGACCTTGGCCAGCGTGCCGTGGTCCACGGCGAACTCGAGCGCCTGCCCCGGGCGCAGCGTGTGCACGTGGACGCGCACCAGCTCACGGTCGCCGACGGCGATGACCGACTCGCCCAGCTGCTCCATCGCGGCCTCGATGGCCGACGTCGAGAGGTCTGGCTCGCGGAGTAGGAACTCGGTGCAGAAGCCGAATGGGCTCTCGTCCTCAGCCGCTACGGCCGCGAGGAGCGCCGGGCTGTGCGGAGGAGACACCCCCGCTACGTCCTCAGGCGGGCGCCCGGTCGACCACATCCAGGCGCCCTCCAGGATGACGCGGAGCCCCTCGCCACCAGAGTCGACCACCCCGGCCTTGCGCAGGACGTCGAGCTGGTTCGGCGTCTCCGCGACGGCTTCGCCTGCCACCCGGACGGCGTGCTCCAGCAGGTGCGGGATGTCCTCGCTCAGCTTCGCGGCCGCCTGTGCGGCCTCGGCCACCCGCCGTGCCACGGTGAGGATCGTGCCCTCCACCGGCCGGCTGACACCGCGGTAGGCCACCTGGCTGCCTTCGGCCAGGGCGTGGGCGAGGTCGTCCGGGGTGAGGTGCGGCTTCCCTTCGAGGGCGTGCGCGAAGCCGCGCAGGAGCTGCGAGAGGATGACACCTGAGTTGCCCCTGGCCCCCATCATCGCCGCCTGGTAGGCGACCTTGGCCACCTCGCCCACGCTGGGTGCCCCCGGTAGCTCCCGAAGGGCGTCCGCCGCGGCGCGGAGCGTCAGCGACATGTTCGTCCCGGTGTCGCCATCCGGTACGGGGAAGACGTTGAGCGCGTTGATCCGCGCCGCCTGCGTGTCCAGCCAGGACGACGCCGCACGCAAGGCCGCGGCCAGGTCTGCGCCCGTGGTCGTACGCCTCTCGCCCACCGCGGGCAGCCGGGAAACCCTCATGCGTCGTTGCTGACTCGCAGTCCCTGGACATTGACGGTCACGTGCTCGACCGGGATCCCGAGCGAGCGCTCGACGGCGAACTCGACGGCCTCGGCCACGTTCCGGCCGACCTCCCCGATGCGGGTGCCATACTCCACGACGACGTACACCTCGACGCTGAGCCGGCCGTTGGCCAGACGCACGTCGATTCCGCGGTCCAGGTTCTCCCGTCGCAGGATCACGTCCAGGCCGTCCCGCAAGGTGCGCGGAGCCATCCCTACGACCCCGTAGCACGCGGCGACCGCGTCGGCGACGACGGCCGCGATGGCCCGGCGGCTGACTTCGATTCGCCCCGCCTGCTGGCTGCGCTTCATCGCGTGATCTCCGATGGCTGCCTCGCGCACATGTATGCTAGCCTACGGGGTCAGTTCGAAGGCCCTGAGAGCCGCTGCTGGGCCGCCTCTCGAAGGCGGCGCGGCGGCAAACCCTGCGGGCGCTCACCCCCTACCCGCTCACCCCGGAGACCCTGTGGCCAGCCGCTGCCAACTATGTGGCAAGGGCGTTGCCTACGGGCACAACGTCAGCCACTCCAATCGCAAGACCAACCGCCGCTTCCTGCCCAACGTGCAGAGGACGCTGATCCAGGTGGACGGGGCGCAACGCCGCGTGTATGCCTGCACACGCTGCATCCGCACGCTCCGCAAGCAACCCAGCGCCGCCTGACGGCGTGCGCGTGCTGGCCGCTGCGCCGTCCGCCTCGGGTGGCCGTCGATGAACGCGGCGGGCCCGAGCGTCAGGCGCTGACCAGCGCGTCCAGCTCGTGTCTCAAGGCGGCGATGTTGCCTTCGATCCCGTCGCCGCCGTCGTAGACGAACGACCCGGCCACCAGCACCGTCGCGCCGGCGCGCGCGGCTGCCGCGGCGTTGTGGAGCTTGACCCCGCCGTCCACCTCGACCTCGCAGGCCGGATTCCGCTGCGCCAGGAGCTGGCGCGCCCGGGCGATCTTCCCGAGCGAGGACGAGATGAACTCCTGACCGCCGAAGCCGGGATTCACTGACATCACGAGCAGCAGGTCGGCGCTCTCGACCAGCTCCTCGACGACGGCGAGCGACGTGCCTGGGTTAACGGCCAGCCCGGCCCGGGCGCCCAGCTCGCGGATCTCGCCGAGCGTCCGTTGAGGGTGCAGGTCAGCCTCCACGTGGATAGTCAGGTAATCCGCCCCGGCGTCGCGGAAGACGCGGAGGTAGCGGCCCGGGTCCTGCACCATCAGGTGCACGTCGAGCGGCAGGTCGGTCGCCCGCCGCACCGCCTGCACCACCATCGGCCCCAGGCTGATATTCGGGACGAACATCCCGTCCATCACGTCGACGTGGATCCAGTCAGCCCCTCCACGCTCGGCGCGCCGGACGGCCTCCGCCAGGTAGCCGAAGTCTGCGCCCAGGATGGACGGCGCCAACTTCACGCGCCAACCGTGTCCTTCCCTCACGCCGCCGAGTCTGCCCTCTCCGGGTGGAGCGGGTCGGATCGCCGGCGCCGCTCCGACAGGCGAAGCTGCCCGCACGCCGCCTGGATGTCCCGGCCCCGGTTCACGCGAATCGTCGCCGCGATCCCGGCGGCGCGCAGACGCGCCGCGAACGCAAGCGCGCGCCGCATGCTCGGCGCTCGCAGCCCGGGGTCATCGGTGGGGTTCAGCGGGATCAGGTTCACGTGCGCCAGCCGGGCGCGAAGGAGGTCTGCCAGCTCGTCGGCGAGCTCGTCCGAGTCGTTGATGCCGGCCATCAGGATGTACTCGAAGCTGACCCGCCGGCCCGTCAGCGCCAGGTACTCGTCCGCCGCCGCCAGCAGCTCGGCGATCGGCCAGCGTCGGTTGACGGGCATGAGCCAGCTCCGAAGCGCGTCGTTGGGCGCATGCAGCGAGATCGCAAGGCCCACCTGCAGCCCTTCGCGCGCCAGCCGGCGGACCGCGGGCGCCAGGCCAGAGGTGGACAGCGTCATGCGGCGTGCTCCCAAGGCCAGTCCCTCCGCGTGCGTGAGCAGCCGCAGCGCGCGTACCGTCGCGTCATAGTTCGCCAGCGGCTCGCCCATGCCCATGAAGACGACGTTGGTGACCGGCCGCGCCTCGTGCGAGAAGCGCAGGACCTGCTCCACGATCTCGCCCGCCTCCAGGTGCCGGGCGAACCCGAACTGGCCGGTCACGCAGAAGACGCAGCCCATGGCGCAGCCCGCCTGCGTGGAGACGCAGATCGTCTTGCGGCCCCCGGGTTCGCCGAACGGCCGCGTGTTCATCGCGACGACCTCCACGTCCTGTCCGTCGTGGAGACGCAGCAAGCTCTTCGAGGTCAGGCCATCCGTGGAGCGCAGCTCACGCACGACCTCGCTCCCACTGACCACCCATTCCTCGCCCAGGCGCGCCCGCAGCGCCGCCGGCAGATCCGTCATCGCCGTGAGGTCAAACACGCCGCGGCGATGCATCCAGTGGAAGAGCTGGCGCGCCCGGTAGCGCGGCTGCCCCAGGGCACCGAGGAGGCTGGCAAGCTCGTCCGGGAACAGCCCGAGCAGGCTCCGTCGGACCTTGCCGGCTACGTCGCGCGCACTCATCTGCGGGCTCAGCACGTGGACTCCACCTGCAACTGTACGACCCTCCTGGCGACCGCAGCAGGAACGCCGGGTCAGGCGCCGAGGCGGGCGCCGACGATCCCCGGGTGGCCGCGGGCGAGCGCAGCGCCACTCTGCGGCCGCCGGCCTTCCGGTGTGACTTCGTCGAGTCGCAGGCCGCCGGCGCCCGTGCCCACAGCGAGAGCGCCGTCAGGGAGCGAGACCACCACTCCCGGCAGGGCATCCAGCCCGGGCACCGGCGCCGCACGCAGGACCTTGAGCGTGCGTCCCTCCCAGGTGGTGTGCGCCTGCGGCCAGCCGCGGTAGGCGCGGACCTGGCGCCAGATGGCCTCGGCGGGCTGGCTCCAGTCGATGCGCCCGTCCCCGGGCTCAATCCGCTGGCAGTAGGTGGCCTGCCCGTCGTCCTGAGGGCGCGGCTCGATCTCCCCGCGCGCCGCTCCCTCCAGCGCACGTAGCAGTAGGCGCGCCCCGAGCGCGGCTAGCCGCGGCTCCAGCGTGAGGTAGTCGTCCTCAGGTGCGATCGGGACGCGCGCCTGCTTGAGGATCGGGCCCGCGTCCAGGGCCGCGACGAGGCGGATGATTGTGACACCGGTCACGTCGTCGCCGGCCAACAGGGCGGCCTGGATCGGGGACGCGCCTCGCCACCGGGGCAGCAAGGAGGGGTGAACGTTGAGAACGCCCAGCGGCGCCAGGTCCAGGAGGTTGCGCGGCACGAGCGCCGCGAACGCTGCGAGCGCCATGGCATCCGGCCGCACCGCCCGCAGGCGCGCCTCGGCCTCGGCGCCCTTGAGCAAAGACGTCTGCCACACCGGCAGGCCGCGCGCACGGGCGCACTGGGCCACCGGCGGCGCGGCCACGCGCCGGCCGCGGCCGGCCGGGCGATCGGGCTGAGTGACGACCAGCGCGACCTCATGCCCGGCGTCGAGCAGGGTTTCCAGGCTCGGGACGGCGAAACTCGGGCTGCCGAGGAAGACCAGACGCACTGCTTTCACCGGTCCGGACCCATGGGTATAATCGCGCCGCTCGCGCAGCACCACGCGCACCCCGCGCCCATCAGGCTGGCCACTCAGTCACGTGCACCGGTCGAACGCTCGCGCCACCCGCGTCGCCGAGGTGGACGGCACGGTCGAGTACCAGCCGCGCTTGAAAGACCTGCCCGTCGAGCTGCGCCCACGTGAGCGGCTGCTGCGCCATGGCGCGAACTCCCTTTCCGATGCCGAACTGCTGGCCATCATCCTGCGCACGGGTCGCGTGGGCAGCAACGTCCTCGACCTCTGTACCACACTCCTCTGGCAGCACGGCGGGTTGGCCGGCGCCGACCGCGCCTCGATCCCGGAGCTGTGCGGGCAGCGGGGCGTGGGCACGGTCAAGGCAGTCGAGATCAAGGCGGCGCTGGAGCTTGGGAAGCGCCTGGTGAGCCTCAACCCCGGCCAGCGGGTGCAGGTGCGGTCCCCCCTTGACATCTTCCAGCTCGTGCGCGGCGATATGAGCGGCTTCGACCAGGAGCACCTCCGGGTGCTGCTCCTGGACACCAAGAACAGGGTCGTCGCGGCGCCGGACCTGTACGTTGGCAGTATCAACAGTACCACGGTTCGGGTGGGCGAGCTGTTCCGGGAGGCGATTCGCCACAACACGGCGGCCGTCGCGCTCGTCCACAACCACCCCAGCGGCGACCCGACGCCCTCACCGCAGGACATCGAGCTGACGCATGACGCGGTGAAGGCCGGTCGCCTGCTGGACGTGGAAGTCCTGGACCACGTCGTCGTCGGGCGGGGCGAAGGCCAGTACGTCAGCCTGAAGGAGCGCGGGCTGGGCTTCGCGCCGGTGGGCAGGTAGACGGCCGTGGCGCTCCCCAACCCCTTCAACAGCTTCATGGGCATGTTCTCCCGCGACATCGGCATCGACCTGGGCACGGCCAACACGCTCGTACTGGTGCGCGGGAAAGGCATCGTGATCAACGAGCCCTCCGTGGTGGCAATCGACGCCAAGACGAAGCGGCCGCTGGCGGTGGGCTCCGAGGCGAAGCGGATGGTCGGGCGGACGCCGGCGAACATCGTCGCCGTGCGGCCGCTCAAGGACGGTGTGATCAGCGACTTCGACGTCACCGAGCTGATGCTCAGCTACTTCATCCGTAAGGTGCACGAGGCGTTCACGATCGTACCCAAGCCGCGGGTCGTGGTCGGCATCCCGTCGGGCGTCACGGAAGTCGAGCGCCGGGCGGTGCACGACGCGGCGATCAACGCCGGCGCGCGCGAGGCGCACCTGATCGAGGAGCCAATGGCCGCGGCGATTGGCGCCGGGCTGCCCATCACCGAGCCGGCCGGGTGCATGATCGTGGACATCGGCGGTGGCACCACCGAGGTCGCCGTGATCTCGCTCGGCGGCATCGTAATCGCCCGCTCGATCCGGATTGCCGGCGACGAGATGGATGTGAACATCGTGACACACATGCGCCAGCGGCATAACCTGCTCATCGGCGAGCGGATGGCCGAGGAGGTGAAGATCGCCGCTGGCAACGCGTACTACGGGCTCAACGGGCAGACGCCCGAGACGCGTGTGGTCGTGCGGGGGCGCGACCTGGTGAGCGGGCTGCCCTGCGAGATGGAGATCAGCAGCGACGAGGTGCGGGACGCGATCTCGATCTCGGTCAATGCCATCGTGGAGGCGGTCACCGACACGATCGAGGAGACGCCGCCCGAGCTGGTGGCCGACATGATGGCGCGTGGGATCACGCTCGCCGGCGGCGGCTCGCTGCTGCCCGGGCTGGCCGACCTGATCGGCCGCCGCACCAGGATGCAAGTCCACCTGGCCGAGGATCCGCTGGGCTGCGTTGTGCGCGGCACTGGAAAGGTGTTGAATGAGCTCGAAGTGCTGCGAACCGTACTGGTCGACCAGCACTCGGGCCGCCCGTTGTACCGGCGATGATCAACGAACCGCCGCGCCGACCGCTCCCCAGGTGGCTGGCCACGCTGCTCGTGCTGCTGGCCGCCGGGGGGTTGCTGGCGCCCGGGCCTTGGCGCCAGCTCGAAGCAGTGGGCACCACCGTCCTCACGCCGATCCAGATGGGGGTTGCCACCACTCTGGGCGAAGTGACGAGCGTCGTCGAGACCCTGCAGCAGGTGCGCGACCTCGCCCAGCAGAACCGCGACTACCGTGAGGAGATCGACCGTCTCCAGTCTGAGCTCGTGCGGGTCCGTGAGGTGGAAGCGGAGAACCGCGACCTTCGCACACTACTGAGCCTGACGGAGCGGACGGGGCCCGGCGCGTTGGTCCCGGTGACGGTGATCGCCCGGGACGACGCGCCCTACGTGCAGGGGATTACCATCGACCGCGGCGCCACGGGCGGCGTCCACGAGGGCAGCATCGTCGTCACCAACAAGGGCCTGGTTGGGCGGGTAGAGCGGGCGAACCCCACGTCCGCGAAGGTGCGGCTCATTACCGACATCAACAGCCAGGTCGCCGTGCGTATCCAGAACGAGTCGCGCACCACCGGCGTGCTGCGCGGGCAGGCGCTCGACAACGCGCTCGTCATCGCCTACATCCCACAGTCGGACGCGCTGAAGATGGGCGACAACGTCATCACCTCCGGCCTGGGCGAGGTGTTTCCCGCCGAGCTGCTCGTCGGCAAGGTCGCGCGGGTGGAGCGCAAGGACGCGGATCCCTTCCAGGTGGCCGTCGTCGAGCCGGCGGTGGACATGAACAAGCTCGAACGCCTGTACGTGCTGGCCGACGAGCCGTGACAGGTGTCCGACCGCCACCAACCACCAACCACCAACCACCAGCCATCAGCAGCCCGCCACCAGCCTCCAGGAGTAGCCCAGCGGCCCAATGAGCTGTGCCGGCGACCACCGACTTGTATACGCCGGCGGACGGACGGTGGGCGGTGTCATCCTGAGGCCGCCGCTAAAGGATCCCTCTCCGCCGTTGCGGCGCCACGGGGGCGGGATTCCACCGCGTTGCGCGAGCGAGGACTGACTGCTCCCGCGTGCGAATCGCCGTCGCCAGCGCGCTGCTCCTCTTCGCCGCGCTCCTCCAGTCGCTCCTCGGAGGCTCCTTCCTCTTCGGCAGCCGGCCGGACTTCTCGCTGGTGGTCGTCCTCGCGTGGGCCATGCTGCGCGGTGCGAACGAGGGTGCCGTGGCGGGGTTTATCGGTGGCCTGCTGCTGGATTCGGTGAGCTACACCCAGTTTGGCCTCAACGGTGCCCTCATGGGGCTCCTCGGCTACCTGGTGGGCCTCCCGGCGGCGAACGCCTACCGCGGCAACTTCCCGTTCTTCCTCGCCACGGCCGCCCTGGGCACGCTGCTCTACCACACGGCGATCTTCCTCGCCCTGCAGGCGTTCGGCCAGGGGCTGCCACCCCTGGCCAGCATCTACGGCGTGGCCGCGCCCGCCGCGGCCTACAACCTCGTGCTCCTCGCCCCGACCTTCCTGCTCTGCCGGCGGCTCCTCCGGGCGGTCGACGGCTGGCAGCAGATGCGACTGTAGGGGGGCAAGCAGGGTGCCCGTTACGCCACGCGTTTGAACGGCACGACCTTCTCGCTCACGCGGGCCAGGGCGAAGCGGGCTACCAGCCCTTTCAGCCGCTCCGAGGTCGCCGCGAGCGCCTGAGCCTGCGCCGCCACCTCCTCGACCTGCGCCGACATCTGCTCGGACGATGCCGAAATCTGCTCCAGCGAGGCGCTGTTGTCTTCGGCCACTTCGGCGATGCTCCGCGTCGCCGCCGTCACCTGCGCCGCCCGGCTCGCCATCTCCCCGGTCGCGGCGCTGTTCTCCTCCACCACCGCGCTGATGCTCTGCATCGCCTCCGTCATGCGGCGCGCGCTCTCGGCCATGGTCTGCGCCGCCCCGGCGATGCCAGAGACTTGCGCCACGGTGGCATCCACCTCCCGCAGGATCTCGCCCAGGGCCCGCCCGGCCTGATCCGCCTGGGCGCTGCCCTCCTGCACCTTGGCCGTGCCTGATGCCATCGCCGCCACCGCCGCCTCGGTGCCGTCCTGCACCTGCTGGATCAGCTCGGCGATCTGCCGCGTCTCCCGACCCGATCGCTCGGCCAGCTTGCGCACCTCGTCGGCCACCACGGCGAAGCCCCGGCCGTGCTCGCCGGCGCGGGCCGCCTCGATGGCGGCATTCAGCGCCAGCAGGTTCGTCTGCTCGGCGATGTCGTCGATCGTCTCGACCACCGCCCCGATCTTCTGGCCGAGCGTGCCCAGGGCAGCCACCCTGGCCGCCGCTTCGGACACGATCGT
Organism: uncultured Chloroflexota bacterium; assembly: GCA_964435115.1. GTDB lineage: Bacteria > Chloroflexota > UBA6077 > UBA6077 > CF-72 > CAYSYM01. The sequence goes on along the minus strand of CAYSYM010000004.1, from coordinate 106,616 downwards.
CTGGATCTCGGCCATGCCGGCCACCGTCTCCTGCACCGCTCTCGCGCCATGATTCGCAGCGGCCCGCGTTTGCTGGCTCGCGGCCGCGGCCGCCCCGGCGCTAGCCGCTACTCGCTCGGCACCCGCCGCCATCTCCTCGGCCGTGGCGCTAGCCTGCTGCACCTGGTGCGCCTGGTCCGCCGCACCCCGGGCGATCCCGTCGATGGCTTCCGCGAGCTGCCGGGTCGCATCGCTCCCGTTCTGAGCCGCCTCGGTGTTGTCCCGCGCCCCGGCCGCTACCCGCTGCACAGCCTGGGTAACCTGCTGCACGGCCGCGCCCGTCTGGCCGGCCACCGTGCCAAGCTGCTCGGACGTGTCCGCCAGCACGTCGGCCGAGTCTTGCACCTGGCCCACCATGTTGCCCAGGTCGGCACCCATCTCCTTGAAGGCATCACCCGCCTCGCGCAAGCGCTGGAGCATCGCGTTGAACGCGACGGCCATCTGGCCGAACTCGTCCTTCCCGAACACGCGGACCGGCTCCGCCGTCATCCGGAGGTCCCGCGTCAGGTCGCCTGACGCCATGGCCCGGGCGAAGGCAGCGAAGGCAGGCAGGTCGTCACCGGCGACGCGCTGCGCACCGGCGACGATCTGCGCGACCGACCGCAGCATGGTGCGCGCGAACAGGAACGCCACCGAGAAGCCCAGGATCGTGACCAGCGCCGGCAGGGCTCCCACGCGGAGGCTGATCTCCGCACTCTGCGCGGACAAGGAGGCGTTCATCGCATCGCGTTTCGCGAGCAGCGCCTCTGACAGCCGGTCCAGCGCCGCCAGCGCCGCGCGGTCCTTCCCCTGCATGATCGCCCCTGCCGCGTCCGAGTTGCCTCCGCCTGGCCCGCCGTAGGCGGCCTTCGCTCTCGGCCAGGCCTCCAGGTAGCTCGCCCACCCCGCGTCGAACTCCGCCAGGAGCGCCTGTTCGTCCTCCCCGAGGTTGCCGCTCAGCCCATCCAGACGGACGCGGAGCGCGCGCACGTCCTTCAAGCGACCCTCGAACTCGGCGGCGTACTTCTCGAACTGCTTCGGGTCTGCACCCCACAGCCACGCGTTGTCGACCGCCTGGGTCTGCAGCGTCAGCCGCGCCCGCAGCTCCTGCGCCAGCACCGCCGCGATGACCTCGCCCTGCTGCAGCGTGGTGTACTTCGTGTCCTGCGCCCGGAGCTGCCAGGCCGACCACACGCCGACGCCCACCATGACGATCACCACGCCCACTGCCGCCCCGATGATCTTCACCTGCAGCCGCAGGTCCATGACCCACTGGATCACGTCGTTCACCCGTTCCGTCTGAGCAGGATGTCCGCCTCGGAACCGGACCCTGCTCCTCGACCTGGCGTGGGTCGAGCCGAGCGCCTCCAAGCAGCGTCCAGGCGGCGGTCCTCTGTAGGTATCGGCAGCGGGCAGGCCGGACTTGACGGACGCGCGGGCCGCGCGCTGGCTGCGCGCGCCGGCGCCTCAGCGCGCGAGTCCCCCGTGCAAGAGACAGATGGACCTCCGCCTCCGTACAGTGTGCCCGGCATGGACCTGCTCGTCGTCGCGCGCGAGACTCCCCACGCAGCGCCCACCAGGGCGGAGATCACCGACCCCGTCGACGCCCGGGCGGCACTCGCGTCCCTCCCACACGGGCCGCAGGTGGCGCAGCTCCTATCACGGCTGGCCATTGGGACGCTGGTGCTCTCGAGCCAGCTCGACCGCGGCGCGGCCAGGGCCGCGATCGGCGCGGCCATGCAGCGCTCGCGCCCGAAGGGGGTGGTGCTGCTCGGCCACGAGCTGGGGCGCGAGCTGCTGGGCGAGGGCCTGCCACTTGCCGGCGGGATCCGCGTGCTGCACAGCCGGCCGATCGGCGCGCTCGGGCAGGCCAAGGCCCCCGAGATCGAACGCCTCCTGAGTGAGCTGTGCCAGCGAGCGGGGATCCCCTGGGCCCCTCCCTCGGCCCGCGCCGCGCCCGCCCGCGCCGTCGTGCGTGCCGAGGAGGCCGAAGCTCAAGCCACGACGCTCATCGAGCGCCAGCAGTGGGCGCAGGCGGTCGAGGTGCTGCGCGCCGGCGAGCCGCTCGGGCCACGAGGCACGAACATGCTCGGTCGCGCCCTGCTGGCCCTGGGTGACCGAGCCGCCGCCCGCCACGCCTTCGAGCGCACGCTCTCGGCCGATCCGGGCAACGCGATCGCCAGGCGCCAGCTCGACAACCTCGGCCCAGCGTAGAGCGGCCTATACTGGCAGCGTGGCCAGGGTGGTGGTCTCGCTGCCAGACGACCTGCTCGAGGGCATCGACCGCGAGGCCCGGCGGCGCGGAGTCTCACGCGGTGACTTCCTCCGGCAGGCTGCCCAGCACGAGCTGGGTCGACCGGACACCGAGGCGCGCCTGCCGCCCGGCCAGCGGCCCGCGCCGGAGCAGGGCCCGGCCGCGCTCGACATCCGCCGCTCGCTGGAGGTCCTGGGGCGCAACGCCTGAGCCGCGCCCCCGGGTCGACCGGTTCGGACGGGACCCGGCGCGCGGGCCGCCGAGGGTGTGCCCCTCGTGCTGGCTCCTTCAAAGAAGGTTAGTCCCTCGCGCCTCGGCCACCGGGAGTACAATAGCAGTGAGGGAGCGAGGTCCTCCGTAGCTCGGGTCGAAAGCTCGAAGGAGGATCATATGGATGTCGGGACGTTTCTCTTGATGCTGGGGCTGTCGTACGGCCTCGGAGTCCTCTGGTACGACCTGCTCCCGGGCAAGCTCCCCGAGCAGGTGTGGCGGGTGGCGGCGTACCCGTTCGTCGGCATCTTCGTCGCCGAGACGTTCCTGCCGTCGCTCATTCCGGGCGATCCCCGGTTCGGGGGCATCAGCTTGCTGACCGCGTTCGTGGGTTCGCTCGTGGCCGTCCTCGTGGACTGGGCCATCACGCAGGCACGACACCCCTCGTCGGTGCCGATGCCGGAGCCGCGGCTCGAGCCGCGTGCTGCCTGATCCGTCCATTCGGAGACCTTCGCTCCCTCCCACGCCGTAACCGTGCCGGCGCGGACTCTCCCGTCGCAGGGTTCAGCGTGTCCCGCAGCGCTCGGGTCGCCAGTAGACTTCCGCGATGGCCGCCCCCGACGCGTTGCTGGCGCTCCTCCGGGCGCTGCACGCACTCGCGGCGATCGCCTTCCTCGGCTGGGTCCTCGTCCACTTGCTGGACGGCGAATCCCATCAGCACAATGGCGCCGCGGCGCGCCGGTTCAAGGAGGTGACCGAGGTCACGCTGCTCGTCTTCCTCGCCACCGGCGCCGTGCTGACGTTCGACCGCCTCTCGCGCGGCGCCGGCGGCCAGTACGCCGCGCTCCTCGCGCTCAAGGTCGCGAGTGGCGCGGTGGCCTACCAGTACGCGTTCCGCTGGCGGCGCATAGGCTTGCGGCCCAGCAGCCTCGACGGACGCATCGTGCTCGTCTTCGGCACCGGAGCGGTCCTGCTCGCCGCCGTGCTGAAGGGAGTCTTCGAGAGTGGATTGCGGTGAACGCGGACGAGCGCCCGGCGGAGGTACCCCCTGAGAGCGTACCCGCCAGGCGCCTGCCGGGGCGCCGTCCGCTTCGTCTTGTGTCCGCTCCGCCTGTGGGCCGCGCCCCCACCGATCCTGGCCAGGCTGCGGCCCACGTGCTGAGCAGCGCGTACGCTCTCTCCGTGCGCACGAGCGCGACGCCCGCGGTGTCTGCCGACGGGCTCCAGGCGCGCTACCCGGGCCAGCCGCCGACCGCGCCGGCGCTCGCTGGCGTGTCCCTCAGCCTCGAGCCCGGCGAGCGCCTGCTCCTGCTCGGGCCCAACGGAGCAGGCAAGTCCACCTTCATCCGCGTCTTCGCGGGCCTCATGCGTCCGGCCGGCGGGGCCGCCCTCATCCACGGCCTGCCCGCGGCACGGGCCCGTCGCCTCGTGGGAGTGGTCGGCCACGCTCCCCTCCTCTACGAGGAGCTGACCGCCGAGGAGAACCTGCGCTTCTATGGCGAGCTGTATGGCGTCGCAGCGCCCCGACGCCGCGCGACCGAGCTGCTCGAGCGTGTCGGCCTGCGCGGTCTCGCCTCAGAGCCGGTCGGCCACCTGTCGCGGGGGCAGCAGCAGCGGGTCGCCCTCGCCCGGGCCCTGGTCCACGACCCTGCCGTGCTCCTGCTGGACGAGCCGGACACGGGCCTCGACCTCGCCGCGTTCCAGCTCCTGGAGGAGCTGGCGCTCGCCCCCCACCGCACCGTGGTGGTGACCACGCACAACGTGGGCGCCGGCCTGCGGCTGGGGAGCCGGCTGGCCATGCTCTCCCACGGACGCCTCGTCCACGAACAGCGGGACCTCGGCGCTGGCGACGCCGAGTCCGTGGCTCAGCGGCTCCGCCACCTCGCCACGCGCGCAGTTGTGGCCGTATGACGCTCTACCTCCGCCAGGTGCGAGCGCTCCTGTGGAAGGAGGTGCTCGTAGAAACGCGCACACGCGAGACGGCCACCGCAGGGGTCGTCTTCGCGCTGCTCGTGCTGGTCATCTTCAGCTTCGCGTTCGACCTGCGCGTCGCGAACGTAGCCGCGGTGGCGCCAGGCGTGCTGTGGGTCACCATCACCTTCGCCGGCGTCCTGAGCCTGGGCCGGGGATTCGCCCGCGAGCGCGACCGCCAGACCCTGGATGGCCTCTTGCTCGCGCCGATGGATCGTTCGGCGCTGTACCTGGCCAAGGCCGGGGCGAGTACGGCTGCCATGCTGCTCGTGGAACTGGTGGCGGTGCCCGTCTTCGTCGCGCTCTTCAACGTGGCGGTGGACCTGCCGCGCCTGGCAGGCGTGCTCTTGCTCGGTACACTCGGCTACGCCGGCGTGGGCACCCTCTTCGCCGCCATGAGCGCGCACACCCGTGCGCGCGAAGTGATGCTGCCGCTGCTGCTCTTCCCCATCCAGGTGCCGGTGGTCCTGGCAACGGTCAAGAGCAGCGCCACGGCGATCTTCGGCCCCGGCGGCGACCCCGGGAACTGGCTCGGCCTGCTCGTGGCCTTCGACGCGCTCTTTCTCGCCCTCAGCCTGGCGCTCTTCGATTACGCTATAGCGGAGGAGTGAGAGGGGCTATGCTGACGCGCTTGCTCGGCTTCGCCAGCCTGGTGCTCCTGGGCATCAGCACCTACGCGACGTTCTACATCGCCCGGCCAGACCGGGTGCAGGGCGATGCCGCGCGCATCGTCTACTTCCACGTCCCCATGGCGTGGGTGGCCTTCCTGGCCTTCTTCGTTGTCTTCGCGGCCGGCGTGGCCTACCTGCGCACGGGGGCGCGGCGCTGGGACCGGCTCGGCCGCGCCTCGGCTGAGGTCGGCGTCGTCATCACCACGCTCGTCCTCATCACGGGCTCCATCTGGGGCTACCCGGTGTGGAACACGTGGTGGACGTGGGATCCGAAGCTGACCACCACCCTGATCCTCTGGTTCATCTACCTCGCCTACCTGATGATCCGCAGCTACGCGGAGCCGCCGCGCGGGCCGCGGTACGCGGCCATCCTTGGCATCGTCGGCTTCGCAGACGTCCCTATCGTCTACCTCTCTTCGGCCTGGTGGCGGACCTTGCACCCGCCGGCAATCATCGGCCCGCTCTCGGACCAGCAGCCATCGCCAACCATCGTCTGGGTGCTGCTGCTCTCCCTGCTCGCCTTCACGGTCTTCTACGTGTTCCTGACGCGCGTGCGTGTCTCGGTGGAGGAGCTGACCGAACGAGCGGCCGACCTGCGAGCGTGGCGAGCGGTGCACCTCGAGCGGGAGGACTCCTTCCAGGGGGCGGCGAGCGGCACGGCGCCTGCATAGCCGCGTCCGTCCCCCTTCAACCCCCAGCGAGCATGCGACTCTCCCAGATCCAGGGCCTTCCAGTAGTCGATACCCACGTGGCGCGCCAGGCGGGTACCGTGGCCGACGTCCTCGTCGATCCAGTCGCGTGTCGGGTGGGTGCGTTCGAGGTCCAGCACGGCGATGGCTGGTTCGTCCAGTGCATCCCGGCCGCGCTCGTCACGCGACTCGGCCCCCACGTCATCTTGGTGGCGGGCTCGGCCGGCCTGGAGTTCGCGCATCCGACCGTCAACGACCCCGCCTGGCTACGCGCACACACGATCCTGGGGCTGGAAGTGCTCACCGAGGACGGGGACCGCCTGGGCTTCGTGGCCGACGCCGCGGTAGACCGCCGGACGCTGGCCGTGACCCGGTACCAGGTTCGCCGACCGCTCTGGGGCCGCTGGCGGCGCGCTGGCGCCTGCGTGACGCCGTCCGACGTGCTGCAGTGCAGCGCCGAGCTGATGCTCGTGCGCGGCCGCCTCGGCCGCGGGCCCGCTTACTCCGCCCGGCTGGAGGCTCAGCCGGGGACGTTCGATGCCGTCCGTGCCTGAGCTCGACCGCTACGCGCCCTTCCTGCTCTCTGCCTTCGCCGTTACCTGGGTTGTCCTCGGCGGCTATCTGCTCCTCCTGCGCTCGCGCCTCGGAGGTCTCCGCCGCCAGATCGACGCACTCGGCGCGAGTGCCAATCACCCGCCTCCCGGCCGCCCGGGGAGCTCGGCCGCGCCCGGGCAGCCCGGGTAGGCGATTCAGGCCGGCTCACCGCCGGGTCACTCGGCGCGGAAGGTCGCGGCGGCGGCTCCGCCGGCGAGCGCCGCCCAGGCGGCCAGTAGCCCGAGCGGGGCCAGGACATCCTGTCCCGCGCCGGCGAGCGCCGCCCGCGTCGCATCCGAGAGCGCGGCGCCCGGGAGCACGCGCGCCACCACGTCCAGCGACGCCGGTAGCCGTTCCAGCGGGAACACGAAGCCGCCCAGCAGCAGAAAGACGAGGTACAGGCCGTTCGCGAGCGCGAGCGTCGCCTCGGCGCGCAGCGTCCCGGCCATCAACAGCCCGATGCCGGCGAAGGCGATGCTCCCCAGGAGCAGCGCGATGGCTGCCAGCGCCAGCGACCCGCGCGGCCCATACCCGAACAGCGCCCGTGCGGCGACCAGCAGCAGCACCACCTGGGCGACCTCGAGCACCACGACGGCGAGTGCCTTCGCCGCGAGTAGGTGGGAACGAGGCAGCGGCGAACCCACGAGCCGCTTCAGCACGCCGTAGTACCGCTCGAAGGCGGTCGCGATCCCCAGGCTCACCATGCTGGTCGAGACGACCGCCAGCGCGAGCAGGCCGGGCACCAGGAAGTCCAGCGGACTCCCGGTGTCCACCGGCGGCGCCATGACGCCGCCGAAGAAGACCAGCAGGCCCACGGGGATGGCCAGGGTGACCAGCAGGTTCTCCCCGCGCCGGGACATGAGCAGCAGCTCGACGCCGAGCTGGGCCAGGAGGCCCCTCATTCCCGCGCCTCCTCGGACGCCGTGATCGCGAGGAAGGCCTGCTCCAACGACCGGCTCCCCGCGCGCAGCTCGGTCACCAGGATGCCCTCGCTCGCCAGCCAGGACGTGAGCCGGGCGACCAGGCCCGGTGTAGGCTCGGCGTGCACCAGGGTGGCGCCGTCGGCCTCCCGCTCCACGCTGCCCACCGGCAGGCCGAGCGCCGTGGCGACCGCCTCGGGGCGGACGGGGGACGCCGTGGTGAACCGCACCTCTCGCCCCACCGCTCGGCGCAGCCCCGCCGGCGTGTCCAGCGCGACAAGGCGGCCGCGATCGATGATCGCCACCCGATCGGCGAGCTGCTCGGCCTCGTCCATGAAGTGGGTCGTGAGCAGCACGGTCACGCCGCGCTGCCGGAGCGACCGGATGATGTCCCACGTCATGCGCCGTGCCTGGGGGTCCATGGCGGCGGTCGGCTCGTCGAGGAAGACCAGCTCCGGCCTCCCGATGAGCGCCAGGCCCAGGCTCAGGCGCTGCTTCTGGCCGCCCGAGAGGTTTCTGAAGCGGGTGCGGGCGGCATCGCCAAGCTGCAGGCGATCCAGCATCTCGCGCGGCTCCTCGGGATCCGGGCAAAACGCGGCGAAGAGGCGCAGCGCCTCGATCGGCGTGAGCTGCGGGTAGATGCCGCCTTGCTGGAGCATCAACCCGATGCGCGGCTTCAGCCGCCGGCCGTCGTGCCGCGGGTCGAGCCCGAGCACCCGGACGGCACCCTGGTCTGGCACGCGGTACCCCTCCAGAATCTCCACGGTCGTCGTCTTACCCGCCCCATTGGGCCCGAGCAGGGCGAAGACTTCGCCCGCTTCGATGGCGAAGCTGACGCCGTCCACGACCGCGCGCCCACCGTAGCGCTTCACCAGGTTGCGCACGTCGACGGCCGGGAAACCACTGGGCGCCTCGCGCCCCCCTCTAGAATCAACCCGGGCGTCCACGCTCGGCATGCTGCTCTCAGCATAGCCAGAAGCCGGGCTCGGCTGACCTATCGCCATGGCGCCCACTGTGATGCTCGACTCACCCGAAACCTGGCTCCCCATGGCCAACATGGCCCTCATCCTCATCAGCGGCCTCTTCCTGCTGGTGGGGTACGGCTTCATCCGCGCCAAGCGGGTGCTGTGGCACAAGCGCAGCATGCTCACGGCCACCGCCTTCGCCGCCCTCTTCCTGGTCGTCTACGTCACCCGCGCGCTGCTCCTGCCGACCAAGTTCTTCCCCGGCGAGGGGCTGATCCGGGCCATCTACTTCGGCGTGCTCGTCTCGCACACCATCGTGGCCGTCCTGGTGGGCCCGCTGGCGCTCGTGACGCTGCGCCGGGCCCTGACCGGCCAGTTCGAGAAGCACCGTACTATCGCGCGTCTCACCCTACCGCTGTGGCTGTACGCCGCGGCCACCGGCTGGCTCGTCTACTGGATGCTGTACCGGCTCGACTGAGCGCGCCGCCCCCTGGCCACGCGGGCGCCCAACCCGCGACGGGGGCGTGGGATGGGTCACCAGCTCCGAGGAGCCGGTCAGAACAGATAGAGCGAGGCGTACAGCGCGAACCAGACCAGGTCGACAAGGTGCCAGTACAGGACCGTCCCCTCGAGACCGAAGTGGCTCCTGGAGGAGAAGTGTCCGAGGAAGACGCGGGCCAGCACAGCTGCAAGGACGATCACGCCGGCCGTGACGTGCAACCCGTGCAACCCGGTCATCCCGAAGAAGAGGCTGGCGTAGATGCCCGAGGTGGGGGTGAAGCCCTCCTGGATCAGGCTCATGTACTCGAAGGCCTGTCCGCCGAGGAAGGCGGCGCCGAGCAGGACCGTCACGATCAGCCAGCCCTGCACCGCGTCACGGTCGTCGCGGCGGATGGCCGCGACCGCGTTGTGCGCTGTCAGCCCGCTCGCCGCCAGGACCACGGTAAGCACGAGCCCGAGCGGGACGGCGGGCACCCGCTCGAACCCGTCCGGCGGCCACTGCGCGGCCTGGGCTCGGGCGTAGAAGTACTGGCCGAAGAAGGCTCCGAAGATGATCGCCTCCGAGACGAGGAACAGGATCATCCCGAACCATTCGTTCCCTCGCCCGGTGGCGGGCTCGTGCACGCTTTCGGCGCGGGCGGTCGAGCCGCCCGCGAGAACAGTGGCAGTGGCGCTCACGGTCGCTCTCTACTCCATCAAGGGTGTCGTGGAAGGATGGTCGGCGCCCGCCGCCTTGCGGCTAGGTGGCGCTAGGTGTGATCGGGGCGGTGCGAATCGCGCGCCTCGTGCAGGCCGATCCGGACCCAGCCGATGGCGCCCACCACCGTCCAGGCCAGGCCCACGGCGAGAACCAGGGGATGGGTGATGAGCCCCAGCAGCGTGATCGAGATGCCGACGCCGAGCACGAACGGCGCAATGCTTGGCCGGGGTAGGTGGACGGCGGGCGGCGGACCGGCGTCCACCGGGCTGGCGAGTGCAAGCGCTTCCGGCGCTGCGGCGGCGGCCGCCGCCGCAGCCGGCGGACGGGATAGCGCGATCGTGGGCGGCGGCGGCTCCGCCGCCGCGCCCGCGGCCGGCTGCGCGGGCGCGGCCTCCTCGACGGCGGTCGCCGCCGCACCGCCATCGCCGCCGAACGGACCGAGTCTGGCCCGGCGCAGGTCGGCCTCGGCCACCCAGATCACCTCGCCGGCGATCATCCGCTGCGGGAAAGTACGCCGCTCGCCCGTCTCCAGGTTCACCAGCGGCACGTTGGCGGGGATCTCGGGGAAGTACCACTTCCCATAGATCGGCACCTTCGCCGCCTTCAGCTTGGCGGTGTCGATGTCGTTCTGCGCGGCCCAACTCAGGGCTTTGACGTCGAGAACCATCCTTGCGTTGCTCCTTGGATGCCCGGGCCTCGCCCGCTCCCGGCTGGCGCTGCCATGCCGGGTGTCGGCCGCCGGGTGGTGTTCTCAGTATGGAGGCGGAGCGGTGCTCCGCGCCTGCACACTCCCAGCTTGCGTCTCGCCATGGATCAGCACCTGGGCCGCCAGCGCTCCGGATCGCGCCGAGTGTGGGGTCCACGGCCTGAGCCAGGCACGGGCGGCCATCGGCTCCTACCTAGGAGCCCCCGCCAGGGCGGTCCGATCCACGGCCATCGCCACGAACAGCCCGGCAAGGTAGAGCATGGAATAGAGGTACAACTGGCGCGCCGCGACCGGCGAGCCTTCCCGCCACAGGCGCAGCGCGTAGACGACGAACCCGGCGCCGAGCGCCGCGGCCACGCCCAGGTAGAGGGGGCCCATCAGCCGGAAGGCCGGGAGCACGAGGGTGAGCGCCACCACGAGCAGCGTGTAGAGTAGGATCTGGCGTCGTGTCTCCGCCTCCCCGCGCACGACGGGCAGCATGGGGACGTTCGCGCGCTCGTAGTGCCGCTTGATAATCAGCGCCAGCGCCCAGAAGTGGGGCGGCGTCCAGAAGAAGACGATCGCGAAGAGGTACCAGGCAGTCAGGCTCACCTCGTTGGCCACGGCGGCCCAGCCGACCAGCGGCGGGACAGCACCCGCGGCGCCACCGATCACGATGTTGCTGGGGGTCGCGCGTTTCAGCCATAGCGTGTACACAAAGACGTACAGGAGCAGCCCGACCAGCGCCAGCACCGCCGCCAGCGCGTTCACGAACACGGCGAAGAGCGCAAAGGCGAGGCCGCCCAGCGCGATCCCGAACCAGAGCGCGTGCGCCGGCGGCACGAGGCCGGCTGGGATCGGGCGCCAGGCCGTCCGTCCCATCAGCGGGTCGATATCGCGATCGACGTAGTGGTTGATGGCGCCGGCTCCGCCGGCCATGAGCGCTCCGCCGAGCATGGTCCAGAGCACGAGCTCGAGGCGCGGCAGGCCGCCCGCGGCGATCACCATCGCCGCCAGGGTGGTCAGCAGCAGCAGCGACATCACCCGCGGCTTGGTGAGCTGGACGTACGCCTTCAGGAGTGTCCACGCGCCCGGCGGGGCCGCCGCGCGCGCGGCGGCCCCGCCGGCAGCCGCGGCGTCGTGGACGCGCGGCGACACCGCCTGGGCGGGGTTCGACGCCGGCGTTGCCCACCGACCCACCCACCCCGGGAGCGCGTGGCGCACCGCGCTCGGGTGAAGCGACCCCGACCGCTGGGTCATGCGACCGCCGGTGCCCGGCTCACGCCAGGTCGCGCGTCGGCGTGGCGCGTGCGGAACGCGATGCTGGCCACTACGACCATGGCCGACCACGCGGCCGCTGCGCCGGCCACGTGCAGCGCCTGCAGGAGTGGCGGCACCCCGGTGCTGACGGCAACCGCGCCGATGGCGGCCTGGCCGAGGATCGTCAGCCCCAGGGCCAGGACGGCCGGCCGGAGCGCGGGCACGTGGCGCTGCGTGCGCCACGCCTCGACGACTACCCAGCCGACGAGGGCAACCGCGACGTATGCGAGCAGCCGATGGACGAGCTGAACATCCATCAGCGTGTTCTCCCCGAAGGGCAGGATACCCCGCCCGTTGCACTGGGGGAACCCCGTACACGCCCAGCTCGCGCCGGTGGCGCGCACGTAGGCGCCAGCTACCAGGAGGGCGGACACTACGCCGGTGGTCACGGCAACCAGAGGCCGAAAGACGCCCCCGCGCTCGGCCCTGGCCCTCGGCAGCACCCGCGGCGGTGGGCCGGCGAGACCGGCGATCCAGACCAGCAGCCCCAGGATGACCAGGGCGAAGGTGAGGTGCACCATCACCGCCATCTCCGGCAACTCCAGTAGCACCACCACGGCCCCAAGGCCGATCTGGATGGCGAGCAGCACGGGCACCAGGGTCGCCAGGATGAGGATTCCGCGCTCCCTCCGCCGCCAGATCCAGGCCGCCAGCGTCGTCGCGACGATGAGTGGCGACGTGACCGCGGCGATCGAGCGGTGCGTCCATTCGATCCAGGCCGCGAGGTCGGGCGGAGGAATGAGCGAGCCGTAGCAGGTCGGCCAATCCGGACACCCCAGGCCGGACCCGCTAGCCCGCACCACTGCGCCCATCACAGTGAGGGCGTACGTGAACGCGGCGGTGACGATGGCCAGTCGCTGGAAGCCGGGCGGGCCGCGCCGAGTGTTCGGGACGGCGCCGCGGCCCGGATGAGTCGTGGCGGCTACGGCCATGGCAACCCCTGCGCTCCTCTCACTGGTGGCCGTCCGACGGTGCGTGCCCGTTGCTCCCCACCGTGGCCAGCCGGAGGTCGCGCAGCGGCCGCTCGGACTGGATGCGGGGCAGAGAGGCGAAGTTGTAGGCCGGCGGTGGCGAGCTGGTGTACCACTCGAGCGTGTTCGCCAGCCACGGGTCGTGGCCGGCCGGCGCGCCACGCCGCATCGAGACCAGGGCATTCCAGATGAAGATCAGCACCGAGAAGCCCATCACGAACGCGCCCACCGTCTGGAGCACGTTCAGCGGCAGGAACCCGGTCTCCACCGGGTAGGTGGCGATGCGGCGCTGCATCCCCATCAGACCGAGCAGGTGCATCGGGAAGAAGGTGAGGTTGAACCCGATCAGCATCAGCCAGAAGTGCCACTGGGCCAGCGACTCGCTGTACAGCCGGCCCGTCAGCTTGGGGAACCAGTAGTACAGGCCGGCGAAGATGCCGAAGACGCTGCCGCCGAAGAGGACGTAGTGGATGTGGGCGACGATGAAGTAGGTGTCGTGGATCTCGTAGTCCACCGGCACGACGGCCGAGTAGACGCCGCTGAGCCCGCCGACGACGAACATGGTGAGGAACCCGAGGACGAACAGCAGTGGCGCCTTGAACTGCAGGTGCCCGCCCCAGAGGGTGGCCGCCCAGTTGAAGATCTTGAGGCCCGTGGGCACGGCGATGAGCATCGTCATCAGCATGAAGAAGGTCTGGGCAGGGATGGCGATGCCGGTGGCGAACATATGGTGCGCCCAGACCAGGAAGCCGAGCACGCCGATGGCGGCCGAAGAATAGGCGACGGCCTTGTACCCGAAGATCGGCTTGCGGCTGAAGACCGGCAGGATCTCCGAGATGACGCCGAAGAACGGCAGGATCATGATGTAGACGGCGGGGTGCGAGTAGAACCAGAACCCGTTCTGGTACCCGAGCACGTCGCCGCCCTTCGCCGGGTCGAAGAAGCTGGTGCCGAAGTGGCGGTCGGCCAGCAGCATGAGGAGCACGCCGGCGAGCGCGGGCGTGGCAATGAGCTGGATGAACGAGGTCGTCAGGATCGCCCACACGAAGAGCGGCAGGCGGTGCATGGTCATCCCCGGCGCCCGCATGTTCAGGATGGTCACCAGGAAGTTGATCGACCCGAGGATCGACGAGGTGCCCAGGATGATGATGCCGACGATCCAGAGGCTCTGGCCGAACGGCGCCCGGGTGCTGAGCGGCGGGTACGCCGTCCAGCCGGAATCGGCTGCGCCGGTGGGGAAGCGTCCGGAGGGGTCGCCCGCGAAGAAGCCGGCGATGATCATCAAGCCCGCCGGGATGATCATCCAGAAGGAGAGGGCGTTGATCTTGGGAAACGCCATGTCCCGGGCGCCGATCATGAGTGGGACGAAGTAGTTGCCAAACCCACCCACGCCCATGGGGATGACGAACAGGAAGATCATGATGGAGGCGTGGATGGTGAACATCTGGTTGTACAGCTCGCCCGACATCGGCGGGGCCTCCGGCAGGGCGAGCTGCAGCCGGACCAGGAGCGCGGCCAGCCCGCCGAGCAGGAAGAACACGAAGGTCGAGAGCATGTACATGATGGCGATCTTCTTGTGATCGACCGTCGTCAGCCAGCCCCCGAGGCCGCGGCGCTCGGCGACTACCGGGTGAGCCGGTGGCGCCGCCGGGCGGGGGATCACCAGGGATGGCGGGGCGAGCTCAGCGGTCGACATGGCTCGTGCGCCCTCCTTCCTGCTCCTGAGCGCTTCTACCGTCGCGTTGTTGGTGGGCCGGCACGCTGCGGCCCTCACCTGGGCCGCAGCGTGCCGAACGTCGGGTTACGCGCTGCGCCACGCGCTTCACTCCTTGAGGGTTTCGAGGTAGGCGACGATCTTCGTGGCCTCGTCGTCGCTCAGGCCGAGGTTGGGCATGGCCGTGCCCGGCTTGAGCGCGGCCGGGTTCAGGATCCACCGCTTCAGGTCGTCCGGGCTCCGCACCGGCACGGCGCCGCCGGCGATCGTCGTCCGGCCGGCGATGCCAGCCAGGCTGGGACCGACCGTCCCGGCCGCGCCCGGCACACCGGGGATGACGTGGCAGCCACCGCAGCCCTTCTGCGCCAGGAGGGCGCGGCCCGCGGTCGCCAGCTCGGCCGGCGCCGCCGCCCCGGCCGGTGTGGCCGCGGGCGCCGCCGGCTGCGCCGCGCTGGCCTGCTGCTCCTGCAGCCACCGGTCGAAGTCGCCCCGCGGGACCGCCTCCACCCGGAAGAGCATGTTGCCGTGGCCCGCGCCGCACAGCTCGGCGCACACGCCGCGGAACGTGCCCGGCGCGTTCGCGGTGAACGACAGCCGGTTGACGCGGCCGGGGTTGGCGTCGATCTTGCCGGCCAGGTCCGGGACCCAGAAGCCGTGGATCACATCGCGCGAGGTGATCTCCAGGATCACCGGCACGCCCACGGGGATGCGCAGCTCATTCACGGTGGCAACGCCCGCGTCCGGGTAACGGAAGTTCCACTGGAACTGCTGTCCGGTGACTTCGACCCGCAGCCCGTCGCTCGGGACCGCGTTGAGCGCGTTCATAGTCCTGGCGCTGACGCCGAAGAGGCCGATGAGGATGAGCGCCGGCACGACCGCCCACATCGCCTCCAGCCGGGTGTTGCCGTGGATCTGCGGCGGCTCGTGCGCTGGCAGGGGTCCGTGCCGGCGGAAGCGCAGGCTGGAGTAGAGGAGCAGCGCCTCGACGAGCACGAACACGATCGTGGCGAGGACGAGCGTCAGCCAGAAGAGCTGGTTGATCAGCTCCACGCTGCTCGAGGCGGTGGAGAAAACCCACGGCTCGGCCGAGGCCGAGGCAGCGGTCAGGACGAGGATTCCCGCGGCCAGCGCGGCGGCCAGCAGCGCGCGGCGGGCAGCCGGGCGCAGGTGGTCCATGCAGTCGAGCCCCTTTCCACCGGAGAGACGTAGCCAGAGGTTCACGGACGCGAACGCGGCGCCGGAGAGGAGACGCGCACCGCTCGAAGGTCCGAGCGGGCTCCCCCGCCGCGCGCCAGGGCGCGGTCCGGGCCGCTACTCCGCTCATGATAGCGGGCTCTCCTACCCAACGGTACCTATCCGCCTGCCCGATCGGGTACTACCCTGAGGGGTAGGTGCAGGTGGAGCCCCATGCAGCAGCGCACCGCGGTCTGGACGGTCGTCGCGCCCCTGGTCGCCTTCAAGCTCTGGGCTACCGTCCTCCTGCTGGCCATGGAGCCGAGCCGGGACGCGCTGGGCCTGGTGCTCGCCACCGGCTGGCCGTGGCTGGTAGTCGTCCTCCTCCTGGCGGCCGCGCCCACGGCCGCCTGGATCCGGCGGGCCCGGGTCCGCGCGCGGCGCGAGCAGCTCCGCCGCCAGGAGGGGCTGCTGGAGGCGCCGCCGACCGGCGAGGCCCGCCGGCCACCGCCGGCGCCTCAGTGGCCGCTGTGGGAGACCGTGTCCCGGTTGGAGGGACGCGACGACTGAGCCGACGCGAGGAGCCAGGCGCCGAGCGCGATGAGCGCGGTCAGGCCGAGCGCGACGTACACCGGCAGCAGCCTGCTGGCCGGCGCGAGGGAGAGCAGCGCCAGCCCGATCGCCGTGACGGTGGCGGCCGCGAGCAGGATCACTGCCGCCGGGATGAGGAATGGGAGCGCGGTGTGCTCGAGCAGATCCGGCCGGGGCGCGTCGTCGTCCGTCGGGTCGCGTGTCGCCCCCGGCAGGCCGGCGAACGACCCGACGACGGCCCCAACCGCGCCGCCGGCCAGCAGGCCGCTACCGGCGAGGACGAGCGACCAGCCGCTGAACGCCTCGCCCGGCAGGGTCGGCGGGAGCAGGAGCGCCAGGCCGAGCCCGAGGAGCGCGCCGGCGGCCGCGCCGGCGAGGATACCGGCCGCGCCGAGCTGCTCGGAGTGCGCGACCGCGGCGCGCTCCAGTGGCTCGTCATACCTCGCGTCCTCGGCGAGCGCCGGCTGGTCCGCGCTCGCGTCGTAGAGCTGCCCCAGCACGCCGCCGTAGACCAGGTGCAGTACGAGGTTCCCCACCACTGGCAGCGGCCCGGCGCTGAGCGCCCACTCCAACAGCCCCACCCCGGCCGCCGGCAGCAGCGCGAAGAGCGACACGGCGTACGGGATGAGTCCGAACACCATCCCCGAGCGCCAGCCGCTGCCCGGGAGGCGGTACTCCAGCCAGTAGGCGTACACCCCTGCCCAGAACAGGCCGAAGACCAGGTGCAGCATGATCGCCAGCCCCGGCGCAGCGCGACTGAACGAGACGACCTCGTTGTGGGTCAGCTCCCACAGCCAGCGCCGGAACAGGCCGCCACCCTCCTCCACGCCGATCGCCGCCGCCGCGTTGTAGGCGACCACCAGGACCACGGTCGCGACGCCTGTGGCGACGAACCCGGCGATGACCGCGTCGGCGAACCAGCGCTCGCGCCGTCCCCGAGGCGCGTCAGCCGCGATCGAGCGAGACATGGGCCCTCCTTGTGCGTTTCAGAGCGTTTCAGGCGCGGGTCACGGGCGCGAGCCCGCCGCAGGCAGTGGCAGCGGGTACTGCCCGAACATGAACAGCATCGCCGTCACGATCGCCGCCGCGATGAACAGCCCGAAGCCAAACACGTAGCTGAACAGGCGGTCGTCGAACCGCAGGTGCATGTAGAAGGCGACGACCAGGACGAACTTCGCGCCTGCCAGCGCCAGCAAGATCGGGGCCACGATCGGCCGCAGGGCGTCGACCGTGTACACCCAGACTTCCAGGATGGTCAGCACGGCCAGGAGCGTGGCGACGCGCAGGTAGGTACCCACGCTCGGGTGAGCGCGTCCGCCGGGCTCCGCCTGCGCCCCGGCAGATCTGGCAGCGTGCAAGGTGCTCATGCGGGCGTGCTCCTGCTCACTCGGGGAGGAGGTAGACGAGCGTGAAGATGAGGATCCACACGATGTCGACGAAGTGCCAGTACAGGCCGGCGATCTCGACCGTGAGCGCCTGGTGCTGGTGCAGCCTCCCACGCAGCGAGTGCACGACCAACGACAGCAGCCAGAACACACCAATGAAGACGTGGGTCCCGTGGAAGCCGGTCAGCACGAAGAAGGTCGAGCCGAACAGGCTCTGGCTCAGCGTCAGCCCCTCGCGGTAGAAGGTGGTGAACTCGTAGAACTGGCCGCCCAGGAAGACCGCTCCCAGCAGCGCGGTAGATGTCAGGAAGATGCGCATGCGGCGCTCGTCGCCCCGCTGGAGCGCGTTCAGCGCCAGCACCATCATCAGGCTGCTCAGCAGCAGGACGAAGGTGCTGACCGAGGTGTACGGGATGTCGAAGATCTCGCGCGGGTAGGGCCCCTGGAGACTGCGGTTCTTGTAGACCAGGTACGTCGCGATCAGCGAGCCGAAGAACATGCAGTCGGAGGCCAGGAAGCTCCACATCAGCAGCTTGCGGCTATCGACGCCGGTGCTGGTGGGTGGGTGCGCGGCAGTGTGGAGCCCCGGGTGGGGCGGAACGATGCCGCCGACATTGACCGCTACGGCGTGCGCCATGCGCGGGCTGCCTCCTATGCAGGCTCGAACGACCAGCCGAAGATGCCGGCCAGCATGATCAGGATGCCGATCGGGACGAGCGCCATGGTGAGCAGCAGGCCGCTCGCGGCGACCACCAACCCCAGGGCGATCATGAACGGGAAGTACGACGGCGACGGCATGTGGATCACGGGCGCCTCCCCCGGTTGGCCGACCAATTCCACCTCGTGCGGGGCGTTCGTCCCCTGGGCGGTCCCGCCGGCTCTCGGCGCCGGCTCCATGGGATCGAGGTGGGTGCGCTCGGGGTACTTCATCGCCCAGAAGGCGTCGCGCGAGGCGACCATCGGGATGCGCGCGAAGTTGTAGGGCGGCGGTGGCGATGGGGTTGACCACTCCAGGGTCGCCCCGTCCCATGCGTCGGCGGGCGCGGGCTTGCCACCACGCAGGCTGACGAAGACGTTGATCACGAAGATCAGGACCGAGAACCCCAGCGCCAGGGCGCCGACCGTCGAGACCTGGTTCAAGGTGGTTACGCCCAGCTCGGGGCTGTAGGTGTAGACGCGGCGGGGCATGCCCAGCAGGCCCGTCAGGTGCATCGGCAGGAACGTCACGTTGAAGGCCGCCAGGAAGGTCCAGAAGTTCAGCTTGCCGAGCGCTTCGCTCAGGTACCGGCCGCTCATCTTGGGGAACCAGTAGTAGATGCCGGCCAATAGCCCCATGATGCTGCCGCCGACCAGCACGTAGTGCAGGTGCGCCACCACGAAGTAAGTGTCGGTCTGCTGCAGGTCGGCGGGGGGCGACGCGTGCATCACGCCGGACAGCCCGCCAATAATGAACATGCTGATGAAGCCGACCGCGAAGAGCTGGGCGGTCGTGTAGCGGATCGAGCCGCCCCACATGGTGGCGATCCAGTTGAAGACCTTCACGCCAGTGGGGATGGCGATCAGCATCGTCGTGGACGCGAAGATGGCGTCTGCCACTGGCCCGAGCCCGACCGCGAACATGTGGTGCACCCACACGCCGAACGACAGGAAGGCGATGGCGAGCCCCGAGTAGACCATCACCGCGTAGCCAAACAGCGGCTTCCGCGAGAAGACGGGCAGGACCTCGGAGACGATCCCCATGGCCGGCAGGATCAGGATGTAGACCTCCGGGTGGCCGAACACCCAGAACAGCTGCTGCCAGAGGATCGGGTCGCCCCCGCGCTGGACGATGTAGAAGCTGGTGTCGAAGAAGCGGTCGAACATGAGCAGGATCAGACCGACCGTGACCGCGGGGAACGCCAGCACGAGCAGGACGAACGTGATGAGCGACATCCAGACGAAGATGGGCATCCGCATGAAGCCCATCCCCGGTGCCCGCATGTTGATAATGGTGACCAGGAAGTTCAGCGCCGCGGCGACGGAGGAGACGCCGAGCACCTGGAGGCCGAGCAGCCAGAAGTCGATGCCCGGGCCCGGCGAGAACTCGCGGGAGGTCAGGTTGGCGTAGCCAAACCAGCCGGCGTCGGGCGCTCCGCCGAGCAGGAAGCTCACGTTCAGCAAGATGCCGCCCGAGATGAAGGCCCAGTAGCTGAAGGCGTTGAGGCGTGGGAAGGCGACGTCACGTGCACCAATCTGGAGTGGGATGATGTAGTTGAAGAACGCGGCACTCAACGGCATCACGGCCAGGAAGATCATGGTCGTGGCGTGCATCGTGAACAGCTCGTTGAAGGTGCGCGCGTCCACCAGGGTGTTGTTGGGCGCCCAGAGCTGGAGCCGGATGACGAGCGCCTCCACGCCCCCGATCAGGAAGAACGTGACGGCGGAGACGCCGTATAGGATGCCGATGCGCTTGTGGTCGACCGTCGTGATCCAGCTCCAGAAGCCCCGGTAGGCGCGCTCGACCTCGTGGGCTGGAACCGCGACCCCGGTGGTCGGTGGGGCTGGGGCTGTGACAACTGCCATGCGCGGCTGGAACCCTCCGCTCGGTGCTTGACGACGACTACTTCAGCGACTGCAGGTACGCGACGAGCGCTCCGAGCTCTTCCTCGGAGAGATTCAGGTTGGGCATACGGGCGCCAGGCTTCACGCCAGGCGGGTCGCGCAGCCAGGCGCTCAGGTTCTGCGGTGTGTTCTCCAGCAGCCCAGCCGCTATCGTCGTCCGCGACCCGACGTGGGTCAGGTCAGGCCCGACGCGCCCCTGCGCCGCGGTGCCAGTGATGGTGTGGCAACCGGCACAGCCTCGCTGCTGGAAGAGCTGGGCGCCCGCCAGCGCCTGCGGATCGGCCGGGGTGGCGGCCGGCTGGCGCTGCCGCTGCACCCAGGCGTCGAACTCCTCCGACGTCACCACGACGGCGCGCAGGCGCATGTTGGCGTGCGACTCGCCGCAGAACTCGGCGCACTGGCCGGGAAAGGTGCCCGTGGAATTCGGCGTGAACCAGAGGGCGTTCACCTTGCCCGGGACGACGTCGCGCTTGCCGCCGAGGGCCGGCACCCAGAAGCTGTGGATCACATCGGCCGACTCCTCACGGACGTTGATGGGCCGGCCCACGGGCAGGTACAGCTCATTGGCGGTGCGGACGCCCAGGTCCGGGTACTCGAACTCCCACCACCACTGGTGGCCGATCACCCGCACCTGCAGCGCATCCGCGGGCGCGGGCGCCTGCGTCTTGAAGATCGTCTGAATCGTGGGGACCAGGATGACCGCCAGCACGACCGCCGGGGCGGCGGTCCAGGCGATCTCTAGTCTGGCGCTGCCGTGGGTCTGCGCGGGAAGGCTGTCGGTCGGCCGGCGCCGGTGCCGAATGGCGGCCACTACCAGGACGCCCTCCACCACCACGAAGACGAAGGCGGCGGCGACGAGGATGATGTTGAACAGGTTCTGGATCTCGAGCGCGAGGTCGGAGCGCAGCTCGAAGGTGCTCTGGGGGTACGGGTTGCAGCCGGCTGCCCCGAGGGCGAGCCCCGCCAGGAGGAGCGCCGTGCCAGTGGGACGGCGCCGGGAGCCGACGCTCGTAGGCCGGATCGTTTGCATGCACCCCCCACGGGAGCGGATCGAGCCACAGGTCTGGCCGTGGCCGGGCGCCCCGAGGAGGCGCGATCCCCTCGCGCGGCACGGACTCGTTCCAGCCAGCCCCCGCCGCGTGAGCCACCTCCCCAGGCGGCCTACCCGAAAGGGTAGGCCGCCTGCTCCGCGAGCGTCAAGGGTTACGCACGCCCGGCGCCCGTCACCAGCGGCGCCGCTTCGCCAACCCACCCGGCAGGCTGGCTCCGCCATAATCGCACCCCGTGTGGCAGGGCAGGCGGGTGAGCGTGATCTTCCCCGCGTACAACGAGGCGGCGAACGTCGGCCAGGCAGTGGCGGAGTTCGTCGGCGTCCACGCCGTCGACGAGGTGCTCGTGGTGGACAACAACTCCCGCGACGGCACGGCCGAGCGTGCCGCGGCGGCCGGGGCCCGGGTGGTTGCCGAGCCTCGGCAGGGGTACGGCCACGCGCTCCGCCGCGGGCTGCTGGAGGCCGCGGGCGACTACCTCATCCTCGCCGAGCCGGACGGGACCTTCATGGGCAAGGACGTGCTCAAGCTGCTCACCTACGCCGACGACTTCGACCTCGTCCTGGGCACGCGCACGACCCGCGAGCTGATCTGGCGCGAGGCGAACATGGGCTGGTTCCTGCGGGTGGGGAACTGGGTCGTCGCCAAGCTGCAGCAGGTGCTGTTCGATGGGCCGTCCCTCTCGGACTGCGGCTGCACGCTGCGCCTCATCCGGCGCGAGGCGGCGGCGCGCATGCACCACCGCTTCACGGTGGGCGGCTCACACTTCCTGCCCGAGATGGTCTGTCTGGCGCTCCTGGACGGCCTGCGGGTGATCGAGGTCCCGGTGAATTACCGCGGGCGCGTGGGCGACTCCAAGATCACGGGCTCGACGGCGACGGCAGTCAGGGTGGGCCTGCGCATGATTGCCCTCATCCTGCGCTACCGGCTGCTGGGGCGGTGACGTGGCCGTCGCCCCGGCCGCCGCGAGTCTCCAGGTCGAGCGGCCGGAATGGTGGCCGGCTCGTACCGGCGGCGCGCTCCTCGTCGCCGCGCTCCTCGTCTACCTGCTAGCCGTGCTCCCACAGCTCGGCCGGCCGCTGATGTACGACGACGCCAACTTCGCCTTCGCCGCCCAGGCGGTAGCCGAAACCGGCCTCCCCTACGGCAACCAGGGGTGGATGAGCGAGCGAGGCGACTTCTCCCAACGTGAGCAGTGGGCCCTCTGGCACCCGCCGCTGTACGTCTACGTCCTCGGGCTGGCAGCCAGGCTGCTCGGACCCAGCGAGTGGGCGTTGCGGCTGCCGGGCGTGGTGGGCGGCCTGGCCGTAGGCATGCTCACCTTCCTGCTCGCGCGCGACGTGGCCCGGGGGAGCCGGGGCGCGAAGCAGCTCGCCGGCGGGATCGCCGCCACGCTCAGCCTGCTCTCCCCCCTGGCGATCCAGAGCGCGCTACTGCTCGACATCGATTTTGCGCTCCTGCTGCCGCTCACGCTCCTCCTCCTGTGGCTGTACCTGCGCCTGGAGGCCACGCCCCGCTGGCCGGCGCTGGCGCCGCTGTTCGCCCTCCTGCTGTGGGCGAAGATGACGAACCCGTTGCCGCTGCTGGTGGCCATCGTTGCCTGGCAGGCGCTGCGTGGCAACCTCGGGCGCGCCGTGACACACGGACTGGGTGTTGGGGTCGGGGGCACGCTCCTCTTCCTGGCATCCTGGGCAGCGCTCGCCGCGGCGCTGCGGCTGCCGTTCGACATGCCGTTCGAGGTCAACCGCGTCCAGTGGCAGGACTCGGCCGAGGTCGCGCGGCGGGCTTACGCCAGTCTGGGCGCGTTCACTGAGGGCCTGCAGCCCAGCCTGGTGTGGATCGGCCCCGGGCTGGTGGCGCTTGGACTCGTCGCGCTGGCGGTCCGGGCCGCACAGCTCGCCACACGGTGGGAGCCGCGCCGCGTTGACCTGCTGCTGGGCCTGGCCGTGCTGCTGGTCGCCGGTTATGTCAACAAGTCGGCCGGCTGGTTCCCCAAGTACCAGGTTGCGCTGGTCCCGCTCCTGGCCGTGGCCGGCGCTCCACTCGTTGCCCTGGCGCTCCGAGAGCGACGCGCGTTCGCCCTGCTCGCCCTGGGGACCGCGGTCGCCTCCGCTCTCGTGGTGGCCGGGCTGGTCGGCGACGACTGGGCGCTCGGCCGCACCTGGGTGGTGAGCCGCAGAGCTGGCGCCGGGTTCATGGCCGTGCTGCTCGCGGGCGGCGCGGCCGCGCCGCTGCTGCACCGACCCTGGCCCCTCCTCGGCGCTTCCCGCCTCGCCCGGCAGCCGGTTGAGCCGTCACGCCAGGCCCACTGGAACGGCTCGGTCCGGCGCCTGGTGGCGGCGCTCGCTCCGGCCGGGGTCATCGTGCCCGTGCTCCTCGCCAGCCTGGCCGTGGGCTGGGACCTGTCGGCGGCCCAGGCGCAGGCACGCGCGCCGTACAGCACCGCTTACTGGTATGGCACCACGGGCGTGCGGGAGGCGGCCGCGTGGGTAGACGCCCGGCTGGGGCCGGCGGAGGTGTACGTGGCGTCGAAGGAGGTCGCCTGGCTCGCCAGCCGCCAGCGGTACGTGGACCAGGACACGCTCGTCTTCTACCTGGCCAGCGGGCTCCCCTTCGAGGACACCTGGGCGGGCGAGCCGGTGCGGGCGCTCGTCCTCTGGCGACGTGAGCCGTACGTGGCCACCCTGCTGGACCGCTGGCTGCCGGGCTCCGGCTTCCGCGAGGCGGCCCGCTTCGGCGACTACGTCGCCTACGTGCCCGGACCCTGAGGGTCGCCGCTCAGCGCCGGTACCAGGAGCTGAAGCCAGACCCCGAGCACGCGCCGCCGGTCCGCTGCATCCAGGTACCAGCGTCCGGGGTCGCGGTCCGGTGCCTCTTCGCGGACGAGGCGCACGGTGATCCCGGCCGGACCCAGCACTCGCGCCAGCTCGCGCCGGTCCAGCCGCCCGCTCAAGACGCCCCCGGGCACCAGGACCGACTGAGCCCGTGCCGCCTGGAGCGTCGGGAGCGCCGCCCTGGCTTGCTCGGCCGGCGCGAGCGACCGCGCCCGCACCACGGCGAGCAGCTCGGGCGGGGTCAGCGAAGGGCGCGCCAGGCCACGCGCGACCAGCTCGGTCCAGTAGGTGACCAGGGCGTGCGTCTTGATGGGGGCTTCGACGACGACCACACGGCCTACCAGCCCGTCGCGTCGCCACCCTTCCGCGCGGTCCAGGGCGTCCTGGCTCACGCCGTCCAGGACGAGCGCGACCGCTGCCGGGGCCAGCGGATCGGTGTCGACCAGCAGCGTGCCCGGGAGGGGCAGCCAGAAACCGCTGGCAGCCACCAGGAGCGCGCTGGCCGCGAGGAGGACGACGAGGAGACGCACGAGCGCCAGCTCGGCTACGCCAGGGGAGAGGACGAGACGCCGGCCGCTGGCGCTTCGTTGACGACGAGCTGGAAGACGTCCGGCCGGTTGTAGTGGCCGACGACGTCGAAGTCGAACCGCGCTTCCGTGATCGCGCCCAGGTCCAGGTCGGCGGTGAGGATGCCCTCCTGGTCGTAGAGGGGCCCGGCCAGGTACTGGCCCAGCGGGCCGACGACCGCGCTCCCGCCACGACAAAGCACCTCCGGGCCGGGTCCAATGTCCTCCCACGCCGGGGGCATCATCGCGCGGGTGAGAAACTGGTTGCAGGCGAGCACGAAGCAGCGCCCCTCACAGGCGATGTGCTGGATGGTGGCCTGCCAAGAGTCACGCGCGTCGGCCGTCGGCGCCAGGTAGATGTCCACCCCCTTGCGGTACATCGCCATGCGCGCCAGCGGCATGTAGTTCTCCCAGCAGATCAATCCGCCGACGGTACCGAACTCTGTCGGCACGGCGGCCAGGGTGCTGCCGTCGCCCTCGCCCCAGATGAGGCGCTCGGCGGCGGTCGGCTTCAGCTTGCGGTGCTTGGCCAGCAGGCGGCCGTCCGGGCCGAAGTAGAGCAGCGTGCAGTAGAGCGTGCCGCCGCGGAACGCGCTCACACGCTCGATCACGCCCACCGCCACGTACGTCTGGGTGCGTTGGGCCGCCTCGCCAATGGCGCTGGTGACCGGGCCGGGCACGTCCACGGCGTTGTCCCAGTAGCGGGCGTAGGCGCGCCGGCCGGCGTCGGTGCGGCCGCCAACCAGCGTGCCGAAGCTCATGCCGCGCGGGTAGGCCGGGATGAACGCTTCCGGGAAGAGCGTCAGCCGCGCCCCACGCTCGGCCGCTTCCTGGACCAGCTCGACCACCTTGGCCGTCGTCGCCTCGCGGTCCAGAAGCACCGGCGCCGCCTGCACCACCGCTGCTCGAACACACTCGCTCACGTCACACCCCTTCCCAGGAGCCGTGCCGGCCGCGATCGTCCGCTCGACCATGGCGGCGCGCAGGCGGCGCGGGTCTACCCGGAGCGGTTCGCGCCATGGGACGCGACCTCCGGCCGTGTTTCAGCGGCATGCTACTCGTCGGCGACGGGGCGATTCGAATGGGTGCGCCCAGATGGTGCGAAGCCCGAGCGCACGCGAGGGGCTCAGCCCGGCCTGGGTACCCAACCCGGCGGAAAGCGCAGCAGCGCTCAGGCGCGCCCATTCGAACAGTCCTGGGACCGGGGCTGGGGAGCGGCCCCCACAGGAGAAATAGGGGCAGGTCCCTAAGCAAAGTGGGGCGGAATCCGCTCATAGCGACTGCTCCGCCGCCCGTAGGTTTACAGTAGAGGATCTGCGTGCAATGACCCCCCCGACATCGGTGGCCACCCCTACCACCCGTGCCACCACCCGCAGCGTAACCCCGCCTGCTCCGACCACGCGCCAGTTCGTGCGCTACCTGTTCTACCGCGCCCTCCCATCCTGGCGCCTCCAGCCACGCAGGGAGCGGCTGCGGGCCCGCGAGGAGCTGCTGGCTGCCCTGGAGCCGTTCGTCGCACAGATGCCCATCCTACGCGCCTACAGCACCATGGGCACCCGCGCGGATGCCGACTTCATGCTCTGGATGGTTTCCGCGCGGCTGGAGGACTTCCAGGAGCTGCACGCCGCCGTGCTCCGGTCCGCCATGGGCCAGCACCTGGAGGCCGCGTACAGCTACCTGGCGATGACGAAGCGCTCGCAGTACGTGGACGAGCACGTCCACCCGGGCCAGGAAGGCCGGCGCACCAGGCTGCGGCCGGTGGGGAAGCAGTACCTGTTCGTCTACCCCATGGTGAAGAAGCGCGAGTGGTACCGCCTCCCTCTCGAGGAGCGCCAGCGTGCCATGGACGAGCACATCCGCGTGGGGCACGAATTCCCGCGCGTCCGTATCAACACCACCTACTCATTCGGACTGGACGACCAGGAGTTCGTGGTGGCGTTTGAGTCTGACCACCCGGCCGATTTCCTCGACCTCGTCGAACGGCTGCGCGGCAGCGAGGCGAGCAGGTACACCGAGCGTGAGACGCCCATCTTCACCTGCGTGGCAGGCAGCATCGCCGAGGTGCTGGAGCTGCTCGGATGACCGCGGCACCCACCGCGGCGCCGTCGATGACGGCGGAGGCCCGCTTCCTCGCTGCGTGCCGGCGCGAGCCGGTCGACACGACGCCTGTCTGGTTCATGCGGCAGGCCGGCCGCTGCCTGGCCGGCTACCGCCGGCTCCGCGAACGGTACCCCATCTTGACGCTGGCCAAGACGCCCGACCTGTGCGCCCGCGTCACGCTCATGCCCGTGGACAGCTTCGGCGTCGACGGCGCGGTGCTCTTCGCCGACATCATGCTCCCCGTCGAAGGAATGGGCGTCTCCTTGGAGATCCAGCCCGAGATCGGCCCCATCATCCACCACCCGGTGCGCAGCCAGGCGGACGTGGACCGACTGCGTGCCATCGAGCCACAGGAGAGCGTGCCGTTCGTGCTGGAGAGCATCCGCGTGCTGCGCCAGGAGCTGTCCGACGGCAGGGCAGCGGTCATCGGCTTCTCAGGGGCGCCGTTCACCCTGGCCTGCTACCTGATCGAGGGCCGGCCGACGCGCGATTACGCCCGGGCCAGGGCGCTCATGCTCCGCGAGCCCGCGGTGTGGAGCCGGCTCATGGACACCTTGACCGAGAGCGTCATCCGGTATCTGCGGGCCCAGGTCGAAGCGGGCGCCCACGTGGTGCAGCTCTTCGATAGCTGGGTCGGCGCGCTGGGGCCGGGCGACTACGACCGCTTCGTCCTCCCGTGGACCCGGCGCATCTTCGCGGCGCTTGGGGAAGCGCGGGCTCCGAGCATCTACTTCGGCACCGGGAACGCCGCGCTCCTGGAACGGATGGCGGCGGCCGGCAGCGACGTGGTGAGTGTCGACTGGCGCGTGCACCTGGACGACGCCTGGGCGCGGATCGGGTTCGACCGAGCCATCCAGGGCAACCTCGACCCCGCGCGGCCCCTGGCCGGCTGGGAACCCACGCGCGCCGGCATGCACGAGGTGCTCGCGCGAGCGGCCGGCCGGCCCGGCCACGTGTTCAACCTCGGCCACGGCGTCCTGCCAGAGACCGATCCCGATGTGCTCGCCCGGCTGGTCGAAGCGGTCCACGAGGAGACGCGCCGATGAGCCGGACCGGCGTCCTCCTCATGACCTACGGGTCGCCGCGCGACCTCGACGACGTGGCGGCATACCTGGCACGCGTACGTGGCGGCCGGGCGCCGTCCGAGGAACTGGTGCGGGAGTTCCGTCGCCGCTACGAGATCGTCGGCGGCTCGCCGCTCGTTCCAATCACCGAGCGACAGGCCGCGGCGCTGGAGCGCGCGTTGAACGAGCGTTCCGCCGAGGACGTCTTCCTCGCCCAGGCTGCCATGCGCTTCTCGGCGCCCACTATCGCGGACGCCGTTGCCGCCGCCGCGGCGCGCGGCGTCCAGAACCTCCTCGGCCTCATCCTCTCGCCGCAGTATTCGCCCATCCTCATGGGCGGCTACGCCGAGCAGCTCGAGGCAGCAGCCGCCGGGGCCGGGCTGCAAGCCAGGATGATCGAGTCCTGGCACCTGGAGCCAGCCTTCGTCCACGTCCTCGCCGACAGCGTGCTGGCCGGGCTGGCCCGTTTCCCCACCGAGGTGCGGGACCACGTGCCCGTCCTGATGACGGCACACAGCCTCCCGCGGCGGGTGGTCGACCGCGAGCCCGGCTACGTCGATCAGCTCAAGGAGACGGCGCGGGCCGTCGCGGACGCCGCCGGGCTGCCGCCAGGCCGCCGGCTGTTCGCCTACCAGAGCGCGGGCCACACGCCGGAGGAGTGGCTGAAGCCCGACCTGCTCGATCTGCTCCCCGAGCTCGCCGCGGCGGGCCACCGCCACGTGCTCCTGGCGCCCGTGCAGTTCCTGGCCGACCACCTGGAGACGCTCTACGACATCGACATTGCTGGCCGCGCGCAGGCCGAGCAGGCAGGCTTCGTGCAGTTCACCCGCGTGCCTGCCCCGAATGACGCCCCGGATCTCGCGCGGGCCCTGGCCGACGTCGTGCTCCGGGAGGTGCGGGCGCAGCCCACCAGCGGCGTGGTCGCGCCAGGCGCTCCGCTCCCCCGCATGGCTGGGCGGCTCGATGCTGCGGCTGCGCCAGCGCCGATCTTCGCCACACAGCAGCCCACGGCCTGATGGGCCACCTTCCCGCCGCTTCTACCACCACTCAAACGATCCGCCTGGGCACGCGCCGGAGCCCGCTCGCGCGTACCCAGGCTAGCCAGGTGGTGGACCGCCTCCGTGCCGGCCACCCCGACCTGCACGTGGACCTGGTCCTCATCACCACCGAGGGCGACCGAACCCAGGACTCGCGTGCCGCCACGCCCGCCTGGGGCTTGGGGATCTTCGTCAAGGAGCTCGAGCAGGCCCTGCTCGATGGAGCGATCGACCTGGCCGTCCACAGTCTGAAGGACGTGCCGGCCGACGTGCCGGCGGGGCTGGCGCTGGTAGCCGTGCCCGAGCGGGAAGATCCGCGCGACGCGCTCGTCACCCGCAACGGCGACGAGCTGGACGACCTGCCACCCGGCGCACGGGTGGGAACGAGCAGCCTGCGGCGCGCCGCCTTCCTGCGCGCCGCCCGGCCGGACCTCGCCTGCCTGCCTGTGCGCGGCAACGTCGACACGCGCTGCCGGAAGCTGCTCGACGGCCAGTACGACGCGATCGTCCTGGCTCGAGCAGGACTGGCGCGCCTGGGACTCGACGTGCCTCACGTCCTGCTCGACCCGGCTCTCATGCCGCCCGCCCCCGGCCAGGGCGCGCTGGCGCTCGAGGCACGGGCCGAGGACGACCCGGTGTCGCGCCTCGTCGCACCCCTGCACGACGCCGTGACCGCCGCCGCGGTGCAGGCCGAGCGGCAGCTCATGGCCGAGCTGGACGCCGGCTGCCGCCTGCCTGTGGGCGCGCTGGGTACCGCCCGCGGTGGAGGCTCGCTCCACCTCCTGGCGGCGGTCGCCTCGCCCAACGGCCGCCAGGTCCTGCGCGCCGCCGGCACGGGCTCGCTCGAGGCGCCGGCCGAGCTGGGCTCGCGCCTGGCCGCCGAGCTGCGCCAGGCGGGTGCCGACCGGCTGCTGGGAGAACCGAGCGGGGGCGACCGGCCATGACGGCGAGACCCGTGGTGCTCAACACCCGGCCCGAGGCGCAGGCGGCCGGCCTGACCCAGGCACTCGAAACGCGCGGGTTCGCCGTCCTCGAGGTGCCCGTCGTGGAGGTGGTGCCGCTCGAGCCCGCGCCGGACGTGGCGGCCATCCTCGAGACACTCCGGCACGGCGGCTTCGGCTGGACAGTGCTGCCCAGCGCCAACGCGGCGACGTTCCTACTCGACGCGCTCCAGCGGGCCGGGGGAGGCGCGGCCGACCTCGGCCGGACGCGGGTGCTCGGCGGCACCGCGACAGCCCGCGCGCTTGCCGATCGCGGGGTCCGAGCGGCTATTGGCCTCCCGCGCTTCTCGGCTGCCGCGGCGCTGCGCGTCCTCGAGGGCGAGACCCGCTCGTCCACCACCGTGCTGCTGCCACGCGCCGTCGAAGGGCGGGAGGAGCTGGCCGAGGGCCTGCGGGCGCGCGGCGTTCGCGTGCGGGAGCTCCCGCTCTACACCACGCGGCGCGTGCCGGCCGAGCGCCTGTGTGAAGCAGCCGCACGCCTGCGCGCCGGCCGCATCGATCTCGTCACCTTCACCAGTCCATCCACGGTGCGCGGCCTGGTCGACGGCTTGCTCGACCTGGGGGTGGAGCCGTCGCGCGTGCTCGCGGACGTGCCGATCGTGTGCCTGGGGGAGACCACGGCCACCGCCGTCCGGGCAGCCGGGCTGCCCGCCCCGCGGGTGGCCGCGCTGACGGGCAGTGCCAGCCTGGCGGACGCGGCGCTCGGAGCGTGGTGCGACGCCCGGGCGGCTGGCGCCGGACGTCCCGCCCTCAGCGCTTCGCAGGTGGGAGTCGCAGATGGCTGAGCCGGTGAGCCGCTATAGCGCGGACCCTGGTAGCTGCCACGGGAGGACCCGCGGCGTCAGCGGGGGCAACGGCTGGGCCACGGGGCGGCTGGTCGTCGTGGGGATGAGCCACCAGACCGCACCCGTCGAGCTGCGCGAGCGTCTCGCGCTCGAGCCCACGCCGTGGTACGACCGGGTCGGGAGCACCCTCCCCACCGTCCTCCTTTCCACCTGCAACCGGGTCGAGGTGTACACCTGGGCACACGGCCGGGGGACGCGGGAAGCGCTGCAGATTCGGCGCGCGCTCGCCCGCGCCGCGGTGATCCGACTCGAGGATCTCGAGCCCCACCTGTTCACGAGGAACGGCGCGGACGCGCTCGTCCACCTCGTGCGCGTCACCGCCGGGCTGGACTCGCTCGTAGTAGGCGAAGGGCAGATTCGTGGACAGG
Source organism: uncultured Chloroflexota bacterium (assembly GCA_964435115.1). GTDB lineage: Bacteria > Chloroflexota > UBA6077 > UBA6077 > CF-72 > CAYSYM01. The sequence continues at coordinate 75,819 of CAYSYM010000004.1, read as the reverse complement.
TGCGTGAGGCGCACCGGATCGCCCTCGAGCGCGGCTCCCTGCCTCCCCCGCTGGACGGCGTCTTCCGCCGCGCGCTGGAGTCCAGCCGGCGCCTGGGTTCGGGCTCGTTCCTGGGCCGCCAGCCGTCCGTCGCGACCGCTGGCGTGCACGCGGCCCTGCGGCTGCCCGAACTGGGCCCGTCCGGCCTGGCGGGTCGGCTGGCCGTCGTCCTCGGCGCCGGCGCCATGGCCAAGTCCGCCGCGCGAGCGCTCCTCGAGGCCGGTGCCCGGGTCGTGCTCCTCAACCGGACGCCGTCGCACGCGGACCGCCTCCGCGACGACCTGCGCGCCTCCAGGGCGGCGCCGCACGGTGAGCCAGGAGCCGCCGAGGTGGCGACTGGCGGCCTGGACGACCTGCCGGCGCTGCTGCGGCAGGCCGCGCTGCTGGTCGGCACGACCGCCGCGCGCTCGGCGGTCGTGGACGTGCCTGTCGTCCAGGCCGCCATGGCCGGCCGCTCGGGCGAGCCGCTGGTCATCCTGGACGTGGCGGTGCCACGGGACGTCGAGCCAGGCGTGCGCCAGGTCCCGGGCGTGCGCGTCCTCGACCTCGACGACCTGGAGCGGCTGTGCCCGGTGGATGCCGGAACGCGCCGGGGTGAGATCGAGCGCGTCGAGCTGCTGGCCCGCGAGGAGGCCGAGGCGATCGCGCGGTGGCTCAGAGTGCGGGCGGTGGCGTCCTCGATCGTGGTGCTGCGCCAGTTCGGCCAGGAGGTACGACAGATCGAGCTGGCGCGGAAGGCGCAGCGGCTAAAGGGCCTCACCCCCGAGCAGTGGGCGGCGGTGGAGGCGCTGGCAGAGGGGATCGTGAACAAGCTGCTCCACGGACCGACGATCGCCCTGCGCGCAGCCGCGCTCGAACGGCCCGGCTCGGACACGGCCGTCCTGGCGCTGCTGCGCCTCGGCCAGGCGCGCCACCGAAGGAGGTGACCGATGGCAGTGAACGGGCGGGCCGCCTTCCCTACTGGCCGACCCCGGCGCCTCAGGCGGGGAGAGTCGCTCAGGCGCCTGGTCCGCGAGACCCGCCTGTCGGTCGACCAGCTCGTCTACCCCCTGTTCGTCGTGCCCGGCGCCGACGTCAGGGCGGAGGTTCCCTCGCTCCCGGGCGTGTTCCACCACTCGGTCGACCGCGTCGCCGAAGAGGCGCGGGCCGTCGCCGACCTGGGGATCCCGGCGGTGCTGCTGTTCGGGCTTCCGCGTGCCAAGGATCCGCTGGGATCCGAGGCCTGGGCGCCAGACGGCGTGGTGCAGCAAGCGCTCCGCGCCGTCAAGCGGGCGGTCCCGTCGCTCGTGCTGATCGCCGACACGTGCCTGTGCGAGTACACCTCCCACGGCCACTGCGGCCTGCTCGGTCCAAGCGGCCAGGAGGCATTCATCCAGAACGATCCGTCGCTCGAGCTGCTCGCGCGGGCAGCCGTGTCCCAGGCAGAAGCCGGTGCTGACGTGGTGGCGCCGTCGGACATGCTGGACGGCCGCGTCCAAGCCGTGCGCACGGCGCTGGACGCCGGGGGCTTCCAGGACGTGGCGCTGCTCTCCTACGCGGCGAAGTACGCCAGCGCCTTCTACGGCCCCTTCCGCGAGGCTGCCGATTCGGCGCCGCAGGTCGGCGACCGGCGCGGCTACCAGATGGACCCGCCCAACGCCCGCGAGGCGCTCAGGGAGGTCGCGCTCGACGTGGCCGAAGGGGCCGACATAGTGATGGTCAAGCCCGCGCTCGCCTACCTCGACGTGGTGCGTCGGGTGAAGGATGCCTTCCCCGACGTGCCGCTGGCCGCCTATAACGTCAGCGGAGAGTACGCCATGCTCAAGGCGGCCGCGCTGAAGGGGTGGATCGACGAGCGCCGGGTGGCGCTGGAAGTGGCCACGGCCATCGTGCGCGCCGGAGCGGACGTGGTCGTTACCTACCACGCCAGGGAGCTGGCGCGGTGGTTGGCTCAGGACGCCGCGCTCGTCCCCGAGGCAGCCCGGCGCGCAGGCGTCTGACCGTCCGGGCGTTGCCTGGCCGCGATCTCAGCTGGGCGCGAGGGCGAAGTCGGCGTCGATCTCAGCGCGCGCTGCGGTCTTGCAGTCCGGGCAGATCCCGTGCGTCGCGTCCCCGAGCAGGTGCCGCGAGCGGATCGCGTAGCGCCCGGACGTGTCGAAGACGCGGCGGCACCAGGCGCACTGGCGCACCAGCCCGGAGGTGGTGCGCGGGTAGCGCGCGGGGCGCGAGAGGGCGGCGCTCACGCGACGCACTATGCGCCGAAGGGCGTCACAGACCTATAGCGCAGACGGCCTCGCGCATAACAGACGCGTCACAGGCGGCCAGCCCCGCCTCCAGGCCGGTGCGGCCGGAGCCTGGCGAATGAATCCGCTGTCCCCCCGGGCCGAGGGCCCACCTGGCCGGTGCCGCCGGGCCACGGGAGCTTCGGCATCAATGGGTACGCCCGGCGCGACTCGAACGCGCGACCTCTTGCTCCGGAGGCAAGCGCTCTGTCCACTGAGCTACGGGCGCAAGCACGAGGCATTGTACGCCATCCGCGCGCCGACCAGCCCGGACACGGGTGCGCCCGGACGCTGCCGGAGTCCCACGACGTGTGGCGGGCTCGCCGGCGGGGCTGAGCGCAGCCCGGCCAGACGCTGAACCATGCTCGGGCGCGTCCCCCGGACGCTGCCCGCTTGCGCTCGCCGCCGCGCAGCCGCAAGCGGCACGATCGGGCGCGTGAGTGGACGGGCACGACGGTCCCGCGCCTGCGAGCGCTACACCTGCTTCGACGTGAGCCGGGCGACGTGGCGCACGCGCTGGAGCACGGTCACGTGCGTCATCACCGCCAGCAGTCCCAGCACCAGGAGGAGCGCCAGCGGCGCCGCCGCGGCGGCGAGGAGGCCCACGCCCAGTGCGACGACGCGCTCGGGCCGCTGGAACCAGCCCACCTCGGCCGCCTGGAGGCCCACGCCCTCGGCCCGCGCGCGCGCGTAGCTCACCATGAGTGAGCCGACGATCGCCAGGTAGGCGAGCGCCACGCCCAGCGCGTCACCATTCGCCTGGTACCACCAGATGAGCCCCAGGAAGACCGCCGCCTCCGCGTACCGATCGCACACCGAGTCCAGGAACGCGCCGAAGGTGGACACCCGACCCGTCGCGCGAGCCAGGGCGCCGTCGAGAGTGTCGGTGAGGCTGAACAGCCACAGCCCGAGTCCCGCCCACAGGAACCAGCCCTGTGCGGCCAGGAGGCCGACCGAGGCGGTGAGCAGCGAGCCAAGAATCGTCAGGGCGTTCGGCGTGAGCCCCAGCCGTCCGAGGGCGCGCGCCGGCCCATCCGCGGCTGACCGCACGCCGTCCTTGAGCTGCTTCACACCCGCAGCAAGCCCGCGACGCGCCGGACTCGGGCGAACCGCACACGCGGCGGCGCCGGCGAGAAGGAGCGGCGCTCCAGGACCTCGGCGTAGTAGTCCAGTATCTGGGCGGCCACGTGCCGCCAGTCGTAGGCGCGCGCCTTCTCCTTGCCCGTCGTCGAGAACGTGTGTCGCAGCTCCGCGTCCTCCAGAAGGCTGATCAGCGCCCGGGCGAGCGCCTGGGGATCCTTGGGCGGCGCCAGCAGGCCCTCGCTGCCGTGGGCCACCACGTCGCGGTAGCCGGGGATGGACGAGGCGACGATGGGCGCACCCGCGGCCATCGCCTCCAGGAGCACGATGCCGAAGCTCTCCTGGCCGGTCGCCGGCGCGCAGAAGACGTCCGCCGCCTGGTAGTACCGCGGCAGCTCGTCCGGCGGGGCGTACCCGGCGAAGCAGACCTCGGCGTCTGTCCAGCCCTGGCCCGCCGCGAACCGGCGGTAGCCCTGGAGCGGGCGACCTTCCCCGACGACGATCAGTCGGGCGGCGGGGACGCGCTCCCGCACCAGCGGCCACGCCCGCAGGAGGAACCGCAGCCCCTTCCGCTTCTCCAGCCGTCCGACGAACAGCACATTGAGCCGGCCGTCCCGGAAACGCTCCAGTGGCGGGCGTGGCGTGCTGAAATGGGCATAGTCGATCCCGTTGGGGATGATGCGGTAGTCCGCCTTGAAATACTCGCCTACGAAATCACGAGCGGCTTCGGAGACGGCGATGCGGCCGTGCAGCTTCTCGAAGAAGGGCTGGATGATCGGCTTGGCGTAGAAGTAGGCCAGCGGGCTCGTGCGCGCCGCGTGGAAGGTCCCCACGTTGGTCGTCTTCGAGTGGCGTAGGACCGTCAGCGGCAGCGCCGGCATCATCGGCTCGTGCAGGTGGATCAGGTCAAACTGCTGCTCACGCAGGAGGCGCTTCGCCTGGAGGTACGAGCGCAGGGAGAGCGTTATGCGTGCCACCGAACCGTTGGCAGGGATACTGACCACACGGCCGATGCGATGGACGAAGGCGCTCTCCAGCACGTCTGGCTCCGCCCCGCCATCGGACGAGGGCGCCACGATGTGCGCCTCGTGTCCGTGCGCCCGGAACCGCTCGGCGAGGTGGACGACGTGGGCCGTCACACCACCCGGGTAGGCGAAGTCGTACGGCGAAACGAGCGCGATCTTCAGGCCGCCAGCCTCGAAGGATCCGATCATCGTTCCAGCACCGGCCGGCACGCGGGCGGCCAGCGCCGCTGAAAGACCGTCCACTGCTCCGGGTGCTTGCTGATATGGTACTCCAGGTGTCTCGCCACCGCTTGCGTGAGTTGCCGCTCGTCCTCCCTGGGGTCGCCGGTACGCGGGACGGGCAGCGGCGGCTCGATCCACGCCCGGAAGCGCCCCCGCTCGACACGCACCGCTACCGCTGGCAGGATCGGCGCGCCGGTCCGGACGGCGAGCGCCGCCGCGCCACTCGCAAAGGTGGTCGCCCGCCCGAAGAACTCCACCGACAGGCCTCTCCCCAGCACGTCACGGTCCGTCACCAGCCCCAGGACCTCGTTACGTCGGAGCGCCAGCAGCAGCGCGCGCATCGCCTGGGGGCTGGCCGGCAGCAGGCGCACCCCCTGAGCCCCGCGCAGCGACGTGAAGAAGGCGAGCAGCTCGGGTGGATCGAGCGGTTCGACCACGCCCACCATCGGGTAGCCGCGCGCCGCCACCGCCTGGCCCGCCAACGCCACGCTGCTCAGGTGGGCGCCCGCCAGGATCGCGCCCCGGCCCTCGGCCAGCGCGGCGTCCAAGTGCTCCCAGCCCTCCGCGTCCACGAGCGCCAGAACCTCCGCGGCGCTGAACTGGGGAATGGCCAGCGTGTCCCAGTAGTTGAGCATGCCATGCTGAAACACCTCACGGACGGAGCGGGCGCTCGGCTCGCGCCCCAGGACGTGGTGCAGGTTCGATCGCACCGCGGCCCGGCTGCGCGGCGCAGCCAGGTACCACAGCGTGCCGGCCGCACGGCAGAGCGGCTCGGCCGAGGTGCGCGATACCAGCCGCGTCGCCCGGGCCGCTGCCCGCAGCAGCCAGAGCAGGAGGCGGGCTCTCACCGCTGCCAGCTAGCGCTACCGGGCGCCTGCGCCCGGGTCGCCGCCTCGTGTGCCACGTCCAGCTCGGCCGTGCCCGCGCCCTGGCGCCGGCTCAGCTTCCGACCGCCTCCACGGTGGCAAGCGCCGGCTGTGCCGGCTCCGGGACGCTCGGCCACATCTGGCGGAACATGTACCACTGGTCCGGGTGGCGCCGGATCAGCTCCTCCAACCAGGTCATGATCCGCTGGGTGAGGTCCTGGATGTCGCTGGACGAGCGTCCATTTTCGCCGGCGCTGATCGGCTCGCCAATGTGCGCCACGTAGCCGGGGCCCTCCGGGTTCCGCAGGAGCGCCGCGGGCACCACGGTGGCGCCCGTGCGCAGGGCGAGCGTGGCGGCGCCGCCGGGAACGCGGGTCTCGCGCCCGAAGAAGGTCACCGGAACCCCTTCGTCCACCAGCGGGCGATCCACTAGGATCGCCAGCGCTTCCTTGCGCCGCAGCGCGGCCAGCATGTCGCGCAGGCCGGACTCGACGGGGATGGCACTCATGCCCATGCGCTCGCGGATGCGCTGGACGCGCTCGTTCCACCGCGCCGGCGTCAGCGTCTCGACCAGGGCATTCACTGGCAGCCCGCGGGCTGCCACGGCCGCGCCGGCGAGGTCCCAGCTTCCCACGTGCCCGGTGGCGAAGATGACGCCCCGGCCGGTGGCGAACGCCTCCTCCACGCGCTCCCAGCCGACCAGCCTGACCTCTTCGAGCAGCTCGCCCGGGTCGATGCTCGGCAGCCGCACCAGGTCGACCATGTACTTGGCGTAGTTGACGAAGACCGCCCTGGTCAGGCGACGCACCTCCCCCGGGTCCGGAGCGGGCCCAAGGACCTGCCGCATGTTGCTGGTGGCCCGCTCCACGTGCCCACGCGCGAACAGGAGCACCAGCGGTGTTCCCAAGGTCACCAGTCGGTGCGCCACGCGCACCGGGACGAAACGCATCAGGAAGGTCGCGACGACGTGCAGCCAGACGATCACAGCACGCGCAAGGTAATCGAGCCAGCCGGGAGCGTCAAGAACGGCCAGCCTGCGGGTGCACCCCGAGCGGGCTGAGCTGGTCGGCCCCAGCGGCTGAGGTCCGCTCTCGCCTGGCGCGCGACACACCTGCCGACCTCCAGCCTGCGCGCCGGGAAGGTGCCCGGCGCTGGGAGGCGGCGGGCGTAGGCGCAGGGCCGCCGTCAGGAGGACCCGGCAGCCCGCCGCAGCCTCGGCATCCCCGGGTCGAACCCGGCGGGGAAGCCGCGCCGAGCCGTCCGGCTCGCCACGCCCCGGTCCATCCGGAAGCCCGTCCACCGCCAGTGCGCGCCGGCGTAGAGGTGCTTGGCCACCAGGCTCACGACGGCGGGCACATCAGTCGGCCGCCCCAGCAGCGCGCCCAGGGCGGCGCGGAGCTGCCCGCGCCGCAGGCGCCGCTTGATCGCGCCAATGTGCACGTTGACCCGGTCCTCCTCGATGAAGGCTTCGAGCAGCGCGACGAGGCGCGGATCGCGGCGGATGCGGGGATCGCCGAGGAGCGCTCGTGTCTGGCCCAGCACGTCGTCACGTTCGAAAAGCTCCCAGACGATGGAGGTCGCCGCATCCGCGCGCACGTACCACAGGTAGTAGGCCTCGGGGACCTGGCGCCACTGCGCGCCGGCCAGCAGGCCCTGGAGGTAGAAGTGGAAGTCTTCCAGGGCCGCCAGGCGCGGGTTGTACGCGAGTTGGTGGCGCTGGACGAACGTCCGCCGGAACAGCGGCTTCAGCACCCCCAGGTGGTGGCGCACCAGGTCATGCGGTGTCAGCCAGCAGGGCTCGGCCAGGAACAGCGGGCGGTACCAGCGCCCGCGCAGGCAGCTGTAACCTCGCCCTGCCGCCGGGTGGATACGGTAGACGTCGTCCGACACGGTGTCGGCTCCGTCAGCCACCGCCAGCAGGCGCTCCAGCCGTTCCGGCAGCCACACGTCGTCGGCGTGCAGCAGGCCGATCCACTCCCCGCGGGCTTCCCGCATACCACGGTTCTGCGTCGCCGAGACGCCACGGTTGCGGGTGCGGGCGAGCACGCGCACCCGCGGGTCGGAGCGTGCGAGGCGGCGCGCGACCTCCACGCTGGCGTCGCTCGAGGCGTCGTCGACGACGATGACCTCCAGGTCGGCCATGGTCTGGGCCAGGGCCGAGCGTACGGCTCGTTCCAGGTAGGGCGCCGTGTTGTAGGACGGGATAACGACCGAGACGAGCGGCTCTCGACGAGCGGCGTGGTGCAGCGTCTGTGGGGATAGGTGGATCATGAGCACCTCCATGCTGCCCGCGCCACGTTGACACCGGCATGGCCTCATGGTTACGAGAACGTTGCGGCAGCCCGGAACGCCCCGCAGGCGCCGCCGGCGGTGAGACCGCGCTCCCGCCGTGCCTGCCTGGCGGGCGCCAGGCAGCTCGCTCCGGGGAGGCCAGCCCGCCCGCGTCGCGAGATCCGGCGCCCTCCCTGCCTGGCACCCGTGCGCTCCTTCAACCACTCCTCCACCGATTCACCACCGCGGAGCAACGCCCGCGCCGTCCGGCTCGGCTAGCCTGGACAGGTGGGCAGGCTCCCCTGCCCGTTCACCACAAGTCTGGCCGCATGCGGAACCCTCCACCACACCCCGGCGCGAGGCAAGCCCGGCTCACCTGGGGGGCGATGCGCGCACCGAGAGGCCCCGCGCCGGGGCGCACCGCGCTACGCCTGCTGCCGCTGCTGGCCCTCTTCGCGGCCGGACTGGCCCTCACGCCCGGGGCCGCCGGCGCGAGTGGCAGCCCCGAAGGCGCCGCTCAGACGGCGTGGTCGCCCCCGCTCCTCCGCCAGGTGCCCGGCAGCCGCTACCTTGTGGACCCGTCCGGCAAGCCGGTGTACCTGACGGGCGCGCACACCTGGAACAACTTCCAGGATATCGGCGACTCGCCCTTCGACTTCAACGCCTACCTGGACTACCTGGGCCGCTACAACCACAACTTCATCCGCCTCTGGGTGTGGGAGCAGTCCCAGTGGGGCCGGGGCTCCAACGTGCCGGTGAGCCCCCTGCCGTTCGTGCGCACTGGCCCGGGCATCGCGCTCGACCGCGGCCCGCGATTCGACCTGGCGCAGTTCAACCCGGAGTACTTCGACCGCCTGCGGACCAGGGTGATCGCCGCCGGGGAGCGGGGGATCTACGTGTCGATCATGCTCTTCAATAAGTTCAGCATCCAGGACCTCCGCTCGCCGGAGATCGGCGATCCGTGGGTGCGCCACCCCTTCAACCGACAGAACAACGTGAACGGCGTCGACGGAGACCCGAACAACGACGGGATCGGGGGGGAGCTGCAGCGGCGGCTCAGCCCGGGCGCGATCCCCTACCAGGAGGCGTATGTCCGGAAGGTGGTCGACACTGTCAACGACCTGGACAACGTCATGTTTGAGATCGACAACGAGGGGTACCGGCTGAGCGCGGAGTGGCAGTACTCGATCATCGATCTCATCCACGCCTACGAACGGGACAAGCCGAAGCAGCATCCGGTCTGGATGTCTGTGCCCGATATCAACGCGCCGCTCTGGGACAGCCCCGCGGAGGTCATCGCGCCTGGCTTCGACGGCGTCTATAACAACGACCCGCCCGCGGCGGACGGCCGCAAGGTGACCATCCTGGACACCGACCACCTCTGGGGCGTTGGCGGGGACCAGGCCTGGGTCTGGAAGAGCTTCCTGCGCGGGAACAACCCGATCTTCATGGACCCGTACGATGGCAGCCTGCTGGGGACCCGCGGCTGGAACCCCAGGTGGGAGCCGGTGCTGCGCAACATGGGGTACACCCGCCGGTACGCCGAGCGGCTGGACCTGGCCGCCGCGCTGCCGCGCGGTGATCTGGCCTCGACCGGGTACGCGCTCGCCAATCCGGGCTCCGAGTACCTGGTCTACCTGCCCAACGGCGGCTCGGTGGCAGTCGACCTCAGCGCCGGAGCCGGCCCATACTCCGTCGAATGGTTCAACCCGACCTCGGGCGAGACTGTGGCCGGTGGAACGGTGGCCGGGGGGGCACGCACGAGCCTCACCGCCCCGTTCGCCGGGGACGCCGTGCTCTACCTGGCTGTTATGCCGCCTGCCCCGGCGAGCCCGCCGCTCTCAGGCGCAGGGGCGGCATCGGACCCTCCTGCCCCGGGTCGTGGCGAGCGCCCGCTCGCGGCGACGGGCTACCGTGTCGTCCGGAAGTGACGCGTGGCGGGCGTCGAGCAGGTGTCGGCCTTCGCGGAGGGGTCCAGCCGGGGGCGGGCTGAAGGACGTCAGCGCCGCCGAGCGCGGGCCAGCGCTTCTGGACTGGCGTGCTCGGCCATCTTCTCACCGGCGTGTCGAGACACCTGCGAGTCCTCTCACTGCCTTGCCTGGAACCCGAAGCCTTTGATCGTGCTCGATGTCGGAGTGATGCGGCGCGCTCCATCACCCGCCGGCAGGGAGGAAGACCCGCACAGTGCCCCAGTCCGACACGTCGGGAAACTCTTGCGCCAGTCGATAGCCGTCCTTCAGCGCGCGCTGGATGCGCTCCCTGTTGGGCAGCCGCGGCAGCTCCCAGGTGTACCGATCGCTGGCGATGACCGCCGAGGCCTGGCGGCTCTCAATCGCCTCCGCAAGGAGGCCTGGCGTCGTCATGCCCACCGCCCGGGCGTCGTCGTCCGGGAGGCTGAGCACGCCCCAGGAGGCCAGCTCGAGCCCCGGCCAGAGGGGACGTCGGGCCTGGCTGGCGATGGGCGTCTCGAGCGTGATGAGCACCCCGTCCTCCGGGGTCACGGCGCGTACGAAGGCAGCGACCTCGTCGAGCGCTTCCACGGGTGGTCTCGGGCGGTACGTCTCCACGAAGTTGGGGCTGCCGGCCGCCTCGCGGCTGGCCACGAACGGGTTGGCGAGCAGGAGGCTCGCCGCGACGACCGCAGCCAGGGAGCGCGTACCCGGCGAGTCTGCCTCGTGGATCAGCCAGGCGAGCGCTGAGCCCCCGGCGACTGCGGCCAGAGGGAGCTGCGGGACAGGGTAGCGCGGGTTGAACGGGTCCGGCAGGAGGTCGACCAGGAACATCGCCCCCGTGCCCGTAACGAGGAACCCCAGCGTGAGGGTGCGGCGTTGCCCCAGCCGCTCGCGCGCTCGGGCCCAGCTCAGCAGCAAGGTGGAGACGCCCAGCCCGGCCAGCAGCGGCCAGTAGGCGCCGAGCTCGGCGAGGGCACCGGAGCGGATGCCCGCCAGGCGCGTGCGGAGGGTGTCCGGAAGGCCGCCATCCAGGCGGGTCGCGATGGCGGCCCGCTGGCTCTGGTAGCCGACCGTATCGAACCAGAACGCGCGGGGGGCGGCCACGAGGAAGGGTCCGAAGGTGAGGAGCGCCAGCACGATGCCGACGGCCAGCGGGCGGCGTGCGTCTCGCCGCCAGAGAGCCGCGACGAGCACGGCGAGCACCGCCAGAGGCGCGAACAGCACGCGCGTGCCCGCGGCGATCCCGAGCGGGACGATGGCGAGCACCGGCCGGTTGCCCGCGAACGCGAGAGCCGCGAGGGCGACCAGCAGGCTCCCGGTGGGACCGGAGGGCTGGACGCCAGAGGATTGCTCGGTAACGAAGTCGAGGTTGGTGAGCAGCAGCAGGAACGCGAGCACGCCGCCGAGCCGGCCGGCGAAGCGGGTAGCGGCCGCCGCCACGACGAGCAGCGTCAGCGCGACCACGCCGATGGCGAAGAGGCGAGCGGCCCGCTCGTCGAACGAGAACGGACCCAAGATAAGGCCCAGAAGGTAGGGGTACAGCGGCCCCTGGATCGAGGGGAAGTCGCGGTACGGGAGCTTACCCCCCAGCGCCTCGCGGGCCGCCACGAGGTACATGCCCTCGTCGACGCCCCCGGCGATGCGGTAGTACAGAAACACGAGCCGGCCGTAGGCGAGGTAGCCAATCAGCCCGAGCCCGATGATGATTGCGCTGGCGCGTGGGGTGCTCAGCGCTTCAGCGATGCGCGGGAGCGACCAGATGGCCCGACGGGGGCAGCGGTAGGTCACCCACACGCCGCCAAGGAACAGGCTGGCGAGGGCCGTGGCGGCCGCGACGTACGCCATCTCCACGCTCGCGACGCGCTCAGCCTCCACACCGAGCAGGAAGCCGAGGAGCGCACCTGCCTCGAGCGCGACGGCGAGGCTGGCCAGGTAGAGCGCTCCACCGGCCGCGACCGCGCCGATCGCCACCAGCACCCAGCGCGCCGCCGACTCGAGGCGATGGCGCCCCTCAGGCGCCCCGTCCGACGGCGCGACGGCGGAGCGCTCTCGCGCCGCCACGGTCACCGCATCCTCCCGAACAGGGCGATGGCGCCGACACCCGCGAGCGCCAGGATCGCCTGGAGCAGGGTCAACGTCCCCCAGGAGGCCAGGTAGCGCTTCTGGAGTCGCGGCCAGACCGTGGCGATGATGGGTCCGAGCGCGGTCTGCGCGACCAGGACAGAGCCAAGCGCGAGCACCCCGGGCCGCCAGCGTGCTTCACGCGGCTCCGCTCGACGGACCGCGTTCACGCTGAGCGGGATGAACCACCACCCTCTATCGGGCGTCCGAACGTAGACCAGGAGTGGGGTGGTCCCCGGGCCAACGCCCGGGGTGGGAACCGTGGCACGGAACCCGGAGGCACTCCAGGAAGGGTTGCCGAGGCGAGCGGCCACGTCCGGACGATCCAGCGCGACGACCCCGCGGGCGAGCAGTGTGCCGCCTCCCTCCATGAGCCCGTCGTAGACCCGCACCTCATCGACCCCCGCCCATCCCTCGGCTGTCGTGTCGACCACCCACCCCGAGATGTCGAACGACTCACCCGCCGTGACCCGCGTCGCGATCGCAGGAACCTCGACCAGTCCGACGACCGCGCTCGGCCCGGTGGCACCGGGGCCGGCCTGCCACGTGCCGCCCATCCCCTGCGACCGGACGACGCCAACCGGGGAGCCGAGCACCGCCGCCGCCGCCAGCGCGAGCGCCAGCAGCCCGGTCCGCCCGCGCGAGCGGGCCACGCCGGTCCGCAGGGGCACACGCACCCGTCAGGCGGCAGCGCGCACCGCTTCGCTGGCGCCGGGGAACGGCTCAGATGGCGGGAGCGTCGCGCCGGCGACGCGGTACACACTGCCCCCTTCGATGTCCACCACGTACAGCTCGCCCGCCTCGTCTTCCCCCCAGGACGAGACCGCCATCGGCGTGTAGGCGAAGTCGATTCGCGTCCACGGCCCGTCGCCGTTCGGCCGCAGGGCGCCCAGCACGCCCGAGCACAGGTCTGAGAAGAGGTAGCTGCCAGTGAGCGCGGGGACCGCCGCGCCCCGATAGACGTAGCCGGAGATCACGGAGCAGTTGGCGCCGCCGGCGTGGTCGTATTCGTACAGCGGCGGGGTGAGGCCTGCCAGGCTCGCCTGGTCGCACCCGCGCTCGAGGTTGCAGCGGAGGCCTTCCAGGATCGGCCAGCCATAGTTCTCACCGCCAGGGCTGTCCGCGGGCTGGAGGTTGATCTCCTCACGCTCCGCCTCGCCCACGTCTCCGATCCACAGGTTGCCAGTCGCGGGGTCGAAGCTGAAGCGCCACGGGTTCCGCAGCCCCATCGCCCACACTTCGGGCCGCGCGTCCGCGCGGCTCACGAACGGATTGGTCGCCGGGATGACGTACGGGTCGCCGCGATCCACGTCCAGGCGCAGCAGCTTGCCGAAGAGCGTGCCCGGGTCCTGGGAGTTCGCCCCGTCGGCGTCGTCGCCCGCCCCCACGTAGAGGAACCCGTCCGGGCCGAACGCCAGCATCCCGCCGTTGTGCGCCGCGTCCTCCTTGCGGACCGCGAACAGCGTCGCCGCGGATTCCGGGTCAGCCTGGCCGGGGTTCGTGTCGGAGACGCGGTAGCGAGCCAGCGTGACGGTGCGATCTTTCCCCGTGTAGTAGACGTAGAAGAGGCCGTTGGCGGCGTACTGGGGGTGGAACGCCAACCCCAGCAGGCCTTGCTCCTCTCCGCTCCACGCCACGAGCTCGGTGAGGTCCAGGAACGGCTCCGGCTGCACCTGGCCGTTCACCACGACCTTGACGAGCCCGCGTCGCTCCACCACGAAGAGGCGACCGCTCCCGTCGTCAGCGTGGGTGACGTAGAGGGGCTCCCTGAGTCCACTGGCCACGAGAGCCAGCTCCACCGACGCAGTCTGAGCACCTACCGCCGGCGTATCGGCGAGCGACCCGAGCAGCAACACACCCGGGAGGAGCGCCCGGACGCATCGTTGGACCACCAGGCCAGTGTCGGCCGCCCGTGCTAACGGCCGGCTAACCGGGTGTTATCGAGGTGCTAAACGAACGGTGTGGAGGCCCTGCCGCCTGCGAGCAGAGCCACGGGCCGCTGGAGCGCGTGGTAGACTCCAGCGGAGCTTCCCAATGAGCCTGCCTATCGACGAGCTACGCGCGCTTCTCCAGGGCCTCGACGCCCGCATCTCTTCGCTGCTGGTGCGTCTTTGACGCGGCCGGCAAGCAGCGCACCGTCGACGAGCTAGAGCGGCAGGCCTCCTCCGCGGACCTCTGGTCCAACCCGGACGAGGCGCAGCGGGTGATGCGTGAGCTGGCCGCGCTGCGGGATGAGCTGAACCCCTGGCTCGATGCCGGGCGCCGCGCCACGGAGCTGCGGGAGCTGCTCGAGCTCGCTGTGGGCGAAGCCGACCAGGCGGTGCTTGCCGACGTCGAGCGTGACGCCGAGGCGCTCAAGGAGGAGGTCGACCGGCTGGAGTTCCAACTCCAGCTCAGCGGGCCGTACGCCCGGTCCGACGCGATCGTTACCCTCACGGTGGGCCTGGGCGGCGTGGACGCGCAGGACTGGGTGCAGATGCTGATGCGGATGTACCTGCGCTGGGGTGAACGGCACGCCTACAAGACCGACGTGCTGGACCTGGCGGAGGGTGAAGAGGCGGGCTACAAGGCGGCCACCATCACGTTCCGCGGCCCCAACGCGTACGGCTACCTGAAGGGCGAGCGCGGCAACCACCGCCTCGTCCGCCTCTCACCGTTCGACCAGGCACACCGCCGGCAGACCTCCTTCGCGCGCGTGGAGGTGATGCCCGACGTGGGCGAGGCAGCCGACGTGGACGTGAACGACGAGGACGTCGAGTTCGAGGCCTACCGCTCGGGCGGGCCGGGCGGGCAGAACGTCAACAAGGTCAGCACCGCCGTGCGGCTCCGCCACAAACCGACGGGCATCGTCGTCACCTGCCAGACAGAGCGGTCGCAGCTCCAGAACCGGGAGAACGCCATGCGGCTGCTCAAGAGCCGGCTGGTGGAGATGGAGCTGGAGAAACGGGAAGCGGAGCTCGCGGCCCTGCGTGGCGAGCACGTGGACGCGTCCTTCGGCACACAGATCCGCAGCTACGTGCTTCAGCCGTACACCCTGGTCAAGGACCTGCGGACCGGCTACGAGACGAGCGACGTCAACGCCGTCCTCGACGGCGCGCTTGACCCGTTTATTGAGGCGTATCTCGCCTGGAGCGTGGGCCGTGCTGAAGTCCCCGCCTGACCTGGCGATCGTGGTGGTCGACTACGGCGCCGGCAACCTGCGCAGCGTAACGCGTGCGCTCGAGGCCGTCGGCCAGCGGCCCATCGTGGCCGACGACCCTGCCACGATCGCACGTGCCGATGGGCTGGTCCTGCCTGGCGTCGGATCCGCGAACGACGCCATGAAGGCGCTGGCGGCGCGCGACCTGGTGGGCCCGCTGCGCGACTACGCGGCTTCCAACCGCCCGTTCCTGGGTGTCTGCGTGGGCCTCCAGGTCCTGTTCGACAGGAGCGACGAGGGCGGGGGAGTCGACTGCCTGGGAATCATACGCGGGACGGTGAAGCGGTTCCCCGTGGCGGGAGCGGCGGGTCTGAAAGTCCCTCACATGGGCTGGAACACCGTGCGGTTCGTGCGGGCCCACCCGCTGCTCGAGGGTGTTCCCGACGAGAGGCACTTCTACTTCGTCCACTCGTACTACGCCGAGCCCGAGGACCCATCAGTGGTCGTCGGGGTCACGCGGTACGGGGTAGACTTCCCGGCTGTCGTGGCCCAGGCGCACCTCACGGCCGTGCAGTTCCACCCGGAGAAGAGCGCCGGCCTCGGCTTGCGCCTGTATGCCAACTTCGCCAGGCAGGTCGCCAACCGCCAGCCCGCGAGCGCCAGCCGCTGAGCGCGGCTGGCTCAGCTCCTG
The DNA here is from genome assembly GCA_964435115.1 of uncultured Chloroflexota bacterium. Classification (GTDB taxonomy): domain Bacteria; phylum Chloroflexota; class UBA6077; order UBA6077; family CF-72; genus CAYSYM01. The sequence goes on along the minus strand of CAYSYM010000004.1, from coordinate 60,152 downwards.
CATGGCCCAGCACGTGGGCCACAGCTCGAGAGGATTGGAGCCACCTCTGGCCCATGTGCCGGGCCGCGCCTGTCCGCCGAGCGGGCCAGGGAGCGAAGGCTCATGACGGGCAGCGCCTTCCAGCTCATTCCAGCCCTTGACATTCGGGCTGGCCGCTGCGTGCGTTTGCTCCAGGGCAACTACGAGCGCGAGACGGTCTACGGCGACGATCCGGTGGCGGTGGCATGCCGCTGGGAGGCGGAGGGCGCGGAGCGCCTGCACGTGGTGGACCTTGACGGCGCCCGCGAGGGGACGCGCCCGAACGCGGCGCTGATCGCGCGCCTCGTGCGCGCCGTCTCGATCCCGGTGCAGGTGGGCGGCGGGATCCGGACGCTCGAAGCGGCCCGGGCGCTGCTGGACGAAGGGGCGGAGCGCGTCGTGCTCGGGACCGCCGCGGTCGACGCCCGCCACCGGCTGAGGGAGTGGCTGGACCCCCTCTCGGCCGAGCGCGTGGTGGTTGGCGTGGACGCGCGCGATGGACGGGTGGCCACCCGGGGCTGGCTCGAGACGACCGACCTCGACGCGCGGACCTTCTGCGCGTCACTGGCCGACGCCGGGGTGGCGCGGGTGCTGCTCACCGACATCGGCCGCGACGGTACGCTGGCCGGGCCCAACGTGGGGGCGGTGCGGCAGGTCGCCGGCGACGGCCGGCTGCGCGTGCTCGCCAGTGGCGGCGTCTCCCAGGTGGCGCACGTCCGCGATCTCGCCACCGCGGGCGCGGAGGGCGCGATCGTCGGCCGGGCGCTGTACGACGGCCGGGTGCGGCTGGCCGATCTGCTCGCGGCAGCCCGCGGCGCCGAGGCCGCGGCGTGCTGACCAGGCGCATCATTCCCTGCCTCGATGTCGACCGGGGCAGGGTGATCCGCGGGGTCCGGTTCTCGGCCGATCGCGTCGTCGGAGACCCCGTCGAGCTGGCCGCGGAGTACAACCGCCAGGGCGCGGACGAGCTGGTCTTCTACGACATCACCGCGTCGGCCGAGGGCCGCGGCCTGATCCTCGACGTGCTGGAGCGCACCGCCGCCGAGGTCTTCATCCCCCTCACGGTCGGCGGCGGCGTGAAGAGCGCGGACGACGTGAAGGCCATGCTGCGGGCGGGTGCGGACAAGGTGAGCCTCAACACCCAGGCCGTCCTGAACCCGTCCATCATCGCCGCTGGCGCCGACCGCTTCGGGTCGCAGTGCATCGTGCTCTCGATAGACGTGGTCTGGAACAGCGCGCGTGGCCGCTACGAGGTGGTCACCCACGGTGGCCGACGGCCGACCGGCCTGGAAGCGCTGGAATGGGCAACGCGAGGTGTGGCGCTCGGCGCGGGCGAGCTCGTGCTCAACAGCATCGACGCCGACGGGACGCGGCAGGGCTACGAGCTGCGGCTGACGCGCCTGATCGCGGAGGCGGTGCCGGTGCCGGTGGTCGCCAGCGGTGGGGCGAACACCCCCGAGGACCTGCGCCGTGTCCTGACCGACGGGCGAGCCGACGCGGCGCTCGCCGCGAGCATGTTCCACTACGGCGACTACACCGTGGGCGAGACGAAACGCTACCTGGCGGATCGCGGGATCCCGGTGCGCCTGCCCGCGCCCGTACCGGTGCGATGACCCCAGCCGACCTGCGCTACGGCCAGGACGGGCTGGTGGTCGTGGTGGTGCAGCACCACGTGTCCGGCGAGATCCTTATGGTCGGCTTCGCGAATCAGGACGCGGTGGAGCGCACGCTGCGCACCGGGCGAGCCTGGTTCTACAGCCGCAGCCGACAGCGGCTCTGGCAGAAGGGCGAAACCAGCGGGAACGTGCTGCACGTGAAGGGGGTGCGGGTAGACTGCGACGGCGACGCGCTGGTGTACCTGTGCGAGCCGGCCGGGCCCACCTGCCATACCGGCCAGCGGAGCTGCTTTCACGAACCCCTCGACGGCGCGTCGCGGGGCGCGACGAACGGCGAGGCGGCGGCCGAGCTCTTCGCCACCATCCGCGCCCGGCAGACGTCCGGCGACCCTGCCGAGTCCTACGTGGCCCGCCTCTTCGCCGAGGGAGTCGATCGCATTGCGAGGAAGGTGGGCGAAGAGGCCGCCGAGGTCGTCATCGCCGCGAAGAACGCCAACCGAGACGAGCTGGCGCATGAGATCGCCGACCTGTGGTTCCACACCTTCATCCTGCTCGCGCAACAGGGCATGGCGCCGGAGGACGTCTGGAATGAGCTACGCCGGCGCCGGAAGGGCTGAGCTCCACGGCCACGTACCCCGGCCGGGCCTCATCTCGGGTGCACCCCGCTGGCGATGGACCGGTGAGCGCCACGCTTCCGCGCGGGGCGCCGGTGCTCGCGGCCCGACCGGGCAGCGCCGATGAGCCCTGAGGACGCCACCTCCACCGGCAGCGATCCCGCGGCCTCCCCTGCCGAGGCGCCGCCGCGCGAGGAGCGAGCGCTCCCTCCGCTTGCAGCGTCGGGCGTCGATCCCTGGGGGCTCGCCGGCCGGATCGTGGCGGTCGCCGTGGCGACCGTCGTCGCGCTGTGGCTCCTCGTCACGCTGCGTGGCGTCGTGCTGGAGGTCGTGCTCGCGGTGATTCTCGCCTCTGGCCTGCACCCTCTGGTGGAGCGTCTGTACCGCACGGGCATGCCGCGGGTCGTCTCGGTGCTGCTGATCTACCTGGGTTTCATCCTGCTGCTCGTCCTGTTCGGCGTCCTGGTGGTGCCGCCGGTGCTCGAAGAGATCAACCAGGCGCTGGTGCAGGCACCCGGGTACGGGGAACGCGCGACTCAGTGGCTGGTCGAGCTCCAGGAGCGCTTCCCGTTCCTCCCTCGGCTCGACCAGCAGCTCGTCGAGCAGGTGCGCGGGCTGGGCAGCCAGGTGGGTGCGCTCGCGTCCCAGGCGCTGGTCGTGGCGCGGTTCGCCCTCTCGATCTTCACCGGCATCCTCTCCACCTTCGTGCTCCTCCTGATCACGCTGTACCTGATCGTGGACGGGCCCCGCATCCGCGAGTACTTCCTGTCCTTCGCCGCGCCGAAGCGGCGCGCCCACCTGCGGCGCGTCACCGATCGCATGGGCGAGCGAATGGGTGGCTGGCTGCTGGGCCAGCTCGCGCTCAGTGGCGCGGTTGGCGTGGTGACATTCGTGGGCCTCACGGTGCTCGGTGTGCCCGGCGCCGTCCTGCTGGCGCTCGTCGCGGCGGTGGGCGAGGTCATCCCCATCGTGGGGCCCGTGCTCTCTGCCGTGCCCGCCGTGGCGGTTGCGTTGTCCCAGTCGCCCCTGCTCGGCCTCCTGACCCTGGCGCTGTACATTGCCGTCCAGCAGGTGGAGAACAACCTGCTGGTGCCCAAGATCATGGAGCGCGCAGTGCAGCTTCACCCGCTCGCCGTGGTGCTGTCACTCCTCGTCGGCGGCCAGCTCCTGGGCATTCCGGGGGCCATTGTGGCCGTGCCTGTGGCGGCAGCGATCTCCGTGGTGTTGGACGAGCTGAGGAACGCCCAGGCGAGATCCGAACAGACGGCGGCGGGCGCTCCGCCCGGTGCCACGGGGCAGGCGCCACCAGGCTGACGCGCGTGGCGGAACCGCCGCGCTGCTCAGGGTCAATCCGTCACCCTAGAAGTGGAGGTACGCGGCGGGTGACGGCGATGGTGCCCGAGCCCCCCGGCCGTGCCGACGGGCCTGGGAGCGATCCTGGCCGGGACCACTGGTCCGCTGGTCCACTTGACAGATTGCCGCGGCGCGGGTTTCATGGCAACCGCATCCACTACTGACGCAGGGGGAGTTGCCATGGCTAGTCTCGCCAAGTTCCTACAGACGCGTCGTCGATTCCTCGGCCTGTTGTCCATTGGAGCCGGCGCCGGCGTCCTGAGCGCCTGCGCGCAGCCCGCGCCCGCCGCGCCCACCCAGAAGCCCGCGGAGGCCAAGCCCGCCAGCGCCGCCCAGCCCACCGCCGCGGCACCCGCGGCCGCTGCAGCGCCGGCAGCCGCGCCCGTCGCACAGGTCGGCGGCCAGACGATCACGCTGAAGATGCAGAGCACCTGGCCGACCAAGGACATCTTCCACGACACCTTCGTCGCCTGGGGCAAGAAGGTCGAGGAGATGGCCGGCGGCCGCTTGAAGATCGATGTCCTGCCCGCCGGGGCGGTGGTGCCAGCCTTCCAGCTCATCGACGCCGTGCACCAGGGCGTCCTGGACGGCGGCCACGGCGTCGCCGCCTACTGGTTCGGCAAGAACAAGGCCGCCAGCCTCTTCGGCACCGGCCCATCCTTCGGCATGGACGCCGAGATGCTCCTGGGCTGGATCTACTACGGCGGCGGCCAGGAGCTGTACAACGAGCTGATCCAGAAGACCCTGAACCTCAACGTGCAGTCGTTCTTCAACGGCCCCATGCCAACGCAGCCCCTCGGCTGGTTCCGCGACGAGGTCAAGAGCGCGGACGACCTGAAGGGTCTGAAGTACCGCACCGTCGGCATGTCGCAGGATCTCTTCCAGATCCTGGGCGCCACCGTCCAGGCCATCCCGGGCGGCGAGATCGTGCCCGCGCTCGAGCGCGGCGTGATCGACGCGGCCGAGTTCAACAACCCCTCCTCTGACCGCCTCCTCGGCTTCCCGGACGTGCGCAAGACCTTGATGGTCGGCTCGTACCACCAGGCCACCGAGTTCCTGGAAGTCCTCTTCAACAAGCAGCGCTACGACGCCTTGCCGGCCGACCTCAAGGCCATCCTCAAGTACGCCTCCATCGCCGAGTCCGCCGACTTCACCTGGCGCATGCTCGACCGCAACAGCACCGACCTGAAGGAGATGAAGGAGCAGCAGGGCGTCAAGGTGATCAAGACCCCGCGGTCGATCCTCGAAGCCCAGCTCAAGGCCTGGGACCAGATCATCCAGAAGGAGTCGGCCGACCCGTTCTTCGCCAAAGTGGTCAAGTCCCAGCAGGACTGGGCCGCGCGCGTGGTGCCTCTGCGCGACGAGATCATGGTCGACAACTCGATCGCACTTCAGTACTACAAGTTCCGCGCCTGACCCCACCTCGGTACGCCGGGCCGGCGGACCGTGAAGGGCGCCCTGGCGCCAGGGCGCCCTTCACGTCGGCAGCGCCGGACACGGGAGCCGCCCAGTGACGCGATACCTCCTCCTGGTCGACCACCTGAGCGCCTGGATCGGCAAGACGTTCGCCTGGTCCATCCTGCTGCTCACGCTGGTGACGAGTTACGACATCCTGACACGCAAGTTCCTCGGTGCCTCGAACCAGTGGGCCTATGACACCAGCTACATGCTGTACGGCACGCTGTTCATGCTGGGCGGCGCCTACACGCTCTCCCGCAACGCCATGGTGCGCGGCGACATGCTCTACCGCACCTTCCCGGTGCGGGTCCAGGCGTCGCTCGACCTCATCCTGTACCTCCTGTTCTTCTTCCCGGGCGTCCTCGCCCTGGTCTGGTCCGGCTTCCAGTTCGCTGAGGCCTCCCGCCTCCTCAACGAGCGCTCCACCGTGACGCCGAACGGGCCGATCATCTGGCCGTTCAAGTACGTGATTCCCCTCGCCGGACTCGCCCTGCTCGTCCAGGGGATCGCCGAGGTGGTCCGCACCATCCAGGCGCTCCACGTCGGCGCCTGGCCACGGCGGCTGGCCGACGTCGAAGAGACGGAGACGCGCCTCGCCCGGGAGGAGGCGCTGTGACCCAGGAGACGTTCGGCCTCGCCATGCTGGCGCTCCTGGTCGTCGCGATCATGCTCGGCTTCCCGACGGCGTTCACGCTCATGGCGCTGGGCGTGATTTTCGGGTACCTCGGCTTCGGACTGGGCGTCTACGGTCCCAACGCGCTCCTGGTCGACTTCGGCGTCCTCTCGGTGATCTTCAACCCCGACCAGGCCCGACTGGTCTTCGACCTGCTGGTGCAGCGCACCTTCGCCGTGATGACGAATGACGTGCTCATCTCGGTGCCGCTGTTCATCTTCATGGGCTACATCGTGGAGCGCGCCGGCATCCTGGACCGCCTCTTCCGCAGCATCCAGCTCGCCATGGGGCCGGTCCGCGGGTCGCTGGCCATCGCCACACTCGCCACGTGCACCATTTTCGCCACCGCGACGGGCATCGTCGGCGCGTCGGTCACGCTCATGGGCCTGCTGGCGCTGCCCGCCATGCTGCGCTCTAAGTACGACATCAAGCTGTCCACGGGGGTCATCGCCGCCGGCGGGACGCTCGGCATCCTCATCCCGCCCAGTGTGCTGCTCATCCTCTACGGCGCAACGGCGGGCGTCTCAGTACCCCGGCTATACGCCGGCGCGTTCCTCCCGGGCCTGATGCTGGCGCTGCTCTACCTCGTGTACATCGTCGTCCGGGTCAACCTGAACCCGTCGCTCGGGCCCACACTGCCGAAGGAGGAGCGGACGGTCCCGCTCGGCCAGGTGGCCGTGGGTCTCCTCACCTCGTTCCTCCCGATCACCGCGCTCATCCTGGCCGTGCTCGGGTCGATCCTCGCCGGGCTGGCGACGCCCAGCGAGGCCGCAGCCCTCGGCGCACTCGGCGGCCTCATCCTGGCCGCCGCCTACCGCAAGCTGAGCTTCCCCAACCTGAAAGAATCAGTCTTCCTCACCATCCGTACCTCGGCGATGGTGGGCTGGCTGTTCGTGGGGTCGAGTCTCTTCGCGGCCGTCTTCGCGCGGCTCGGCGGCTCGGCGGTCATCGAGCGGTTCGTGCTGGGCCTCGGCCTGACCGACGTCCAGTTCCTGTGGCTGGCCCTGGCCGTCATCTTCCTGCTCGGCTGGCCGCTCGAGTGGACGGAGATCATCGTCATCTTCATGCCGCTGTTCCTGCCCCTCGTCCAGCGGTTCCAGATCGACCCGCTGTTCTTCGGCATCATGGTGGCCATCAACCTGCAGACGGCCTTCCTCTCGCCACCGGTGGCGATGTCGGCGTTCTACCTCAAGGGCGTAGCGCCCAAGCACGTGACGCTGAACCAGATCTTCGCCGGCATGATGCCCTTCATGGCTATCCAGGTGGCGGCCCTGGTGGTGCTGTTCCTCTTCCCTCAGCTCGCTTCCTGGCTGCCCAACCTCATCTACGGGGCGCGCTGAACGCGGCGCGCTTCTCCCTGAGAGAGGGGTTCGGCACGGACGACGGCCCAGCGCCGATGCGTGCCCAGGCGCAGCCCACTCGCTGAGCACGCGCACCAATGCGCTACCCTTGAGCCGCGGAGGGCGTGCACCATGGCCGTCACCAGGCTCCTGACCGCGGACGAGCTGGCGGCGCTGCCGGACGATGGGTACCGCTACGACCTTGTCCGAGGAGAGCTGCGCCGCGTGGCCCCTGCCGGGTTCACCCACGGGAAGATCGCCAGTGAGATCGGTACGCGTCTGCACCAGCATGTCCGAGAGCACCGCCTGGGAGTCGTGCTCGCTGCCGAGACCGGGTTCCTGCTGGAGCGGGATCCGGACACCGTCCTGGCGCCCGACGCGGCGTTCGTGCGCGCCGACCGCGTGCCACCCGAAGCTGAGCAGCGCGGCTTCGCGAGCCTGGCGCCTGACCTCGTGGTCGAAGTGGTCTCGCCGTCGGACCGCGCGAGCGAGGTGCACGAGAAGGCGCTGCTGTACCTGGACACCGGGGTGCAGCTCGTCTGGCTGATCTACCCACAGCAGCGGACGGTTGCCGTCTACCAGGCCGACCGCACAGCGCGGCTGCTCAAGGAGCAGGATGAGCTCGGGGGTGGCGCGGTCCTCCCGGACTTCCGCGTGCGTGTCGCCGAGCTGTTCCAGTAGAGGGGGCCCCAGTCGCAGGCGGCTGCCAGCGTCTGGGGAGCGCTTCGGTCGACCCGGGCTCAGCCACGGCGGACGAGCCGCCACAGCACCCCGAGCTCGTCCGCCTGGAACAGCAGTGAAGCGGCGCCGTAGAGGAGCGCACCGAGCGCGGCGAAGCCGACTACCACCAGCGCCTCCGCACCCGTCCCGTAGGGCCGCAGGACCGGCTCGATCCGCTCAGCCAGCCAGGCGATCGGCAGGCCCATCGCCAGGCTCGCGGCCAGCGAGCGGAGCGCCGACAGGCTCAGGCGCTCCACGTCGAAGCTGGGCAGGCGCCGCGAGACCAGCCGCACCAGCACCCCCGCCTCGACGAGCGCCGCGATCGAGCTCGCCAGCGCCAAGCCCCCGTAGCTGAACGGCGTCTGCATGAGAACGAGGCTCAACGCCACGTTCACGCCGACCGCGCTCACGGCCACCAGCACCGGCGTGCGCGTGTCATGCAGTGCGTAGAAGACGCGGTCCACAATCTCCACGGTAGCGTGGCCGGCCAGGCCGATCGCGTAGAACACCAGGGCGTAGGCGGTCCCGGACGTCGAGGCCGGGCCGAACTGGCTGCGCTCGAAGAACAGGCGAATGATCGGTCCGCCCAGCACCATCAACCCCACGCTCGCCGGGATGGTCAGGAACAGGATCATCCGCAGCGAGAGCACGAACACCTGCTGGAACTCTGCCCGGCGCCTGAGCGCACTCTCTTCGGACAGCGTAGGGAACACGGCCGTGCCCACCGCCATCGCCAACGCCAGCGGCAGCATGATCATCTGCCAGGCGTAGTTCAGGTAGGCGATGCTCGCGGTCCCCACGAAGGACGCGAATACGATGCCCGAGAGGAGCTGGTTCACCTGCACCACGCCCAGCCCGAGGATCCGCGGTGTGAACAGCCGCCCGACCTCGCGTACCCCGGGGTGGCCCAGGTCCATCACGGGCCGCCACGGCATCCCGAGCCGCACCAGCGCCGGCACCTGCACCAGCAGGTGCAGCAGCGCGCCGGCGACGGCTCCGAGGGCCAGTCCGCGGATGCCCAGGGGCTCGCTCAGGAACACGGCCGCGGCGATGATCGCCAGGTTGTACATCAGGGGGGCGAGCGCCGCGACTGCGAAGCGGTGGTACGAGTTCAGGACGCTCGAGAGGAACGTGCTCGCGGCGAAGATGGCTGGCGAGAGCAGCAGGATGCGCGTCAGGCTCGCGGCCAGCTCGCGGAACTCGGGGTCCTCGCTGCCGGGGACCACCACGTCCATCACCGGGCGGGCGAAGATGGCCAGCACCAGCGCCGTGCCACCCGTCACCAGCACGCCCAGGTTGACGACCGAGCTGGTGAGCCGCCAGGCCTGGCTCATCTCGCCGCGCGCCAGGTATCCCTTGAACACGGGGATGAACGCCGAGCCGACCGCGCCGCCCACGAGCACCTGGAACACCAGGTCCGGCAGCGCGATCGCCGTCACGTACGCGCTGTACTCGGCCCCGGTCCCGAAGTGGGCCGCGACCACGGTCGCGCGTATCACGCCCAGCACCCGGCTCGCCAGGAAGCCGGTCAGCACGACCAGCGCCGCCTGCGCCAGGACGCGCATGTGGGCTGCCGCCGCGCGCTCGCTGGCACGCAGGGCCAGCGACGGCTCCGCCCGTTCCTGCCCTGAGAGGCTCACGCGCGCGCCCCGCCGGTCCCGGCTCCTACCATGCGCCACTCTTCACGCGCCCACCGGCACGGATGCGCGCTTCGACCGCTCGGTGCGCGTCCTCTTCCAGCCGGTCGTCGAGCGGCGCGAGCGGCACGTCCTGCCGGTCACGATGCCGGAGGGCCGCGGCCAGCAGGCGGTCCGCAAACCAGGGGTTCTTCGGCAGGAGCGCGCCGTGCAGGTAGCAGCCGTGTGCGTTCCGGTAAATCGCTCCCTCGGTCCCGTCCTCGCCGTTGTTGCCCGCGCCCACCAGCACGCGGCCGAGCGGTCGCACGCCCGGCCCCAGGTACGTCCGGCCCGAGTGATTCTCGAACCCGACCAGCGTGCGGCGCTCGCCGTCCAGCGCGGTCTCCACGAGCGTGTTCCCGATGTGGCGCTTCCGCCCGGGGACGGTGTGGCTGTCGAAGAGGCCCGCGCCAGGCAGCTCCCGGCCGTCAAACGTGGTGTAGCTCCTCCCCAGGAGCTGGTAGCCGCCGCAGACCGCGAGGAGCGCGGCGCCATCCTCTACCGCCTGCCTGACGGCGGCGCTCTTCTCCGCCACGAAGTCCGGCGACACCACCGCCTGCTCGCGGTCCTGGCCCCCACCAAAGAAGAGGAGGTCCGCCTCGCACGGGTCGAAGTGGTCGCCCACACTCACCTCGCGCACCTCGAGCTCGATCCCACGCCACTCCGCGCGCCGGCGGAGCGCCAGCACGTTGCCGCGGTCCCCGTAGACGTTCATCAGGTCGGGGTACAGGTGGACGAGCGTGAGCCGCACCTACTCCTCCCAGAACCCTTTCACGTAGCCGGTCTGCCGTAGCAGGTCGCGCAGGGCCAGCATGGCCGTGTAGGTGGGCAGCACATACACGGTCTCGCCCGGCTCGGCCGCCGCCAGCGCCTGCTCGAGCGCGCGCCGCGGGTCGTTCTCCACCTTGGTCCGTTGCGGTTCGATGTCCGCGTACTTCAGCCGGACCCCCATGTCTTCGGCCCGCAGGCCCGAGCAGACCACCACGTTCACCCGGCCCTGGAGCTGCTCGAACTCCACGTCCCACAGCCACGAGACGTCCGTGCCGTCCGCGAACAGGTCGTTGATCAGCAGCAGCAGCGTCTTGCGTCCCGGCTGGCCCAGGATCGTGTGCAGCACCTCCGTGAAACCGACCGGGTTCTTCACCAGCGCCAGGTAGAGCTGGCGCTCTTCCACCTGGATCCGCTCCAGGCGACCGAACGCGGCCGTGAATGTCTCGATCCCCCGGACGATGGCATCGGCGGAGAGGCCGAGGGCGTGGCAGGCCGCCGTCGCCGCGAGCGCGTTGGAGACGTTGTACAGACCCGGCAGCCGCACGCGCGCCTGAAATGTCCCGCCCGGCGTCTGGAAGGTGACCCTGGTCCCCTCGTCCCCCAGCGGCTCGACCGTCGTGGCCGCGACCGACGGAGCCGGTCGTGCGAACGAGCACGCGGCGCACGTGTACCAGCCGAGGTGGCCGTAGTACACCACCTCGTAGTGGAGCGCCGACCCGCAGCGGGGGCAGAGGCGGGCATCGGCCGCGTGCGGCAGGCGCGCTCCGCCCACCGAGCGGTCTGCCAGGCCGTAGGTCAGGAGTGTGGCCTGTGGCGCGTGGCCGGCCAGCTCCGCCACGAGCGGGTCGTCGGCGTTGAGCACCACCGTCGTCTCCGGGCGCAGCTCTTCCAACGCCTTCCGCCACAGGCCGGCGACGAAGTGGACCTCCCCGTAGCGGTCGAGCTGGTCGCGGAAGAGGTTGTGAAGCAACACCACCCGTGGCGTGATGTGCTCCAGGGTCGCGGGGAGGGTTGCCTCGTCCACCTCGAAGACACCGACATCGGCCCGCGGGTTCCCGCGCCAGTCCGCGTTCTGCGCCACCGCGGTGTAGAGGCCGGTGAGCAGGTTGGCGCCCGCGCGATTGTGCAGCGGCGGATGCCCGGCGGTGCGCAGTGTGTGCGCGATGAGCCGCGTGGTCGTCGTCTTCCCATTGGTCCCCGACGCCACGACGCTGCCGAGGGGGAGGAGGCGTGTTATGTCATGCAGGGCGGACGGCGCGAGTCGGGGAATCACGTGCCCGGCGATCACCGTGCCACCGCCGCGGCCGAGCCGGCGGCTGAGCGAGGCAGCGGTCCGGCCGGCGAGCAGCGCGGCGCTAAGGCGAGCACCCATACAATGCCGATGCTCATTGTGGCAGGAGGAGTGCCTGCCGAGCAGGTGGGTCCGCGTGTGGCATGATGCGGGTGTCGACGTGGCCTACCTGCTCGGCACCCCCAAGAGAAGGACGCGCCAAGCGCGCAGGCTGGTCTTCTTCTTGCAGAAGGCGGGCTGACAGCTCATGGTGGCCACGGTCGAGACGGCGCAACCGGGTGCCCGGCCCGCGTGGCCCGGCGCACGTTGGCTGCGAGCCGTGACGGCGGCGCTGGGGCTGTCCGGGGCAACGGCAGCGGCGATGAGCGCCTTGACGGGACTCATCGTGTACCGCGCGGCGCACGCCCGGGGCGTCTGGGGCTCCGACGAGCCTCCGGATGGCGCCGCCGAGGACGTCGAGTTCGACTCGGACGACGACGGCGTGCGCATCCGCGGCTGGCTGCTGCGCGTGGCGGAGTCCACGCCGGGCCCGGCCGTGGTGCTCTGCCACGGCGCCTGGACGGGGCGCCGCGAGTGCCTGCCGCTCGCGCTCCGCTTCCGCGAGCGGGGCTACACCGTCCTTGTCTTCGACTTCCGGGCTCACGGCCTGAGCGAGGGCCGCTACATCAGCGTCGGCCACCACGAGATGAACGACGTCCTCGGAGCGGTGCACTACGTGAAGGCCCGGCCCGAGGTCGACCCCGAGCGCATCGCGGTGATCGGCTTCTCCATGGGCGCCGCAGCGGCGATCCGCGCCGCCGCCCGCTGCCCCGATATCCGGACGCTCGTGGCCGACAGCGCTTACGCCTCCTTCGCGGAAGCCGTCCGCTACAGCTTCCGCCAGGTCATGCACTTCCCGCACTACCCCTTTGGCCTGCTCGCCCTGCGCTGGGCTCGGTGGATCCTCCGCGTCGATCCCCAGCAGCTTCGGCCGATCGACGCCATCGCCCAGGTCGCGCCACGCCCCGTCCTCATCGTCCACGGCCAGGAGGACGAGGTCGTCCCGGTGCGGCACGCGTACATGCTCTTCAAGGCGGCGCTGGAGCCCAAGGAGCTGTGGGTGGCGCCGGAGGCGCGCCACGTCGGCGCGCGGGACGTCTACCCGGAGGAGTACTTCACGCGCGTGGAGACGTTCGTGCGCACGGCCCTGCAAACGCCGTCCCGGCCGCGGGCCGAGGACTGGGCCGCGTGAGCGCTCCGTCCGCCCCGGCCTCTCAGCGCTTCGGGCCGGAGCGCTCGCCCCGACCGCCCGACGCGAGCGCGCGCAGCCGCCGCTCCAGGAAGGCCCGCGCAAGCTGGCGGCGGATCGCCAGCCAGGTCGCCGCCGGGTTGGCCCGCGGTGGCCGACCCGCGTACGTGCCCTCCACGTAGGCCTGCGCCAGGTCGCGGATGGCTGGCGCCGCGCTCGGCGCCTGGCGCGCCAGGGTGTCCGCGACTTCGTGTGGCGTGTCGCTCGCTGGCAGGCGTACTCCGCCCAGCCACTGCGCCAGGCGGACTGCCTGGGCGTACGGGCGCTGGTACCAGGCCAGCTCGCCGAGGCCGCGCCGCCAGGCCAGCGTGGCCCCTACCACCGCCAGCCCGGCCAGGGAGAGGACGCCGAACAGCCCGGCCAGCGCGGTGCCGAGGGGCGTGGCGAGCACGCTCCCGGGTCCGCTTGGGCCAACCGCCGGCCCGCCGGCGCCATCGTCCGGCACGTCCAGCTCATCCAGCAGCCGCCCAGCGCGCCCTGGCCCGGGGTTGCCGCGCGACGCGTCCGCCGCTGGTGTCGGTGTGGGCGCCAGGCCCCGTTCCGGCAGCGCGCGGATCGCCGAGGGCTCGAACGTGATCCAGCCGTACCCGGGGAAGTACGCCTCGGTCCACGAGTGCGCCCGGTTCTCGCGCACCAGCCACAGCCCGGTCGCCTGGTCCAGCTCGCCCGGCGCGAAGCCGGCCGCCACACGGGCGGGGACTCCGAGGCTGCGCAGCAGCACCACCATGCTGGTGGAGAAGAAGTCGCAATAGCCCTGCCGCAGGTCGAAGAGGAAGTAGTCCACCCAGTCGCGGTCCGGCGGCACTTCGGGCACGTGCGTCGTGTAGGTGAAGCTCTCGCGCAGGTACCTCTCGATGGCCGCCGCCCGGTCGTACGCGTTATCGGCACCCTGCGTCACCTGCCGAGCCAGCTCGGCGACACGCGGTGGGAGGCGGCGCGGGAGCTGCAGGTAGCGCTCACGCACCCAGCTCGGGTAGTCCTGGCCCGCCGCGCGGAGCTGCTGGGCGCTCGCCGTCGAGACCGCCGAGACGACCGTGTACACGTCGTCGCGACGCAGGGGGGTCGCGGGTCGAATGGACGCCACGTCGGTCGGATCTCGCCGTTCCACGTCCGCCGCCAGGTCCACCCGCAGTGGGGCCTCGGGCGCGAAGAGGACCGCCGAGCGGGGGGCGAGGATCCTGATCTCGCTGCGCACCTCCGCGCGCTCGGCCGGGAGCTGGTCCTCCGCCAGCAGCGCGGCGTCGGCGGCCGCGCGGGTGGCAGCGGTGTCGCTCCCGAGCATCGCCCGGCCCGTGTACCGGTCGAGCGTGGTTGCCCGCCAGTAGAGCGGCAGGGGCGAGCGCACTTCCAGCACCGGCGTGTCGGGCAGGTCGAACGAGCCGCGCGGCACGATCGTCGCGCCGAAGTTCAGCCCGCGGGCGGCGCTCGGGCTGCCGGTGAGGGAGGCGAACAGGCGGTCGAAGGTGCGCTCCATCCCCTGCCACGGCGCCGTGGCACGGTCCCACTCGGCCGAGACGGTCGCGTTCATCCCGCCGGAGGGGAGCGACCAGGCCAGCGCCAGGACGAGGAGCGCCGCGGCCGCGCTCCCGAGCATGACGGCCGCCCCCACCCGCCGCTCCACGGCCAGCGACCCCGCCCGCCACTGCTCGGCGCGCCGCGCCAGGTGGTCGGCGGCGAGCAGCGCCAGCCCGCCGAGCAGGAGCCAGCCGAGGTAGCCGGACAGCGCCGCCGGCGCGTACGACAGGCTGACTAGCAGCGCCACGGCGTTGGCGGTTACGGCCAGCCACGCCGCGTGGGTGCGAAAGACGAGCCAGGCGCTCACGTACCCCAGCACCCAGGCGAGCGTGCCCATTCCCAGCGCGAAGACGAGCAGGTCGTTGCTGGCGCCGCCGCCGAGGACCGCCTCAAGCCACCCGGATACCCGCCCACCCAGCCAGGCCACACGCTCACCCACGCTGCCGGTGGGGCGAGCGCTCGAGAAGACGGCGGCGAGCGTCTCCACCCCCAGCCCAAGCGCCAGCGGGTGCGCGGCCAGGCCGGGCAGGCGGGTCCGCGCGAGCAGGACACCGAGGCCGAGCCCGGCCAGGGCGAGCCAGGGCAGGCTCTCCAGGCGCTCCACCCACCCGGCGTCCCGTACCGACAGCGGTGCCGGCAGCACCACCCAGGCCAGCGCCGCCAGCAGCCCCAGGTCAGACCAGCGGAGCCGGCGGCCGGGCGCGGGGCGCGCTGGCGCGGCGGGCTGGCGGATTCCGGCACGCGGCCTCCCTCGCCCCCCGCCTGTCGAGAGTCCGAGGCCCGACGGGTGACGCCCCCCGAGGTCAACCGCCATGGCTCGTCCTCTGTGGCGCGGAGAGCGCCTGGTCCAGTGGCTGCCCGCGTTTCACCAGGTAGGTGGCGATGTGCGCCGCGGCCAGCGAGCTGACCAGCAGGATCGGCGGCGGAGCGGGCCCGAAGGTGGCTGCCTCGACCAGCACCGCCACCGTCCGGATCCCGCGCCCGCCGAGCATGTGGCAGGCGCTCACCCACCGCTCGGAGGTTGTGGGCGTGACCACGACGAGCGTCGAGCTCCGCGCGAAGCGCGCCGTCTCAGCCGAGAGGAGCGCGTCCAGCCGCAGATGGCTCGTCGCCCGCACGATGGCCAGCACCTCCAGGATGCGCTCGAGCTGGCGCGGTCCGCGGTCGGCCGGCAGGGTCGCCGTCTGCGAGATCAGGCCGACGGCACGGCCCTGGTTCAACAGGTGGCGCGCCAGCGAGGCGGCCACCACTACCGCGACCTCCTCGGTCGACTCCGGCCCCTCGCCCGCCTGCGCGTCGCGGTGCAGGTCCACCACCAGCCAGATGTCGGCGGCGGGGTCGAGCTCGAACTCGCGCACCATCAGCCGGCCCGTCCGGGCCGTGCTCGGCCAGTGGATGCGGTTGAAGGCGTCGCCGGGGGCGTAGTCGCGCACGGTGGCGACGTTCGGCGTGCTGAACTGCGCGCGCGCCCCTCGCAGCGCGCCGCCCGGCAGCTCGCCGGGCACGCCACTGAACCGGGGCAGCTCGACGGTGCGCGGGTAGACCACGACGGTCGATTCTCCCGCCAGCCGGCGCGCCGTCTGGAACAGGCCAAACGGGTCGCCGCTGGCCACCCACACCGGCCCGAGCGTGAAGCGGCCGCGCTGGGTGCACCGCGACCGCAGCTCCCAGACGCGCCGCCCGGCCGGCCCGAGCGACACCACCCGGTCGAGCCGGTGGCCCGGCAGGTCGGAGCCGTCGCGTACCTCCAGCCACAGCCGCGGCCACCAGTAGGCCGGCCCCGGCAGCGCCTCCAGGATCGCCTGCTCGGTCAGCAGGTCCCCAACCTGCAAGCGGGAGGGGCGGTGGCGCCGCCGCACTTCGAGACCGCTCACGCTCGCGTGCGCCCACGCGAAGCTGCCCACCAGGACGAGCCCGAGCGCGTACACGAGCACCCATATGAGGCTCCAGCCGCCGGCCAGCGCGACGACGAGGCTGAGCGACCACACAGCGACGAGGCCGGCGAGGCGAAGCACTCCGTCCTCACTCCATCCGCGCCGGGGCTCCGTCAGGCCGGCACGCGGCTGCCAGGCACCGGCAGCTCGCCCAGCAGGTGGGCCACGATCGCCCGCGGCGTCGCGCTGTGCATGCGCGCCTCGGGGCGGACGATCAGTCGGTGAGCCAGCACCGGCGCGGCGAGCGCCTTCACATCGTCCGGGAGCACGTAGTCCCGGCCGTGCAGGAGCGCACGCGCCTGGCTGGCCCGCAGCAGCGCCAGGCTCGCGCGCGG
Source organism: uncultured Chloroflexota bacterium (assembly GCA_964435115.1). Classification (GTDB taxonomy): domain Bacteria; phylum Chloroflexota; class UBA6077; order UBA6077; family CF-72; genus CAYSYM01. The sequence goes on along the minus strand of CAYSYM010000004.1, from coordinate 43,550 downwards.
GCTGGCGCCCAGGTACACGTCGTCGTGAGACCGGGTGGCGCCGACGACGTCCACGACGTAGCGGCGGATGAGCGCGTCCACGTGCACCTCACGCACCGCCCGCTGCAGCGCCTCCAGCTCGCGCCCGTCCGTGATTGGCTGCAGGTCGTCCAGCGGGTGGCGCAGCGCCTGCTGCTCCAGCACGGCCGCCTCGTGCAGCGGCGAGGGATACCCCAGGTGGATGCGCAGCAGGAAGCGGTCGAGCTGTGACTCCGGCAGCGGGAACGTGCCCTCATACTCGATAGGGTTCTGAGTGGCCACCACCATGAACGGCGAAGGGAGGGTGTGGGACACGCCGTCCACCGTGACCTGGCGCTCCTCCATCGCCTCCAGCAGGGCTGCCTGCGTCTTGGGCGTGGCCCGGTTGATCTCGTCCGCCAGGACCACCTGCGCCACCACAGGCCCCGGCCGGAACTCGAACCCGCCCGTCTGCTGGTTGAAGATCGAGACGCCGGTCACGTCGCTAGGGAGCAGGTCAGGGGTGAACTGGATCCGCTTGAACGAGCAGCCGGTCGCTCGGGCCAGGCTCTTCGCGAGGTTCGTCTTCCCGACGCCCGGCACGTCCTCAATCAGCAGGTGGCCCTGCGCGGCGAGCCCGATCACAGCCAGCTCGACCTCTGCCTGCTTGCCGAGGACCACCCGTCCGACGCTCGCCACGAGGCTGCGGAGGAGGCGCGTCGGGCCGGCGATCGAGCCGTTGAGCGGGGTTTCGGGCGGCATGACGTCTGGCTACTACAACGGCGCAGGTGGCCTGGTTCCAGGCCCGGCCCGCCACATCACCGCGGGCTCACGTCTGGGGGCACAGCCGAGCTTACGCCCCGTGGCACTTCTTGTACTTGCGCCCTGAGCCACACGGGCACGGCTCGTTGCGGCCTACCTTGGCGCCGGCGCGCACGGGCTGTCGGCTAGCACCATTCGTGCCATCGCCCCGCCCGTCGCCACCGAAGAACCGCGGCCGCGGCCGGGGCTGCGGGGCAGGCTGCTGCACCTGCAGGTGGTAGATCGTCGCCACCACCTCGGTGCGGATGGCTAGCTGCAGCTCGTCGAACATGCGTGCCGCCTCGACCTTGTACTCGATGAGCGGGTCACGCTGGCCGTAGGCCCGCAGCCCGATCCCTTCGCGCAGGTCGTCGATGGCCGTCAGGTGCTGGATCCACAGCCGGTCGATGACGTTGAGGATCCACACTCGTTCGAGCTTGCGCATCAGCTCCGGCCCGAGCGCCTGCTCCTTCTGGTCGTAGGCCGCCTCGGCCAGCTCCAGCAGGTGGTCGACCACCTCTTCGCGGTCTGTCAGGCGCTCGATCTCGTCCCAGGAGAAGCTTTCGGGGAGCGGGAAGATCCGTTCGACCTGCGGCCGCAGCGCCTCCAGGTCCCACTCGCGTCGGTCGCCGGCGAGCGCCTGGTCGGTCATCGCAACCAGCGTCTCCTCCACCCATTCCATGATTAGCGGCTTCAGCGTCTCCTCGGAGAGCACCCGGTCCCGGTCGCCGTAGACGACGTCGCGCTGGCGGTTCAGCACGTCGTCGTACTCGACGACGTGCTTGCGGATGTCGAAGTTGTATGCCTCCACCTTCTGCTGGGCGTTCTCGATCGCCTTGGTGACCCACGGGTGCTCCAGCGGCACCTCCTCTTCGAGCCCGAGCCGGTCCATGAGCCCGGCGATCGAGGCGCCACCGAAGCGGCGCATCAGCTCGTCCTCCAGCGACACGAAGAAGCGCGAGGAGCCGGGGTCGCCCTGGCGACCGGACCGGCCGCGGAGCTGGTTGTCGATCCGCCGCGCCTCGTGCCGCTCGGTGCCCAGCACGTGGAGGCCACCCAGTAGCCGCACGCGGTCCGCGTCACGCTCGCACTGGGCCACCGCCTCGGCGTACGCCACCGCCCGTTGCTCGTCGGTGGCCTCGGCCGGCTTGATGCCAGCCCGCTTGAGGAACTCGTCCACCAGGCCATCCGGGTTGCCACCTAGCAGGATGTCCACGCCGCGGCCGGCCATGTTGGTCGCGAGCGTCACCGCGGCGGGTCGACCCGCCTGCGCGACGACCCACGCCTCACGTTCGTGCTGCTTCGCGTTCAGCACTTCGTGCGGCACGCCCCGACGATGCAGCAGCTTGCTGAGGTGCTCCGACTTCTCCACGGAGGTCGTGCCCACGAGCACTGGGCGCCCCGCCTCGTTCAACGCGGCGATCTCCTCCACTACTGCACCGAACTTCGCCGACTCCGTCTTGTAGACCAGGTCAGGCTCGTCGCCGCGGATCATCGGCCGGTGCGTGGGGATGACGACGACGTCCAGGTTGTAGATCTTCTGGAACTCCTCCCGCTCGGTCCAGGCGGTCCCGGTCATGCCGGCCAGCTTGTGGTACATGCGGAAGTAGTTCTGGAACGTGATCCGGGCGAGTGTGACATTCTCGCGCTGGATCCGCACCCCCTCCTTGGCCTCGATGGCCTGGTGGAGGCCCTCCGAGTAGCGCCGGCCTGGCATTAGACGCCCGGTGAACTCGTCGACGATGACGATCTCGCCCTGGTCGTTGACGATGTACTGGTCGTCGCGGTGGTAGAGGAACTGCGCCTTCAGCGCGTTGTCCAGGTAGTGGGTGAGCTGGAAGTTGGCCGGGTCGTAGAGGTTCTGGACGTGCAGCGCGCGCTCGACCCGGTCGGTGCCCCGCTCCGTGAGCGTGGCAGCCCGGTACTTCTCGTCCACGATCACATCCGCGTCGAGGTCCTCGTCGTACCCTTCGGGCGCTTTCGGCGCCGCGCGCAGGGTGCGGACGACACGGGCACAGACCTCGTACAGCTCGTTGGCTTCTTCGGCCGGGCCGGAGATGATGAGCGGCGTCCGCGCCTCGTCGATCAAGATATTGTCCACCTCGTCGACGATCGCGTAGTGCAGCTCGCGCTGGACCTTCTGATCCAGCTCCCACACCATGTTGTCGCGCAGGTAGTCGAAGCCGAACTCGTTGTTGGTGCCGTAGGTGATGTCCGCTGTGTAGGCCTCGCGGCGTGGCACCGGGCGCCAGTGGTTCAGGCGCTCATCTGGGTGCCTGGCGGGGTCGTTGAAGCTAGGGTCGTACAGGGCAGCGAACTCGTGCGCGATCACCCCGACTGAGAGCCCCAGCACGTGGTAGATCGGGCCCATCCAGCCGCCGCCCAGGCGGGACAGGTAGTCGTTCGGCGTGACCAGGTGGGCGCCGCGGCCCTCGAGCGCATTCAGGTACAGCGGCAGGGTGGCGACCAGCGTCTTCCCTTCGCCGGTCTTCATCTCGGCGATGCGCCCCGAGTGCAGCACGGCGCCCGCCATCAACTGGACATCGTAAGGGCGCTTGCCGGTAGTGCGACGCGCCGCTTCGCGCACGGCCGCGTAGGCCTCCGGCAGCAGGTCGTCCAGGGTCTCGCCGTCTTGCAGACGCCGACGGAGCTCGGCCGTCTGCGCGCGAAGCGCCTCGTCTGGCAGCGCCTGGACGTCAGGCTCGAGCGCGTTGACGCGCTCGACGACCTCGCTCAGCTTCTTGACTTCGCGCTCGGAGGAGTCCCCGCCGAGCTTGGCGAGCCACTTGAACATTGAATGCTCTCACCAGCCTCCGGACAGCCTGGACCAGGGGACGGGTCCAGGCAAGCGAGTGCGGGACCCGGCACATCGCCCCGCGCTGGGAGGGACGCTCGGAGGCGTGCGCCGTCATTGTCCGATATTGCGGGGGCACGCGGCCAACAAGTCCTGGCGCGGCCGGACGCAGAGGCGCGTGTAACGCTCCCTGGCACGAGTTGAGGCTCACCGGGCAGCCCTGCGGCAACCGGCGGCACCGGCCTGCCTCCGCGCCGAGCGGCTCGGAGCTGGCAGCGCTAGACCGGGGCGCCGAAGAGCGCGCCGACGGACTCGCCGGTGTGGATGCGGGAGATGGCCTCGCCCAGGAGCAGCGAGACCGAGAGCGTGGTCAGGTTCGGGAGCTGCTTCTCCGGCGGGCGATACACCGTGTCGGTGGCGATCAGCTCGCGGATGGGCGACCGGCGCAGGCGCTCGACGGCCGGGCCGGTCAGCAGCGCGTGCGTGCACGCCGCGTAGATCACCCGCGCGCCTTCCTTGAGCACGATCTCCGCCGCGTTGGTGATGGAGCCGGCCGTGTCGACCTCGTCGTCGACGATGATGGCCGTCTTCCCGGCGACGTCGCCGATCACGCCGAGCGACTCGCTGCGGCTGCCGTCGCCGGTGCGCCGTTTCTCCACGAACGCCACCGACGCGCCGATGCGATTGGCGAAGTTCCGGGCGCGCTTGGCGAACCCCAGGTCGCCCGCGATCACCACCGGGTTGATCAGCTCCATGCTACGGATGTAGTCACACAGCAGGTTCATCGCCGTCAGCTCGTCGACCGGAATGTTGAAGAAGCCCTGCACCTGGCCCGCGTGGAGGTCGACCGTCAACACCCGGTTGGCGCCCGCCGTCTGGATCATGTCGGCGATCAGCCGGGCGGTGATCGGCACCCGAGGCTGGTCCTTCTTGTCCGACCGGCCGTACGAGAAGTACGGGATCACGGCGGTAACGCGGCTGGCCGACGCGCGCTTGAGCGCGTCGATCATGATCAGCAGCTCCAGGATGGAGTCGCTGACGTTGGGGTACGTGGGCTGGATCAGGAAGACGTCGTGCTCGCGAACGTTCTGATTGATCTTGGGGAAGATGTTCTCGTTGCTGAACTTGTGGAACTCGGCCTTGCCGAGCGGAACCCCGAGGTAGCGGCAGACGGCCCGCGCCAGCTCGGGGTGTGCCGTGCCAGTAAAGATGGACAGGTCCCTGTACACGAGTGACGCTCCCCTCCGGCCTGGGCGTTCGGCCACGCTCACCCGATCCGCCAGTTGCATACGGCTCAAGTATAGGACGGCTCTCCACGGCTGCCGGCGGTCCGCCGGCGCGGCCCGGCGGTCGTCTGGGAGGACTCAGAGGCCCGCGCAGGGCGACCACCGGCGCGACCCGACACCAGGGCAGTGTGCCAGCCGCGCGCTAGCCGCTGCGCTTCAGCCGACCCGTCCGCTTGGCGTACCGCTCGGCGGTGGCGAACACGAACAGGCCCAGTGGCACGAGCACGACGCCCATCGCGGCGAGGACGGCGAGATCGCCGGCCACGGCCCCCACGCCGACGCCGTCGAGCAGCCCGGCTCGCACGCCGCGCAGGACGTAGGTGATCGGCGAGACGGGCGAGAACACCTGCAGCCAGCCCGGCAGCACGTCCACCGGGTAGTACACGCCCGAGACAAGCAGCAGGCTGGAATGGATGACGAACGTCATCTGTGCGCCGCGCTCGGTGAACAGGAGCGGGAGCACCGCCGCCACGATGGCCAATCCGATCACGCTCACGCTGCCCATGGCCACGACGGCGAGCGCCGTGGCGAGGTTCGCGCGGGAGAGATCCACCCCGAACACGAGCGCGACCACGGCAAAGATGAGCGCGGCCCGCAGGGCGGCGTAGGTCACGGCGTAGGCGCAGGTTCCCACCAGGTGCAGGAAGCGGGGGACGGGCGCCATCAGCGTGTACTCGATGGTCCCCTCCCACCGCTCCCAGGTGATCGTCTCGGCCACCACGTCGAACACCGCCGAGAGGTAGCTCCACATGGTCGTGCCGATCAGCAGGAAGAGGATCATGAAGCTCGTATCGACCCGCTGGCCGGTGATGCGCTCGGTGGCCGCGGCGATGAAGAGGATGGTGAGCGCGTTCACCAGCGAGTACACCAGCCACACGACCTCCCAGCCCACGTAGCGGCGGGTGAGGTTCCAGTTGCGTTCGAAGAAGGCGTAGCCGACGTTCAGCTCGCGCCGAAATGCGGCGATCACGGCGATTCGTCCTCCGACTCCTCAGCGCTGGCGTCCTCCCGCGACAGGCCGGTGAGGTGCATGAACACGTCTTCCAGGGACGGCGCCGCCTGGCCGTTGGCGTGGTCGGCCTTGAGCTGCGGTGGCGTGGCGAGGGCGATGATCCGGCCGTGGTCGAGGACCGCGATGCGGTCGCACAGCCGGTCGGCCTCGTCCATGTCGTGGGTGGTGAGGACCACCGTGGCGTCGTGCTCGGCGCGGAGCTGCAGCACGAACTCCTGCACTTCCCGCTTCGACCGGGGGTCGAGGCCGGTCGTGGGCTCGTCGAGCAACAGGAGCACCGGCGAGGTGAGAAAGGCCCGCGCGATGGCCACCTTCTGCTGCATCCCGCGCGACATGTGCTCCATGGGGTTGACGGCCGCCTTGCGGCTGATCCCCAGGCGCTCCAGGATCTGAAACGCCCCCTCGCGCGCCGCAGCCGCCTCGAGCGCGTAGAGACGCGCCGCGTAGATGAGGTTCTCCATCGGGCTCAGCTTCTTGAAGAAGGCCGCGTCCACGCTGACGCGGTTGATCAGCTCCTTCACGCGCCGTTCGTGCCGCGCCACGTCGAGCCCGAACACGGCGATCGACCCGGCGTCCGGGATGAGCAGCGTGGAGACGAGGCGGACCAGGGTGGACTTGCCGGAGCCGTTGGCGCCGAGCACGCCGAAGATCTCACCTCGTGGCACGGACAGGGAGACGCTCTCCACTGCCATGAGCCGCCGCGGCAGGCCAGCCTTCGTCGCGAGCCAGGGCAGGCGGCGGCGCGGGCCTTTCTCGAAGCTCTTGGAGACCTGCTGGAGCAGGAGGGCGACGGCCGGGGATGGAGGCGGGATGGAGCGGTGGGGTTCGCGACGCGCGACGGTGTTCACAGGGGCACCTCATCAGGGCAGGCGGAGGACGACGCGACAGGAGCGGAGCGAGTGCCGCGAGCCCTGATGGGGAGGGGGTCGCGCGAGACCGCTAGGTCAAGGGCGAAGGCTCCCAATCCGGAGTCGCGGAGCGGCGGGCGCGCGCAGGCGCCCGGAGGCGCTAGCGAAGCCGCGGAAGGTTCGCACTGCCACCACTCCTTCCTGGATTGGGGTCCACCAATTGATCTTAGGCGCCCGGCCCCGACTCGTCAAACCGCAGACACGGCAGCAGACACGGCAACCGCAGACACGGCGCCGGGGGCGGGTCCGACTTGGCGCAGCGGACGATGCTCTGGATCAGCAGCCGCGGCGTGGAGTCGGCATAGTCGATCCCGTCCTGGCGGAGGGTGTGGCCACAAGCCCCACAGCTTCTGGAGGACGTGGGTCATGCCGACAGCAGCTCCCGCTGGATGTCAACGCCCGGGAAGCGCCGGTCGAACGTCACCACGCGCCGCTCCGGCGTGGTACGCGCCGTGGCCCAGATCAGCGCATCGGCGAATGCCACCCGTCCCGATGAGCGGCACAGCAGGAGCGCCTGAACGGCGACGGTGGAGGGAAGCTCGTGGACGGAGACGTTGACACGCCCCAGCAGTCCGACCAGGGCGTCGACCACGTGGGGGCGGGGAAGCCCATAGACCCTCGTCAGGACGAAGGCGGCCTCCGCCAGCGCTACAACCGGGATGGCGACAGGCTGGTCGCCGTCGATGAGCGTCCTGACCCTGGCCGCCTGGTCGGGTGGGGAACCAACGAGGTAGCGGACGACGACGCTGGTATCCAGCAGGTCCGTCATTCGTCGGCGGGCTCGTCTCGCTCGCTCCAGTCCGCGACCCATGCATCGGCCACGGCGTCCGGGTCGTCCGGGTCATCCGGCCAATGGCGCACGTGTGGGCTGAGGACGCCGAACAGCGACTCGCGGTGCGGCGCAGGGAGGAACTGGATCTCCACATGGTCGCCAACGAGCCGCTGGATGGCGAGCGCCCCCGGCTTGACGCCCAGCGCCTCGCGGATACGCTGCTCGATAACTACCTGCCCCTTCGGTCCCACTCTGGTCGCCACGTCTCACTCCCTGGCCTGAGTATAACCGGCCTCTACGCGGCGACCGCTTCGTTGAACCGTAAGATGAGCGTCGGCAGCTCGCCGCGGAACGAGGTGTTGGCGCGCCCCCAGCCGGCCGCGCTCGCCGAGGGCGATAGTGCAGCGCTCCGCGCGGTTCATGGCCGCCGTGCCTCATATTCCAGTATGTCCGCACTCGTCCCGTTGCCCGCATCGACGGCCATCCCCCATAGGCAGCGACCGGTCGGTCGCGGCCCAGTCATGCAGGTCGCCGGCGCAGCGATGGTCGTGGCCCGTGCTGCGCACCGCTTACGAGCCGGATGCATCGGGCCACTCGACCACCAGCATCGACCAGAACTCAAGCGGCGGTAGCTCGACCACGAGCACCTGTCCGACCCCGGCCTCGTACTCGATGCGATGCGGGACGAGCGCGGGGCGCCCGTCGTCCCGGTCGGGGCTGGCCACCCACACCGCCTCGGGCGGGGTCAGCACTTCCAGCCGGGCGCTCAGACCGCGCACCACCGCCGCGTCCGGCTGCGGGATGGTCCAGCGTGGATCGGACACACCCGTCAGGTTGACCAGGTGCAGCGTCTGGTACCCGGCTCCTTCCTTCAAGATGGTCCACACGGTGCGCGGCTGTGCCATGGGGCTGTAGCGGGCACCCAGGAGCCGGCATTCACGGATCCCCGGTCCACAGTGGGTGGTGCTGATGTCGGTCGCTCCTGGATCGGCGAGGAGCGGTCCGTAGCGCGTCTGAAAGTCCCAGTACGCGCGCAGCACCTGCCAGTCGGCCGGCTCGAGCGCTCCCTGCTTCGGGTAATACGCGTCGGCCAGGATGTGGGAACCCTCGCCCGGCAGCAGGTAGAAACCACCGCTCGCGAAGATAGCAGCGGCGGCGAGGCGGAGCCCGGCCAGCGCGCCCGTCGGGCGCTCCCGCTCTGGGAGGAAGGCGGGGAGGTACGCCGCCAGAATCACCTGGCGGGCGGGGTCGAGCCGCCGGGCCCGCATCACCAGCTCGTACAGGTCACGGTACGTCTCGTTCGGCGGCCAGACCTCTATGTACAGCGGAGAGGCGGCAGGCGTGCGGGCGATCGCCTCGAGCGGCCAGGCACCCACGGCGTTGAAGATGGCGCCGCCGAGAGGGTCATGGGAGCGGGCGAGAGCATCAGCCTCAGCCACGAGACCCGGGAGCACGTGCTCGAGCCGGACCACTGCCTGGTGGTCAGTTCGCCGTGCGATTCCCGCCTTGGGCGAGCCGTACGTATCGCAGTGCAGGCCCTGGAAACCCAGCTCCAGCGCGACCCGGTACTGGCGCAGCAGGTGGGAGCGCCAGCCGCTATTGGGGGACGGGTCCTGGATGAAGAAGACGCCTGCCAGGCTCATGGGGGAGCCCGCGCCATCGTAGAGCTGCCACTCCGGATGCTCGCTCGCAAACGGCTGCTCACCGCCGTACACGCTGGCGTAGGCGATCGGCGCCATACCGCGCGCGCGGCACCCCGCCACGCGTGCGCGGACCCGCTCGAAGTCCACCTGCCGCCCGAGTGGGTCGACGAAGACGGGCGTCGGCGGGACGTAGGTATGGTGGGTGTACATCCAGTCGTAGAACTGGACGCAACTGAGGTGCAGTTCAAGCATCCGGTCGAGGACGGCCGCGTCGTCGTGCTCACCTGGGCCGAAATCGCTCAGGAAGCCGTAGCGCGGCGCCACCTGCCAGTGCGGCGCCACGTCGACGGCTGTGCTCGTCTCGGCGAGTCGGGCCCCGGCGCCCGGGCACACCAGGGCCAGGTCAACGCCGAACGCCTGCCACACCGGGCTCCGGTCTGGGACTTCCCACCCAAGAGTGTGCTCCGCACAGCCGGCTTCGCCCAGCGCAAGCGGCTCGGACCAGGAGGCCACCTCGCGCCCGAGCCGCGTGATGCGGACCCGGAGCTCAGCAACCACTCCAGCCTCGCCCTGGGCCCGGACCAGCAGCGCGATGGGCTTGCCAGGGCGGTACTGCGCGCGATCGGGAACGACCGTCAGCGGCCACACCGTGGCGCCAGCTCCTCGAGCAGGACGAGATGCATCGCGTGGGACCACAGCAGTGGGCGGGCGCTAGCCCCCCACCTGGTGGTCCACGTCGCCAGGGACGTGGCGTCATTCAGGTGCTCGGCCACCTGCTCGGGCATCCCCGCCGCGTCGGCACGGGCCTCGACCCAGCCGAGGCAGCGCTGCGCGTCGTTCTGGCGCCCCAGCCGCGCGTGGTGCCAGCCGAGCCAGGCGGTGAGCAGCGGCCAGGCGCCGCCGCCGTAGTAGGTGTCCTCGGGATGCCGATGCACGCCCCCGTCTGGGTCCACCAGGTGGCGCTCGATCTCCGCCAGCGTGGCCCGCATGAGCGCGTCGCGTGGGTCGAGCAGGTCGAACGGCGTCGCGACCCAGAGCAAGCTGGCATCGATGCCAGCTCCGCCAAGCCACTTCGCCAGGCGGCCGTCGTGAACGCCGTGGCGCCGCACCACCTCCCGCACCGCCGTGGCGAGAGCGGCGTAGGCCGGGCGCTCGAGCAGGGCGGCGGCCGCGCGCAGCCCGCCGTACAGGCAGGCGAGCGTGCTCACGTGCACCCGGTCGCCGTTCTCTTCCCAGCAGTCGTGGCAGGGCTGCCTCCAGAGTGCTGCTATGTAGTCGGCGACCAGCTCGACCGCGGCTGCCTGGTCGGCGGCGAGCGCGTCCCCGGCGAGCCGCAGGTGCTCGGCCAGACCCCAGAGCCAGGCCCCGTAGCCGTCCGTCTGGTAGCTGGGCCACCGCTCTTGTCCCTCCTGGCCGTCAAGCGTGTAGCGGCAGTGCAGATACCCATCCAGGGGCGGGAGGCCGTCCAGGCCGCGCTTGATCGCCGTACGCGCCCGGTCCTGATGGCGGAGGACGGTGGCGGTCACCCAGCGGTGGAAGGCCGCGCTCGATCGGTGCTCGCCAGCCCGGTCCATGGCGTAGGCGATAAACGTGCCATCGCGCAGCCAGGAGTACTTGTAGGTCGCGAAGGTGGGGCTCGCGACGTAGCTGCCCTCCGGACTCTGGCCCGCCAGGATTCGGCCGATGCTCTGGGCGCGTAGGTCGACAGCCGGGGCCCCAGCCGGTTCCCGTAACAGACTGCTCAACGTGGACTCCTTCTCTCTCGGGCCGCTTCAGCCTTTGACAGCTCCGGCTACGAGACCCTTGATGAAGTAGCGCTGGAAGACCAGGAAGACGCTGATGGCCGGCAGGACCGCGATGAGGGAGGCGGCAAACACGAGCCCCCACTCGGTCCCGTACGCCCGCTGGAACATGCGGATCGCAACAGGCAGCGTGTACAGGCTGGTGTCCGAGATGGAGGTGACCGCCCAGGTGAACTCATCCCACGAGGCGAGGAAGGAGAAGATGGCCACCGTCGCCAGCGCCGGCTTGGCGAGCGGCAGCATCACATAGAAGAAGAGCGTCACGATGTTGCACCCGTCGATCCGTCCGGCTTCGTCGAGGTCCTTGGGGATCTCCTCGAAGAAGCCACGCAGCAGAAAGACATTGATCGCCGAGCCCGCCGAATAGACAACCACCAGGCCCCACAAGCTGTTGAGCAGCCGGAGGTTCTTGGCGAGCACGAACTGTGGAATGATCAGAACCATGCTGGGGATCATGAGCGTTGCCAGGATCCCGTAGAACAGCACGGTCTTTCCGGGGAACTCGTAGCGGGCGAACGCATAGGCGAGCATCGCGGAGAGGACGACCGTGATCGCCGTGGCGCTCGTGGCCACGAGTACGCTGTTGAGGAAGTACTGCTGGAAGTTGTTGCTGGTCCACGCCCGAACCAGGTTGTCCAGCGTGGGCTGGCGCGGGATGAAGACAGGCGGCAGCTCCAGCACGTATGCGAAGGGCTTCAGCGCAGTCCCGACCATATACAGGAACGGAATGACCATGACGACCGCGCCGGCAACCGCGATCGCGTACAGGGCGGAACGTCCGAGCGTGTGCAGCAGGTGTCTAGCCAGCACGGTCAGTACTGCACCTCCCGCCGCAGGAGCTTGATCTCAGCCAGACTGACGACGAAGACGACGGCGGCCAGCAGGTACGACAGGGCCGCCCCGTAGCCCAGGTCGAGGCTCTCGAACGCCTCCTTGTACATGTAGGTCAGCAGCACCTCCGTGCTGCGCAGCGGGCCACCCGCGGTCATGATGTAGATCGAGATGAACGCCTGGAACCCGCCGATCACCAGCATCACGAGCACGAAGAGCGTGGTGGTGCGCAGGAGCGGCACGGTGATGTGGCGCAGCCGCTGCCAGCCGCCCGCGCCGTCGATAGCGGCAGCCTCGTAAAGATCGGCGGGAACGCTCTGGAGCCCGGCCAGGAAGATGACCATCGTCCAGCCGATCCCCTTCCAGATGCCCAGCACCGCGATGGCCGGTAGCGCCGTGGCCGGGTCGCCCAGCCAGTTGATGTTGCGGGGGATGACGTGGAACACGTCCCGCAGGAGGAAGTTCACCGCACCTGCCTGGCTGTTGTACAGGTAGACGAAGATCAGCGAGACGACGACCCACGAGGAGACGACCGGGAGGTAGTAGATGGCGCGGAAGAGGGCACGGAAGCGCAGCCTGCGGTCCAGCAGCAGTGCGGCGCCGAGTCCCAGCACCATCTGACCCGCCACGGTGATCGCGACGTAGGCCAGGGTGTTCCGCAGCGCCGTCCAGAACACCGGGTCCCGCAGCGCCCGCTCGTAGTTGTCCGGGCCGATGAAGACGCTGGGTTTGATGAGGTTCCACTTGTAGAAGCTCATCACGAAGGAGTTGGCGAGCGGGTAGACCCACCAGGCCACGAACAGCGCCAGCGCCGGGAGCATGAACAGGTAGACCGGCAGCGCCCGGCGCAGCGCGGAGGGGCGGGCGGCAGCCCTCGGGTGCCGCCGACTGGTGGGAGCAACGGTGGTGAGGGAGTCCACGGGTCATCCGGCCAGCCGAGGGGGGTGGGGGGTGCACGGCTCACCCCCACCGCCCAGGCTAGCGCGGGGAGAGAGCGCGCTAGCCGCCCTCGATCAACCGGGTGATGGTGTCCGCCGCCTCGTCCAGTGCGCTCTGCGGGTCAGCCTGGTCACGCAGCACCTTCTCGACCGCTTCGCTGAACGCCTGGTCGATCTTGGCCCACTTCGGGTGCGGCGTACGGGCCTTCGCGGTCTGAAGCTGCGACATGAAGACCTGGTAGTAGCTGGGCAAGTCTGGATTGCCGACCAGGCTATTGAGCACGGGCATCTGACCGATCTTACCCATCTCAAGCTGGGCGTTCTCCCCGAGCATGAAGCGGACGAAGGCAAGCGCGGCCTCCTTCTGCTGGCTGGCTTCGAACACGACAATGTCTTCGCCGCCGACCACGGAGCTGCTGCCGCCGGGGCCCGCGGGCACGAGCGCGAAGTCGTAGCTCAGGTCGGGGAACTGTCCCGCCAGGATCGGCTTCATCCACGGCCCATCCAGGACGTTCCCGTACAGGTTCTTGCCCAACCCATCGGAGGTGCCGATACCCCCGCCCAGCACGCTCGGCGACAGGTAGCCCGCGTCCAGCCACTGCTTGAAGCGGGTGACGGCGGCTACGGTCGCCGGCCCATTCGCGTAGCCGTAGGCGCTCGTCACCGCAGGATCGGTGATGTCGCCCCCGAAGGAGAAGACCCACGGCAACACGGACCAGGCACCCGGTCCCGACTCGGCGTAGCCGTAGATGTCCGGCCCGAGCCCGCTGATACGGGCCATGCTGGCCTCGAACTCGTCGACCGTCGCCGGGAGCGTCTCGATGCCAGCCTGCTGGTAGAGCGCCTGGTTGTAGATCAGGACGCGCGTATTGGTGTCGAGCGGCAGGCCGTAGTACCTGCCCTGCCACTGGTTCGTCTGGAGCGGCCCGGGGAAGACCGTCGCCGCGTAATCCCAGAAGTCCGGCATCACATCGCTGAGCGGCACCAGGGCGCCCATATCGGCGAGCTCCGGCACCCAGATGATGTCCGCCCGCAGCACATCGGGCGTCTCACCGCCAGCTATGCCGGCCAGCAGCTTCCGGCGGAGCTCGTCGTACGGGATCGCCTGCGCATTCACCTTGATGCCAGGGTAGGCGGCCTCGAAGGCTGGGATCACGCGGTTCTGCAGCACCTCGATCTCGGCGGGGCTGTAGCCGTGCCAGAACGTGATGGTGGTCGTCTGCTGCGCAGACGCAACCCCCGAGGAGAGGGCCAGGCTTGAGAGGAAGGTCGCCGCGACCACGAGCCGGACGACCCAGAACCGTGAACGCATCGGAAACTCCTGTTCTGGAATGCCACCTCGGCGTCCGCTGTCGCAGCGGACTCGACGCGGTGGAGCGAGACGCCCTGCGGCCTCACGAAGCTGCAGGTCCACCAGCCCAGGTTCACAGTCGATAGGCGAGTTCCTCCTCGACGGCGATATGCGGCCCGAAGCCACGCTGGGTCGCCCGCCATCAGCCGACCGCCTGCAGGCGCCGGCGCGGCCACCCGTCTGCGGCTTCCCGCAGCGGTCCGCGGAAGAGCTCCCGCAGGACGAGGCTGGCGGCGCCCCGCGCCCAGCTCTCGTCGCCACTCGGCTCGATGACGATACGCAGGTTCGCCCCCAGGCGATCGAAGACGTACCGCGCAAGCGCCGCACGCATCGGCCCGAACAGCAAGTCGCCGGCGACCGCTCCCTCGCCGGCGAGCACGATCAGTCCGGGGTCGAAGAGGTTGACGAGGTTGGCCAGGCCAATCCCAAGTGCCCGCCCCGCCTCGTCGTACGCCTGCCGCGCGCCTGGATCACCCCTCTGGGCCGCGGCACGCACCGCTGCGACGTCTTCCACCTCGCACCCCGCGCCACGGGCGGCGCGCACGATCGCGGCGTCCGACACGTACGCCTCCAGGCAGCCCTGTTTGCCGCACGAGCACTCGGGGCCATCGGGCACGAGCGTCGTATGCCCGAACTCGCCCGCGCCCCCGGTCGACCCACGGTAGAACGCGCCCTGGGCCACAATGCCCAGGCCCACCCCACGGCCGACCGTCACCACGAGGACGTTGGACTGCCCACGCCCGGCGCCGAACCACTGCTCGTAGATCGCGAGCGTGTTCACGTCGTTGTCCACCCACACACGATGGCCCAGCGCCGCCTCCAGCGGCGCCCGCACGTCCACGTCGCGCCAGCCGAGCAGGGCCGAGTAGCGGCAGACGCCAGCCTCCGCGTCGATGACGCCCGAGAGCCCAACCCCCACCCCGTACAGCCGCTCGGGCGCGATGCGCGCCGCCCGCAATGCGGCCCGCACGGGCTCGACCGCGGCTGTAGGACCCTGGCCGCGAACGTCCACGCGGTGGACCTCGTGGAACACCACGTTGGCGGCGAGATCCGTGACGGCCAAGGCGGCAGCCTGCTCCATAAGCTTCAGGCCAACCACGTACCCGGCCGACGGCTCGAGCTGGAGAAGGACGGAGCGCCGCCCCCCACGCGACTCGCCGGGCCCGGTCTCCCGCACGAGCCCGCGCCGGATCAGGGCCCGGGTGATCACCGTCACCGCGGCCGGGCTGAGGCCGGACGTGTGGGCGAGGTCGATCCGCGAGATCTGGCCGCGCTCCTTGATCAGATTGAGCAGCGCTGTCGCATTCAGCTCGCGCATCAACCCCCCGCCGCCCCGCAACGTCGGCACTTGGTTCATGCACTGAATAAAGTACACGGGGCCTGCCGGGTGTCAAGGGGGCGCCGTGTCACAATCGCGGCCACTCGCAGCGCAGCGTCCATCGCCACGCCCGCGCCGCCCCCAACCCGATAGCTTCAGCGCGCCGACCGCCTCAGCAGCTGAGGCGAGGCGTTCACCCTCGCGGCTGCTCGCCGGCCGATCGCCAGTCCGCTCGGGGTGCGCCGGAGAGAGGGCCTACCCGGGGTGCCCTCCCCCAATCCGTGCGTCTGAGATCACGTCCGTCACCAACCGGGTGGAGCGCTCAATCTGCTATTCACGCAGCCAAGACCCGCGTCGAGCGGTCGGCACGTACCCGCATGCGTAGCGACTCATTCGCGGTCAGACCTGTGAAACGGTCCAGGCGCGTTGACGAGCCCGATGAGGCCGCGCGGGCCCGGGCCCGCGCGGCTCAGCTCGTGCTGCTGGCGCTGCCCGGCGCCAGGCGGGGGACCGGCTTGACCGCCGGCCGCTCGCGCGGGGCCGGCTCGGCAGGCACCTGAGCAGCGGGCTGCGGCGTCTCCGCCGCCGTCCCGCCGAAGTCGGGCGGCTCGCCGCGGAGGATGCGCTCCAGGTTCTCGCCCTCGAGCGTCTCGAGCTGCACCAGCGCCCGCGCCAGGTTGTCCAGAATGTCACGGTGCTCGGTGATGATCTCCACCGCCTTCAGGTAGGCCTCGTCGATCAGGCGGCGGATCTCCTCGTCGATCGCCTCGGCGACCTTCTCCGAGTAGTTCTTCTGCTCGCCAATCTCCCGGCCGAGGAAGATCAGCTCCTCCTTATGGCCCAGCGCCACCGGCCCCAGCCGCTCGCTCATGCCGTACTCCTTGACCATCTTGCGAGC
The DNA here is from genome assembly GCA_964435115.1 of uncultured Chloroflexota bacterium. Classification (GTDB taxonomy): domain Bacteria; phylum Chloroflexota; class UBA6077; order UBA6077; family CF-72; genus CAYSYM01. The sequence goes on along the minus strand of CAYSYM010000004.1, from coordinate 27,199 downwards.
GATGTTGGTGGCCTTGCCAATGTCGTTCTCGGCGCCGGTGCTCATCTCGCCATAGACCACGGTTTCCGCCGCGTGGCCGCCGAGCGCTGAGGCGAGCATCGCCTCGAACTGGCTCTTGGTCATGTAGTGGCGGTCTTCGGGCGGCAGGGGCTTGGTGTACCCACCCATCATCCCGCGGGCGACGATCGAGATCTTGTGGACCGGGTCGTGCTGCTCGAGGAAGTGCATCACGATGGCGTGGCCGCCCTCGTGGTACGCGGTCAGCTCCTTCTCCCTGGCCGACATCACCGCGCTGCGGCGCTCCGGGCCGGCGATGACCCGGTCGATAGCTTCCTCCAGCTCGGGCATGCCGATCGTCTTCTTGTTGCGCCGTGCGGCGAGAATGGCGCCCTCGTTGATCAGGTTGGCCAGGTCGGCACCCGAGAAGCCAGGCGTGACCTTCGCCAGCGTGTCGAGTGCCACCGTCTTGTCGAATGGCTTGCCCCGCGCGTGCACCTCCAGAATCGCCTTGCGCCCGTTGATGTCCGGGTTCGGCAGCACGACCTGCCGGTCGAAGCGGCCGGGCCGCAGCAGGGCGGGATCCAGCACGTCCGGCCGGTTGGTCGCCGCGATCACAATCACGTTGGTGTTGCCGTCGAAGCCGTCCATCTCCACCAGGATCTGGTTGAGCGTCTGCTCCCGCTCGTCGTGCGAGCCACCCAGCCCGGCGCCACGCTGGCGCCCGACGGCGTCGATCTCGTCCACGAAGACGATGCACGGCGCGTTCCGCTTCGCCTGGTCGAACAGATCGCGCACCCGGCTGGCGCCCACGCCCACGAACATCTCCACGAACTCGGAGCCCGAGATGCTGAAGAACGGCACTCCCGCTTCCCCGGCCACGGCTCGCGAGAGCAGTGTCTTGCCCGTGCCCGGCGGGCCCACCAGCAGCACCCCCTTCGGGATGCGGGCCCCAAGCGCGGAGAACTTCTCCGGGTATTTCAGGAACTCCACCACCTCTTGCAGCTCTTGCTTCGCCTCTTCCACGCCCGCCACGTCGGTGAACGTGATCGTGGGCTTGTTCCCCATGAACATCCGCGCGCGGCTCTTGCCAAACGAGAGCGCCTGGTTGTTGGACCCCTGCGCCTGCCGCATCATGAACAGCAGGATCGCCCCGAAGAAGATCAGCGGGAGCAGGTTGACCAGGATGCCAAGCCAGTTGCTGATCTGCGGCGGCTCCTTGACGACGTACTTGACCTGCGCCATCTCCGCCGGAGTCACGCCGAAGCTGGCGAGCATCTGTGGCACCGAGGCGTCGCGCTCCTTGCGGAACGTGAACTTCTGATCGCCCTTGGTCGTGGCGACCGCCCGGTCCTCAGTGACTTCGATCGACGTCACGTTGCCGGTCTTGACCTGCTGCGCCAGCTCGTTGATGGCGATCTGTTTGACCTCCTGGCCGCCCCCTTGCTGCACGACCGTGAAGAAGAGGGCGATGATTGCGACCAGGATGATCAAGTAGACGAAGCTATTTCGCAGCCACTTCGTTTCCATAAACAGTCGTGCCCTCCGGGGTCGGGCAGGGGTAGGGGGTGTCGTCAGCCAGCATGCACCACGCGAACCGCCGCCGACCCCCGCTAGAGGACGCGCTCGCGGCTGCCGGACGATTATACGCTCGGCCCTCCGGCCGCCGAAGGAAAAGGCGGCTGCCGCCCGGGGGCGGGCTCGCGCACCTGCAGCAGGAGGCGCTGCTCCAGGACGGTGAGCTCCACGTTCCGCGGCAGGTGGTACGCCCGCCCGGCCCGCCCGGCCCGCAGCACGTCGAGCGCGTCCTCCAGGGAACCGGCCGGCACGTCCTCGAGCCCGCCGGTGAGGGTCTCGATCCCCAGCCGCAGCAGGCGGCGCTGGAGGCCACGGGGCTGCGACTCCCAGGCGGAGCGGTCGTACGCGAGCGTGCGCCGGCCGGCCGGTCGCGCGAGCGACGCGTGCAGCGTCCGCGCCACGCCGTCCAGCGCCGCCTGTTCGTCTGCCACCAGGTCCGCCGTGCGGGCGAGGACCGTGCGCACCGCCGGGTTGAGCTGCTCCAGGACGGGCAGCACATCCAGGCGCACGCGGTTCCGGGTGTACGCGCGGGACAGGTTGGAGGCATCGGCGACGATGGGGAGGGCGAGCTCGGCACAGTACGCGAGGGTCGTCCGACGCTCGATACGTAGCAGAGGGCGGACCAGGCGCAGCCGTTCGGGGACCGGAACCGGCCGATCGCCCAGCTCCGGCGCGGCTGGGCCGAGCCGCGCCGGGCTGATCGTCTCGTCCAGCCGCATCCCGGCCAGCCCGGCCAGCCCCGAGCCACGCAGCAGGTTCAGCAGCACGGTCTCGGCCTGGTCGTCGGCCGTGTGGGCCACCATCAGCGCGTCGGCGTCCACCTCGGCCACTACCTGGGCCAGCGCCTGGTAGCGCGCCGCCCGCGCCGCCTGCTGGATGGACCACTGCCGGAGCCGCCTGCGGTACGCGCCCACGTCGACCCGCCGCGCGACGGCTCTGACCCCAAGCCCGCGGGCGATGTCGACCGCGCGCGCCGCGTCTGCCCCGGAGTCGGCACGCAGCCCGTGGTCCACGTGCGTCGCGACCACCTCGAAGTCGACCGCACGCCCCATCTCCACCAGCGCGTGCAGCAGGCAGGTGGAGTCCTGCCCGCCTGAGAACCCGACGACCAGCCTCTTCCCCGCCTGGAACAGGTCGCTGCGCGCCGCCACGTCCCGCAGGGCCACGCCGACCACCCGGGAAGCTGCCGCTACCACCCTGTGCCCCCTGAGCGCTTCGCGCTCAGCCGCCCGCCTTTGGGCCGAAGAAGACGTTCCACCACTGCTGCCACGGAGGTGGTGGGGGCGGGGCCGGCCGCGGCGTGGGTTCCATCGTCTGCTCCTGCTGCCCGGCCGGCACCAGCACCACCGCGCTGTCCCCTGGTTTCACCAGCCCGAGCTGCTCCCGGGCAACCGCTTCGATCGCCGCGTCCGTGCGTGCGGCCGCCATCTCCTCCTGCAGCCGCACGTTCTCGTCCCGGAGGGCCCGTACCTCGGCGCGGAGCGTGTCCGCCTCCTGGTTGAGCTGGTAGTTGTCGAGGGCCTTCTGACCGGTTGCCACCAGCGCGTACAGCAGCAACGGGACAGCGAGGACCGCCGCCAGCCGCAGCGCCAGCGGGGGTGGCCCGACCGGCGTGCGCACGCGCGCCTCGCCCGAGCGGGCCGGCGTCGCCGCCATCAGCCAGGACCCTCCGCCCGAGCGATGCGTCGGCCCAGCGCCGGGTGCGTGCCCAGCAGCAGTTCGGCCCAGCGGGGCGGCCACAGCTCCACCAGGTTCTGGCAGCCAAGCCGCCGCATGGCCGAGGCGAACGCCGGGGGGTCGCCCGTGAGCTGCAGCGCGAAGGTGTCGGCGGCGGCTTCCAGTTGCCGGGACCACCAGCCGGTCAGCGGCGTGAGCAGGAGGAGATACAGCTCGGCCGCCGCCAGCAGCGCCGGGTACCCGGGCACGTAGCCGAGGTGCGGCAGGCTCAGGATGGGCAGGGCGGCGGGGGCCAGCCAGGCGGCCAGCGCCAGGCCAACCCACTGGATGGCCAGGTAGAGGGCGAGCAGGCGCGCCACGTCGCGGTGGACGTGGTGCCCCAGCTCGTGCGCGACGACCGCGTCGACCTCACGCGCCGGAAAGTCGGCCAGCAGCGTGTCGGCGAGCACCACCCGGCGCGACCGGCCGAGGCCGATGACCGCGGCGTTCGCCTCGGCCGTGCGCCGCGAGAAGTCCAGCGAGGCGACCTCCCGCACCTCGGCTCCCGCCCGTCGCAGGAGCGCGCGGATCCGCTCCGCCGCCGCCTGGTCGGCCAGCGGGCGCATCTTGAAGAAGAGTGGCACAAGCAGGTACGGCGTGACGAACACCAGCAGCACTGTGGCGGTGGAGACGAGCAGGCCGAAGACCCACCACCAGCCTCCGCCGAACGTGAGGACCGACCAGAGGTAGGCGCCCCCGCCCAGGCTGCCCAGCGCCATGCCCAGCCCAGCCCCCTTCGCCCAGTCGGCCACCCAGTCTCGCCAGCCCTGGCGCGAGAGTCCGAACGCGTGCGGCAGGATGAGCCCGCCGTACGCGGCGAACGGCAGTGTCACCACCGCCACGATCGCCTGGAAGCCGACCAGGAAAACCGCCGAGCGGATCGGCAGCGGCAGCGCTGAAGCCGCGAGCCCGAACCACAGCGTCTCCCAGGTGCCCGTCAGGTAGGGGACGAGTGGGACGGCGAGCGACAAGAGCGCCCCGACGACGAAGAGCCGCCGGCGCTCGGCTCCCAGCCGCGCCGCCGCCGCCGCTCTGGCCGCGCACCCAGCCGCGTGCCCGTGCTGCGAGGTCGTACTCGCGCGAAGGCTGGCAGGACCTTCCGAGGCAACCCGCGCGCCTTCATCCCCCACACGCGTCTCCCGGGGCGCCGCCGCGCGGCGGTGGCGGCGTTCTCAGCGTCCCCATGAGACCCCCGACGTCGCGTCGAGCCCCAGGTTCCGCGTGAGCTGGCGCCGGCCCGTCGCCTCCAGCCCGCTCGACCCGGGCGCCTGCACGTCGACCACCCACACGTCGAACGTCCCGCCCTGGGCCGAGAGGTAGGCGATGGATCGCCCATCAGGGCTCCAGGCAGGCGACCGAGCGAGTCCATCGTCGGTGAGTCGCTGGCGCCGGGAGCCGTCGGCAGCCATCACGAAGACGTCGACGCCTTTCCCCTCGCGCGCCGCGTAGGCGATCCACCGGCCGTCCGGCGACCACGCCGGGTCGAGCGCGCCGCCAGGAATGTCGGTGAGGACCTGCCCTGACTGCCGGGCGCGCGTGCCCGTCGGGACAATGGCCACCTGGCTCACGCCGCCGGAGAAGAGCGCTACGGCGAGCTGCGACCCGTCCGGCGACCACGCCAGCTCGTCCACCGTCTCCTGGACCAGGCCAGGCGTGGCGAGCGGGCGTTTGCCGCTGCCGTCGGCGGCATTCATGAGCCACAGGTTCAGGTTGGACGAGCTCGCGTCAGAGATGAACGCGATCTGCTTGCCGTCGGGCGACCACGTCGGGCGAAAGTTCCAGTCATTCTCCTCGAGGATCCGCGACTGCGATCGGGTCAGGCGAGTTTGCGTGTTTCCCTGGAGGTCGGCCACGACGATGTCGGAGAAGCTGTTGCCCCGCAGCACGTAGGCGAACCGCTTCCCGTCGGGGGCCCAGCGTGGCTGCCGCCAGGTATCGCCCTCCCCAAGCGGACGCGCACCGCCGTTCTCCCACAGCCAGACGTTCCCCTCCTTGACGAACAGCAGCCGCCCCTCGAGCTGGCTCCCGCCGATGAGCTGCGCAACCGGCACCTGCGGCGCAGCACCCGCCTGGATAGCGGCGACCGGCTCCACCGCCGCGGCTGCCCGGCGCGGCAGGGCGTTCGGCCCGCACGCGAGCAGCAGGCTCGTGGCCAGTGCGACGAAGCCGGCAATGAGCCAGCGAGACGGCAGCATGCCGCGGGGATACTAGCCGTGCCTTTTCCGGCCCAGCAAGCGACGTAGCAAGGAGGGTGCGCCGGCGCCGGGCGGCGTTGTAGGCGGGCCGTTACCCGCTGGCCACCAGCCCCACGCGGTCGGCTGCCGCGGGCTGGGCCCGATACTCCTCGACCGCCAGCACACGCGGGGCGACGGAGAGCTCCAGTCCTGCGAGCGCGGCGCCGAGGGTATCCAGGCTGGTGAATGACGGGATGCGCCGCTCGGTAGCCGCGCGGCGGATCTCGAAGCCGTCGCGCAACGGCCGCCGCTCGCCGGCGACGGTGTTCACCACGGCCGCCACCCGCCCCGCCTGGATCGCGTCGACCACATTCGGATGGCCCTCGCCCAGCTTCTTGGTCACCATCTCCACCGGCAGGCTCAGCGCCTCGCGGATGTATCGGGCGGTGCCCTCCGTGGCCAGCAGGTCGAACCCGAACGCGGCCAGCCGGCGCACGTACGGCCCTGCCTCCGGCTTGTCCTTGTCGGCGATCGAGAGCAGCACGCCGGCGCGGCGGCTATCCCGTGCCAGGCCAATCCCCGCCGCCAGCAGCGCCTTCCCCAGCGCCTCGGCCGCGCGGCTCCCCAGGCCCATCACCTCGCCCGTGGATTTCATCTCCGGGCCAAGGTAGGTGTCCACCTGGGTCAGCTTCGACATAGAGAAGACGGGCGCCTTGGCGGCCACCAGCGGCTGGGCGGGCCAGAGGCCAACGCCCCACCCCTGCTCGGCCAGCGGCACGCCAAACGCCGTCTGCACCGCCACGTCGACCATCGGGACGCCGGTCACCTTGGAGAGGAAGGGTACGGTGCGGCTCGCTCGCGGGTTCACCTCCAGCACGTACACCTCGCCCCGGTAGACGACATACTGGATGTTGAAGAGTCCCTTCACCTCCAGCGCCCGGCCGATGGTCGTCGTGTACTGCGTGACCAGCTCCACCTGGTCGTCGGTCAGGCCCGGGGCCGGGTAGAGCGCGATGCTGTCGCCCGAGTGCACACCGGCCCGCTCCACGTGCTGCACGATCCCCGGGATCAGTACCTCCTGGCCGTCACAGACCGCGTCCACCTCGATCTCGGTGCCCTCCAGGTACTTGTCGACCAGCAGCGGGTGCTTCCCGGAGGCCTCCTTGGCGAGCGCCGCGAACGACCGCAGCTCCGCGGCGTTGCGGCAGATCTCCATCGCCCGGCCCCCCAGCACGAATGAGGGCCGCACGAGCACCGGGTAGCCAAGCTGCTCCGCCGCCGCCACTGCCTCCTGCGGAGAGGCGACGATCGCACCTGGCGGCTGTGGGATCGCCAGGTGGTCCAGCAGGTCGGAGAACTGGTCGCGGTCCTCCGCCACCTCGATCGCCCGCAGATCCGAGCCAACCAGCCGGTGCCCCGCGGTCGCCAGCGGCTCGGCCAGGTTGATCGCCGTCTGGCCGCCGAACTGGACCATCACTGGCGGGCTCACGTCGTCGACCGCCTCATTCTCCAGCACGTCGCGCACCGACTCCTCGTCCAGCGGCTCGAAGTAGAGCCGGCTCGAGGCGTCGAAGTCCGTGCTCACCGTCTCCGGGTTCGAGTTGACCATGACGCTCTGGATCCCTTGCGCGCGCAACGCCTCGGCCGCACGCACCGAGCAGTAGTCGAACTCGATGCCCTGGCCGATCCGGATCGGACCGGAGCCGAGCACGACGACCTTCGCGCCCTGGAGCGGCGCGGCCTCGTTCTCACTCTCGTACGTGCTGTAGAAGTACGGCGTCACCGCTTCGAACTCGGCCGCGCAGGTGTCCACCATCTTGTAGGTGGGCCGGATGCCCCACTCCTGGCGCCGCTGCCGCACGCGATCCGGCAGCTCGTCCACCAGCGTGCCGATCTGCCGGTCGGAGAAGCCCAGCCGCTTGGCCTGCCGCACCAGCGCCGGCATGAGCGCCTCCGTGCCGAGGAGTGTCCGCTCCATCCCGACGACGTTGGCCAGCTTGTAGATGAAGAACTCGTCGATCCCCGACCACTCGGCCAGCCGCTCGGGCGGGTGGTCGCGTCTCAGGGCCGCCATGAGCGCCCACAGCCGGAGGTCGTTCGGCTCGCGAATCAGCCGCTCCAGGTCGGCCTCGGTCCACGCCGGGTCTTCCCACAGGAGGTCCCGGTGGCGCACCTCCAGCGACCGCACCGCCTTCTGGAGCGCCGCCTCGAAGCTCCGGTCGATCGCCATCGCCTCACCCGTCGACTTCATCTGGGTCCCCAGGCGGCGGTCGCCATACGGGAACTTGTCGAATGGCCAGCGTGGGATCTTCACCACCAGGTAGTCCAGCGCCGGCTCGAAGGCCGCGGTCGTCCGCCGGGTGACCGCGTTCGGGATCTCGTCCAGGCGCTTGCCGACGGCGATCTTCGCGGTTACGCGCGCAATCGGGTACCCCGTCGCCTTGGACGCGAGCGCCGAGGAGCGACTGACCCGTGGGTTCACCTCGACCACGGCGTACGTGCGCGACCGCGGCTCGAGCGCGAACTGCACGTTGCACCCGCCGACGACGCCCAGCGCGCGTATGATGCGGATCGAGGCGGACCGCAGCATCTGGTACTCCTGGTCGGAGAGCGTCTGCGATGGAGCCACCACGATGGAGTCGCCCGTGCGGACGCCCATCGGGTCGACGTTCTCCATGTTGCAGACCGTGATGCACGTGTCCGCGGCGTCCCGCATCACTTCGTACTCGATCTCCTTCCAGCCTAGCAGCGACCGCTCCACCAGCACCTGGTCGACAGGGCTGGCCGAGATGCCGGACGCGGCGATCGACCGGAGCTGCTCGGGCGCGTAGGCCGTCCCACCACCGGTCCCCCCGAGCGTGAACGCGGGGCGGACGATCACCGGATACCCGATGCGAGTTGCGATCGCCTCCGCCTCGTCCACCCGGTGGGCCACGGCGCTCTCCGCGCTGGGCTCCCCGATCTCCTGAAGGAGCTTCTTGAACAGGTCGCGGTCTTCCGCCGCCCGGATCGACTCGATTGGCGTGCCGAGCACCCGCACGCCGTAGCGATCGAGCACACCGCCGTCGGCGAGCGCCACGGCCAGGTTCAGGCCCGTCTGCCCGCCCAGGCCCGCCAGGAGCGCGTCTGGCCGCTCGCGGGCGATCACCAGCTCAAGGTACTCAGGTGTGAGGGGCTCTACGTAGGTGCGGTCGGCCACGCCTGGATCAGTCATGATGGTGGCCGGGTTCGAGTTCACCAGGACCGTCTGGTGCCCCTCCTCGCGCAGCGCCTTGCACGCCTGGGTGCCCGCGTAGTCGAACTCGGCTGCCTGCCCGATGACGATCGGCCCTGAGCCGATCACTAACACTCTCACCCCTCACCCCCCAGCCCCCGCTCCCCTCCAGGGGAGCGTGGGTGACGGGGAGATCCGCGGGGGGCTTCGCCCCCCGCACCCCTCCGAGGCGGAGCCCCCGCACCCCTCACAGAAGGAGCCCCCGCACCCCTCACAGAAGGAGCCCCCGCGCCCTCCGTAGAGGGGGTCCTCCCGCCCTCCGTAGAAGGGGTGGGTGCGTGATCGCCAGACCGCAGCCCCGAGAGGTCTCTCGCGTCCCCGGCACGCGGGGTGCCGGGCTGCGAAGCCACTCCCTTCATGCCGAGCGTTCCCGCCCCCCGCACGACTGGGGCAGGCGTGTGCGCCGCGACCCCCGCCCGGACCAGGAGCTCGTCGAACAGCGGCTGGCTGTCCTGCGGCCCGGGGCACCCCTCCGGGTGGTACTGCACCGACCAGACCGGCAGCTCCCGATGGCGGAGCCCTTCCACCGAGCCATCGTTGAGGTCCACCTGCGACACCTCGAACCCGCTCCCGGGCGGCAGCGAGTCGCGGTCCACCTGGAACTCGTGGTTCTGGGTGGTGATGGTCACCCGGCCAGAGGCGAGATCGAGCACCGGGTGGTTACCGCCGTGGTGGCCGTAGCGCAGCCGGCTGGTCGTCGCCCCGGCCGCCAGCCCAAGGAGCTGGTGCCCCAGGCAGATGCCCAGGAGTGGGGTGCCCGACGCCACCAGCGCGCGCAGCTCCTCCACCACGCTCGGCAGACGGGCCGGGTCGCCCGGTCCGTTCGACACCACGATCGCCTTCGGCTTCGCCGCCAGCATCTCGTTCGCCCGGGCGTCCCAGCGGAAGACGCGCGGCCGGATGCCGCGGCGCTCCAGGGACCGCAGGATGGTCCACTTGGCCCCGAGGTCCAGGACCGCGACTTCGGCGCGCGTATCGGACGACGCACCGGTGGCAGGTGGGGTCTCCGATTCCCGATACCCGACACCCGACGCCTGCGGCCCGACACCCGGCAGGATTCCGCTCACGTCGTGCACCAGCTCGAGCTGCGAGACCGAGGGCGCCAGGCGGGCGTCGGCCCGGAGCTGTTCCAGGTCGGCCGGCGTGAACCCACCTGGCCGGCTGATCCGCAGCACGCCGCGCAGCGTACCTTCGCTCCGAAGCCGCCGCACCAGTGCCCGCGTGTCGACGCCCTGCAGGCCGGGTACCCCCCAGCGCGCCAGGTAGGCTTCCAGCCGCTCCCGCGCTTCCCAGTGGTGCGGGTGCGCTGCCAACTCACGCACGACGAGCCCCGAGATCCACGGCCGCACCGACTCATCCCCGCTCGGGGCGACGCCGTAGTTCCCCACCTGTGGGTGCGTCAGCACCACCATCTGGCCGCGGTAGGAGGGATCGGTGGCGATCTCCTGGTAGCCGGTCATGCCGGTGTTGAAGACGACCTCGGCCGCCGCGTCGACCTCGGCGCCGAACGGCTCGCCCAGGTAGACCGACCCATCCTCGAGCGCCAGGCCGCTCTGGCGAGCCATCGAGGCGTGCTCGTGGAGGAGGGGAGAGTGCGTCACTGGCGCTGCGGGCTAGAGACGGCGTGCTGAGCGGCGGTGGTCGAGGGCGGCGGGCCGTCGTACACCACCACGCCGCCGAGCATGGTGAGGCGGATGGCGCCGCGCAGCGCCTGGCCCTGGAGCGGAGAGTTCCTGCCCTTCGACACGAACCGCTCCGGGTCCACCGTCCAGGTGCGCGCGGGATCCAGGACCACCAGGTCCGCGGACGCGCCTGGACGGAGTGTGCCATACGGCAGCTCCCAGGCCGCGGCCGGCCGCGCGGTCAGCGCCGCGATCAGCTCCGCCAGGCTCAGCTTCCCGGCGTGCACCAGCCCCATCAGCAGGCCATACGCCGTCTCCAGGCCCGAGATGCCGGGTGCGGCCTGGTCGAACTCGCACGCCTTGTCCACCCAGCGGTGGGGCGCGTGATCGGTCGCGATGCAGTCGATCGTCCCATCGCGCACACCGTCCAGGAGCGCAGCGGCGTCCTCTGGCGTCCGCAGTGGGGGGTTCACCCGCGCGTGCGTGTCGTACCGCCGGCTGGGGCTCCTGCCCGCCACGCACGCCTCCGAGAGCGCCAGGTGATGGGGGGTTACCTCCGCCGTCACCCGCACCCCCGCGGCCTTCGCCCGGCGAACCGCCTCCACGGCCCCCGCCACGCTCAGGTGGGCCAGGTGCAGCCGCCCACCCGTGAGCCGCGCCAGCGCCAGGTCCCGCTCGACGGCCACCTCCTCGGCCTCGTGTGGTACCCCTTGCAGGCCCAGCGCCGTTGCCAGCGGCCCCTCGTTCATCACGCCGCCCGCCACCAGCTCTGGATCTTCGGCGTGGTCAGAGACAGGCTTCCCAACCAGGAGCGTGTACTCCAGCGCCCGCCGCATGAGCCCGGCCGGCCGGACCATGCGGCCGTCATCCGTGAACGCGACCGCGCCGGCCGCGGCCATGTCGGCCATCTCCGAGAGCTCTCGCCCCGCGCGCTGCTTGGTCACCGTGCCGGTGGGCAGTACCCGCACCACTGCATCGCGCCGGGCAATCGCCAGCACCGCCTCGACGTCGGAGGCGGTGTCGATCGAGGGATGCGTGTTCGGCATCGCGCACACGGTGGTGAACCCGCCGGCTGCCGCCGCCCGCGTGCCCGTCGCGATCGTCTCCTTGTCCTCGTCGCCGGGTTCGCGCAGGTGGCAGTGGAGGTCGATGAACCCTGGCGCCACCACCAGCCCCCGCGCATCGACCAGCGTCTCGCCGTCCGCCTCGCCTGAGCCGCGCGCGGTGCCGACAATCCGACCGTCGTCGACGACGAGGTCGAGGACCGCGTCGGTCTCCGAGGCCGGGTCGATCACCCGTCCGCCGACGAACCTGGTCCGGCCCCGGGGGTCGGGCGGCTGGCCTGGCGCCACCATCAGGCTACCTGCCCGATCTCGGCGCGCACGCCCGCCAGCAGGTAGAGCAGTGCCATCCTCACGGCGACGCCATTCGCGACCTGCTCCTCGATGGTCGACTGCGGGCTGCGCGCAACCCGCGGATCGATCTCGACGCCCTCGTTCATCGGCCCCGGGTGCATCACCAGGGCGCCCGGCTTCGCCCCGGCCAGCCGCTCCTCCGTCAGACCGTACAGGCGCACGTACTCGCGCACACTCGGCAGCAGCCCACCCGCCTGCCGCTCGGTCTGCAGGCGCAGCACCATCACCACGTCCGCACCGGCGAGCGCGCGGTCGAGCTGGTACGCTACGTCTACCGGCCATGGCAGGCCCGCGCCGAAGCTCGACGGCGGCAGCAGCGTCGGCGGGCCGCACAGCACCACCTGCGCGCCCATCCGCGTGAGCCCCCACAGGTTCGACCGGGCGACCCGGCTGTGCAGGATGTCGCCGACGATCGCCACACGCAGCCCTTCGATGCGGCCAAGCCGCTCGCGGATGGTGAAGAGGTCCAGGAGGGCCTGGCTGGGGTGCGCGTGCCAGCCATCCCCGGCGTTGATCACCGCGGCCGCCACCTGGTCTGCCACCACATAGGGCGCCCCTGCCTGCGGGTGCCGCATGGCCACCACGTCGGCGCCGAGCGCCTGGAGCGTGCGGACCGTATCGACCAGCGACTCGCCCTTGCTCACCGAGCTGGTCGAGGCAGTGACGCCGATCGTGTCGGCCCCCAGCGCTTTGGCGGCCATCTCGAACGACACGCGGGTACGTGTGCTGGCCTCGTAGAAGAGGGTCACCAGGGTCTTGCCACGCAGCGTAGGGACGCGCTTGATCGGCCGCCCCAGCACGCCCTTCATCACGCCCGCCGTGTCGAGAATGGTCCTGATCTCGGCGGCCGAGTAGTCATCCAGGTCCAGCAGGTGGCGCTGTCGGAGCGCCCGCCCGCCCACGTCGCCGGCGTCGCGGCCCGGGGCCAACCCGTCAGGGGCGGGCGTCTGGGCCGTGGACCAGGCGGTCGGAGCGGGCGGGACGGCTGTCCCGCGCCCGGCTCGTGCGCTCATGTCCTGCCCTCCTTCCAGGAACGGACCTGCTCCACGCGCGCGAGCCGCTCGCCGGGCCGCAGCAGGAGCACCTCGTCCTCGCCATCCACCTCTGCCAGGTGTACCTTCACGGTCTCGCTCTGGCTGGTGGGCAGGTTCTTGCCCACGTAGTCCGGCCTGATCGGCAGCTCGCGGTGGCCGCGGTCGACCAGACAGACGAGCTGGATGGCGCGCGGCCGCCCCAGGTCGATCAGCGCGTCCAGCGCCGCCCGCGCGGTCCGGCCGGTGTATAGCACGTCGTCTACCAGGACGACAGTCTTGTCGGTCACGTCCACGGGGATCTCGGTGGGCTGCAGCACCCGCGCTCCCCGCTGGTGCACGTCGTCGCGGTACAGCGCGACGTCCAGCTCGCCGAGCGGCACCGACGCGCCTTCGAACTGCTCGATCAGCCGCTGCAGCCGGTGGGCGAGCGGAACTCCCCGCGTCCGAAGCCCCACGAGGACGAGCCGCTCGACCCCATGGTTGCGCTCCACGATCTCGTGGGCGAGGCGCGCCACCGCGCGCCTGACGTCATCGGCACCCAGGAGCTTGTGGGCGCCGACCACTCTTCGGCCATCCAGGCCCATGCCACACTCCTTCTCGGCCTCACGGGGCCGCAGTTAAAGGGCGGACAATCGCTCTTCGCTTGCCCGCCAGTGTAGCAGGTGCGCCCCCCGGCAGGCTGGCCGGCCCCGGCCGGCGGCCCTACCCGTCCCGGTGTCGGGCTTGTATGATCTGCCCTGTCCAGGCACCCGCGGCAGCTGGGCTTGGCGGCGGAACCCGACATGGCTTTAGTCACAGTGTCCGAAGTCGCCCGGTTTGCCCTGCCGGTGGAGTCGACCCTGCTCGCCGGCGCGGCCGGGCTCTCCAGGCCCGTGACCTGGGCTCGCCTGCTGCGAGCGCGGCCGGCCGCGCTCGGCTCAATCGAGCCTGGCGAGGTCTGGCTCCTGTCCAGCAGCTTGCTCCACCACGCCGGCGACCACCGCGCGACTGCCCGTCTCCTGCGCGACGTCGCCGCCACGGGTGTCGTCGCCTTCGTCGTCAACGAGCGGGTCGCCGCCGACGTCCTGGCCGAGGTCGACCAGTGCGCCACGCCGGTGTTCCAGGTGCCCCCTACCACCGCCCTCGCCGAGGTGGAGCGGGCTATCGTCTCGCTCGTCGTGGATCGCGACCGGGCTATCGCCGAGCGCGCCCAGGCCGTGTACGACCGCCTGCTCGCCACGCTCGTCGAGGATCGCGGGTCGGAGCGGCTGGCAGCGATCGTCCACGAGGTCACCGGCAAGGCTGTCTACGTGCTGGATGAGCACTTCCAGCCCACCCTCCAGGCAGGAGGCGACCGGGCCAGCCTCGAAGGCATCGCCCACCTGCGCCGCCGGGTCTGGGAAGGGCAGCTCGACGGCGTGGACACGCGCTTGACCTCGCTTCGGGTCGCTGGCGGCGGCGCGCTGGCGGCACTCGTGCGCCCGCTCGTCCTCCGCGAGGCCGTCGAGGGCTACCTGGCCGTCGCCGGCGACCGCGACGACTTCACCGAGTTCGACCACCGGGTGGCCGACCGCGCCGCGTCGGTGCTGGCCATCGAGCTGGCCAAGCAATCGGCGGTCGTCGAGGCGCGGCTGCGCATCCAGGGCGACTTCCTGGAGGAGCTGCTGGACAATCCGGCGCCTGCCCTCGACCAGCTTCACGCCCGTGCTCGGTCGCTCGGGTACGACCTTGCCCAGTCTCACCTCGTCTTCGTGCTGCGACCGCGCCTGCCACGCGGGCGACCGGTCGCGCCTCGCCAGCAGCAGCGCTTCGTGGACGTGGTGCGCCGCCGCCTGGTGCTGGCCAACGTCTCGACGCTCCTGCGTGAGCGCGATGGGACCGTGCAGGTGCTCGTGCCCTGCCCACGCGAGGTGGACCCGACCCAGTGGGCCCAGGCCACGGGCTGGGTCGACCACCTGCGCCTGGAGCTGGAGCGCGCGCTCGCGCCCGACACGATCCCGGTGGTCGCGGGTGTTGGGCGAAGCCCCGGCCGCGCGACGAGCCACCACGCCGCGTTGCGCGAGGCCATCCAGGCGGCCGAGATCGCCGCTAGCATGCCGGGCGGTGCGACCACCCTGCACTTCGCCCGCCTGGGCGCGCTGCGGCTGATCTTCCACCTGGCCGGCCACCCCGAGCTGGAAGCCTTCCAGGCCGACCTCCTCGGCCCGCTCGCGGCGTACGACCGGCAGCACCGCTCGGAGCTCGTGCAGACGCTGGCCGCCTTCTTCGCCGCTGGCGGCAATCACATGCAGGCCGCCCGCGACCTCCACGTCCACCGCAACACCCTGATCTACCGCCTGGAGCGCATCCGGGAGCTCCTCGGGGGCACCGACCTCGAGGATCCCGATACGCGCCTCGATCTCCAGCTCGCGCTCAAGATCAGGGCATCGGTAGGAGCCGGAGCTACCCTGCCTCGTGGGTGACGGGGTACGACACACTGAGTCGACAAGGAGCAACGCAGCGTATGGCTACCGATCGTGCCGCGCTCAAGGAGCGCGCCTGGCAGCAGGCCGAAGCGGCCCACGTCCGATTCGTCAGCCTCCAGTTCACCGACATCCTCGGGGTGGTCAAGAACGTCCACATCCCTTTCCACAAGTTCGCCGACGCGGTTGACCACGGCCTGTGGTTCGACGGGTCGAGCATCGAGGGCTTCGCCCGCATCCACGAGAGCGACATGTACCTGGATCCTGACCTCGAGACCTTCGGGATCATCCCCTGGGAGCGGGACGAGAACCCGACGGCGAAGGTCGTCTGCGACGTCTACACCCCTGAGGGGGAGCCGTTCGCCGGCGACCCGCGCGGGGTCCTGCGCCGTCAGATCACGTGTGCGCAGGAGATGGGCTTCAAGCTCATGACCGGGCCGGAGCTCGAGTTCTTCATGCTCCGCCGCACGTCCGAGCGGCTCGACGGCAGCGCTGCGCCAGGCGTCGAGCCGCTGCCGCATGACCAGGCCGGCTACTTCGACATCACCACCGACGAGGCGGCCAACGTGCGCAAGGAGATGGTGCAGGCGCTCGAAGAGCTGGGCATCGTCGTCGAAGCGAGCCACCACGAGGTGGCCAGCGGCCAGCACGAGATCGACTTCAAGTATGACGATGCACTGCGCACGGCCGACAACGCGGTCACCTTCCGCACCACCCTCAAGGCGATCGCGCAGCGCCACGGGTTGTACGCCACGTTCATGCCCAAACCCTTCTTCGGCATCAACGGCAGCGGCATGCACACCCACCAGAGCCTGTGGACGGGGGACGGCAAGACCAACCTCTTCTACGATCCTTCACACGAGTACCAGCTCTCCGAGCTGGCCCGCGGCTACATCGCCGGCCTGCTCGCGCACGCCCGCGGTATGATTGCCGTCCTCGCCCCACTCGTGAACTCGTACAAGCGGCTCGTGCCGGGCTACGAGGCGCCGGTGTACATCTCCTGGGCGCGCATCAACCGCTCGGCGCTCATCCGCATCCCGCAGGCGAGCCGGGGCAAGCCCGAGGCGACCCGGCTGGAGCTGCGCTGTCCCGATCCCAGCGCCAACCCCTACCTCGCCTTCGCCGTCATGCTGGCCGCCGGGCTGGACGGGATCAGGCGCGGGCTCGAGCTGCCCAGCCCGGTCGAGGAGAACCTCTATCACTTCGACGACAAGATGCTCCAGAAGCAGGGAGTCAAGACGCTGCCAGGCTCGCTGGGTGAGGCGCTCGAGGAGTTCGCCAGGGACGAGGTCGTGCAGGAGGCGCTGGGGCCGCACGTCAGCGAGTGGTTCCTGGAGGCCAAGCGAGCCGAGTGGGACGAATACCGCATGCGCGTGAGTCCCTGGGAGCTGGAGCGCTACCTCATGACGTACTGAGGGGTGTTGGGTGTTGGGTGTTGGGTGTTGGGTGTTGGGTGTTGGGTGTTGGCGCCTGAGAGGTGACGCCTGGTGGCTGATGGCTGGCGAGGTGGCGGCTGGCTACTACCCGCCGGCTCTCATCTCACCCCACAGGCGCTCGACGGTGGCCGAGATCGTGTCCCACTCGAAGCCGCGACGCCCGAGGAACTGGGCCAGCCGGTGGCGGAAGGTTCGCTCGTCCAGCGCGGCGAGCTGGCGCGCCTTCTTAGCCGCCGCGCGGTAGGCGTCGTCGTCGGCCGAGGCATCCGTCTCGCCGACGACGGCCGCCGCCAGCTCGGCCGACACCCCGCGCTGTCGCAGCTCGGCTTTCAGCAGCCGCGCCCCTCGCGGCCGGAACGTCTGCCGCTGCTCCACCCAGTAGCGGGCGAACCCCTCGTCGTTCACCAGGTCCCAGCGCCGCAGGCGCTCCAGCACGCGCTCGACGATAGTCGGTGGCACCTCCTCACGCGTGAGCCACCGCCTGACCTCCTGCGCGCTGCGCGGCCGGTAGCCGAGGAATCCGAGCGCGGCGTCGAGCGCCACCTGGAGCTGGTCCTGCTCCAGCACGTGCGCGGTCGATTCCTGGCCCAGCGCCTGCCCCACACGCAGCTCCTGGGCCGCCTCCGCGGACACGCTGAAGGCGTAGCGCCCGTCCAGGAACACGTTCACCCGGCGTCCACCGCGGCGCTTCTGAGGCTCGAGAGCCGTGACGACCCGGGGCATGGGTGCCAGGTATCGGGTGTTGGCCGTTGGGGAGCCGGACTTCAGATGTCGGGTCTCAGAGAGTGGAGTGCAGTTGGCAGGGGTGGGCCAGCAGAGGGCAGCGGGTTCTCCTCCCCAATACCCGATACCTGATTTCTGACACCCGAGACCCGTGCTAGAAGCTCGCCGTCAGCTCCTCGGCGGGCTCGCGTCCATTCTCGGCCGGCACGGTCGTCACGCCCCGCGACCCGACCACCGTCTGCTGGCGAATGAGCCGCTCGATCTCCTGCGCGACCTCCGGGTGCTTCTTCAGGAACTCGCGCGCATTCTCGCGGCCCTGGCCAAGGCGCGTCTCGCCGTACGAGAAGAACGCGCCGGTCTTCTTGGCCAGCCCCAGCTCCACGGCCATATCGAGTAAGCCACCCTCCTTCGAGATGCCCTCGTTGTACATGATGTCGAACTCAGCCACGCGGAACGGCGGCGCCACCTTGTTCTTGGACACCTTCACCTTCACACGGCTGCCCACCACGTCGGTCCCCTGCTTGATGGAGTCGATGCGCCGCACGTCGAGGCGCACCGACGCGTAGAACTTGAGCGCGCGGCCACCCGGCGTGGTCTCCGGGTTCCCGTATATAACGCCCACCTTCTCGCGGAGCTGATTCGTGAAGATGAGCGCCGTCCGGCTGCGGCTGATGGCGCCCGCCAGCTTGCGCAGCGCCTGCGACATCAGCCGTGCCTGCAGGCCGACGTGCGATTCGCCCATCTCGCCTTCCAGCTCGGCGCGCGGCACCAGGGCCGCCACCGAGTCGATCGCCACCACGTCGAACGCGGCCGAGCGCACCAGCGCCTCGGCGATCTCCAGCGCCTGCTCGCCCGAATCCGGCTGCGAGATGAACAGGTTGTCCACGTCCACCCCGCACTTTCGGGCGTACTCCGGGTCGAGCGCGTGCTCGGCGTCGATGATGGCACACACCCCACCCGTCCGCTGCGCCTCGGCAATCACGTGCTGCACGAGCGTGGTCTTGCCCGAAGACTCGGGGCCGTAGACCTCCACGACGCGCCCGCGGGGAACACCGCCGACGCCCAGGGCGATGTCGAGCGCGATCGCACCGGTCGGGATCGCTTCCACCGCCATGCGCTGGGACGCCTCGCCCAGCTTCATGATGGCACCCTTGCCAAACTGCTTCTCGATCTGCAAGACGGCGTGCTCGATCGCCTTGCTCTTGTCATCCGCCATGGAATTCGCTCTCCTCACGTGCCCTTCGGGCGCCGCCATGGACCCCTGCGACCGCGTCCATCCTAGCACATCTGTTCGATGCGTGAACCACCCCGCCGCGCCTCGGCGGCTCGTCCGCCCCTCCGCCTGTGGCCTCCCCCTTCCTGCCCCTGCCATCCGACAGCCCGAGCCGCCAGATGCCCCACAGGATACCGCGCCAGGCCGGTCGCCGGATCGGGCGGCGACCGCCGTCCGGCCTACGCCACCCGGCGGTTGGACCCGGCGACTGGCCGCGCCAGCAGGTCGTACGCCAGCGCCCGCTCCACTCGCACCCGGACGATCTCGCCCACCGGCAGGTCGCGCGCCCTGACCAGGACCAGGCCGTCCACCTCGGGCGCGTCGCGGCACGACCGCGCCGCGTACCAGGCCGAGCCCGCCTCGGGCTGGCCCTCCACCAGCACCTCCAGCTCCTGGCCCACCAGGCGCCGGTTCTCCTCGGCGGTGACCGCCCTGGCCGCCGCCATGAGTCGCCTGCGCCGCGCCTCCTTCACCCTGGCCGGCACGCGATCCGGCAGCGCGTACGCCGCCGTCCCCTCCTCGTCCGAGTAGGTGAACACGCCCACGCGGCTAAACCGCAGCCGTTGGACGCTCTCCAGCAGGTGCTCGAACTCCGCCTCGGTCTCACCGGGAAAGCCGACGATGAAGGTCGTCCGCAGCACCAGCCCCGGCACGCGGTCGCGCAGCCAGGCCACCAGCTCGTCCACGTCGCGGTGGGGCCGGCGCATGCGGGCCAATGTCCCCGGATGGGTGTGCTGGAGCGGCAGGTCCACGTACGGCAGCACCTGGGGCCGCTCTCGCATCACCTGGAGGAGCCGCTCCGTCACGTGGCGCGGGTAGGCGTACAGGACGCGGATCCAGGGCAGGGAGGGGTAGCGCTCGGCTATCGCCTCCAGCAGCTTCGCCAGCCCGTCCCGTTCGCCCAGGTCGTGCCCGTAGCGCGTGGTGTCCTGGCCGACGAGCACGACCTCACGCACTCCCTGCTCGAGGAGCTGCCCGATCTCACGCAGCACCAGCGCGGCCGGCTTGCTGCGGTGGCGCCCCTTCATCAGCGGGATCGCGCAGAAGGCGCAGCGCTGGTCGCACCCGTCTGAGATCTTCACGTACGCGCTTGGCCCTGCGGCGCGCCGGGCCAGCATCTCCAGGTCAAGCTCGCCCGGCGGGGCGAGCGCCATCAGCGCCAGCGACGAGCCGGGCGCGCGGACGTCAGCCAGGCGGGCCACCACGGAGGGCAGCGCCGACCAGTTGCGCGCGCCCACGAAGCCGTCGATGGCCGGCAGCTCGCTCGCCAGCTCGTCCGCGTACCGTTCCACCAGGCAGCCTGTGGCGATGAGCTTCTGCCCCGCCCGCTTCGCCTCGCCAAGCTCCAGCAGCGTGTCGATCGACTCCTGCTTGGCAGCCTCGATGAAGCCGCACGTGTTCACCACCACCACGTCTGCACTCGCCGGATCGCCGGCCCGCCGGTAGCCCACGGCCAGCAGCAGCTGCTCCATCGCCTCGGAGTCCACCGTGTTCTTGGCGCACCCCAGCGTGACGACGTGGAAGGCCTTCCCGGTCGCGGCCGCGCCCAGCTCGTGGCGTTCGTCGCCTGGCCTCACCGGCGCCACGTGTACTCCACTGGCCCTGGCGAGGCAGGCGCCCCCTGCGCCTGGCCGTTCACGACCACCTGCACGGCCGTCCCACTGCTCACCCGCATCACCACGACGTCCTGGCCCAGCGGCAGCGACCGCTGCGTCCCGGCTGGCAGCGTTTCCGCCAGGACCTGGCGCCCGTCCACGGCCGCCTCCACGTAAACCCGCGCCGTCGTCCGGAACTCTACCAGGATGCCGTCCACGACGGGCGTGGGCGAGGGCGGCGGTTCCGGGGTCGGCTCCGGCGTCGGGCTGGGCGAGGCCACCGCGATGGGAAGCTGCGTGGGCACCCCGGGCCTCAGCGTGGGCGTGCCCGGGGCCCGGACCGCGGGAATCCCCTGCTGCTCGCGGATCGCCGCGGCCGCCGCCTGGAGCTGGGTCCAGGCCCAGACGACCAGGACGACGCCGACGACCGCGCCCAGCACGTACAGCACCGGTCGCAGGGGGATCTCCCGCGGGATCGCCACCCGCGGGACGGCCGGCCGCAGTGGCGGGCTCGCCTCACGCTTGGGCACCGGCTGGTAGAGGTCCACCATGACGTGCGGGTTGAGCCCCAAGTACTCGGCGTACGTCCGCAGCAAGCCGCGTGTGTAGACCGGCGGCGGCAGGCTCGCGACATCTTCAGCTTCGAGCGCTTCCAGGTACTGCCGCCGGATGCGCGTGTCTGCCGCCGCGTCTCCCAGGGAGACGCCCTTGTCCAAGCGTGCCTGGCGCAGCGTCTCTCCGAGTGTGCGCACCGTGCTCTCTTACTCGCTCCTGCCCTGCGGACTGCAGCCCCTACTGTACTCGGGGCGACCACCTCCCAGCCCTCCGCGCCCGCGCCCACGCCATGTCACGCGGCGGGCGACCTCCCCCAGGGGGTGAGCCAGCGAAGGCCCGGGGACGTGGGTGCCGGCCGGGACTCAACTGAGCGCGGCGGCCGGCCGATGCTGTACAGGGGGCACGCCCGGCAGTCCGAAGGCGGTCCGCAGCTGCGCGGCCGGGTGCGTCCGCCAGGAGCCACCCGACCAGCCGCGCCGGCGCGCACCTGAATTGTTACGCTTGTGTCGGTACTTATTACGGCCGTGTCTGCTGGCGGTCACAGGGGGTCCCGGGAGTGTATGCTCCGTCGCGGTTCGCCCCAACGGGGGGAACAAGGGAGCGGGATGCGCTCACGGGAGGTGCAATGATCCTTCTAGCGGACAGTCCTGGGGGTTCCGCCACCTTGTTGGCCGATGACGGGCGGCTGCAGCGCTTGCTGGAGCTGCTCGCGCGGGTGAATGAGGAGCTCCAGCTCGAGTCCGTGCTTGGCGCCGTGATCGAGGGCGCGCGCCAGCTCCTCGGTGCCGATACCGCCTTGATCTACCAGCGGGGCGCGGGCGGCGACATCGTCTGTCCGGTGCTCACCGACGTGCCGCCTGGCGCGCTGCAGGCCACCTGCCAGGCGTGCGCGGTGGCAGGCCTCTGCGGCCGGGCGGGGTTGCCCTCGGCCAGGCCCTTCGTCCCCGCCCTGCTGGAGCGGGCCCGGGAGACGCCCGTGGCCGCGCCCCACCCGACCGCGCCCGGTGGCACCCTCCTCGCCGTCCCCATGCGCCGCCGCGGCCAGGTCGTCGGCCACCTGCTGCTGGAGCACGTCACGCCTGTCACCTACCGCGCGGCGGACCTGCAGCTGGTCGAGGTCCTGGCGACCCAGGCAGCGCAGGCCATCGAGCACGCCCGCCTGTACCGCGCCGCGCAGGCGCGGGAGCAGGAGGTGCGTGCGCTCAACGCCGCGCTAGAGGAGCGGGTGCGGGAGCGAACGGCGGCGCTGGCCGCCGCCATCCAGGATCTCGAGGCCTTCAACGCCTCCGTCTCCCACGATCTGCGCAACCCCTTGCAGGCGCTCAGCGGCTACACGCAGATCCTCCTCCAGAAGCACGCCGGGGGCCTGCCGGCCGACGCAGTGGTGGCGCTGCGGCGCATGCAAGACCGCATCGCGCAGATCGGCCGCGTGCTGGACGGCCTGCTGGCCCTCTCGCGAGCCAACCAGCAGCCACTGCGCCGCCAGCCCGTGGCGGTGGCCGACCTCGTTCGCCAGGTCTGGGCCGACCTGATCGAGGAGGCCGAGACCGCGCCGGCAGCCCAGCCGGAGCTGGCGCTACGGCAGCTGCCGTCCGCCCAGGCGGACGCCACCCTGCTGCGGCAGGTCTTCGCCAACCTGCTGGGCAACGCCCTGAAGTTCGCCCGCCCGCGGGCGCGCGTGCGCGTCGAGGTGGGCTGCCGCGAGGACCGGGGCGAGGCAGTCTACTACGTGCGCGACAACGGTGTGGGCTTCTCGATGCAGGACGCGGGCCCGCTCTTCGGGGCCTTCCAGCGCCTGCCTGGCAGCGACGGGTTCGATGGGACCGGGGTGGGGCTGGCGCTGGTGCAGCGGATCGTCCGACGGCACGGGGGGCAGATCTGGGCCGAGGCGGCGCCAGGGCGGGGGGCCACCTTCTTCTTCACGCTCGGCCCAGCGCCCGAGCCCAGCCCGGACGGCATGCCCCCGCTGCCTGCTGCGCGCTCCGGCAGCGAGCGAAGCGGGGCTCCAGTAGCGTACGGGTAAGGGTCACTACTCAGCGCTGACCCTCAGGGCGCGCCACTTCTGGTGGGCCCTATGATATTGGTGGAGTTCGCCATGCCCTTCGCCGCCGAGGACATCCAGGACCTCCTCCGCCTGCTGGAGCAGCGGCCGGAGTGGCGTGCCGCCCTCCGCCGAGAGGTGCTCACCGAGGAGCTGCTGGCCCTCCCTGCCCTGGTGAGGGAGCTCGCCGCGGCCCAGGCGCGCACCGAGGCGCGGGTGGAGGAGCTGGCCGCCGCCCAGGCGCGGACCGAGGCGCGGGTGGAGGAGCTGGCCGCCGCCCAGGCGCGCACCGAGGCGCGGGTGGAGGAGCTGGCCGCCGCCCAGGCGCGCACCGAGGCGCGGG
>CAYSYM010000004.1:0-3882 GCA_964435115.1 uncultured Chloroflexota bacterium | reverse complement strand
ACCGAGGCGCGGGTGGAGGAGCTGGCCGCCGCCCAGGCGCGCACCGAGGCGCGGGTGGAGGAGCTGGCCGCCGCCCAGGCGCGGATCGAGGCGCGGGTGGAGGAGCTGGCCGCCGCCCAGGCGCGCACCGAGCGCGAGCTGGCTCAACTCACCATCCGGGTGGACCGACTGGTGCTGCAGGTGGAGAGCCTTGTCGAGGCCCAGCGCCGCACCGACCAGCGCCTCAGCGATCTGCGGGGCGAGTTCCGCGGCTACTTCCTGGAGTGGCGCTATCGCGAGCGGGCGAGCGCCTACTTCGGCCCGCTCCTCCGACACCTGCGCGTGCTCAGCCCCAGCACCGTCGTGGACCAGTACGAGGCAGCCCTGCCTGCCGGCGCACGCCTGGACCTGCTGCAGGCAGACCTGATCGTGCAGGGGCTCGTGCGCACTGCGGCCGTGCCCGAAGAGGTCTGGCTGGTGGTGGAGATCTCCGCCACCATCGACCGCACCGACCTGGAGCGCGCCGTCCAGCGTGCCCGCGCCCTGCGCGAGGCCGGCCTGCGGGCGCTGCCCGCCGTGGCTGGCGACCGTGCCACGCCCACGGTGGAACGCCGCGCTCAGACGGAGGGGGTGGTCGTCTTCCGCGATGGCGCCATCGAGGGCTGGCAAAAGGCGCTGGCCGCCTGGCCAGGCTCGCAACCCGGCTAGCCCCGCCCGCCGGGCGCCGTGCTGGCTCTCCTCTACAATCGATCCAGGCTGCCTTCCCGCTCGCGGCGCCCTCGGGTGGACGCGGGACGTGGCGGCGCCGGGGAGTCAGCGTGGACTTCGCCCTAGACCTATCCGACGACCAGCGGGCCCTGCGCGCCACCATTCGCGAGTTCGCGGAGGGGGAGATCGAGCCACGCGCGGCGGAGTGGGACCGGGAGAGTACCTTCCCAACCGCGACCATCCGCCAGCTTGGCGAGCTCGGCGTTATGGGCCTGGCGTTCCCGGAGCAGTACGCAGGGCTCGGCGCGGGCTCGCTCTCACTGGCGATCGCCATCGAGGAGCTGGCGCGCGTCGATTCCTCCATCGCGATCACGGTGGCGGCCAACGTGTCGCTCGGCGGAGCCCCCCTCCTCGCGTTTGGCACGGAGGAACAGAAGCAGCGGTGGCTGGTGCCGCTCGCCCAGGGCAAGGCGCTTGGCGCCTTCGCCAACACTGAGCCGGGCACTGGGTCAGACGTCCAGGCGGTCCAGACGACCGCCCGCCTGGAAGACGGCGCGTGGGTCATCAACGGCACGAAGGCGTACATCACCAACGCCGGCACGGAATTGAGCGCCTTCGCCATCACCACGGCGGTGACGGGCGAGCGCGCCCTGGGCCGACCCGAGATCAGCATGATCATCGTCCCGGTGGATGCGCCCGGCTTCGAGCCACAGCGGCCGTACCACAAGCTGGGCTGGCACGCCTCGGACACGCGCGAGCTCGTCTACCAGGACTGCCGCGTGCCGGCAGCCAACCTGCTGGGGGCGCGCGGCGCGGGCGCGCGCCAGTTCCTGGCCACGCTCGACGGCGGCCGCGTCGGCGTCGGCGCCATGGGGGTCGGGCTGGCACAGGGCGCGCTAGAGCACGCCATCAAGTGGGCCAGGCAGCGCTGCGCGTTCGGCCAGCCCATCGGCCGGTTTCAGGCGGTCGCGTTCCAGCTCGCCGAGCTGAAGACCGAGATCGAGGCCGCCCGAGCGCTGGTGTACCGGGCCGCCGCGCTGAAGGACGCCGGCCGCTCGTACACCGAGCAGGCCGCGCAGGCCAAGCTCTTCGCGAGCGAGGTCGCGGTCAAGGCTGCCAGTGTGGCCGTGCAGGTTCACGGCGGCTACGGCTACATTGAGGAGTCGCCCGTCCCACGCTTCTACCGCGACGCGAAGATCCTGACCATTGGCGAGGGGACGAGCGAGATCCTCAAGCTGGTCATCGCGCGGCGCATGGGGCTGGACGTGTGACGGGTATTGGGTGTCGGGTATTGGGCCTCGAGTGTTGGGTATGGGGTGGTGGATCAGGCGGCGGAGAACAGAACGCAGCGGGCAGCAGTCGGCGATCAGCGGGTATCTGGAAGGTGAGGAAGGAGGTGCTTCGCGTTCCAATGCCTCATCCCCGGCTCGCGCGGTGGCTGGCGGCCGATGGCTGAGGAGTGAGCGAGAGGCAGGATCGGAGGGTAGAGGGTGACAACACACAACGGGCGCGGAGACGGCGTCTACATCGTCGGGGCTGCCCGCACCCCAATCGGCAAGTTCATGGGTGCGCTCGCCGGCATCCCGGCTACGGAGCTAGGGGGCGCCGCCATTCGGGCCGCCGTGGAACGGGCGCGCGTTGACGGGCGGGCGGTCGACGAGGTGATCATGGGCCAGGTGATCCAGGCGGGCGCGGGCCAGGCGCCAGCCCGGCAGGCGTCGATCTTCGCCGGGCTCCCCACCTCGGCCAACGCGACCACGGTGAACAAGGTGTGCGCCTCGGGCCTGGAGGCGATCAACCAGGCGGCGCACGCCATTCGCGCCGGCGACGCCACGCTCGTCGTCGCGGGCGGCATGGAGAGCATGAGTCTCGGCCCCCACCTCCTGCCCCGGGCACGCTTCGGCTACCGCATGGGGCCCGTCCAGGTGCAGGACGCGACCGTCTTCGACGGTCTCTGGTCGCCGTGGGACGACCACCACATGGGCATGAGCGCCGAGGCGATCGCCGAGAAGCGGGGCATCACCCGGCAGGAGCAAGACGAGTTCTCGCTGCGCAGCCACCAGCGTGCCGTGGCCGCCGCGCGCGAGGGCCGCTTCAAGGCAGAGATCGTGCCGGTCGAGGTGCCGGGCAAGAAGGGGTCGATCACGACGGTGGAGGCGGACGAGGGCCCGCGCGCTGACACCTCGATCGAGGTGCTCGCCAAACTCCAGCCGGCGTTCACGCCGAGCGGCACGGTCACGGCGGGCAACGCCCCGGGGTTCACCGATGGCGCGGCGGCCGTGGTGGTGGCAGGCGACGACCAGGTGTCCGCGCACGGACTGACACCGCTGGCGCGGATCGTCGGCTACGCCAGCGCCGCCACCGATCCGCTGTGGCTGTTCGAAGCGCCCGAGCTAGCGCTGAAGAAGCTGCTGGAGCGGACCGCAACGCGGCTCGCGGACTGGGACCTGCTGGAGATCAACGAGGCCTTCGCCGCGCAGATCGTGGCCAACGGCAAGGCGCTCGGCTGGGACTGGGAGCGGGTCAACGTCAACGGCGGCGCGATCGCACTCGGCCATCCGCTGGGCGCCACCGGGGCTCGGCTGGTGGTCACGCTGCTCCACGCCCTGAGGGCGCGCGGCCAGCGCCGCGGCATCGCCGGGCTCTGCCACGGCGGCGGCGGCGCCGTCGCCATGGCCTTCGAGATGGTCGAGTGATGGCTGTTTCTTCCTGGCCCGGCCCGTATGGCCTGACTGAGGACCAGGAGCTGTTCAAGCGCACGGTGCGCGAGTTCGCCGAGCGCGAGATCGTGCCCACCGCGCACGGGTACGACGAGGCGGAGCGCTTCCCGCGGGAGAACGTCGCCAAGATGGCCGGGCTGGGCCTGCTGGGGCTGGTGGTCCCGGAAGAGTATGGCGGTGCCGGCGCGAGCACCCTCGACTACGTGCTCGCCATGGAGGAGGTGTCGTGGGCGTGCGCGTCGCACTCGGTCATCATGTCGGTCAACAACTCGCTCGTCTGCGACCCGATCCTCCGCTTCGGGACGGACGAGCAGAAGCGGCTGCACCTGCCCAACCTGGCGACCGGCCGCTACATCGGCGCCTACTGCCTGAGCGAGCCGAGCTCTGGCTCTGACGCCGCGAACATGAGCACGACGGCCCGCCGCGACGGCAGCGGCTGGGTCCTCAACGGCACCAAGAGCTGGATCACCAACGG
>CAYSYM010000003.1:0-134535 GCA_964435115.1 uncultured Chloroflexota bacterium | reverse complement strand
TCGAAGCGATCGAGACGCCGCAGGTCGCGCTGCAGATCACCGGCCCCAGCTCACCCGGCGTCCTCCGCCCCGTCGGCGAGCCGAACGATTACCTCCACGTCATCATGCCGATGCATGTTGCAAGATGAAGGTATTCAGCGCATCTGACAGCTCGTAGTCCTTGATCGAGCGGGTGCGCCATCGACCGCGCCCGTGGCCGTCGAGCGTGATGCTCGCGAAGGCCGCCTGGAAGAAGCGCCGCCTGGCCTCGACCGGCATCGCCTGCACCAGCCTGCCGATGCCCTCGGTGCGGGCCATCTGCACGTACTGGATCGCCCGCTCATAGGCCTCCTGCTCGCGGCCCAGGGTGTCCAGCTCGGCGTAGACCTCGGCCCGGCGCGCCTTGATCTTCGCGCCCTTCCGCCGGGCGGCCTCGCGGCCCAGCGTCCCGTCGGCGATGGCGTCCGCCAGCCGGTCCTCCTGGGCCCCGAGCTGCCGCAGCTCTTCCTCGAGCGCACCCCGCCGCTCCGAGGAATCATTAGCGCGCTGCTCGGCGAGCACGCGCTCGTAGTGCTCGGGGAGGTTGATCTTCTGGAACACCGCGTCCAGGATCTGGCACGCCTGCTCCTCAGCGTAGCGGTCTGAGACGCGGAAGCCCTCGCACCGGCCGACCACCGAGCGGCGGCAGTTGTATCCGGTGCTGCCGGCGCCCACGACCCTGTCGCCGCAGCGCGGGCAGCGCAGGATACCGGACAGGGTGTGGACCGAGGCCATGGCGCCGGCCCGGGCGGGCCGCCCGCGCTCCCGCCGGAACTTCTCGTTGAGCCGCTCCCAGGTGGAATGGCTCACGTAGGCCAGCTCGGGCACGTAGTGCTCGGTCGGCGTGAAGTCGTCGAGCACGTCCGACAGCTCGCCCGTGCGCCGGGCCTGCTCGCGACGTCGGCCGAAGGCGATGACACCCTTGTACAGCGGATTGGCGAGGATGCGCCGCAGGTCGGGCACGACCCAGTCGCGCCCACCCTCGCTCCGCCGCTTCGGCCGCAGGTGGCCTTCCTGATTCAGCCGCCGCGCGATGGAGTTGAGCGAGGGCAGCTCCTCGAAGAGGCGCCACACGTGGGCCATCAGCTCCTGCTCCGCGGGGTACTTGGCCGGGACGCGGATCGGCATGCCGCTCTTGTGGTAGCCCTTGGCCGCGAGGTGGTAGCCCGGCGGCGGGACGGCGCGCAGCATCAGCTCGTCCCCGCCCTTCTCGGCGCGCTTCATGATCCCGTCCCAGGTTGTATCGCGGATGTCCCGCCATTCCCAGCCCGCCTGCATGGCCTGGATGTCCTAGAGGCGGGTGTCGGACTTTTTGCGGAAGTCGTAGACCTTGTCGCGCGTGACCAGGATCGCGCGGGCCTGTTTGACCGCCTGCTTGATCAGCCGGCCATCCATGCAGTCCTCGTCGCGCGTGGCGCGCTTGACGTCGAGGACGCCGATGCCGTGGATCAGGCCAGCTTTGAGGTCCTCGAGCGCGCGGCGGGTCTGCTCGCGGGCGGAGAGCGTCTTGCCGCTCGTGCCCTGCTCGTCGTGGAGCTTCCAGCGGTAGCCCAACGCCTCACAGCGCTTCGGCAGGTCGACCGCCTGGACCTCCGCGCGGTAGTCGCCCACCTGCGCGTACGTCGAGTTGCGGACGATCACCCCGATGAGGGGCGCGGTCCTGGATACCTTCATGAACTGCTTTGACACGAAGATGGTCCCCAGGTATTCTACCTGGAGCGTGCGGGGCAGCCCAGATACCGGCGGGGCGGCCATTGTGGGGCGCCACGGCGCAATGCGAAGTGGGTCCCGCCCGCGGCCATCCGACTGCACGCCGCTCCCGGTCCGCGCCGCGGCACCTGGGCGGCGGGGTCGGCTACACCGATGTATCCTGGCGACGCCGCATCCGGTCCATCTGTTCCATCAATAGCGTGAAGAGGGTCGAGACGGCATGGTCCAGTGGCTCGCCACCACAGCAGTCCGGAGAGGATGCCTCGGCCGCGCCGGCGATCTCCGCCAGTGCTGTCGGGGAGAGCGTGTTTGCGGGACGGCCGACAGCGCCAGCCGCGTCGCGCTCGATCCCGAGACCCAGATGCGCGCCGGCGGCTCTCCTGACCCAAGTCGACCATCCCCGCTTCATGCCTCCACAGTAGGGAGGCCCAATTACTTCAGAGCTACTTTCGAATTACCTGCCAGCTACCCCGAGCGAGTTTCTGGAGGCAAGCTGCACGCCGAGGCCGCGCTCCTGGCGGGCGCTGTCCCCGCCTGGGCGCAAGAGCCACGGGGCAGGATTACTTCAGAGTTACTCGTGCTTGCGGCGGGATGCACATGGGGGAAACGCTGCCGACGCTGCAATCGCCGTGGTCGAAAATCACGCTCCGGCCGAGCCACCCGGACGGGGCCGATTCGTTCGTGGAGACAGCCGAAAGTAATCCAGGTTGGGGTTGGCTCTATGGATACAAACCTGTGCTTGCGACGAATGGCGCAGACGGGGTCCATCCGAACGGAGCGCTGACCACTCGCGTGCGAGGCCAGGCCGGCGCCTGCACGCCGCGGAGGGTATGACGTGGCGCGCTTAGAGGATCTCACCCGCGGTGCCGCCGTGAAAGGCGTCCTGGCCGATGGCCTGGTCTCGGTGGTGGACGTCAAGTGGTTCGGCTCGAACGTCGTCGAGCTGACGTACAAGGACGGCAGCGGCCGTCTCGGCAACGAGCTGATCTACCGGGACCGCGAGCCGACCCTCGAGATCGCCACCGTGGGACGGCCGTGGAGCTTCGACGGTGACGGCGCCCACTTCCGCCTCGTCTCCGAGGCGCACCGCATCCGCCTCGCCTACCTGTTCGACCCCGTGCTCGCGGTCCACACATCCCTCGTCGACCCGCTGCCACACCAGATCACGGCCGTCTACGGCGAGATGTTGCCCCGCCAGCCGCTGCGCTTCCTCCTGGCCGACGATCCCGGCGCGGGCAAGACGATCATGGCTGGACTGCTCATCAAGGAGCTGCTGATCCGCGGCGATGTGCGCCGCTGCCTGGTCGTCTGCCCCGGCAGCCTCGTGGAGCAGTGGCAGGACGAGCTGGACCGGCGGTTCCACCTGCCGTTCGAGATCGTCACTAACGACAAGCTGGAGTCGGCCCGCACCGGCAACTGGTTCCTCGAGAATTCGCTGGTCATCGGCCGCTTAGACAAGCTCAGCCGTGACGAGAGCGTGCAGGCCAAGCTGGAGCAGACCGACTGGGACCTGGTGGTGGTGGACGAGGCCCACAAGATGTCGGCCACCTACTTCGGTGGCGAGGTGAAGTACACCAAGCGCTACCACCTCGGCCAGCTCCTCGGCCGCCTCGCACGGCACTTCCTCCTGCTCACCGCGACGCCGCACAGCGGTAAGGAGGAGGACTTCCAGCTCTTCCTGGCGCTGCTGGACGCCGACCGCTTCGAGGGCCGGTACCGCCGGGGTGTCCACACGACTGATGCTGCGGACTTGATGCGCCGCCTCGTGAAGGAGGAGCTGGTTAAGTTCGATGGCACACCGCTCTTCCCCGAGCGCCTGGCCTACACCGTGAACTATGCGCTCTCCGACCCTGAGGCGGTGCTCTACAAGCAGGTCACCGATTACGTGCGCGAGGAGTTCAATCGCGCCGACGCGCTGGCACAGGAGGGGCGGAAGGGCACGGTCGGCTTCGCGCTGACGACGCTCCAGCGACGCCTGGCCTCCTCCCCCGAGGCGATCTACCAGTCGCTCCGGCGTCGCCGCGAGCGGCTCGAGAAGCGACTGCGCGAGGAGGAGCTGCTCAAGCGAGGTGCCGAGGCGCAGGTCGAACTGCTGAGTGACCTCCCGACCATCAGCGCCGAGGACCTGGAGGACCTTGAGGACGCGCCCGAGGCGGAGCTGAGCGAGGCCGAGGAGCGGATCGTCGACCAGGCCTCGGCGGCCCGCACCATCGCCGAGCTGCAGGCCGAGGTGGCCAGCGTGAAGCGGCTGGAGGAGCTGACCCTGCGCGTGCGGCGGAGCGGCACCGACCGCAAGTGGGAGGAGCTCTCGGACCTGCTCCAGAACAGCGCCGAGATGTTCGACGCCCAGGGGCACCGTCGCAAGCTCATTATCTTCACCGAGCACCGCGACACCCTGAACTACCTGGCCGACCGCATCCGCGCCCTGCTGGGCATCCCGGAGGCGGTGGTCACCATCCACGGCGGCCTGCTGCGCGAGGAGCGCCGCAAGGCCCAGGAGGCGTTCACCCAGGACAGAGATGTGCTGGTGCTGGTGGCCACCGACGCCGCCGGCGAAGGGATCAACCTCCAGCGCGCTCACCTGATGGTGAACTACGACCTGCCCTGGAACCCGAACCGCATCGAGCAGCGCTTCGGCCGCATCCACCGCATCGGCCAGACCGAGGTCTGCCACCTCTGGAACCTCGTGGCCGCTGAGACGCGCGAGGGCGAGGTCTACCACACGCTGCTGCACAAGCTGGAGGAGGAGCGGAAGGCCCTGGGCGGCCAGGTCTTCGACATCCTCGGCAAGCTGACGTTCGAGAGCCGCCCGCTGCGCGAGCTGCTCATCGAGGCGGTTCGCTACGGCGATCAACCGGAGGTGCGGGCACACCTCACGCGGGTGGTGGAGGACGCCCTCGACCGGGAGCACCTGCAGGAGCTGCTCGAGGAACGGGCGCTGGCGCGCGACTCGCTGGACGCGGCCCAGGTGCGCGCGATCCGCGAGGACATGGAGCGGGCCGAGGCGCGCCGCCTGCAGCCGCACTTCATCGCCAGCTTCTTCCTGGAAGCGTTCAAGCTCCTCGGCGGCACGGTGCGGGAGCGCGAGCCGAAGCGCTACGAGATCACGCACGTGCCGGCCGCCGTCCGGAACCGCTCCCGGCTGATCGGCACGCGGGACCCGGTGCTGCCACGCTACGAGCGGATCACCTTCGAGAAAGCGCTGATCAGCGTCCCCGGGAAGCCGCTCGCCGCCTTCGTCTGCCCCGGCCACCCGCTCCTCGACGCGACGATCGACCTGATCCTGGAGCGGTATCGGGACCTGCCGAAGCGGGGCGCGGTGCTGGTGGACCCCGACGACTCGGGCGAGGAGGCGCGGGCGCTGTTCTACCTGGAGCACGGCATCCAGGACGCGCGCACCGACGGCGCCGGCAACCGGCGCGTGGTCTCGCGCCAGATGCAGTTCGTCGAGATCGACCAGCATGGAGCGGTACGCTCGGCAGGCTACGCCCCCTACCTGGACTACCGGCCGCTGGCGGAGGACGAGCAGCTATTGGTTGAGCCGCTGCTCGACGCGTCCTGGCTGCGCGAGGACCCTTCGACGGGTTCAGGCCCCGGCCTGGAGCAACAGGCGCTTGCCTACGCGGTGGAGGAGCTCGTGCCGCCGCACTTGGAGGAGGTGCGGCGCCGCAAGGAGGAGCTGGTCGCCAAGACGATGGCGGCGGTGCAGGACCGGCTGACCAAGGAGATCATCTACTGGGACCACCGCGCCCTCGAGCTGAGGGCGCAGGAGGAGGCCGGCAGGACGCCGCGCCTCAACTCGGCCCGCGCCCGCCAGCGGGCGGACGAGCTGCAGGCGCGGCTGCAGAAGCGGCTGGAGGAGCTCGAGCAGGAGCGCCGCCTGTCGCCGCTGCCACCGGTGGCGATCGGCGGGGCGCTGGTGGTCCCGGCGGGGCTTCTGGCCCGCCTGAAGGGCGAGCAGCCAGCACCGCAACCTGACGAGGTCGCGCGAGAGACAGCGCGCGTCGAGCGGTTCGCGATGGAGGCGGTCCTGGACGCCGAGCGACGGCTGGGGTTCGAGCCGCGCGACGTGAGCGCCCTCAAGTGCGGCTACGACGTCGAGTCGCGCATCCCCGGCACGGGGAAGCTGCGCTTCATCGAGGTCAAGGGCCGCGCCGCCGGGGCGCGGACGGTCACCGTGACGAAGAACGAGATCCTGACGGCGCTCAACAAGCCCGAGGATTTCCTCCTGGCTCTCGTCGAGGTGGCCGACGACCAGGCGAGCCAGCCGACGTACCTATCCTGTCCGTTCCAGCGCGAGCCCGACTTCGCGGCCACGGGCGTGATCTTCGACATCGCCGAGCTGATCCGCTGCCATCGAGGAGCGAGGGGAGAGCAGTGAGCAGTGAGATAGGAGGATTCGAGGGACACATCCGGAGCGAGCTGCCCCACCTGCCGCCGACCCAGGTGGAGGAGCTGGCGCGCGCGGTGCAGCGACTGGTGGAAGCGTTTCGCCCCGAGCGGATTTACGTCTTCGGCTCGCAGGCGCGCGGGACGGCCGGGCCGGACAGTGATATCGATCTGCTCGTCGTTGTGCCGGCCGCGGCGGAGCCCACGTATCGTCTGGCCTCGGCGGCCTACGCGGAGCTCACCCCACTCAGGCTTCCCCTGGAGGTCGTCTTCATGACCCGTGCGGAGTTCGACGCGCGGGCGCCAGCGGTCGCGTCCCTGCCCGGGACCATACTCCGCGAGGGGAGGCTGCTCTATGCGGCCTGAAGCGCTGCGCGAGGCACAGGATTGGCTGGCGCGGGCGGAGCGCGACCTCGAGGCGGCGGAGGCCCTGCTGGCAGTGCCGCTCCCGGATATGGTCGCCTATCATGCGCAGCAGGCCGCCGAGAAGGCGTTGAAGGCGTTCCTCGCCGCCCACGATCGCACCTTCCCGCTGACACATAACCTGAACCTCGTGCTCCCGCTGTGCGAGGCGATCCAGCCGGAGTTCAGTCAATTCGCGACCACGGCCCGCATCTTGACCCCACTGGCGACCGAATTCCGCTATCCGGGTGGGCCGCTTGCGCCGCCAGTGGCCGACGCCGAGCAGGCCCTGCAGCTCGCCCGCGACCTGGTCGGCTTCGTCCGCCGGCAGCTTGGGTTGTGATGGCTGGTCGAAAAAGCGAACGTCCGGGGCGCACCGTGAAAGAGACGAGGAGCACATGAGCTATCGCCAAAAGCTGATCGAGGTAGCGCTGCCGCTGGAGGCGATCAACCGCGAGTCGGCCCGCGAGAAGTCCATCCGGCACGGACACCCCTCCACGCTGCACCTGTGGTGGGCGCGGCGGCCCTTGGCGGCCTGCCGGGCGGTGCTCTTCGCCTCGCTGATTGATGATCCCGACCAGGCGGGCGTCCCCCAGGCGCTGCTCGAGCGCATCGACCGCCTACCGCTGCCGGAAGATCGCGGTCCGGAGTGGGCCAGCCTACCAGTAGGCGAGCAGCGGCGGAGAAAGCTATTCCAGTTCATCGAGCGGCTGGTGCCGTGGGAGAACAGCAACAACGAGGAGATCCTGACCACGGCGCGGGAGCTGATCCACGCCGCCACCGGCGGCAACCCGCCGCCGGTGCTCGACCCCTTCTGCGGCGGCGGCTCGATCCCGCTCGAGGCGCAGCGTCTCGGCCTGGAGGCGCACGCGAGCGACCTCAATCCAGTGGCGGTGTTGATCAGCAAGGCGCTGGTCGAGATCCCGCCGAAGTTCGCCAACCTCCCGCCGGTGAACCCAGAAAGTAGGAGACAGGAAATAGGAAGTAGCGATGCATTACCGGGAGTTGAAGGTGTGGCAGAAGGCGATGGAGGCGGCCAGGGAAGTGTACCGGCTGGCTCCGTTGCTGCCGCGGGAGGAAACCTACGGGATGCGGTCGCAGATTACGAGGGCGGCAGTCTCGATCCCGGCGAACATCGCGGAGGGGTGGACGCGGGAGTCGGGCAAGGAGAAGGCGCAGTTCCTGGCGGTCGCGCAGGGATCGCTGGCGGAGACGGAGACATTCCTAACGTTGTGCGAGGAGATTGGCTGGTTCCCGGCAGCGGAAACCGAGCGCCTTCGAGTCCTGCTGAACGAGGTCGGCAGGATGCTGACGACGATGCGGCGCAACTTTCGCGAGGACAGGAGATAGGAAAACAGGAAATAGAAAATGGCGAAATAGAAAATAGCAAAATAGTAAATAGCGACCACCGAGGTCGTCCTGACCGCGATGCGCGACCACCGCTAACTCCTACCTCCTATTTCCTATTTCCTCCTACCTGGAAGGGTGCCGCTGGGCTGGCGGCAGACGTTCGCTACTACGGCAAATGGATGCGCGATGAGGCTGAGCGCCGCATTGGCCACCTCTATCCGAAGGTGCAGCTGCCGAAGGAGTATGGGGGCGGCGAGGCTACGGTCATCGCCTGGCTGTGGGCGCGGACGGTGAAGTGCCCGAACCCGGCCTGTGGCGCCCAGATGCCCCTGGTCCGCTCATTCTGGTTGTCGAGCAAACCGGGGAAGAAAGCCTGGGTTGAGCCGGTGGTGGACCGGGCAGCCAAGACGGTGCGCTTCGACGTGCGGACCGGTGAGGGGATGCCGCGCGACGGCACGGTGAACCGGCGCGGCGCAACATGCATCGTCTGCACCGCCCCTGTGCCGTTCGACCACATCCGTGCTGAGGGGAAAGCCGGCCGCATGGGCGTTCAGCTCATGGCGATTGTGGGCGAGGGCCAGCGGGGGCGCGTGTATGTAGCTCCGAATGAAGAACACGAACGCACGGCGGCCAACGCACAGCCGACCGATGCGCCGGAAACTGAGCTACCCGAGCAGGCGCTCGGCTTCAGGGTGCAGCTCTATGGCATGACCAAGCATCGCGATCTCTTTACGTCCCGACAACTCGCGGCACTTACTACCTTCAGCAGCCTCCTGGATGAGGTCCGAGAGCAGGTGCAACGCGACGCCAGATCCGCGGGCCTACCCGATGACTGCGCACCGTTGGTCAACGGCGGCGTGGGTCCGACTGCGTATGCCGACGCCGTGGCAACCTATCTGGCATTCGCACTTGATAAGTGTGTGGATTACTGGAACACACTTGCGACTTGGGCACAGAGTGGCGAGTTCATCCGGAATGGCTTTGCTCGACAAGCAGTTCCTATGACTTGGGATTTTGCTGAATGCAATGCGTTCAGCGAATCGACTGCGAATTGGACAGCCGCAACGGAATGGGTGGCGAAGACCATCGCCGAAGCACCAAGAGCCAAACAAGCTAGGGCGACGGCCAAGCAGCTTGACGCGACAGTTGCTGTCGACAGTGTCTCGAACCCACTCGTCTGCACCGACCCACCGTACTACGACAATATCGGGTATGCAGATCTGGCGGACTTCTTCTACGTCTGGCTCCGGCGCTCGCTGGGAAGACTCTATCCAGACCTGTTCAGCACGCTCCTCACACCCAAGGCACAGGAGCTCATTGCGACGCCATACCGCTTCGGAGGTAGCAAAGAGGCAGCGAAGCGTTTCTTCGAGGAGGGACTGGGCAAAGCGTTCGCGCAGATGCGCGCCGCTGGCCACCCCGATTACCCGCTGACCGTGTTCTACGCCTTCAGGCAGGCTGAGGCAGATGACCAGGACGGTGCGGACAGCAACAGTTCAACAGTGATTGTCTCCACAGGGTGGGAGACGATGCTGGAAGGCCTGCTCAAGGCAGGGTTTGCGATTACCGGCACATGGCCGGTGCGGACCGAGCGCGGAGCACGGAGCGTGGGTATCGGCACTAACGCGCTCGCCTCCTCCATCGTCCTCGTCTGCCGCCCGCGGCCATCGACCACCGGGCTCGCCACACGACGCGAGTTCACGGACGCGCTCAGGAGAGAGCTGCCTGATGCTCTGAGAAAACTCCAGCACGGCAACATCGCACCGGTTGACCTAGCCCAGGCAGCGATCGGCCCGGGCATGGCGGTGTTCTCTCGTTACTCCAAGGTTGTGGACGCTAGCGGCGAGCACGTCTCAGTACGCATCGCGCTGGGGCTCATAAACCAGGCGCTCGATCAGGTGCTGGCCGAGCAGGAGAGCGAGTACGACAACCACACCCGCTGGGCCATCGCTTGGTTCGAGCACTACGGCGTGGCCGAAGGCCCCTACGGGGTGGCCGAGACGCTCTCGAAGGCCAAGGACACCGCTGTGCGGGTGCTGGAAGATGCCGGCATCCTACGGGCGCGGGGCGGCAAGGTGCGCCTGCTGGGTCGTGAGGGGCTGCCGGCCGGCTGGGACCCCACCAAGGACCCGCGCCTGACGGTGTGGGAGGTGACACAGCACCTCATCCGCCGGCTGGAGAAGGACGGTGAGCAGGGGGCGGCCGAGCTGCTGGGGAAGGTCGGCGGACTGGGCGAGGTGGCGCGGGACCTCGCCTACCGGCTCTACGTCATCTGTGAGCGGAAACGCTGGGCACAGGAAGCGCTGGCCTACAACAGTCTGGTCGTCGCCTGGCCGGAGATCGCCAGGCTGGCCGCTGGGGCGGGCACCGACCGCCCCGCACAGACGGAGCTGTTCGCATGAACATGAACGCCCGAACCGGTCCCCCGAAATCGGTGCTGGACGAGCTCCGCGCGAAAATCGTTCCCGTGCTGCGGCCGTACGCGTCTCGCATCGAGCTGTTCGGCTCGTTCGCGCGCGGCGAGCAGCGCCCGGACAGCGACATCGATCTGCTGCTCCGCCTGCGGCCCAGCGAGGGCCGCCCGCCCCTGGGGCTGCGCTGGTTCGGCCTGGAGCGCGAGCTGTCGGAGCTGCTCGGTCACCCGGTGGAGTTGACAACCGAAGAGGGCCTGAGCCGGCATGTCCGCCCGTATATCGAGTCCGACCGGATCGTCCTGTATGAAGAGTGACGAGGTCTACCGCGCGCATATCTTGGACGCTCTGGCTCTCATCCGGGAGTACGTCGGCGGGCTGGACAAGACGAGCTTCATCGGCGACAGCCTCCGGCGGGACGCGGTGGTCCGTCAGCTGATGATCGTCGGCGAGGCCGCGCGCCGCCTGTCCGCCGAATTCCGCGCCCGTTACCCGGATATTCCGTGGGCCGATATCGTCGGGATGCGGAACCGCCTCGTGCACGACTACATCAACGTCAACTGGGATCTGGTCTGGGACACGGTTCACTACGACGTCCCATTCCTGCAAGCACGGCTCGGCCGGGAGCCCGATAGCTGAGGAGGCGCAGCATGGCAGTCAGCAACCGAGACCGGGTCCGCAAGGCGCTGGACCTGCTGAAGGAAGGGCTCGCACCATTCGCCGAGCGCGAGATGCAGCGCAAGTACGGGGCGGGCTGGATGACGCAGGTACAAGCCGGCTCGCCTGCCTGGTCCTCCACAGGCAGCTATACCCAGCAGCGCGTGGCCATCTCGGACGCGCTGGACACCTCGGCGCTGCTGAACCTCGTCCTCGACCACTGGGACGTGGTCTTCAAGGACAAGCTCGGCCCCTTCGAGCGGAGCCTCGTCCACGAGCTGCGCAAGGCACGGAATGACTGGGCGCACGAGCGGGCCATCAGCACCGACGACACCTACCGCGTCCTGGACAACGTCTCCCGCTTCCTCTCCGCGATCTCGGCCGGCGAGCAGGTGAGCGAGGTCGAGCGTGAGAAGCAGGAGCTGCTGCGCCTCCGCTTCGAGGAGCAGACGCGCCAGGCCACCCGGAAAGTGGCCGTCGCCGCGGTGGTGGGGCAGCCGGCCGGTGGTCTGAAGCCCTGGCGGGAGATCGTGACGCCGCATCCGGACGTGGCCTCGGGCCGCTACCAGCAGGCCGAGTTCGCGGCCGACCTGGCGCAGGTACACCGCGGCGAGGGAGCGGACGAGTATCGCCAGCCCCGCGACTTCTTCCAGCGCACGTTCCTCACCGACGGCCTGAAGCAGCTCCTGACGAACGCGCTGCTGCGCCTGGGCGCCAACGGCGGCGACCCGGTAGTCAAGCTTCAGACCAACTTCGGCGGCGGCAAGACGCACTCCATGCTGGCGCTCTACCACCTGTTCTCCGGCGTGCCGGCCAGCGACCTCCCCGGCGTCGAGGCCGTGCTCCAGGCGGCCGGGGTGAGCCAGGTCCCGAGCGTCCAGCGCGCCGTGCTGGTGGGGACGGCGCTCTCGCCCGCCCAGGCCCGGGCGAAGCCGGGCGGCATCGAGGTGCGCACCCTGTGGGGCGAGCTGGCCTGGCAGCTCGGCAGGGAAGAGGGCTACGCGCTCGTCGCCGAGGCCGATCGTCAGGGCGTCAGTCCCGGCTCGGACGCCCTGCGGGACCTCTTCGCCAACTTCGCGCCGTGCCTCGTGCTGATCGACGAGTGGGTGGCGTACACTCGCCAGCTCTACGGCGTCGCGGGCCTGCCCGGGGGCTCCTTCGAGGCCAACCTCACCTTCGCCCAGGCGCTGACCGAGGCGGCGAAGGCCGCGCCCAGGACTCTGGTCGTGGCCAGCATCCCGTCGTCGCAGATCGAGGTGGGCGGGGAGGCCGGGCGGCAGGCGCTCGCGATCCTGGAGAACACCTTCGGGCGGGTGGAGTCGGCCTGGCGGCCGGCCAGCGCCGAGGAGGGCTTCGAGATCGTGCGGCGGCGCCTCTTCGAGCCGGTCAGCGACTACGTGGCCCGCGACGCGGTAGCGCGCGCCTTCGGCGAGCTGTACCGCGCCCACCCCGGCGAGTTCCCGTCGGGGACCCGTGAGGGGGACTACGAGCGCCGGCTCAGGGCTGCCTACCCCATCCACCCGGAGCTGTTCGACCGCCTGTACGAGGACTGGTCGAGCCTGGAGCGCTTCCAGCGCACGCGCGGCGTGCTGCGCCTGATGGCGGCGGTGGTCCACGCCCTGTGGGAGCGTGACGACCGCGGCCTGCTGGTCCTGCCCGCCACCGTGCCGATCGATGATCCCGCCGTGCAGAACGAGCTCACCCGCTACCTCGAGGACAACTGGCGGCCGGTGATCGAGAAGGACGTCGACGGCCCGCACTCGCTGCCGCTGCGGATCGACCGCGAGAACCCGAACCTCGGGCGCTACTCGGCGGCGCGCCGCGTGGCCCGCACGCTCTACCTCGGCTCGGCCCCCACCCTGCGGGCCGCCAGGAAGGGCCTCGACGACCGGCAGGTAAAGCTTGGCTGCGCCCAGCCGGGCGAGAGCGTGGCGGTCTTCGGCGACGCGCTGCGGCGGCTGACCGACCAGGCCACCTTCCTCTACGTCGACAACGGGCGCTCCTGGTACTCCACCCAGCCGAGCGTGGCGCGGCTGGCGCAGGACCGCGCCGAGCAGCAGAGCGATGACGCCGTGCGCGAGGAGATCGTGCGGCGCCTGAAGGAGGAGCAGGCCAAGCGCGGCGACTTCTCCAAGGTCTACCCTTGCCCCGCCTCGAGCGTGGGCGTGCCGGATGAGTCGGAGGCGCGACTGGTGATCTTGGGTCCCGAGTACCCGCACGCGGCGAAGGCGGAAGATAGCCTGGCCCGCACGGCGGCCGCGGCCATGCTCGACCAGCGGGGAGCCGGACCGCGCACGTACCGCAACGCGCTCGTCTTCCTGGCGCCGGATCGCCAGCGCCTCCAGGAGCTGGAGCAGGCCGTGCGGCAGTACCTGGCGTGGAAGTCCATCGACGAGGAGCGCGAAACGCTGAACCTGGATGCCTTCCAATCCAATCAAGCCAGCAGCAAGCGCGCCCAAGCCGACGAGACGGTCCGGCACCGCATCCCCGAGGCCTACCAGTGGCTGCTGGTGCCCTCCCAACCCGACCCGCACAGGCCGCTGATCTGGGAGGAGCTGCGCGTGCAGGGGGACGAGCCGCTGGCAGTACGGGCGAGTCGAAAGCTGAAGAACGAGGAGCTGCTGATCACCCAGCTCGCCGGCACCCGTCTGCGGCTGGAGCTCGACCGCATCCCGCTCTGGCGCGGCGACCACGTCAACGCCCGCCAGCTCTGGGAAGACTTCGCGAGCTACCCGTACCTGCCGCGCCTGCGTGACGCCGACGTGCTGCAGCAGGCGCTCCGCGACGGCATCGCGCGGCTTACCTGGGAGAGCGAGACGTTCGGCTACGCCGAGGGCTGGGACGAGCAGCGGCAACGCTACCTCGGTCTCCGTGCCGGCGAGGGGGGCAGCCTGGTGCTCGATCGGAGCAGCCTGGTGGTGAAACCGGGTGCGGCCCGGCGCCAGTTCGATGCCGAAGCCGCGGAGAGGCGCGAGCGCGACCGGGTAGGCTACCCAGGTGGGCCGACCGCCGATGGCGAAACGACGTGCGCCGAGAGCACAGCCGAGTACCAGGCCGGCGGCACAGCTGAGGCGCTCGTCCGCCCGACGACAGCCCCCCGCCGCTTCCACGGCACCGTGCGGCTCGATCCGTTGCGCGCCGCCCGGGATGCCGATGTCATCGCCCGGGAGGTGGTGCAGCACCTCGCTGGGCTGATGGGAGCCCAGGTAGAGCTCACCCTCGAAATCCGGGCGGAGATCCCGGAGAGCGCGCCCGAAAGCGTGGTGCGCACGGTAACCGATAACTGCCGCACGCTGAAGTTCGCGTCGTTCGGCTTCGAGGAGAGCTGAGCGGATGTCATGAGTCGCCGGGGATTCAAAGACCTGACGCCGGAGAACTGGCTGGAGCCTGACCCGGTCACTACGCTCATCGCCAGTCTCTCACCCGAGGGGTATCCCCGCCCGATCACGGGAGAGGACTGGGCGTGTCGCATCCTGGCCATCCGCCTATCCGACGCGGCGCCCGATGAGCTGCACAGGCTGTTCGAGGTCGCGCGCGGCGCCCTCCTCTACGGCTACTTCTTCTACCCGCTCTACACGCTGGGCCTGGAGCAGATGTTCCGGGTCGCCGAGGCCGCGGTGGCCCGCCGCTGCATGGATCTGGGCGCGCCGCCCTCGACGCAGTCATTCGAGAAGCGGCTGGCGTGGCTGCGCGACCAAGGCGTCCTTTCGACCGACGAGCACGGACGCTGGGATACCCTCAGACAGCTCAGGAACCTGGCCTCCCACCCCCAGGACCAAACCATCCTACCGCCGACTATGGCGATCGCCCACGCCCCGGCGATCGCCGAGCGCATCAGCGCCCTGTTCGCTACGGCGTCACCGCCGGCGAACGAGTAGGCGGCCGAGCACGACCCCATTTCCGGCTCCTGTACCAGCTCAGCGGGTGTCCCTGTATCAGCCGCGGCGGAGGGCCTGCGCGATGGCCAGCTCGATCTGCTCGGGCTGGGTGCCGGCCTGGGCGGCGTCGAGGATGGTGCGCTCGGGCGAGGTGAGGCGGAGGCCCTCGTGGCTGCGCACCTCGCCATCGCCCCAGCAGCGGGCGGTGGTGTGGACGACCACGCCCGGCGGGGGCCGGTTGGCGCGGGAGCGCCGGGCGCGGGGGACCGTGAGATGGACGGCATCGGGGATGACGTCGCTGAGGTTCCAGAGGTCGAGCGCGCTCGCGTGGGAGATCACGGCCACGTCCTTGCCGACGGCGAGCCAGGCCGCGGCGACGTGCTCGCGGGGGGACGAGGGATAGTCCCGGAAGCGGTAGACGCCGCGGTGCCCCGCTGGAACGTGCCCCGCCTGGCGTGATAGGTCAGCATGTCGCGCGCGTAGCCGCACCGGGCCGCCTGGTCCGCGGTGAAGTAGCCGTACTGCTCGCTGGCGACATCGAAGAGCGCCTGGCGGTCAGGGCCGTGCCTATTCGTGTCTTTGTAAGGCTGGATTTTCCCCAACATTCTGGAGACATACTAAGCCACGTAGTTGGCGACCCGCCACCGGAGCTTCGTCGCCCGCTCCGTCGGTCGGCTTGATTCCCCAGTTGCGGGTGACAGCCCCCCAGTCCGCCGCGTGAAGGTGTATGATTGGTGTATGGGTCGTGTGCGGACGAACATCGAGCTCGAGGACAGCTACGTGCGAGCCATCATGGCCCGCTACGGTGTGCGCACCAAGAGCGAAGCCGTTGATCTCGCGCTGCGCCACTTGGTGGGCCAGCCGATGACGCGCGAAGAGGCCCTGGCGATGCGGGGCGCGCACGCCATCCTGAAGCTGCCCCCGGACACCGCGCCCCCCGACCTGGGGTGATACTGGCGGACACGTCAACCTGGGTCGAGTACGACCGGGCGACCGGCAGTCCAATCGACCGGCGCCTGACCGAGCTGATCGCAACCGAAGGTGCGCTTGC
This sequence comes from uncultured Chloroflexota bacterium, assembly GCA_964435115.1. Lineage (GTDB taxonomy): Bacteria > Chloroflexota > UBA6077 > UBA6077 > CF-72 > CAYSYM01. Next base: position 118,669 of record CAYSYM010000003.1, on the reverse strand, counting down.
GGTGACCGAGCCGGTCATGATGGAAGTCCTCGCGGGTGCCCGCAGTGATGCACGCGCGTCGGATCTGCGTCGGCTGCTCCTGCGCTTCGTGTGGCTGCCGTTTGACACGGCGGTCGACTTCGATGGTGCCGCGCACATCTACCGGCGGTGTCGGGCGAACGGCGTCACCCCTCGCGGGGTGGTCGACTGCATGATCGCCGCCGTCGCGTGGCGCCGAGGGGCTGCGTTGCTCGTCGCTGACGCGGACCTGATCCGCATCGCCGGTGCCATCGGGATTGAATTAGATGGCGCGTCGGTAGCGACGTGAACGGTTCGCGCCGGGTCCAGATCCTCCTCGACGACGAGCGCTACCAGAAGGTGACGCAGGAGGCCCAGCGGCGCGGGGTCTCCATCGCCGCCGTGATCCGCGAGGCGCTCGACCGGCTCCCGGCCGACGCCGAGGTCCGCCGAACCGCCATCGACGCGATCCTGGCAGGCGAGCCGACATCCGTTCCGGCCGATCCGGCCGAGCTTCGCCGCGAGCTCGATGCCGCCCACGACCGGTTCCAGAGGTGATCCTGCTCGATACCACTGTGCTCAGCTACGCCGTCGGCGCGGAGCACCCCTTGCGTGAGCCCTGTCGCCGGCTGCTCCGGGCTCACGGCGACGGGCGCGTCGAGGCCACGACCACCATCGAGGTCGTCCAGGAGTTCGTGCACGTGCGAGCGCGCCGGCGGTCGCGCCCAGATGCCGTCGCCCTCGCCCGCCACTACATGGCGGCCCTCCCCCTGCTGGTCACGCGCGCCGAGCACCTCGACCTTGGCCTGGCCCTCTTCGAGCGCTATCCCGCCCTCGGCGCCTTCGACGCGGTGCTGGCCGCCGTCGCGATCAACCAGCGGGTCGAGGCCCTGGTCTCGGCCGACCGGGCCTTCGGCGAGCTGCCCAAGCTCCCCTGGGTGGATCCGGCGATGCCGAGCCTGGACCGCCTGATCGGCCGCTGATCCACTCCCTCGTAGTGGCCGCCTGAGGGTCGCCGTCACATTCCGAGCAGGCTCACCAGCCCCGCGATTCCTTGCTCTTGGAGCGTCCATGCCGCTGCATGTGGCGAGATGAAGGTTGCCAGGGTGTCGGGCAGCTCGTAGCTCCTGACGATGGGGGTGCGCTCGTCTCGGCGCCTTCGACGCGGGGCTGGCCGCCGTGTGGTGGCGGGCGGCGATCCGCGGGCGCCAGCAGCTCCAGGCGGAGCTGCTTCACTGAGGCGTCTGCTCTCTTGACGCCCCCCTGAGCCGGGGCTAGTGTGGAGCGTAGCCTGCAGAGCGGGAGGTAGGGCGATGGAGCCGAGCACGAACCAGCTCCTCTGGATGTACGAGACGATGCTGGTGATCCGCGAGTTCGAGGAGACAATGGCCAAGGTCTACCTCGAGGGCAAGCTCCCGCCGAACATCCAGAAGGGGCTTGCCTTCGACATCGGGAGCGGCCCCGTGCCCGGGGAGATGCACCTCGCCGCCGGGCAGGAGCCTGTGGCCGTCGGGGTGTGCGCGCATCTCCGCCAGGAGGACACCGTGGTCGGCACCCACCGGCCGCACCACTTCGCCATCGCCAAGGGGGTGCCGCTCGACAAGATGGCGGCCGAGATCTTCGGCAAGGCCACCGGCCTGGGGCGCGGCAAGGGCGGCCACATGCACCTGTTCGATCCCGCGCACAAGTTCAGCTGCAGCGGCATCATCGGTGCCAGCCTGCCGCCGGCGTGCGGCTCGGCGCTCGCCGCCAAGAAGCTCGGCAAAGACTGGGTGTCGGTGGCCTTCTTTGGCGAAGGGGCGGCAAACCAGGGCTCCTTCCACGAGTCGCTCAACCTCGCCGCCCTGTGGAAGCTGCCCGTGGTGTTCGTCTGCGAAGACAACAAGTGGGCCATCTCCGTCGAGAAGAGCGTCTCGACGGCCATCCCCTCGAACGCCGACCGCGCCGCGGCGTACGGCATTCCGGGCGTGCGAGTGGAGCACAACGACGCGCTCGAGGTGTTCGAAGTGGCCGGGGAGGCGGTGGCGCGCGCCCGGCGCGGCGACGGGCCGTCGCTGGTCGAGGTGAAGACGGATCGCTACCTGGGCCACTTCCAGGGCGATGCAGAGGTCTATCGTCCCAAGGGGGAGGTGGACGAGCTACGCGCGCACGACCCGATCCCGGCGCTGGCGGCCCATCTCCGGGAGCGCGGGCTCCTGGACGACCGGTCCGAGGCGGAGATCCGCGGGCGGGCGCAGCAGCGCGTGGCCGACGCCTACGTCTTCGCCCGCCAGAGCGCGTACCCCAACCCGGACGAAGCGCTCCAGCACGTCTTCGTCGCCGCCTGAGCCGTAGGCGCTGCTGGCACTGTGTCGCAGCCAGCCGGGCGGCCGGCTGGGGACAAGAGAACGAGCGAGCGAGCAAGAGAAGCGGAGGATCGAGATGGTCGTCGCAACTCGCACCCTCACGATGGCCCAGGCCGTCGCCGAAGCGATTGGCCAGGAGATGGAGCGTGACTCCCGCGTCTTCGTCATGGGCGAGGACGTGGGCAAGTACGGCGGGATCTTCGGCGCCACCGCCGGCCTGCTCCAGCGATTCGGGCCGGAGCGCGTCATGGACACGCCGATCTCCGAGACCGCGTTCATCGGCGCGGCGACGGGCGCCGCGGCCGAGGGGATGCGGCCGATCGTCGAGCTGATGTTCGTCGACTTCTTCGGCGTATGCATGGATCAGATCTACAACCACCTGGCCAAGAATACGTACATGTCGGGTGGGAACGTCCGGCTGCCCGTGGTCCTCACCACGGCCATCGGCGGCGGCTACAACGACGCCGCCCAGCACTCCCAGTGCCTCTACGGTCTCTTCGCCCACGTGCCGGGACTCAAGATCGTCGTGCCGTCCAACGCCTACGACGCGAAGGGGCTGATGATCCAGGCCATCCGGGACGACAACCCGGTGATGTACTTCTTCCACAAGGGCATCATGGGGCTGCCATGGATGGCCTACTTTGAAGGGAGCACGACCGAAGTCCCCGAGGAGAGCTACGCCGTCCCCTTTGGCGAGGCGCGCGTCGTCCGCGAGGGCACGGACGCCACGATCGTGGCGCTCAGCCAGATGGTGCACAAAGCCACCCTCGCCGCGGAAGAGGTGGCCAGGGACGGCGTGAGCGCGGAGGTGCTTGACCTGCGCACGCTCGTCCCGCTGGACACCGACGCCATCCTGCGCTCGGTGGCGAAGACCGGCCGCCTGCTCGTGGCCGACGAAGACTACCTTCGCTTCGGCCTCACGGGCGAGATCGCGGCGCTCGTCGCCGAGCAAATCGGCTACCTGCAGATGAAAGCGCCGGTGAAGCGGCTGGGGGTGCCCAACGTCCCCATCCCCTACAGCCGGCCGCTGGAGCAAGCGGTCATCCCGCAGGTGCGTGACATCGCGGACGCTCTTCGCCAGCTCATGGGCCCGCCCCGGCGGTAGCGCTGGTTGAGCGAGGCTGGTGTGGGGGCGCCCGGTTCGTCGGGCGCCCCCTGGTGAGGAGGACGGCATGGGAGCGGTTCGCCTGCCCGACGACGCCTGGCAGGACGTGGATCCGGGCACCGAGGCGCTGCTGGCACGCTGGCTGGTGGGGGAGGGGGCACGCGTCCGCCGCGGCGAGCCGGTGGCGGAAGTCGTGCTTGTCAAGGCCACGCTCGAGGTCGAGGCGCCGGCCGACGGGACGCTGGCGAAGATCCTCGTCCCGCAAGATGGCACCTTCGGCCCGGGCCAGGACCTGGCGATCGTTGAGTAGCGCACCCAGGCGCTGGTGGCAGGTCACGGGTGGAGGGGCCGGGAGATGGAGGCCGGGTGGCGGGTGACTCGCCCCCGGCGCCCGGCGGACCCTGCGTGGGGCTCGTCGTCAACCCGCACGCCGGGCGGGACGTCCGTCGGCTGGTGGCACCGGCCAGCAGCCTCACCAATTACGAGCGCGTCAAGCTCGTCCGTCGGCTGCTGGTCGGTCTCCGTGCAGCAGGTGTCCACCGGGTCCGCTACATGCCCGACAGGTATGCCCTGGTCGCCCGCGCCGCCGAGGCCGTGGCGGACCTCACGCTGCTGCCGGCGAGTGACACGGTCTGCGATACGCCCGAGGACACGCTTCGCGCCACGGAGGCGATGGTCCACGATGGCGTTCGTGTGCTGGTCACCCATGGCGGGGACGGGACGAACCGGCTGGTGGCGCTCGCGGCGCGCGAGGTTCCCCTCCTGCCCCTCGCCGCTGGTACGAACAACGTGTTCCCCCTGCCCGTGGAACCTACCGTGGCCGGGTTCGCGGCCGGCTTCCTGTGCCGCCAGCCGAGGGACGACGCCATCCGCGCCGGCTGCCTGGTGAGGCACAAGCTGATCCGCGTCTCCGCCGACGGTCGGGCGGACGTCGCCCTCGTGGACGCGGCGATCACCCGCGACACGACGGTCGGCAGCCGGGCGGTGTGGGATCCAGCGCAGGTGGTCGCCTTCATGGTGACGCGGGCGCTCCCGGGGAGCATGGGCCTCTCGAGCCTGGCTGGAGCGCTGACCACGATCCACCCGACCGAGCCGTGGGGCGCCTTCGCCGAGCTGGGCGCCGGGGCGAGCGTGCTGGCGCTGGTCGCGCCGGGGATGGTGGCGCGGGCGGAGGTCGGGCCGCTGCACGAGGTCCGCGCCGGCGAGACGGTCCTGGTGGGGCCGCTCGATGGCACGGTCACGCTGGACGGCGAGCGGAGCTTCCAGGTGCGCCAGGACGTAGTCCGTCTGAAGCTCGATCGCCACGGGCCGTGGGTCGTGGACGTCCCGGCCACGCTCGCCTGGGCGCAGCAGGTGGGCGCCTTCCGCCTCGGCAGCCCGCCCACGTAGCGGCGCGACAGGTCCGCACGCGTTCTCGCCCGCCTGGAGAGGTGGACAGGGAGCGGTACACTGTCCACATGGCGCTCCACGCCGCAACACCTCACCCGTACCTCAGCGTGGAGGAGTACCTGCGCCTGGAGGAGGCGAGCTCGGTTCGCCACGAGTACGTGGGCGGCGAGCTGTACGCGCTCGCCGGCGCCAGCGACCGCCACAACCGGATCGCCATGAACCTCGCCGCGCACCTGTGGATGGCGGCTCGCGGCGGGCCGTGCCGGGTCTACGGCAGCGACATGAAGCTGCGCGTGGCGGACGACGCCGTCTACTACCCGGACATCCAGGTGGTGTGCGACCCCGAGGACACCGAGGAGTGGTACAAGAGCCGCCCCTGCCTGGTGGTGGAGGTGCTCTCGCCGAGCACCGAGGCGATCGACCGGCGCGAGAAGCTGCTGGCCTATCGCCGCCTCCCCAGCCTCAAGGCGTACGTCGTCGTCTATCGCGACGAGTGCCGGGTCGCCCGACACTGGCGGGACGAGCAGGGCGTCTGGTGGCAGGCGGAGGTGGAGGGCGAGGGTCGGGTACCGTTCCCGTGTCCAGCGCTCGAGCTGTCGCTGGCCGACATCTACGAGGGCCTGGCGCCCGCTGCGTAGCAACCAGCGCGGAGCGCGCGCCCCTGCCCCCCAGTCGGCGGGGGCAGCCGTCCTGGCGCGCCGCAGCCGGGCGCTCAGAGCAGCGCCACGCCAGCCACGGCGCCCTGGCGCCGAGGGTCAGCCGCCCCGTGGGCGATGCCCAGGTCTGGCTCCCAGGCCACCGCCTGCACCGCGCCGAACCAGGGCGACTTCGCGTTCCGCACCTCGAGGGTGTGGCCCATGCTCCGCAGGGCGTCGAGCGTGGCGGTGGGAATGTCGGCCTCCACCTCGAACTCGTCCCCGGACCAGTGGATGCGCGGCAGCTCGACGGCCGCCTGCAAGCACCTGTGGTGGTCGAGCACGTTGGCCAGCGTCTGCGCGATGGCGTTGATGATCCGGGTGCCCGAGGGGCTCCCGAGCGCCATCACGGGACGCCCACCCTTACGCACCAGGGTCGGGCAGGGCGCGGTGCCCGGGCGCTTCCCCGGCGCGATGGAGTTGCTCCCGCCCGGTCGGGGGTCGAACAGCTTCATGGCGTTGTTCAGCAGGAACCCGTAGCCCGGGACCACCATGGCGCTCCCGAAGGCGTCGCCCTGCGTCTGCGTCCAGGACACCAGGCCGCCCCAGCGGTCGGCGTGCACGTGGTGGGTGGTGCAGGCAGAGGGGTTGTCCACTAGCCCGGCGCCGGCTGGCGTCCCCGGCCGTCTGGTCCGGCTGTACGCCCACGGGTCCCCCGGACCGGGGAACGTGGCGTGCCCCGGATCGATCTCCGCCCGGCGCTGGTCGGCATAGGCGGCCGAGACCAGGCCCTCCAGCGGGATGTCCACGAAGGCGTGGTCGCCTGTGTAGGGCACACGGTCGGCGAACGCCCGCTTCATGCACTCGGCCAGCAGGTGGAGCCGCGCCGAGTCGAGCGGGTCGTACGCCACGAGTGGAAATCCGTCGAGCAGCCGCAGGAGCGGCAGCAGAGTGGCGCTGCTGGAGGGTGGGCTCACCACGACCTCGTACTCGCGGAAGGGCGCGCACTGCGGCTCCAGCACCCGAAACTGCTCGCGCGGGTAACGGTCGAGGTCGTCCAGCGTCAGGATGCCGCTCTCGCCACGCACGCAGTCGACGATCGCCCGGGCGATCTCACCCCGGTGGAAGACCGCCTCGCCACCATCCACGATCAGGTCGATCGTGCGAGCCAGGTCTGGCTGGGTGACGACGTCGCCCTCCTCGAGCGGGCTTCCATCGGGGTGGAGGAACAGCGCGGCCGACGCCGGGAAGCGGGCGAGTCGCTCGCGCGCCTCGGCGGTGAAGAGCGCCATGCGCCGGGTCATGGGCACACCCTCGCGGGCGTAGGCGACGGCCGGGGCGGCGAGAGTCTGCAGCGGGAGCGTCGCCCAGCGGCGGTGGGCGTACAGCCAGGCGGCGATGGCGCCGGGGACGGCCACCGCGAGCGCGCCGGTCGTGTTCAGGTCACCCTTAGTCCAGAAGCGGTAGCCACCCTGCGTGGGACTCTCGATCCACTCGTACATGTCCGGGCGAGCCGCGGCGGGCGCGGTGGGGTAGCCGTCGATACCGGTGGCTTCGCTCTCGCCCTCGAGTTGGATGAGCATGGTGCCCTGGCCGCCCAGGTGGGACATGGCCGGCTCGCAGACCACCAGCGCGAAAGCGGTGGCGAGCGCCGCGTCCACGGCGTTCCCGCCACGCAGGAGCATCTGGGCCCCGGCGGCGGACGCGAGTGGGTGAGACGAGGAGGAGAGACCACCGGCCGCCACGAGATCGTGGCAGCCGTGCGACGCGAGCGGGAAGAGCGGCATCGAGTGCTCCAGCGGCCTTGACGAGAGTGCAGGATGCAGAATACTGTACCCGCGACGTGGTGACTGCCCCCGGGCCCGAGCTGGAGAAGGCCCCGCCGCTCTACGAGCGCGCCTACGACCGGCTGCGGGCGCGCATCCTGGCCGGCGACCTGCGCCCCGGCGAGCGGCTCCTCGACACCCGCCTCGCGGGCCAGCTCGGTGTCAGCCGCACACCGGTCCGCGATGCGCTCCGCCAGCTCGTCCGCGACCGCCTGGTGGACACCGATGTTGGTGGCCGCTTCTTCGTGGCCCGGCCTGACCGCGTGGTGTTCCTGGAATTCTGCGCCTGTCGCGAGCTGCTCGAGCCCGAGGCGACCGCGATGGCCGCGCGGCACGCAACACCGGCCGAGCTGGAGGCCCTGGCTGCCAGCCTGGAGCGATCCTCCAGGACGCTGCACGGTGCCGACCCCGCGGCGGCGGCGCGGACCACCGTGGAGTTCCACAATGCGCTCGCCACAGCCACCCACAACCGGCTGCTCGCGGAGCTGCTGGGCTTCATCCGCGCGCCCGTCCTGCCGTTGCGAGGCATCATCTTCGCCAACAGCTCAGGGGCTCAGGCCACGGAGCGGGAGCATTGGGCCATCTACGCCGCCGTCGCCGCCCGCGATCCGGAAGCGGCCGCCACGGCGGCGCGGGCGCACATCGACGGCGACCGGGAGCGTGGGCTGCGCGCGCTCGAGCAGCTCACGCCCCAGGCCGATGGCGCCGAGTCATCGGCTGGTTCCTCGTCACCTCTCCGCCATCCAGCACCCAGCGACGGCACAGCCGCCGCCAGCCAGTAGCCGAAGGGGGAGCCTTATGACCTCCAGCCATCCGTCGCAGTCAGTTTCACGCCGCGGTTTCCTGCGCGCCTTGCTCGCGGTGGGCGGCGTAGCAGCCGGCGGCTCTCTCCTGGCGGCCTGCCAGCAGGCTGCGCAGCCGGCCGCGCCCGCCGCGACCACCGCGCCACCCCAGGCCACCTCAGGTGGCGCCGCCAAGCCGGCCGCCACGACGGCGCCGAAGCCAGCGCAGGCTGGCGGCCAGATCGTCGCCGCCATGCAGTACGACAGCTCGATCCGCGACCCGGCCACGCTGACTTCGGTGGGCGACCAGCAGGAGATGGGGAACGTGTTCGACGGGCTCGTGCGCTACAAGCTCGGCACCACCGAGATCGAGCCGGCGCTGGCCGCGAGCTGGGAGATGGCCGACGGCGGCAAGAAGGTCACCTTCAAGCTTCGCCCGGGCGTGAAGTTCCACGACGGCACGCCGCTCAGCAGCGCCGACGTCAAGTTCAGCATCGCCCGCATTCAGGATCCGGCCACCAAGTCGTCGTGGGCCGGGCTGTATAAGGGCGTTACGTCGGTCGAGACGCCGGACGACCAGACGGTGGTGCTCAACCTGTCCGCTCCTGACCCCTCGCTGCTGGTCACCCTCGCCGGTGCGAGCGGCTGGGTCGTGCCCGAGAAGGGCGTGAAGGAGCAGGGCGACAAGTTCTTCGACCGGCCGGTCGGAACGGGCGCCTTCAAGTTCGAGCGCTGGACACCTGGCACGGAGCTCGTCCTGGCGCGCAACCCGGATTGGTGGGGCGGCGCGCCCAAGCTCGAACGGATCGTCTACAAGCCGATCCCTGACCCGAGCACGATGTACGCCGCCTTCGAGGCCGGCAGCGTGGACATCATCCAGGTGACCGACCCGGACAAGTACGAGAAGTACACGAAGGAGTCGGACAAGTACACCATCTCCGAGAAAGCGGGGCTGATCACCCGCTTCTTCGGCATGAACAGCCGTGCCGCTCCGTTCGACAAGCAGGCGGTGCGCGAGGCGGTCCTGTACGCGGTGAACCGCCAGGCCCTGGTGGACGGCCTGTTCAAGGGCATGTCGGAGATCGCTACTCAGGCGGTGGCACCCGGCGTGGATGCGAACGTGGACGGCCTCTCCCAGCGCGCCTACGACCCGGGCAAGGCCCAGCAGCTCCTGGCGCAGGCGGGCCTGCCCAACGGCTTCTCTTTCCAGTTCTACGTGCCAAACATCGACCGCTTCACCAAGCCGGCGACCGTGATCCAGGAGGACCTGAAGGCGGTCGGCATCAACGCCGAGATCAAGGTCCTCGAGGCCAGCTCGCTGCTCGCGGCCATCGGCAACGGGGAGGCGCCCATGTTCATCCTCAGCCGCGGCCAGGAGCCAACGGCTGACCGCCTGCTCTACACCTGGTTCGCCTCGGCCAGCTTCCCGCCGGGCCAGAACTGGGCCTACGTGGAGAGCAAGGAGGTGGATGGCTGGATCGACGAGTTCCGCCAGACGGGTGACCTGGCCAGGCGCAAGGAGCTCTCCAAGAAGATCCAGCAGGTCGTGCTCGACGGCGCCTACTACGGCTTCCTCGACCACGAGAAGCAGATCTACGCCATGCAGAAGCGGGTGCAGGGCTACGTGACCGACCCGTTCCGTTCGATGAAGATGTACTCGGTGTCTGTCAGCCAGTAGCTTGCTCCACCACCTCCTCCGCCAGCTCTGGCTGGCGGCCATCACGCTGCTCGGGGTGGTCAGCCTCGTCTTCCTGATCATCCGGCTGACGCCTGGCGACCCCGCGCGCCTGATGCTCGGCGACCTGGCGACGCCCGAGGCGCTGGCCCAGCTCCGGGCCCAGCTCGGCCTGGACCGGCCGCTCCTCGAGGCGTATGCCGTCTTCCTCCTCGACTACGCGCGCGGCGACCTGGGCCAGTCGCTGCTGACTAGGCGGCAGGTGCTCGACGAGATCGTGGCACGGGCCGGCTATACCGTGCAGCTCGCGTTCGGCGCGATGCTCTTCGCGACGCTCGTCGGGCTGCCGCTGGGGGTCGTCGCCGCGGTGCGGCGCGCCACGGCCTGGGATTTCGGCAGCATGCTGCTGGCCACAGTCGGCACGTCCACCCCGGTGTTCTTCCTGGGCATCGTCTTCATCCTGGTGTTCTCGGTCACGCTACGCTGGCTGCCGGCCATCGGCGCCGGCCAGCCGGATGACCCCTCGTCGCTGGCGCGCTACCTTATCCTGCCTAGCATCGCCCTCGGCGCGGCGACCGCGGCCTTGCTGGCGCGCATGACCCGCTCCAGTCTGCTCGAGGTGCTCGCCCAGGACCACATCCGCACCGCCCGCGCGAAGGGGCTCGGCGAGCGCCGGGTGCTGTGGGTGCACGCGCTGAAGAACGCGGCAATTCCGCTCACCACGGTGGCGGCGCTGAACATGGGCTACCTGGTTGGCGGGGCGGTGGTGACCGAGACGGTGTTCGCGCGCCCGGGCCTCGGCAAGCTGCTGGTGGACGCGATCCTGGCGCGCGACTACCCGGTGGTCCAGGGTGTTACGTTCGCCGTGGCGACCCTCTTCATCCTCATCAACCTGCTGACCGACCTCGTCTACACGTGGCTCGACCCGCGCATCAAGTACAGCTAGAGCGTCCGCGGGCCGCCCTCCTGGCGCTGAGGCCCACGCCGTGGCCTGGGCTGATACCCGCCGCCCGCTGGCGGCAGGTGCTGCGCCGCCACCCAAGCCTGGTGATCGGCGGAGTGGTGGCGGCCCTGATTCTGCTGGTGGCGGTGCTGGCACCCCTGCTTGCCCCACGCGACCCCACGGCCCAATCGCTCCTGCGCCGCCTCTCGGCCCCCGGCAGCAACGGCTACGTGCTGGGCGCCGACGAGTTCGGCCGCGACCTCCTCAGCCGCCTGCTGTGGGGCGCTCGGGTATCGTTGGCGGTCGGCCTGGCGGCGGTCGGTATCGGCGCGATTGTCGGGCTGCTCCTCGGGCTGCTTGCTGGCTTCTATCGCGGCTGGGTGGATGCGCTGATCGTCCGCCTCCTGGACGTTCTGCTGACCTTCCCGCCGATCTTGCTGGCCATCGCCATCGTCGCCGCCGCGGGCTCCGGGCTCTGGAACGTCATCGCCGCTATCGCGGTGACCAACGTCCCCCGCTTCGCGCGCGTCGTCCGGGCCTCCACACTGAGCGCTCGCGAGACCGAGTACGTGAGCGCCGCCCGCGTGATCGGCGCCCCGGACTGGCGCATCCTGGCGCGCCACGTGATGCCCAATATCCTCTCACCGGTCGTGGTGATCGCTACCTTGAACATCGGCGCCGCGATCCTCACCGAGGCCAGTCTGAGCTTCCTGGGGCTCGGTGTGGCGCCGCCCACGCCCACCTGGGGTGGCATGATCCAGGGCGGCACGCAGCAACTGGAGAAGGCGCCCTGGATCGCGCTCTCGGCGGGCGTGGCCATCATGCTGACGGTCCTGGCGTTCAACCTGCTGGGCGACGGCATCCGCGATGCCCTCGATCCACGCCTCAAGGAGCGCTAACCCACTCGCGCGAAAGGGAATCTGAGATGACGTTGATTGAGCAGAAGCAGGCGGTGGTGGCGTACCTCGACCAGCATCACGCCGACGTGGTGGCGCTGCTCCAGCGCATGGTGCGCACGAGGAGCGTCAACGTGCGGCTGGACCCTAGCTCGCCGGGCGAGGCGGAGATGGCTGACCTCGTGCGCGCCGAGTGGGAAGCGCTCGGTTTCGCCGTGGAGCAGGTGGAGGCGGAGAAGGGGCGGCCCAACACGATCTCCGAGTGGAAGGGGGCGGGCGGCGGCCCACGGCTGCTCTTCAATGCCCACGTCGACACGGTGGCGGTCAAGGACGGCGAGAGCTGGATCGACCCGGAGACGGGTGAGACGAAGACGGACTGGAGCGTCGACCCCTTCGGCGGCATCCTCAAGGATGGCTACGTCTACGGGCGGGGCACCTGCGACCACAAGTCGCCGACTGTCTCGCTGATCTGGGCGGTGAAGGCGCTCCAGGCAGCGGGCATCCGCTTGCGTGGCGACCTGCTGGTCATCAACGACGTGGACGAGGAGACTGGCGGGGTAGCCGGCATGCGGCACCTGGCCAGCACCCGCACGTTCGACGTGGACGTGGCGTTGTTCGGGACGACCACCGAGTTCTCGAAGGTCTCGCGGCCCTACTTCTCGGCGATCGGCGACACGAACGTGGTGCGCGCCTTCTCGGGCATGCAGCAGTACCGGGTGGACGTGCACGGCAAGAACTACCACAGCATGACGCCGCTGCACGGGGTGACGGCGATCGAGAACCTCGCCCGGGTGATGCCGGCCATCCAGGCGCACATGGGCCAGGTGAACAGCTACGTGGACCCGGTGGTCGGCACTGGCAAGCCACCGATGCGGCTGATGAACGTGAAGACAGCGCAACGCGCGGCCAACCGACCGGCGGATGTCGTGGAGCTCTACATCAACCGTCGTATCGACCCAACTGTGGACTCGCGGCAAGCGTTCGCGGAACTGAAGAAGCTGTGCGCGGAGCTTTCTGACCCGGCCAGGGACCTGTACGTCTCGGCGGAGCTGCTCCGCGAGGTGCCTTCGAACGAGGTGCCGGCCGATCACCCGCTCGTGCAGTCGCTCGTGGAGGGCATCCGCGACACGCAGGGCGAGGTGCCGACCATCGCCGGCATCCCGGCCGCCACGGGGATCTCGCAGATGATCTCCCTCCAGAAGATCCCCGTCGTCACGTTCGCCTACGGCACCCTGAACTTCCACCACAGCATCGACGAGCGCATCCCCGCCGAGGCGGTGGTGAAGACCGCCAAGGTCTACGCGGCGGCGCTCATGGACTACCTGGGCGTGGCCGAGTAGCCGGGGCCGGGCCCCGGCAGCGTCCTCTCGCCCGCGGGCGAGAGGACGCTGCCCACTGGCTCAGGCCGGGACCTTCACCAGGCGGTAGACGAGATCGCGGAACTCGTCCTCGGTGAGCAGCCCCTTCTTCTCGAGCGACTTCGCCTTGACCGCCTGCAGCAGCTCGAGCTGCTCCTCGTCAGTCGCGTCCACGCCGATCCGGTCGAGCCAGATGCCGATGGAGTCGATCCCGCTGTTCTTGCCCAGGACCACGCGGGCGGGCTGCTGGCCGACGAGCTCGGGCCGGAAGGGGAAGACCTCGGTCAGGTACTCGTCGCCGCAGTGCCTGACCCAGCTCGCGACGATGCCAGACTCGACGGCGAACAGGAGGTCGCCCACGACCTGGCGGTTCGACGGCACCTGGAGGTCGGCGAGCTGGCGTACGAGCTCGGACAGCTCGGTGAACGCCTCGGTCTTGAGGCCCGGCGAGACGCCGTACATCGTCAGCAGCGCCAGCGCGACGTCTTCCATCGGGGTGTTCCCGGCCCGCTCGCCGATCCCCGTGACGGTGGTGTGGACGACTTCCGCGCCCTCCGAGAGCGCGGCGATCGTGTTGGCGACGCCGAGCCCAAAGTCCATGTGGAAGTGGGTCTCCAGCGGCTTGTTGATGCGCTTCTTGAAGGTGCGTGTGAAGTACGCGCACGCCTGAGGGTTGAGCACGCCGAAGGTGTCCACCAGCGCCAGCGCGTCCATGTGTCCGTCGGTCATGACCCGCTCGACCAGCTTGAGCAGCCAGGTCATCTCCGCCCGGGACGCGTCGATCGGAAACCAGACGACATAGAGGCCCTGCTCCTTCGCGTAGAGGGTGGCCTTGATCGACAGGTCGATCGCCTTCTCCAGCTCCCAACGGTAGGCCGTGCGGATGATGTGCTCGCTGGAGGGGATCTCGACCACGACGCCCTTGACGCCGCAGTCGACTGCTCGCTTGACGTCTTCCACCATGCAGCGTGAGAAGGCGAAGACCTCGGTGTCGCCCAGGTCCAACCGGGCGATCGCCCTGACCGCCTCTTCATCCGACTTCGACACGACCGGCATGCCCGCTTCGATGCGCTGGACCCCGGCCGCGGCGAGCTGCTCGGCGATGCGGACCTTCTCATCCCGGGTGAACTCGATCCCGGCTTGCTGCTCACCGTCGCGCAGCGTCACGTCGTGGAAGCGGATCTGCGGGGCGAAGTGGAAGCTCGCCCGCGCGTCGGGCTGGTAGTTCCAAGGACTCACGAACCACCGGTCTGTATGCCACGGCCCTTCGAACTGTGTTACCGCCATGTGTTCCTCCTCACCTGTTGAACCAACGAGCTGATCTCTATCCGTACAGGCATGCTAGGAACGGTCTCCGAGCGCGTCAACCGGCAGGGTCCGCCTCGAACCAGGGGGACACGCGCACGGTGCCGCGGGTGCCGTCCACGCGGATTGACTGGCCGTCGCGCACGCGTCGGGTGATCCCCAGTACGCCGGCGACCATCGGCAGGCCGCGCTCGGCGGCGATGGACGTCGCGTGCGCGCTGCTACCCCCCATCTCGGTGACGAGCCCCGCACCCTGGAAGCACGTGGCGACGGCCGCGCTGGCGTAGGCCGCGACGACCACATCGCCCGGGCCCACCGCGTCCAGGTCGCGCGGGTCGCGCACGACGCGGGCCGGGCCTTCGACCTCGCCCGGGGCAGCCGGGATGCCGCGAAGCTCGGCGCCGACCGCCGCGCCACTCGCCGCCACCTGCCGGCGCTCGGCCGGCCGCGCCTGGAGCAGCCACACCGTGTCGTCCGCCACAGCCCACTCCACCTCGGCTGGCAGGCCGATGGTCGCGGCTGCCCGCATGGCCTGCCGCGCTACGCGAGCGGCGCACTCGACGTCGAGGCTGAACGTTTCCTGCGCCTCAGTCGGAACCGAGCGCCACTCGAGGTTCCCGCCGCCGGCGTCGGCCCGCGTGGGCTTCCGCCCCGGCCGCGCCGCCAGCAGCTGCCCGTCGCGGTCGAAGTCGTAGCGGTCCGGCAGCACCAGGCCGCTCATCACGGATGCGCCGAGCCCCCAGGCCGACTCCACGCTGACGCCGGCCTCGTCGACGTGCGCGGCGCCCGCCGCGTCGGCCCGGATGAACCGCTGCAGGAGCACGGCCATCCCCGGCGCCGGGCCCCGCTCCAGGCTGGCGCGGTAGCTCAGCGCGGCGGTCGACCAGAGCGACGCCCAGCAGGAGCGGATCGCCGCGCGCGCCTGAGCAGCGTCGTGGACGTTGAGGAAGGTCTGGAACTGCCCGGCGAATGAGGCGCCCGGGAGGCCCTCGCAGGTGGCTGAGGAGCGGACCGCCAGGGTCGCATCCCGGTCGGCTGCCCGGAGGCGGGCGAGCAGGCCGGCCACGGCTTCCCCCAGCGCCGGCGGGAGCGGCGCCTGCAGGATGGCCGCGCGGAGCCGGCGCGCCGCCGGCTGCCACGCACCCTCGCCTAGGACGGAGTGCTGGGTGCTGAGTGCTCCGTGCTGAGGACAGACGCCCTCACCCCCACCCTCTCCCGGAGGGAGAGGGAGATCGGCCCCGGGCCGCACCTCCAGGCTGGAAGCAGTGGGCGCGGCATCCTCTACCTGCTGCGCCAGGGCGGTGAGCCCGAGGCGGGCGAGGTGGTCGTCCAGCACGGCGCGAGGCAGGACCCACGCGGGCGGCACCGGCAGCCCGGCCTGCGCGAGCCTCGCCACGGCCGCGCCCTTGCCGCCAGCCTGCGCCTCCTCCGCGAGGCCTCGCAAGGACCGCAAGAGCGGCCGGTGAGCGCCCATCACACCCCGCCCGCGCCCCGGCCTCGGGGAGCGCGAGGTGGGTGCCGGGAGACATGATCTAGTTCGGAGACGCCATGAAGCATGCAGGATCAGTCCACGACGGTGATCTGCTCGACCGGGAAGCTGCTGATGATCTCTGTGCGGTCCTCGTGGACGATCAGCATCTCCTCGATGCGCACGCCCCACTGGAGCATCTTGCCGTGCTGCGTCTCGAGCGCGAACACCATCCCTGGCTTGATCTCGATGGGGTGATCCAGCGACCAGATGCGCGAGATCACGGGTTGGTCGTACTGGGCCAACCCCAACCCGTGGCCCCACAGGTTCGCGGCGGCCTGGTCCTCCTCCTCATACCCCCACGCCTCCTTCGCTGAGGGCCACTTGAGGGCGATGTCGCGGGTGGTGGCGCCGGGCTTGACCGCCTCGATGGAGTCGTACAGCCACTTCAGGGCTATCTCGTAGACCTGCCGCTGCTCGTCCGTCGGCTGCTTGCCCACACAGTACGTGCGGTAGTAGCAGGACTTGTAGCCGTTCCAGGTCAGCGCCGCGAGGTCCATGAACACGATGTCGCCGGGCTTGATGATGCGATCGGAGAAGTTGCGCCAGTTCGGCCAGGTGTTGGGCCCGGACGACACGATGACGTCCTCCACGTCCTCCATGCCGGCGATGTTGTACAGGTACTCCATGATGTGGGCGGTGACCTGGTTCTCGGTGAGGCCCGGCTTCAGGAACCGCATCGTCTCCCAGTGCGCCGCATCGCCGATCGCGCCGACGATCCGCATCGCCTCCTGCTCGTCCTCGTTCTTGATGGCGCGCGCCTGCATCATGGGCGTCATCCCGTCCGTCCAGGTGAGGCCGGCCTCCTGGAACGCGCGCAGCATGTTGATGTCGACGAAGTCCACGCCCAGCGGCCGGTCGAAGACGTCGTACCGCTTCAGCTCGCGGACGATGGCATCGGTGAACTTCTTCACCTGCTGGCTGGAGGCGGGCCCCGCCGCGCCCTTGATCCAGGCGTAGGAGTAGCGCACGTTCTCCCTGGGGATCCACGGGGCGTGGCGCTGGATCTGGAAGCCGATGTCCCCCTGCTCGTAGAGGATCGGGTCGGCGCCTTCCACCAGGAGCGCGTAGCGCAGACCCGGCTTGAGGCGATTCCAGCCCGGGGTGAGCGTGCTGGTGACGTAGCGGACGTTCTCGTCATACATCAGCAGGAGGGCGCCGAGCCCGTGCTCGCGCATCCGCTCCCGTGCCCGGGTCAGCCGGTAGCTCCGCAGGCGGTCCCAGTTGATTCGCTGCTGCCAGTCGACGCCGACCATCCCAAAACTGCCCATGCCAAGCTGTCTCCCTTACCGAGGTATGGTCGCCAAGGGTGTAGGCTACACCGGCGCGGCGCCCGGCGAAGTGGACACCCTCAACGCGTCCCGACGCCGGCGCCGAGCAGCCGTTCGGCGGTCGCGCCCAGGATGCGCTGGCGGTCGCCGGCGTCGAGGGTCGCCAGAGCCGCGACCGCGCCAACGGGGTCGGCCGGCCCCATGTCGAACGGGTAGTCGCTCCCCAGCAGGACCTGGCCGGGGCCGACCGTGGCTACCAGGTACTCCAGGGCGGGGGTCGAGTGCAGGATGGTGTCGAAGTAGAGCCGTCTGATCGACGCCTCAGGGGATTCACGAATCACGCGTTTGGGCTCCGCCCGCACCTGCCAGCCGTGCTCCAGCCGCCCCCGCTGGTAGGGGATGAAGCCACCGCCATGGGCGAAGCACAGGGTGAGGCCGGGGAACCGCTCGAGCACGCCGCCGAAGACCAGCGAGGCGATGGCGATGGAGGTGTCGATGGGATTCCCCAGCAGGTTGACGAGGTAGTAGTCGGCCAGCCGCTCGGCGGCCGCCACGCGCTCGGGGTGGAGGAACAGGAACGCCCCCAGCTCCTGGGCGGCGGACCAGAGAGGTTCGAGCTCCGGCCAGTCGAGGTTGCGCCCGGCGACGTGCGTGCCGATGGACGCGCCGCGCAGGCCGAGCTCCCCCATGCCCCGCCGCAGCTCGTCGGCCGCGGCCTGGGGCGTCTGCAGCGGCAGCGTGGCCAGGCCGACGAACCGGTCGGGCCGCTCGCGCGCCAGGCCGGCGATCTCCTCGTTCTGGATCTGCGCGAACGCCGCGCCGACGCCGGGCTCCAGGTGGTAGCCGAATGTGAACGGCACCACCGAGAGCGCCTGGACGTCGATGCCCGCCGCGTCCATGTCGGCCAGGCGGCGCTCGACGTCCCAGCCGCCCCGCGGAAAGGGCTGGTAGCGGAAGTCGCCCATCTCGAGGACCGACCACGCCGCCCCCGAGCTCAGGATGCGGGGGGCGTGCTCGGGTGAGACGCGCTGCATGCGGGCCGCGGCCCGTTCGGTGAGGACGTGGGCGTGGATGTCGACGGTCATCAGTCCTGTTCCTCTCAGCGCGCCGCCGTCTGCGCCAGCGCGCCGGGGTAGGGGCACTCGACGGTGCCAGCCGCCTCCTTGCTGGCAACGCCGCCGTAGGCAAAGATCAGCACCACGGGCTCGGTGTCGCTCAGGTTCTGCAGGCCATGCACCTCCCCGCGCGGCACGTAGCAGAAGCTGCCGGCCTCCACATCCTGCTCGGCCCACGGCCCCTCGGGCGGGCCGGTGACCACCCGCATCCGGCCGCTGATCACGTACATAGAAGCCTCGCAGTGCTGGTGGATGTGGGGCGTGTTCCTGGCCCCGGGCGGTACGACCGTCCGCCCGTTCGTGATCCTGCTGGCGCCACAGGTGTGGCTGTTCACGCCGAACTCGATCCGCAATGGCGGCTCGTAGGTCAGATCCTTGGGCAGGCCGTCGGCCTTGATCACTGTTGCCACTGTACTGTCTCCTCGCTGTTATCGGAGTGGCTCGATCTGGCGGACCCAGTAGAGCCTGGCGATCTCCGACACGGCCTCCGGCGGGACCCGCCGGATGATCACCGCGTCGCCCCGCACGCCGCTCACCGTGCCGTACGACTGGAAGAGCTTGATGTGGAACTGCTCGGGTGGGAACTGGAGTGTGACGACGACGTCCTGGAGCGCGCGTTGCGTGACCGCCGTGCGGACCTCGACCAGCTCCTTTACGCGCCCCGGCCGCGCGCTGAAGACGGCCACCCGGTCGCCCAGGAAGACCGCCTCGTCGACGCTGTGCGTCACGAACATGATCGTCTTCCGCGTCGCTGCGGCGATCTGGAGCAGCTCCTCCTGGAGGGTGATGCGCATCTGCGCGTCGACGGCGGCGAGCGGCTCGTCCATCAGGAGCACGTCGGGGTTGGCCGCCAGCGCCCGCGCCACGGCCACACGCTGCTTCATGCCGCCGGACAATTCGTGGGGGTACTTGTGCTCGAAGCCGTCCAGGCCGACGAGCTCGACGAACCGCCGTACGGTGGCTTCGCGCTGCGGGCGCGGGACCTTCTGGATCTCGAGCCCGTGGCCGACGTTCCCGGCGACGGTGCGCCAGGGGAGGATGGCCAGCTCCTGGAAGACGACACCGCGGTCGCGGCCCGGGCCGCTGACCGGCCGGCCGTCGATGCGGACCTCACCCTGGGTTGGCCGGAGCAGCCCGGCGACGATGGCCAGCAGCGTGGACTTGCCGCAGCCTGAGGGGCCCACCAGGGCCAGCAGCTCGCCGGGCTGGATCTCCAGGTCCACGCCGCCCAGTGTCAGCACCACGTCACCCGGTAACTACTCACACTCATGCGCAGAACTGGCCCTGTGAGGCATCGCGCGTCAACCGGTGGTAGATAGCCCCGGGGACCCACCACACCCCGTGGTCACGGACCACGTCCGGTGACACGAGTCTGAGTAGTTACGTCACCCGAGTACGGGTCGACGTAGTCGTGCCGCAGCGGCTGGATCTCGATCCTGGCCGCCATCTCAGCGCGACTGTAGCCGTTCAGGCGGCGTAGCAGCGGGTGGTGGTGAGGCGGTCCACGCGGGGCCGGGGGAGGTGTCCCCGCTCGCCCTCGGGAGCGGACGTGCCGGGAACCTCGTGCGCCCCCAGCTCGCGGCGGACCAGCGCCAGCGCATCGACGCGGGTCGGGTGGGCCTTGCGCTCCCGGGCGGCCTGCCGAAGGGCGGGGCGCGGCGTGGGCAGCCGCCGGCGAGCGCGCAGCGCGGCGCGCTCAGGCGCCATCCCCGCCCTTCTGAGCGGCGACCGCGTCGAGGGACACGAGCGCGGACGCCACGGCGGGGTCGTCCAACGGGCTGTAGAAGATGAAGCGCCCGCGCCGCCTCGCGACGATGAGCCCGGCCTCCCACAGCACGCGCAGGTGGCGGCTCGTGGACTACTTGCCGCGGCCGATCACGTGCGCCAACTCCGAGACGCTCAGCGGCGTCGCCGAGAGGGCACGAACGATTTGCGCACGGGTGGTCTCGCAGAGCATGTCCTGCACGCGAGCCAGCAGTGTGGCAGAGTCGGCGTCGAGTAGCGCGGCGGAGGCGGCGCGCACGCGGCGGGAGGCGCGCGGGAGGGAGTCGGTACACTCGGGCAAGGGGGCCTCACCGGGAACGAGGGTGATCCAAGAGAAGACAGCGTCCAGGCGCGGTGAAGCAAGGGGACGGTTGTGGCAACGCACAATCATGCGCAGCGCCCTGGCTGCCGGCGCTTCTCCCGCCACAGGCGCCGCGCACCAAGCGGCACCACGGTGGCCGTTGACGAGGCGTCCCTCCGTCGGCCCGCCTTGCCACGCCTGCTCATCACCGTCGCTGTGCATTGCGGTCGCTGCCGCGCTCCGGACCGACAGGAGCCTGATCTCCCACCCGTCCCGCCTGGCGCGAGACGGTCCCAACAGCTCGGCCTCTTGGCCCACGGACACAGAATGCGCATGCATAGGTGGGTGGTGGTAGGACGGTCGCACCAGCCGAGGCACGCTCAAGCGGCGGCGCCGGCCCGCGCCTGCCCCCCGACCGGCAAGGCCGGGTCACCGACGCTCAGCGCATTGATCAGTCGGCGTCCGCGATCCGGCGCTGGAGCTCGGCCAGGCGCTTCAGCGCGCCCTGCTCCGACTGCCGCAACGCTTCGAGCTCGGCCCAGACCACCTCGAGCTCCGCTCGCACGGAGGCCCCGCCCGCCGGGCTCCCGACCCGCTGCTGGACCGTCTCGCGCATCCCACGCAGCGCCTTCACGACCGCCGGGCCCTCCAATCGCAGGTCCAGGGAGGCTTCGTCGCCCGCTGCGTCCTTCAGCGCCGCCTGCACGTCGTTCCGCACGCGCGTCAGGATCACCAGTCCCTGGGTGAGCGCGCCGATCGCGTCCTTGTCGGCGCGCTCCTGCGCTTGGTCACGCTCCAGTTCCAGGCGCGCGCCCGCAAGCTCCAGGCGGGCACGCAGCAGGACGAGCTCCGTGACCAGGCTGTGGTCAACCGTCAAGCGCTCGGACACGCGGCCTCCCTCCCGGGCACCGTGGACGCCGTCGCCGCCTGATCATGATACGGACCTGCGGCCAGGGGACCCCGCTCCAGAAGGTCCGTTAGTTGCTGGGGCCGCGTGCTCCAGGCTGCGCCGTCAGGGAAAGCGGGACGTCGCTCGCATCGATGGGCGCGGTGGGGAGGACGAGGTGGGCTGTCGTTCCCTGGTCGCGTCCGGGCGACTCGAGCCAGAGCCGTCCGCCATGTGCCTCCACGATGCCGCGCGACAGATACAGGCCCAGCCCATCTCCGGGGACCCCGCGCGCGACGGCGGAGCCCGCACGCGCGTAGCGCCGGAACAAGCCCTCCAGCTCGTCGGCCGTCAGGCCGATGCCCGTATCCTGGACCGCCACCTGCGCGCGGTCGGCCTCGCGCGCGAGCGCGACCGTCACCCGCCCCAGCGGCGCGGAGTACTTGAGCGCATTGGAGAGGAGATTGTCCAGCACGCGCGCGAGGAGACGGGCATCGCCCCGCACCGTCATGGGGTGCACCGCGTCGACGATGACGACGCGTCGGGCCTCCTCCGGGTCGACCCGTTCGACCACCGCGCGCACCAGCGCGCTCAGGTCCAGAGCGTCGAGGTGCACGTCGTGGCGTCCGAGCGCCAGGCGCGACCGGTCCGCGAGGTCGGCCAACAGCGCCCACAGACGCTCCGTCTCGGCCGCCGCCCGACCCAACGTGCGTGCGAGCTGCTCGCGGTCAAGCGGGGGGTGTTGGAGCTCACGCAGGGCGAGGCCAATGCTGCCCTTGACGGCCGTCAAGGGCTGGCCCACGTCGTGCAGCGTCGTGGCGAGGAAGTCCTCGCGGACCTCCTCGATGTGCGTCGTGATGGCGTCGAGCGCCACCGAGATGGCGCCGTCCAGCGCGTCGTGGACGAGCAGCTCGGCCGCCAGGACGTCGCTCAACGGGGCACGATCGGCCAGGTGGAACCGGAGGGCTCGCCCAATCTCCTGGCGCAGCAAGCGAAACTCCGTGACCACGTCGGCCGGCTGCAGGCCCTGCTCGAAGCGGACCCGCGCGTGCTCTTGGGCCGCGCGCAAGATCGCGGGGTCCTCGAGGGGCGGCCCCGGCTCGACCCAGCGCGGGGCGCTGCGCTGCAGGAGCGCCACGAGCGCATCGAACAGCATCGGGATGTTGTCCGCCACCGCACGTTCGCGCCGGCCGACGTGGAACGCCTGAAGGCGCGCGGCCTCGAGCCACGCGTGTAGGATGGCATCGCGCTCGCGGGTGAGCGCCGCGGCGACCTCACCCAGCTCAGCGTGCTGCGTCAGCGGCGCGATGCGTGCGTTCGCATCGGCGTCGGCATCGGCGTTCGGCGGCGTCATCAGCATCTCCGTCGGGCCAGACTGGCGCGTGGGCGGGTCCGCACCCGATTCTAGAGGCTAGCCGTGCGTGGCCCAAGTATTGGTGCGGCCACGGGCAACGTCCCGCGATGGTTCGTCTCGCGGAGTGCCGGGTCCGGCAGGTCGTGCGCGCGCTTCGGTGTCAGGCGGCACAGCAGGGCTGGATCGCTCCGCTTCGGAAGCGCCACGCCCGATCGGCGCCGCGGGCTCCGCTGTCTCCCGCGATGGCGCGCGCGAACTCCCGTGATGGCGCGCGAGCCGAGGGGCAAGCATCGCGAGCAAACACGGCTTCCCGGTCGCCGGCGTGTGGTAATCCGGTTGATGACATCCGTACCGTACGCGAACGTCCGCGGGCGGACCGCGAGGACGCTTGCGATCCCGGGCGCCAGGCCCTTCGTCGAGCAGACGGCGGCGGAGAAGCGTGTCATCCGGGACGAGACGGATGGGCGCGACGGTGCAGACCACCCGCGTGATTGGACCGCCTGGCCAAGGGATCTGAAGACCTCCCGCCTCGGCCGTCGAGGCAGCTGCTTGGTCGGCGGCGGCCGGGCCGCCACCCTCGGCCGTGCCCGCCGATGCTCTGCTATGCGTCCGCGATTTCCAGGCGTGTGGCACGCCGGTTGCCGCTCACGCTCCCCATGGTGGCGTTGGAGGTGCGCACCCGAGACCACACGATTTCCGTGCGACCGGTAGAGCCTCTGGAGAAGCCTCAGGGGCGAAACAGGCGGGACGGTCGAGGGCACACGCTGCAGGCCCAGGTCAGCCCAGCGGCAGCGGGACCTGCCTGCGAACCGCCACGGCGCGTCCTCGTCGTGGACGACGACACCCAGATTTGCGAGGTGGTCGCGCCCGCGCTACGCGACGAGGGGTACGAGGTGGCCACCGCGCAAGATGGCCGGACCGGACTCGAGCGCGTCCGGGCGCACGGTCCTGACGGCATCTTGCTGGACGTGCACATGCCCATCCTCGATGGCTGTGGCTTCGCTGCACTGTACGAGCGCCTACCCGGGCCGCACGCCCCGATCATCGCGTTCACCACCGACCGTGCCGCGCGATGGCGGATGGCCGAGCTCGGCGCGGCGGGCTTCGGCGAGAAGCCGTTTGATCTGGACGCCCTGCTTGAGCTCATCCGACGGCACGCACCATGAGTCGCTTCGGCCCGCGTGCCACGGTCATGTCCACTGGGCTGCCGTGGATGCGCCCCTCGACGGGACGACAGACCGTCCCATTCCCCACTCCCATGCATCGCACGCATCCGGCCACCCTCAAGAAGTCCGAGCCACCGCTCCGCGCTGCCTCGGCGAGCAGCCAGGCCACTCCCTTGCCTCCGTCTCGCTCCTTCGTGCGGCGGCGCGCCTGAGTGCCCCAATCGTGGTGTCGTCGGGTTGCACCCCACTGCGCCTGGCTCCCAGCTTCTCACTGCCCCCCTGACATGTGACTTGCGGGAGCCCCACGGATGGTGGGGCGCCTGGGGAGGCACAGGCGAGGTAGGGCAACGCCGGAGTGAACCAGGCGGCTGATTGCCGCCGCCATCGGAACGTGTCGGCGTCGCACAGGCTGCTGAGACGGCTCTGGTCTCGAGTGGGCCGCGGAGCTTCGTTCGCTGACGCGTCCAGGAGTTTCGAAGGCGGAACGACGGGCCACGGGTGGGACGGCTGTCCTTCACGCTGCGTGTTCGCGCCTTCGCCTCGTGCGTAGGGGTCTGTCCCGTTGGCGCATCACCTCGTGTCTCACAGCCGAAGTGGGCAGGGCGTCAGGCGCCACGTTACGCCTCAGTCCCACGCGGCGGTGGCAGCGCCCTGGGGGCCGACGACCACCGCGGCCGATGCCGTACCGTGGCGAAACCGTGCCTTCGAATCGCTGTGGCTAGCTCAAGCGATCAGTCAGACGGCACAGAACGCCATCTGGTATGGGATCGTCATTCTCGTCCACCAGAAGAGCAGCTCCAGCACGCAGTTGAGCCTCGCAGTGCTCACGCTCATTCTCCCCAGCGTGCTCATCGGCGCTCCGGCGGGCGTCTACGTGGACCGCTGGGACAGGCGGACCACGCTCGTGGCGACCAATCTCCTGCACGGTGGTGTGGCGTTCGCGTACGCGCTGTTCGGCATCGTGGACACCCTCCCGCTGGCCTTCCTCTTCCTAGTCAATCTCGTCTTCTCTCGACTTTAGCCCTTTGAGCCGGGAAGCACGGTAGGGTAGGCGGCATCCCCGCTCTGTCCAGGAGGGACGAGGCCGCCGCGTACCCTCCCACCGGCGGCTGCCCACGCCGCGCCCCGCCCTTCGGCAGGCCGCCCGGGAGCGCAAGGCCCACCCGACCCGCGTCGATGCGCTGGCGCTGGTCCGCCGCGAGCTGGGGGCGCACGAGGTTCCCGGCACGTCCGCTCCCGAGGGCGAGCGGGGACACCTCCCCCGGCCCCGCGTGGACCGCCTCACCACCACCCGCTGCTACGCCGCCTGAACGGCTACAGTCGCGCTGAGGGGATCGGCTTGAGGTCGCTGAAGAGCTCCGGGCGCTCGCGCATCACCTGCTCGATGAAGGTCGTGTTGATAGCGTCTGCGACTGAGACCGACTGCTTGAGCTTCTTCTGGTCCAGCAGGACCTTGACGGAGTCCTCGAACGCCTGGATCGAGTACTTGCTGATGCGGGCATCGAACGGCATGAACCGAATCGCCTTCTTGGCCACCTCCACGTCGAGGCCGGGGATCCAGCGGGTCGAGATCTCGGCCGCCTCGTCCGGGTTCTGGCGCGCGTACTGGGTGGCCTCGGCCACCCCCGCCACGAACCGTTTCACCAGCTCGGGCTGGTTCTTAATGATCTCCTCGGTGCTGGAGGCCATGATGACGTAGCCGAGGTAGCCTCCGCCGCGGATCACGAGGACCGAGCCCGAGAGCTTCTCGAGGATCTGGGTGCCGTAGGGCTCCCAGGTGGAGATGACGTCGACGCTGCCGTTCTGGATCGCCGAGAGCTGGTTGCCGGGCGCGACGTTGATGAAGGTGACCGCGCTATCCGGCACGCCGCGCGTCTTCAAGAGGAGGCGCAGGTACTCGTCACCGGTGCCGCCCACGGCGAGGCCGACCTTCTTGCCGGCCAGCGCTTCGATCTTGCCCTCGCCGATCCCGGCCTCCTTGCGCGCCACCACCGCCAGCGGACTATCGCCGCGGGCCGTGGTGGCGTCGTTCATGTAGCCGACGACGGCCACCTGAGGGATGCCCTCCTCGCGGGCGAGCGGGGTGTTGGTGACCGATGCGCCGGCGAACGCCGCCTCGCCGGCCTGCATCGCCTTGTTCATCTCGACGCCGGTGTTCAGCACCTTCAGCTTGAGGTCGAGCCCGTTCTTGAGGAAGATCCCCTTCTCCACCCCGACGAACGCCGGCACGTGGTTGAGGTTGTTGCCGACTGCCATGGTGGCGCTCAAGGGCGCCGTCGCCGGTGCGACCTGCGGCGCGGCCGGTTCAGGCTTGGCCCCGGCTGGCTGAGCCGCTGGCGGCGCGGTGGTGCAGCCGACTCCCACGACGAGCGCAATCACGAGAAGCGCGGCGACGCGGCACCCGGTCTGGACGCGTGTCATCTGTTGCCCTCCCTGCTGTACTCCCCCATCTCGGGTGGCTACTCGCTCACGAGGCCTCCAGGCGGCTCCGGCGGATCACCGGGGCGCGCCCGCCGGCACCCTCCCTGGGTCTCACTCCCGACTCGGCGTCCCGCGTCAGGATTCGTAGCATGTGATCGCGGGCCCGCCGCACGTGGGCCCGCATGTGGCGCTCGGCGGACTCCGGGTCGCGCGCCGCCAGCGCCTCGAGGATGGCGCGGTGCTCGCCCACGACCGCTTCCGCACGGCCGGGTTCGGCCAGCACGGCCGCGCGGACCCGCCGTACCAGGTCGGCGAGCTGCGAGGTGAGGTCGACCAGCCGCTCGTTGTCGGTGGCGTCGAGCAGCCGGGCGTGGAACTGGGTGTCGGCGCGCGACGCGGCCTTGATGTCGCCGCGCCGGACGGCGTCCTCCATGCGCACGAGGATGCGCGCCATCGCGGCCACGGCGTCGTCGTCAACGTTGCACGCCGCCAGGCGGGCGGCGAGGCCCTCGAGCACCTCACGAATGGTGTAGACGTGCATGACTTCGCGCACGGTCGGGGCGGCCACCGAGACACCCCGCCTCGGCGAGGCTTCCACCAGCCCTTCCCGCTCCAGGCGGCGCAGCGCCTCGCGCACCGGGCTGCGGCTCACGCCGAGCTCGTCCGAGAGGTTCTGCTCCACGATCCGCCTGCCCGGCTCGAGGCGCCCGCTGAAGATCGCCTCCTTGATCTGCCGGTAGACCACCTCCCGCAGCGAGGGGTGGTCGCGAATGGCAGCCCGGGGCATGGCGGCGCTCATCCGGCGCGGCTCGCCAGCAGGTCCGCGTTGACCAGCGAGCGCGGCGGCTCGCCGCGCAGCACGCGGGCGACCTCCTCGGCGGCGCGGGTCTGCAACTCGACGAGGGACTCCTCCGAGTAGAACGCGGCGTGCGGGGTCAGGATGACGTTGGGGAGGCGGAGCAGCGGCAGGTCCGCCGGTGGCGGCTCGCTCTCCAGGACGTCGAGCGCGGCGCCGGCGAGCCGGCCCGCCTGGAGCGCCGCGGTGAGCGCCTGGGTGTCGACCAGGCCGCCGCGGGCGGTGTTCACGAGGAACGCGGTCGGCTTCATCTGCTCGAGGGCGGCGGTGCCGATGAGGTGGCGCGTCTCAGCGCTGAGCGGCACGTGGACGGAGACGACGTCAGCCTCGCGGAGCGCGGTGGCCAGGTCGGCCGGCTCGGCTCCACCGGCCCGGATGGCCTCCGGCGCCAGGTAGGGGTCGTACGCCAGGATCCGCACGCCCAGGGGAGCCGCCTTGGCGGCGAGCGCCCGGGCGATGCGGCCGAAGCCGAGCAGCGCCAGGGTCTGGCCGCGGAGCCGGTGGAGCGGCCGGACGCTGGCCAGGTCCCACGTGCCGGCCCGCGTCGCGGGCCGGGCGCGGGCGAGCCCGCGGCTGAGCGCCAGGATCAGCGCCAGGGCGTGGTCGGACACCTCGTCGATGCAGTAGTCGGGGACGTTGGTCACCAGGATGCCCGCGGCGGTGGCGGCGGGGAGGTCGACCGTGTCCACGCCAATGCCGTAGCGGGCGATGATCCGGCAGCGTCGCAGTGAACGGATCAGGTCGGCAGAGAGCGGGGCGTAGCAGTTGAGCACCGCGTCCGCGTCCGCGGCGACCTGGCGTAGCGTCGCCTCATCCGACGCGGGCGCCAGCACGACCTCGGCCAGGTCGGCCAGCACGCGGCGCTCGGGATCAAGGGACGGGAACACGGTGTCCGTGACGACGACGCTTGCGCGGGCCATGCACCCTCCTCTACGATGCTTCGTCGACAGTATACCGTCGACGAAACGAGTCTACGGAGGACGGCCCGGCCTGTCAAGGGGGCGGTCGAGGCGCCGAAGCGGGCGGTGGGCGGTGGGTTGAACGGGACGGGAGGACGGATGGAAGGCGTGGCAGCAGCAGCGCGGCGGAGCGGCAGCCTGAAGCTCGAGCGGCGCCGCGATAACCAGCAGTGGCTGCTGGACTACCTGGTTAAGGTCACCGGGCGGGAGCAGAACTTCGCCTACGACGAACGGCGGTTCCCGCCGGAAGTGAAGAGCTACCGGATGATCCCGCGCGTCATGGAGAAGATCGGGCGCCACCAGGAGGAGCTGGCCCGGGCGGCCGAGGAGCGCGGCCACGCCGAGACCGCGCGCGAGCTGTACTGGCGGGCCAGCGAGACGTACCGCCACGCCCAGCACGCCATCTTCCAGGACGATCACCCCGAGAAGATCTACCTGTACGGGCGCCTGGAGGCCTGCTACGGCCGCCTCATCGCCCTGAGCGAGCACCCGATCGAGCGGGTGGAGATCCCGTGGGGGGACGTGACGATCGCCGGCCTGCTGCACCTGCTGCCTGATCGCCGCCGGGCGCCCGCGGTGCTCTTCTGTCCCGGCATGGACATGACCAAGGAGGCATTCCCCGACCCGGCCAACAACCCGTTCCTGGCGCGCGGTATGCACCTCCTCACCATCGACGGGCCGGGGCAGGGGATCAGCAACCTGCGCAAGATCCGCGTGACGGCGGACAACTACGAACGGGCGGGCAGCGCCTGCATCGACTGGCTGGCGCGGCGGGCCGAAGTCGACCCGGATCGGATCGCGGTGTCCGGTTTCAGCATGGGCTCGTTCTGGGGCATGCGCCTCGCCGCCCACGACGAGCGGGTGAAGGCCGTCGCGACGGCGGCCGCGTGCTACGGGAGCAAGCGGGCGATCTTCGAGGAGGCCTCACCGCGCTTCAAGCAGATGTTCATGTACATGGCCGGGCTCCACGACGAGGACGCCTTTGACCGCCTGGCCGAGCAGCTCACACTGGACGAGGCGGCAGCGCACGTGCGGTGCCCCTCGCTCCAGGTCGTCGGCGAATACGACCCGCTGTGCCACCTGGAGGACGCGTACGCGGTGTACGAGAGCATCCCCGGGCCCAAGGAGCTGTGGGTGCTGGAGAACGACTTCCACGCCCCGTTCAGCTGCCGGAACCTGGGAGGTCTGCCGGCCTTCCCGTTCCTCGCCGACTGGATCCGGGACGCGCTCGCGGGGCGATTCCCGGCCGGCTACCGCCGTGAGGTGCTCGTCCCCGAGCGGAGCGGAGCAGGGCCCTACGGCGCATCCGCGCGCAGCTTCTGGCTGCCGGGTCGGGTCGAGCACGGCGACACCCCGGGCGTAGCCTGCTGACCGGGTCTGCCACCTGAGGAGAGGAGCACCAGCGTGACGACGACTGAACCGACCGGCCTGGACGCGCGCGCGGCGAAGAAGCGGCGGCTCTTCGAGCGCTACAACAACCGGGCGCTCGAGACGGGGATGCGCCTGCAGGGCGAGTTCTTCCTGCGCATGGTGGAGGAGTTCGACGAGCTGGACCAAGCCTGGACCCAGGGGTGGCTCACCTGGATCTACGACCACATCTACAACCGTGGCGTGCTGGATGACAAGACGCGGGTGCTGATCATCATCGGCGAGTGCTGCGTGCTGGACGAGCAGGTGCAGCTGCCGAACCACATCCGCACCGCTCTCCGGGTGGGCGCCACGCCGCGGGAGATCCAGGAGGTCGTCCTCCACTCGGCGGTCTACGCGGGCATGCCGCGCATGATCAAGGCGATGCGCACGTTCCGGGCGCTGATGAAGGACCTGGGGCTGCTGGAGCTCACCGAGCCGGTCTTCCGCGGCGACGCGCGGGAGCCGGACGGCGCGGCCGCGCCGCTGAAGGCCTGAGCCGATCCGCCGAGGCGCTTTGCGCGTTCGTTGCCTGGGGGCTCAAGCCCCTGGGCCGCAGCTGCGCGCCAGACGTCGGCCCACGGGCTGAGCAGGCGGCGGGGGTCTGCCGGGCGGGTGCGGCGAGGCCGCTCAGCCGGGGATCACCGCCCCGCGGCCCAGCAGGCGCTGCTCGCGCAGTTTCTGGAAGAGCGCCGGCGCCTCCGCGAGCGAGCACGTCTCGCTCACGACAGGGCGGATCCGTCCGCCGGCGACCAGGTCGATGGCTCGCAGCAGCTCCCAGCGCGCCACGTAGCGCGAGCCCATCACGGTGGCTTCCTTGACGACCAGGCTCGCCGGCGGCACGGGCAGCTCGGCCAGGCCGCGGTGCGTGGTCAGGTTCACCAGCGTGCCCCCGCGATCCAGCGAGTCGTAGCACCAGGCCAGCGTCTCGGCCGTGCCGACGAGGTCGATGGCGACATCGACCTTCGAGTCGAGGGTGGCCACGCGCCCGCTGGCATCGCGGGGCAGGCTCGGGAAGCGCACGATCCGCTGGGCGCCATACTCGCGCACACCCTGAAGGCGCTCCTCGTCCAGGTCGGCGGCCACGACCTCGGCGCCGAAGAGGTGGGCCATCTGGACCATGTGGATGCCCACGCCGCCCGCCGCGCCGGTAACGAGCACACGCTGGCCCGGGCGGAGCTGCGCCCGGGTGTGGCAGACGTGGAAGGGCGTCCCGATGGCGTCAGGGATGGCGGTGGCCGCGACGAACGGGATCGTCTCTGGCAGCGGCAGGGCGTTGGCGGCGGGGACGACCAGGTACTCGGCGTAGCCACCGTCCCTGTCGGCGCCCACGTAGCCGCCGAAGCGCTCGCAGAGCGGCTCGCGGCCCGCGCGGCAGAAGCGGCAGCGTCCGCAGGTCACGTAGAAGGAGGTAATGACCCGGTCGCCGGGCCGTGGCTCGACCACGCCTTCGCCCGGCGCCTCGACCACTCCGGCGACTTCGTGGCCAGGAATGAGAGGGAGCCGCGGGGGTCCCGCGCGCAGCCGCCCATCCATGATGTTGGCCACGGTCAGCCCGAGGCCGCACGCCTCGACCCGGACCCGGACCTCGCCCGGGCCGGGCTCCGGGCGCGGGACCTCCGCCACCCGCAAGGGGCCGCCGTACTCGTCCAAGACCAGCGCCTTCATCGTCGCCACGCCACTCTCCAGCCTGAGACCCGCCGGCTCGCCGGCGAGCGCCATGCTACCAGCTTGACGTCTGGTTCCCGAGCGTGCTCTTGCACTCGGGCGCGCGACCAGAAGGTGCAGGAAGGCGGCCTCCCGCCGGGCCCACCCCGACCGTTGCGACTGGTCTTTGGGGTTAGGGACCGCTTGCGAGGTGGTAGAAGCCCTGGTTCCAGCGTAGCTCCTTCTTGAAGGTGGAAACGCGCGTGCGCTCATCGATCACCAGCAGCTCGATGCCCGCGATCTCGGCGAAGTCCTCCAGGTGCTCCGCGGTGAGAGCCTGGCTGAAGCTGGTGTGGTGCGGAGCACCGGCCAGGATCCAGGCTTCGGCCGAGGTCTTGAGGTCGGGCCGAGGCCGCCACAGCGCCCGCGCGACGGGCAGCCTGGGCAGCGCCTCGTCGGGTGGGACGACGTCGATGACGTTGGCCACCAGGCGGAAGCGCGTGCCCATGTCGAGCAGGCCCGCGACGATGCCGGGGCCGGGCGGGGCGGTGAAGACGAGGCGCACCGGATCCTCCTTGCCGCCGATCGACAGCGGGTGAATCTCGCAGGAGGGCGTGGCGCCGGCGATGCTGGGGCACACTTCGAGCATGTGGGCGCCGAGCACCTTCGCGCCGTCCGGGTCGAAGTGGTAGGTGTAGTCCTCCATGAACGACGTCCCGCCCGTCAGCCCGGCGCTCATCACCTTCATCAGGCGGACGAGCGCGGCGGTCTTCCAATCCCCCTCGGCGCCGAAGCCGTAGCCATCCGCCATCAGGCGCTGGGCGGCGATGCCCGGCAACTGCTTCAGGCCGTGGAGGTTCTCGAAGGTGTCCGTGAATGCCTTGAAGCCGCCATCGTCGAGGAAGCGGCGCAGACCGAGCTCGATGCGGGCGGCGTCGCGCAGCGACTCGCGGCGGGGACCACCCTGCCGCAGCGCGGGCGCCATCGCGTACCTGTCGTCGTACTCGGCCACCAGGCGGTCAACCTCGGCGTCGGGGGTGGCGTTCACCAGGCACGCGAGGTCCTCCACGCCGTAGCCGTTGACGGCAAAACCGAGCCGCACCTCCGCCTCGACCTTGTCCGCCTCGGTGACCGCCACCTGGCGCATGTTGTCGCCGAAGCGGGCGACCTTCAACTCCTGGGCGTCGTACCAGGCGCACGCGGCGCGGGCCCAGACATCCAGTCGCTCGAGCACGTCGGGGTCCTGCCAGTGGCCGACGACCACCTTCCGGTTCTTCCGCAGGCGGGTGACGATGAACCCGAACTCTCGGTCGCCGTGGGCCGACTGGTTGAGGTTCATGAAGTCCATGTCGATGCTGGACCAGGCAATCTCGCGATTGAACTGCGTGTGCAGGTGGACGAGCGGCTGCTGGAGGGCCTGCAGACCGCTGATCCACATCTTGGCCGGCGAAAAGGTGTGCATCCAGGCGATCACGCCGACGCAGTCCCGGGCGGCGTTCGCCTCCAGGCACACCTGGCGGATCGCCTCGGGGGTCGTGAGGACGGGCTTGAAGACCACGCGTACGGGCATCCTGGGCGCGTCGGATAGCGCCCGAGCGATCTGTCGCGCGTGCTCCGCCACCTGGGCCAGCGTCTGCTCGCCGTACAGGTTCTGGCTGCCGGTGACGAACCAGACTTCGTACTGCTTGAGGTCTTCCATACAGGGGCTCCGTGCGGGAAGCGGGCGCGGCTCAGCGCCGCGATGGTTGGCCGTAGTACTCGAGGTAGACGCGGTGGGCGCGGACGACCTCGTCGGGCGGGAGTGGCTCGGGCGTGCCGCGCAGCAGAGCCAGGTGGACTGTCTTGGCGACGTCCTCGGTCATGACCGCCGCTTTGACGGCAGCGCTCGGGCTGGCGCCGATGGTGAAGACGCCGTGGCTCTTGATCAGGATGGACACTGACCCGCCAATCGATCGCACGATCTCCTGCCCGATCGCCTCGCCGCCGATCTCGCAGTACGCGCCGCATGGGATCTCGGTGCCGAATTCGTCCGCCATCGCTGTCAAGTACACAGGGATCGATTGGCCGAGCAGGGCAAAGCTCGTGGCATACGGGGAGTGCGTATGGACGATTCCCCCCACGTCCGGGCGGTGGCGGTAGACGTACAGGTGGGTGGCGGTGTCGACCGAGGGCCGCAGCGGACCTTCGACGACGTTCTCCTCGAGGTTCACCACCACCATATTCTCAGGGGCCAGGTCGTCGTAGCGGACGCCGCTCGGCTTGATGACCACATACCCGGTCTCGGAATCCCGGCCGCTGACGTTGCCGCTCGTCCAGGTGACCAGGCCCTGGCGCGGGAGCTCCAGGTTCATGGCGCACACGTCGCGGCGCAGCTTTTCGCACAGCACGCGGCTACGCTCCCGCTGTTCCGACGCCCGAAAAGCCGGCCGCTTTCGCTTCAACCCCAAGGCTCGTGTCCGGGTTCGACGTGCTGCCGATCGCTCGATCGCGGATCTCCAGGAGCCGCTTCATCACGTTGTTCTCGCCCCGTCCGAAGTAGTCGTGGAGACGGACGTACTCGGCGTACAGCCGCTGGTAGACTGCGTGCGCGTCCGGGTTGGGGTGGTACGCCTCCTTCTTCAGGTGCGCCATGCAGCGCGCCGCCTCGACGATGTCGTCGTACCCACCGGCCGCCGAGCCTGCGGCGAGGGCGCCGAACATCGCCGACCCGAAGGCGGGAGTCTGGCTCGAAGCCGACAGCTTGATCTGCATACCGGTCACGTCCGCATAGATCTGCATGAGCAGGGGGTTCCGCTCGGGCAGGCCGCCGCAGGCGTACAACTCGTCCACCGGTACCCCGTGCTCGCCGAAGTTGCGGATGATGAGATTGGTGCCGAACGCCGTAGCTTCGATGAGGGCGCGGTAGATCTCCGCGGGTTTCGTGTTCAGCGTGGCGCCGAGCAGCAGGCCGGTGAGGTCGACGTCCACGAGGATCGAGCGGTTCCCATTCCACCAGTCGAGCGCCAGCAGTCCGGTCTGGCCCGGCTTCAGCCGGGCGGCCTTCTCCATCAGCAGCGTGTGGATATCGAGCCCCCGCTGCGCCGCCTCTGCCCGGTGAGCGGGCGGCACGCAGGTGTCCAGGAACCAGGCGAAGATGTCGCCCACCGCCGACTGGCCGGCCTCGTAGCCGAAGTATCCGGGCAGCACGCCGTCCTCAACCACGCCACACATGCCCGGCACCAGGCGCTGCTCCGTCCCGAGCACCACGTGGCAGATGGAGGTCCCCATCACCATGACCATCTTGCCCGGCTCGGTCACGGTGCAGGCGGGGACCGAGACGTGGGCGTCGACGTTCGCCACGGCGACGGCGGTCCCCGGGCGCAGGCCGAGCTGCGTGGCCATCCCGGGCGTGAGACCGCCGGCGCGCTGGCCCTGCGGGTAGATGTCCGTGGCCAGCTTCTCGGCCACGACGTTGCGCAGGTCCGGGTGGAGCGCAGCGAAGTAGTCGGGCGAGGGGTAGCCGGCCGCTTTGTTCCACAGGGCCTTGTAGCCGGCGGTGCACGCATTGCGGCACTCCAGGCCGGTGAGCTGGAGGATGACCCAATCGGCCGCCTCCATGAAACGATCGGCCGCGCGGTAGACGTGTGGGGCTTCGCGGAGGATCTGCAGGATCTTCGGGATGAGCCACTCGGACGAGATCTTGCCGCCGTAGCGGGCGAGGAACGTCTCGCCGCGCTCCTGCGCAACGTGGTTCACGCGGTCGGCCTCTGGCTGGGCCGCGTGGTGCTTCCACAGCTTGACCCAGGCGTGCGGCTCGGCGCGGAAACGCTCCTCGAAGCAGAGGGCCCGGCCGTCAGCCAGCACGGGCAGCATGGTGCAGGCGGTGAAGTCGATACCCAGCCCGATCATGTCCTGGCCATCCACACCCGCCTGGCGCAGGACTGCCGGGATGG
The DNA here is from genome assembly GCA_964435115.1 of uncultured Chloroflexota bacterium. Taxonomy (GTDB): domain Bacteria; phylum Chloroflexota; class UBA6077; order UBA6077; family CF-72; genus CAYSYM01. The sequence continues at coordinate 83,806 of CAYSYM010000003.1, read as the reverse complement.
CGTGCGTCAGCGTGCGCACATAGTCGGCGGGATCCTGGAGGGCCCACTCAGGCGGCAACGGCGCGCCGCTGGAGGGCAGGGTCTCGTCGATCACGCCGTTGGCGTAGCGGTACACCGCGGAGGCGCGCTCCTCTCCGGTGCGGACGTCGACGAGGACGGCGCGGCCGGACTCGGTGCCGAAATCGACGCCCAGGGCGAACCGGGGCCGTGACGTTGGGTTGGACATCTCAGACACACCTTCACGTCAAGCGAGGGGGCGCACAGGACTGGCGGACCACCAGCGACGGCTCGACCAAGCGCCGTCGGGCGCGGCTGTGGGGCGCCCCATCAAGTGATTGGAGGAGCATGTCGACCGCCAGCCGGGCGATCTGCCCCATGGGCTGATGGACGGTCGTCAGAGCGGGGACCGTGAACGCGGTGAGCGGAATGTCGTCGAACCCGACCACAGAAAGATCCGACGGGACACGCAGCCCGATCTGTGACGCGGCGCTCAAGGCGCCGACTGCCATGACATCGGTGGAGGCAAGCACGGCCGTCGGCGGCTCGCGAAGCGTGGCGAGGTCCCGCATGGTCGCGGCGCCCTCCGCGAATGTGTTCGACGCGACGCGAACGTATCCGTCAGGGACGGTGAGCTCGTGCTCGCGGAGAAACCTGACGTAGGCGTCCCGCCGCTCGAGACCGTCCCCGGTCCGACCGCCTTGGATGAAGGCGATGCGGCGATGCCCGAGCCCGAGCAGGTACTCGAGCGCGAGATAGATGCCCTGGCGGTTGTCGACGTTGACCACCGGGATCTGGGGCGCGCGTGCGCCTTGCCAGAGGCCAACGAGCGGCATCGGGCGCCGGGTGAGGTCCGCCCACAGCGTCGCCTGATCTCGCAGGTCGCCGAGCAAGATGCTGCCGTCACAGTGGCCGGTCTCCAGGACCTCGCGCAGCGCCACCGCCTGGTGACCACTGCTCCCGGCATGCCCGAGGACAACGTTGTAGTGATGCCGCCGCGCCTCAGCCGTAATGGCCGCGATCGCCATGGCGAAGAACGGATCCTCAATGTCGCGCACGATCAAGCCGACGAGGGCCGTTCGCGCCCCGCGCAGCGCGCGCGCCAGGGGATTCGGCACATAACCGAGTTCGCTCACGACATTCAGAATGCGCTCACGCGTCTCGGGTGAGACCGGGATGCTCAAAGGGGCACCGCTCAGTACGCGCGAGACCGTGCTCTGCGAGACGCCTGCGAGCTGACCGATCTGCCGCATCGTCAGCGGACGTGCCGTGGCATCGGCACGGGGCGGGGGCCTGCCGTCTGGCGAAACACGAGACGCCCGGCGGTGTGGTGTCATGGTTCGGGCATCCTTGACCATGCTGCATACGGATGGTAGCATACGTATTCATCGCGTGGCTCACCGGGGAGACCGGCCGCTGGCTAGCGGGTCCCCCGAGGTTGCCGCGGCTCGAAGCCCGGGAGGGCAAGGTCGGAAAGTGCCTGGGGTGGCGGTCCACACATCGCGCGCGGAAGAAGACCGGAATGGCGGTTGAAACGGCCCAGACCACGGGAGCGGTCGATGTGCGGAAGAGCCCCTACGCTCGCTGGCAGGCCTTGCCCTCGCGCGCTGTGACCATCCAGGGCGGGTTCTGGGCGCGGCGCCAGAGCGTGAACCGCGACGTCGGTCTCGCTCACGGTTATCGCATGCTCGAGCAGGCTGGGAATCTCTCCAACCTGCGGATCGCCGCTGGTCGGGTCCAGGGCCACTACCAAGGCCCAGTCTTCATGGACTCGGACGTCTACAAGTGGCTCGAGGCGTTGGCGTACGAGATGATGCGCCGCCCGGCGCCGCAATGGCAGCAGACGGCGGACGACGTCATCGAGCTGGTCCGGGCCGCCCAACAGAACGACGGCTACCTCAACTCCTATTACACCGTGGCGGAACCTGAGAACCGCTGGACGGACATCGCTCACGGCCACGAGATGTACTGCGCGGGCCACCTGTTCCAGGCGGCGGTCGCCGTCCACCGCGCGAGGCGCGACGACCGGCTTCTCCAGGTGGCGCGACGCCTGGCCGACCACATCGACGCCACCTTCGGTCCCGGAAGACGGATCGCCACGCCGGGCCATCCGGAGATCGAAATGGCGCTAGTCGAGCTCTACCGAGAGACGGGCGAGGCCCGCTACCTGCGCCTGGCCCAGTTCCTGGTACAACAGCGCGGCCACGGTCTCCTCGGGCCCGGCCGCTACAACAGCAGCGCGTACTACCAGGATCGCGTGCCCGTCCGCGAAGCGTCGACGCTCGAGGGCCACGCCGTACGCGCCATGTACCTGGCCACGGGTGTCGCCGACATCTACCTGGAAACGGGAGACCGCACGCTCCTCGACGCGCTCGAGCGCCAGTGGCAGGACATGGTGGCGGGCAAGATGTACATCACCGGCGGCCTCGGCTCGCGCCACCTCGGTGAGGCCTTCGGCCAGCCCTACGAGCTGCCCAGCGAGGCCGCTTACTGCGAGACGTGCGCCACCATCGGCAGCATCCACTGGAACTGGCGCATGCTGCTCGCGACCGGCGAGGCCCGCTTTGCGGACCTCATGGAGCGCGCGTTCTTCAACGGCTTCCTCAGCGGCGTCTCGCTCGACGGCAGCCGCTTCTTCTACGTCAACCCGCTGACCAGCCAGGGCTCCGCCGAAGTCCTGAGCCGCACCACTCCGGAGCGCATGGAGTGGCACCAGGTCGCCTGCTGCCCGCCGAACGTCATGCGCACGCTCGCGTCTCTCGACGACTTCTTCGCGACTTCCGGCGACGACGGCGTGCAGATCCACCAGTATGCGCCCATCCGCCTCGCCGCCGAGACCGCTGCCGGCGGGCGAGTCGTGGCCTGCGTCGAGACGGACCATCCCTGGGACGGAAGAGTCGTGCTGCGGATCGAAGAAGCGCCGGCGGGCAGTTTCACGGTGTCCCTGCGGATCCCGTCGTGGGCGGAAGGCACCGAGATCGACGTCAACGGCTCGCCGGCCGGAGCGGAGCCTCGGCCCAACACCTACGTCAGCCTTACGCGGACCTGGCAGACGGGCGACCGCGTGGAGATGCGGCTGGACATGGGCCCGTGGCTCATCGCTCCCCATCCGCGTATCGAGTCCTCGCGTGGCCACCTGGCCATCGAACGCGGTCCGATCGTGTACTGCATCGAACAGGCCGACCAGGGCTCGAACCACGTCCTGGACCTGGAGCTCGATCCACGAGGCCCGCTCGAGTCGGTCTGGCGGTCCGACCTTCTGGGCGGGCTCGTGCAGATCAAAGCACGGGGATTCGCCCGAGATTCCAGCGCCTGGCAGGGGCATCTCTACGAGCGGGCGGACCGGGTGGGCGATGGGATCCGCGCGCCTACGGACCTCGTTGCCATCCCCTACTACGCTTGGGCGAACAGAGGGGCCGGGGCTATGCGTGTCTGGATTCCCCGAGGTTCGAACACGTGAAGTCCGCCATACCGGTCCGGCCGCGTTTCTCTTGAGACGGCTCGATTCTTGAGGAGAGCTACGCCCGAAATCCGGCACGCGAGTTCAAGAGGAGAAATCTCATGTGCGAACTGCATTCGCCCTCCCTAACGCGCCGAGAGGCCCTACGCGGCTTCACTCTGATTGCGGCCGGGCTGGCACTGTCTGCCTGTGCCCAGCCTGCGTCGCAGCCCGCCGCCCCGGCGGCGACTACCGCCTCGCAGCCGACCACCGGCCAGCAGGCGGCACGCGCCGCCAGCAAGCTATCCGGCTCCACGGTCAAGTTCGGCGTGCTGGCCAACTACAAGGGTGATGCGCTCGAGAAGGCCATCCCCGACTTCGAGAAGAAGACCGGCATTAAGGTAGCCCTTGACAAGCTGCCTGCCAGCAACCTCTCCGGCAAGCTGGCTGTCTCCTTCGCCAGCGGCAACCCGGACTACGACGTGGCAATGATGGACGAACCGTGGGTCTCAGGCCTGTCTTCCTACCTCGTCAACCTAGATGACCTGATCAAGCGCGACAATTTCGACATCAAGCCCTTCGTGCCCAAGGCGCTTGAGGCCGGCGTCATCGACAAGCAGCGGGTTGCCATGCCGCTCGACCCGAACGTGATGATGCTCTGGTACCGCAAGGACCTCTACCAGGCCAAGGGGCTGAGCGCGCCGACGACGATGGCGGAGATCATCGGCGACGCCCAGAAGCTGAACGATCTGGCGAGTGACGTCGCGGGCATCTCCCTCTCGGCGAAGAAGGACGCCCAGCTCGCGACGACCTCGATCGTCCTGCTCTGGAACCTCGGTCAGGACATCATCACCTCAGACGGGAAGTTCGGCTTCAACACGCCGGAGGGCACCAAGGCCCTGGAGACGTACAAGGACCTGCTCAACTACGCCCCGAAGGGCGTCCTCGGCTACGGTCCGACCGAGCAACTCGACGCCTTCTACAACGGCAAGGCGGCCATGGTCTTCTACTGGGCCTCCATCGGCCCGAACGCCACTGATCCCAGCAAGTCCAAGGTCGCGGACAAGGTCGGCTGGGCCGGCGTGCCCAACGGCATGCGCGGTGTGTGGACGCTCGGCATCCCGACGGGCAGCAAGCAGCGGGATGCCGCGTGGGAGCTGGTCAAGTGGCTGGACGGCACCGAGGGCAGCCAGCTCTTCACCAAGTACGGCGGCGGCCACTCCCCGCGCTACGATGTCCTCCAGTCGGCGGACTTCCAGATGACCTACCCCTGGGCGCCCGATCTGATCAAGGCCCTGGAGGCCTCCCGCAATCGCCCCCAGACGCCGAACTGGCTGGCGATGGAAACTATCATCGTCGACATGGCCACGGCCGTCCTCTCCGGCCAGAAGAGCACGGCTGACGCCGTGAAGGCCGCGAACGAGCAGATGGCGCAGTACTTGACTTGAAGTCGTAGCAATGTCCCAGCCCGTGCTAGTGGCGAGCGAACGGGCCGGCCCACGTGGGCCGGCCCGCCGGCCGTTGGCGGCCTTCACCCATTGGGTGTCGGGCCTGGTCCCGTTCCACTACGCCGCTCTCCTCCCCGCGCTCCTGGCGACGATCGCGGTCATCGTCGTGCCGCTGACCTTCTCGTTCGGCGTCAGCTTCTACCACTACGTCCTGACGCAGCCGAGGAACATCTACTTCGACCAGTTCGCCAACTACGCGCGCGCGCTCCGCGATCCCACGTTCGCCGATTCGCTCAGAACCACGGTCATCTATGGCGTCGGCGTCGTCACGGTGGAGCTCGTGCTCGGGATGGCCTTTGCCGTGGTCGTCACGGGCCTAACGCGGGGCCAGGGCATCCTGCGCACGGCCATGCTCATCCCGATGTTCATGACCCCTGCGGTTGTCGCCTTCACCTGGCGGTTCATCCTCCACGGCGACCTCGGCATCATGAACTACCTGCTCCGTTCGGTCGGACTCCCGGGCCCGGTCTGGATCGGCACACCGTCGCTGGCGCTGGTGTCCGTGATGCTCGTCGACATCTGGCGCAACACGCCGTTCATGTTCCTCGTGTTTCTTGCGGGGATGCAGTCGCTCCCTTCCGAGCTGTACGAGGCGGCGGACGTCGACGGCGCGAATCCCTGGCAGAAATTCGTTCGGCTGACGCTTCCGCTGCTCAAGCCTCTCATCCTGGTGGCGCTCATCATCCGCGGCATGGACGCGCTGCGTGAGTTCGACACGATCTTCATCATGACGGGCGGTGGTCCAGGCAACGCCACCGAAACCATCGCGCTCGCCACCTATCGCTACAGCTTCCGCAACTACGACATGGGTCTCGGCTCGGCCGTTTCATACGTCATCTTCGCCGTCGTTTTCGTGCTGAGCCTCGTGTTCGTGCGACAGATGCAGCAGTCGCGAGTCGAGTGAGGCCGGCCATGAACAAGATCGCAACCAAGGCCGCGCGCGTTCTCGTCATGGTCATCATGCTGGTGTGGACCATCGGCCCCGTGCTTTGGCTGTTCATCACCAGCATCAAGCCGGACAACATCGTCTCGGCCATGCCCCCCGTCTTGTTCTTCGCCCCCACCCTCCAGAACTACCAGGCGCTGATCCAGTCGCCCGACTTCTCGCGCTACCTAGTGAACACGCTGATCGTCGCCAGCGTCACCAGCCTGCTCGCTTCCGCCATCGGCTTCCTGTCGGCCTATTCGTTCACGCGGTTCCGGTATCGCGGCTCGACCTTCCTGCCGCTCTTCTACCTCGTGGTGCGCATGGTTCCCCGGATCAGCCTGGTGCTCCCCTTCTACAGCCTTGCCACCTGGGCGGGAATTCTCAACACGAAGACCGCGCTCATCGTGTCGTACACCGCGTTCGCGCTGCCTTTCGGTATTTGGATGATGATCGGGTTCCTCCAAGAACTGCCGATCGACCTGGAAGAAGCCGCGGCAGTGGATGGCTGCTCGCGGTACCAGATCCTGACGAACATTGTCATGCCGCTCGTGGCTCCAGGCCTGGCGACGACGGCGATCTTCGCCTTCCTTCTGGGATGGAACGAGTTCCTCTTCTCCCTGATCCTATCCGGCCCCGAGAGCCGCACTCTGCCGGTCATGGTGGCCGGCTTCGAGACAGACCGCGGCATCCTGTGGGGTCAATTCAGCGCGGCAGCCGTCTCGATCATGCTGCCAGTCGTGGCCGTGGCCCTCGTGCTGCAGCGCCACATTGTCCGCGGGCTCACTATGGGAGCGGTAAAGGGATAGGCACGCTCCAACGGACCACTCATCGGAGTGCGAGGAGAACAACTCACCCAGCGCGGGCGCGCAGCGCCCGGGCCTGATTCAAGTTGGCCCCGCAAAGGACATTGGCTGTGGAGGAGTGCACCTGTGGCGAGTCTGGCAAACGAGAACCTCGTCGGGAACCCGAACATGCAGCTCGGCGGTCTCCTTCGCCCGTGGCGGATGGACGAGGACCTGCAGTTCCTCGAGGGGATTCGCGGCTACGTGGTCCAGCCCGACCGCGTCCTGATCCATTGCGCGACCAACAAGATGGAGCAGGCGACGATCGCAGTCGCGCCCGTCAACGAGGACGTGCTGCGGGTCACGCTCTACCCCCAGTCGGTTCCCCTCACCCCACGCCCCACGCCGTGCCTGGAGAGCCAGGACGTTCCCCGAATTGCCTTCGACGTCGAGGAAGCCCCAGAAGCTCTGGTCGTCCGCTTCGGCAACCTGGTGTGCGAGGTACGGCGCGCTCCGTATGAATTGGTCCTTCGCGATCGAGACGGAAACCTGGTCTGCCGCGAGCACCGAGCTGACACCAACCTGCGGGGCTGGCGTCGCCCGACGTGGATAGGCTATCGGCGGGATCAGCACGGCGGGGTAGCGGGGACGTTCAACGCGCTGTATCTTGCGCCCGACGAACACATCTATGGGCTAGGCGAGCGATTCACGCCACCCGACCGCCGCGGACAACGAGTCGAGACCTGGAACTGGAACACATGGGGCTCCACCAACGAGCGGGCCTACAAGAACGTCCCGTTCTTTCTCTCCACGCGCGGCTACGGGGTCTTCCTGAACACGACCTTCAAGACGACCTGGGATATCGGGAGCGGCGCGGCAAGCTCCATCTCCACGCAGTTCGAAACCGAGGATGACCGGCTTGACCTGTTCCTGATCCACGGCCCGCGCATCCCAGACATCCTGGAGCGGTACACGGCGCTGACGGGTCGGGCGCCAGTGCCGCCACGCTGGTCGTTCGGCTACTGGCAGTCCAAGTACGGCTACACAAGCTGGGACGAGGTGTGGAGCGTGGTGAGCAAGGCGCGCGAGCTGAAGGTGCCCGTGGATGTCATTCACCTGGACCCGTACTGGCAGCACGACCGCATGTATGCCGACCTGGTGTGGGATGAGGACCGCTTCCCGGACCCGGCGGGTAACATGGCGCGCCTGCGTGAGCAGGGCGTGCGCGTGTGCGTCTGGGTGCAGCCCTGGATTCCCGAGCAGAGCGAGGTCTTCCAGGAGGGACTCGCGGCGAACGCCTTCGCCCGACGCGAGGACGGTGGCGTCTACTTCTACACGCCGACGATCCCGGGCCAAACTCCCAACCGGTGCGGCATCGTGGACTTCTCCAGCCCGAGCGGTCGCGAGTGGTACATCGGCAAGATCCTGAAGCTCATCGAGCAGGGTGTGCGCGCCTTCAAGACGGACTTCGGCGAGGCCATCCCCGAGGACGCTGTCTTCGCCAATGGCATGCGCGGCAGGGAGATGCACAACATGTTTCCGCTGCTCTACAACGCCACGTACTACGAGGCGTTCGAGCGCAGCGGCCACGCGGGCGAGATGGTGTGCTGGGGCCGCTCGGGTTGGGCCGGCATCCAGCGCTACCCCGTCTCGTGGAGCGGGGACATGTTGTGCAACTTCCCCTCCATGGCCTGCACCCTCTGGAGCGGGCTGTCGTTCGCGCTCTCCGGCATCGCGTTCTGGAGCCACGACATCGGCGGCTTCCAGGGCGAGACGAACCCCGAGCTGTACGCCCGCTGGGCGCAGTGGGGGCTGCTGTGCTCCCATAGCCGCGGACACGGCACACACGACCGCGAGCCGTGGTCGCAGGGCGAAGAGGCGCTCCGCATCTTCAAGAAGTACGACGAGTTGCGCTATCGGCTCATCCCGTACCTCTACAGCCTGGCCCACGAAGCCCATCGGACGGGCATGCCCGTCCTGCGCCCGCTGGTCCTGGAGTACCAGGACGATCCCACCGTCCACGGCGTGGACCTCCAGTACACGCTCGGTCCGGCGCTGCTGGTCGCCCCCATCTTCGACTACGGGGTCACGGAGCAGAAGCTCTACCTGCCCGAGGGCGAGTGGTACGACTTCTGGACGGACACGCCGTACCAGGGCGGCCGGTGGGTGACCGTGCCCGCGCCGCTCGATACGATCCCACTCTTCGTCAAGGCAGGCACCGTCCTGCCGCTCGGACCCGTCGAGCAGTTCGTGGGAGAGAAGGGCACCGACGAGCTCACCCTGCGGGTCTACCCGCGCGGTGGAAAGGCATCCTCCGAGCTCAGAGAGGACGGAGGCACCACTCGCTACTCGTTCGCCGACGGCGCGCTGTGGGTGAGCTCCGATCCCGGGGCAGTTCAGGCGCGGACGTACGTCGTGGAAGTGGCCGGGCAGATGGCCCAGGTAACGGCGCACCGCGTCGAGGGAGCGGGCAGTATCCCGGTGTGGGCGACGTGAGCGCACGCAGAGTGTTCCTCGGCGTCGACTGCGGCACACAGTCGACGAAGGCGCTCGTGATGGACGCGGCGTCCGACCAGGTAATCGCGCTCGGCCGAGTCCCGCACGACATCGTCGAGCGCGCTGACGGGACGCGCGAGCAGCACCCGGACTGGTGGACGGAGGCGCTGGTCGCCGCCGCCCGCCGGGCGCTGAAGCAGGCCGGCCAGGTCGAGGTCGCGGGTATCGGCGTCTCGGGCCAGCAGCACGGCCTCGTCTGCCTGGGCGAGCACGGCCGCCCGGTCCGAGCCGCCAAGCTCTGGAACGACACCACGGCCGCCCCGGAGTGCGCCTTCCTGACAGAGCAGGTGGGCGGCTTGGAGGCGGCGCTGGCGCTCACCGGCAACAGCTTCCTGCCCGGGTACACCGCGCCGAAGGTCGCCTGGTTGCGGCGTCACGAGCCGGAGAGCTATGCCGCCACCCGGGCCATGTGCCTGCCGCACGACTACCTCAATTTCTGGCTGACTGGCGCGTTCCTCACCGAGCCGGGCGATGCCTCGGGCACCGCCTATTTCGATGTGCGCACCCGCCAGTACAGCGCGCCCGTGCTCGCGGCGCTCGACACCGGCCGCGACTGGGCGGCCACCCTCCCTGCGATCGTGCCTTCGCTCTCGGTGGTCGGGGGCCTCCGCCCCGAGCCGGCCACGGCACTCGGGCTGCCGACCGTCGTACCGGTCAGCGGTGGTGGGGGCGACAACATGATGGCCGCGATTGGCGTCGGCGCCGTCGCCGAGGGCCCGGTCGTCGTCAGCCTGGGGACGTCCGGGACGGCCTTTGCCTACCGCAGTGCCCCGGCCGTCGACCCGCTCGGCGAGGCGGCGGCGTTCTGCGATTCCACCGGAGGCTGGCTGCCACTGGTCTGCACCCTGAACTGCACCGTCGCTACCGAGTGGATCCGCGGGCTCTTCGGCCTGGACTACGCCGGCCTGGAGGCGGCGCTGGAAGCGTCGCCGTCCGGGGCTCGCGGCCTGACCTTCCTGCCGCACCTGGAAGGAGAGCGGACGCCCAACTGCCCCACCGGCGCCGGCGTCTTTTCGGGCCTTCGCGCCAGCCACGATCGCGCCGACATGGTGCGCGCCGTGATCGAGGGCGTAACGTTCGCGCTCCAGTACGCCCTCGAGGCGCTCCAGCGGTCAGGCGTGCGGGCCAGCGAGATCACGCTGGTCGGCGGTGGCGCACAGTCAAATGGCTGGGCGCAGCTGTGCGCCGACACGGTGGGACTCAGGGTGAATCGACCTCCCGGGACTGAGGCCGGAGCGCTCGGCGCGGCGCTCCAGGCGCGCTGGGCCGTGGACGGCACGCCCGCCCAGCCCGGCTCGATCGTCGAGGCTTGCTTCGAGCCTCGCGGCCAGGACGCGTTGAGCGAAGCCCGCGAGCGCGCCGCCCGCCTGCGGGAGCTCGCCATCAAGAGCCAGGTATGAAGGTTGCCGGGGCACCCGGCGGGGGCGCCCTTCGCTCCTCACCGCCAGTCAACAGAAAGGGAGCAACGTGACAGCCAGCAGCCACGTTCCTCAGAAGAGCGACAAGTTCAGCTTCGGCCTGTGGACTGTCGGCAATATCGGCCGCGACCCCTTCGGCGACCCGGTCCGGGCGCCGCTCGACCCGGTCTACACGGTGAAGAAGCTCGCGGAGTTGGGCGCCTGGGGCGTCAACCTCCACGACAACGATCTCGTTCCCTTCGACGCCACCCCTGCAGAGCGCGACCGCATCGTCGCTCGCTTCAAACAGGCCCTCGCCGAGAACGGCATGGTCGTCCCGATGGCCACGACCAACTTGTTCACCCACCCCATCTTCCGCGACGGCGCCTTCACCGCCTCGGACGCCAGCGTGCGTGCCTTCGCCCTCCAGAAGACCATGCGTGCCATCGACCTCGGTGCGGAGCTCGGGGCGACCACCTATGTCTTGTGGGGTGGCCGCGAGGGCGCCGAGACCGACGCCTACCGCGACCCGCGCGAGGCCATCAAGCGGTTCCGCGAGGCGATCGACTTCCTGTGCGAGTACGTCCGCGACCAGGGCTACCAGATGCGGTTCGCCCTCGAGCCGAAGCCCAACGAGCCCCGTGGCGACCTGTACTTCCCGACTATCGGCCACATGCTGCACTTCATCTCGACCCTTCAGCACCCCGAGATGGTCGGCGTGAACCCCGAGTTCGCCCACGACACGATGGCTGGACTCAACTTCGTCCATGGTGTCGCCCAGGCGCTCGAGGCCGGCAAGCTCTACCACATCGACCTAAACGACCAGCAGATTGGCCGCTACGATCAGGACTTCCGCTTCGGCGCCGAGAACCCGAAGCGCGCCTTCTTCCTGGTCAAGCTGCTCGAAGAGAGCGGCTACGACGGTGCGCGTCACTTCGACGCCCACGCGCACCGTACTGAGGACGAGGAGGGCGTCTGGGCTTTCGCCCGCGGCTGCATGCGCACCTACCTCATCCTCAAGGACAAGGCGCAGCGCTTCGCGGCCGACCAGGAGATCCAGGCGCTGCTCCAGGAGCTGCGCGCCCGGGACCAGGAGTACGAGGGTCCGCAGGCCAGCGACGGCTACACCTCGCAGCGAGCCGCCCAGTTCAAGCAGGCCGCGTTCGACATCGCCGCGCTCTCGGGCCGCGGCCGCCATGCCGAGGAGCTGGACCAGCTCGTGATGGACCTGTTGCTCGGAGTCCGGTAGAGGCTTCCCGGTTGGTGATGCCGCACGAGCGAGTCCCTCATCCGCCGCGGGGTCGGCGGCATTCGCGCAGAGGCTGCCGATCTAGCAGAGCACCTCGGTCGGGGTGATCGCGCGCGCCCAGGTGTCGGCGTCCTCCAGCAAGGGCGGGAGCGTCTCCCGCGCGTGGGCGTGGGCGACGGCGCGCCGCAGCGCTCGCCAGAGCCACTCGATGCGGTTGGCCTCCAGGTCGTATGGCGACGTGTAGACAGCACCAACTGCCCTCGGAGTTCCTCCAGTAGGACGCGCAGGAGCCGCGAGCCTTTGGGCGTGTGGATGCTGAGGTTCTCCAGCAACCCGAACGCCTTCACGCCCGCGGCCCGCGCGGCGCTCCGACGCGACCTGCTGGAGATGATCGCGCGTGACTTCAACCGCCCGAGTGTCGTGATGTGGAGCCTGTACAACGAGGACTGGGGGCTGCCTGGCCTGTGGAGCGAGCCCGACCGGCAGGCGTGGCTACGGGAGCTGTATCGGGAGGTGAAGGCGCTCGACCCAACCCGCCTCATCTGTGACAACTCCGGCTGGGCCCACGTCGTTACTGACATCAACGACTACCACGAGTACTTCTCGCTGCCCGATCGAGCCACCCGCTTCCGGGAGCGGCTGGGGCACATCGAGCGGCACCCGCAGGACAACTACGCCACAGGGCAGGTGCCTCGAGGCGGCGAGCCGGTGTTGGTTTCCGAGTGGGGTAACTGGGCGCTGCCACCTCCGCAGCACGCGCGCGAGCGCAACGGGGGGACGGATCCGGCCTGGTTCGGGTACGACCGCGGCTACGCACGGCCGGAGGGTTTACCTCCCGCACCCGCCGAGAGTCCCCTGACGGAGCGAATCAAGACGATCGCGGGCTTCGAGCATCGCTTCCAGCAGCTTGGATTGGCGGCCGTCTTCGGCACGCCGGAGCGCCTCGTCGAACACGTGCAGCGACGGGCATTCCGTTCCCTCAAGGGGCAGATCGAAGAGATGCGTCGTCGGCCGTTCATCCACGGCTGGGTGGTGACGGAGCTGGCGGACATCGAGTGGGAGGCGAACGGCTGGCTCGACTACTGGCGCCAGCCGAAGGTGTTCACCCGCGACCTGGCCGACGTCAACGCGGACCTGTCGATGATCGCGCTGCCGCGACGCCCGAACGTGTGGGGCGGTGAGGAGGTGCAGGTCACCGTCTGGCTCTCGAACTACACGGCCCATCCCGTATCGGGGGCGATCGTATGGCGACTCGAGGGGACAGGCCTCTCCGGCGAGATTCCCGCCACCATCGGCGCCTTCGAGACGCGGGAACATCCGACCACCACTCGCTTCGTGGCCCCGGACGACCGGCCGGGGAACGGGCGGCTGGTGCTGGAGCTGTGCGACGACGGACAGGTGCTCGCTCGGACGTACGCCGAGCTGGCGTGGGTCCCCCGCCAGGCGGGCCTGGGAAATGGTAGGTCGACGAACGGGCACGCGCTGGACCGCGCGCTGCGGCAGCGCCTGGAGCGGCAGGGCTACCTGATTCCCCGCAGCTTCACGCCCGAGCTGGGGCTCGCGATCACGTCGTCCTACGACGAGCGGATGGACGACTTCGTCCGCCAGGGCGGCCGACTGCTGTGGCTGGCCGAAGGGGGTAGCCTAGCCCCGAACGGCCTGGACCTGCGGTTCCGCAACCTGCCGGCGGGTGAGAGCTGGCGCATGGCGGGCGGCTCGGCGTGGGCCCGTTCCGACCGGTTTGCTCCGTGCCCGATCCTGCCCGACCTCGGCTGGGAAGTGGCGGACCTGTTCCCGCTCGTAGCCGTGGACGCGGCGTGCCTCCAGGAGGGGGACGAGCAGCTCACCGGCTGGTTCGAGGGGTGGCTGGCCAACGCTGGCATCTTCGCGCTGCAACGCACCCTGGGCCACGGCCGGCTCCTGGTGACCACCTTCCGCTTCGCGGAATCGTACGGCCAAGACCCGGTGGCTACGCTTCTCCTGAACCGCCTGCTCGAGATCCTGTGTGAGGATTGAGGGGCCCCGGCCGAACGTCCGTCGCCCCCTCGGGGTGCTCCCCCGGACCTTCCTGACATGGGTTGGCGGATGCCAGGTGGCCGATACGGGCGCTTAACGACTCCGCGTGGCTGATACGGTCCGGCTGCATCCCCATGCTCTGGCACGTCTCGCTGAGCGCGGCTCTACTCAAGCCGAGGTCATTGCGACGGTCCACGGTGGCGAACGGTTCCCGGCGAAGTTCGGGCGCACCGGGTTCCGCCGCAACTTTCAGTTCGAGGTCGAGTGGCGTGGGCGCCGCTATGGGACGAAGCAGGTGGAGGCGTATGCCGTGGAGGAGGAGGAGGATGGATGGCTCGTCATCACCGTGATCGCGCGGTACTTGTGACGTGTCACCCGAGGAGGAGTCGATGAAGCTGACCTACGACCCGCGCTACAACGTGGCGTACCTGCGCCTCCATGCGAAGGGCGCTCAGGTACAGACTGTCCGCGTGAGCGACGAGTTGAACGTTGACGTGGCACCCGACGGAACCGTGTATGGCATCGAGTTGCTGAACGCCAACGCGCAGCTACGAGCGGAAGACGAGGGGCGCCTGGTCGTGGTGAACGAGGCGCTCGGGGATGAGCGCGCGATCCCGTTGGCCAGCTAGCAGGTCCGTGCGCCCGTCGGGCGGAGCCGTGCTACCCTCGTGCCCGCTGAAGGCGATCGCCGGGCCGGGCGCGGCGCCGCGCCGCGCCCGGCCTCCCACGCATCGGGCGTGCGCCGCGCGGCGAGATCGAGGGCCAGAAGGTCGCGTGGCAGAAGGGGGTGACACGGGATGGTCGACTTCGCGCTCAACGAGAAGCAGCGCGCGCTCCAGGAGCTGGCGCGCGAGTTTGCCGACGCGGTGGTCCGCCCCACCATCAAGGAGCGGGAGGCCATCGCCGATCCGGCCCGGCGATTCCCCTGGGACATCGTGCGGGCGGGGTCTGAGCTCGGCCTGCGTACGCTGGCGGTGCCGGAGGAGCACGGCGGCCCCGGGGCCGACCACCTCACGCTGTGCGTGGTGGGCGAGGAGCTGGCCAAGGCGGACCTCGGCGTGGCCGTCATCTTCGACCAGACCTGGAAGTTCACCACCATGCTCTATGCCCTGTGCACGCCGGAGCAGCTGCAGCGGCACATGCGCCCCTTTCTGGTCGACCACGAGTTCCTGCTGGCGCTCGGCGGGACCGAGCCGGAGGCTGGCTCTGACACCTGGCTACCGTACGACGCGCCGGGCGCCGGCGCGCAGACGTTCGCGGAGAAGCACGGCGACCACTACATCCTCAACGGCAGGAAGCACTTCATCTCGACCACGCCGGAGGCCAGGCTCTACGTCATCCTGGCACGCACCGACCGCGAGAAGCGCTACTCGGAGGGTGGCCTGTCGGCTTTCCTCGTCCCCAAGGGCACGCCGGGCATGACCTTCGGGCGTATCCACGAGAAGATCGGCCAGCGGCTGATCAACAACGGCGAGATCTTCCTGGATAACTGCCGCATCCACCGGGATGACCTGCTGGTTGGCGAGGGCCAGTTCCACCCGGCGCTGCTGCGGGTCATGCGCGGGAGCAACCTGGAAGCGGCGGCCACTACCCTTGGCGTAGGCCAGGCGGCCTACGAGGCCGCGCTCGCCTACGCCAAGCGGCGCGTCCAGGGTGGCCAGCCGATCATCGAGCACCAGGCGATTGCCTTCATGCTGGCCGACATGCTGACCCGCCTGGAGACGGCCCGGCTCCTGATCTGGAAGGCAGCCTGGAGCATCGACCACGGCGAACCGCCGGACTACAAGCTACCGAAGCTGGCCAAGGTGTACGCCTCCGAGGCCGCGGTCCACGTGGCGATCCGGGCGATGGAGATCCACGGCGGCTCGGGGATCATGAAAGACCTGCCGCTGGAGAAGTACCTGCGCGACGCGGTCACCTTCCTGCACTCGGACGGTGCGAACCAGGTCCAGCTCGCGGCCGTACAGCGGATGCTGATCCAGGACGATTGAGCCCGCGAAGGCGTGGGGACGTAACGGTGAGGATCGTCGTCTGCGCGAAGCAGGTCGCCGACTGGGACGCCGTCCCGGAGCTCTTCAGCGTGGGCCCGGACGGCCGGGCCACCGCCGACCCGCGCGTGAAGCAGGTGGTCAGCCTGTTCGACGAGCACGCCATCGAGGCGGGGTTGCAGCTCCGCGAGGCGCGGGGCGGCAGCGTTGCGACGCTCACGCTCGGCCCGCCCACGGCCATCGAGGTGGGCAAGCGAGCGCTACGCATGGGTGCCGACGAAGCTGCCCTGATCGAGGACCCCTCGCTGCGCGATGCCGACGCCGCCGCGACCGCCGCGGTGCTGGCGGTCGGAGTCGGGAAGCTGGGCGGGGCTGACCTGGTGATCTGCGGCCGCCAGGCCGCCGATACGGATGCCTCGCAGGTCGGTGCCCTGCTCGCCGCGCGCCTGGGGCTACCGTTCGTTGGAGCAGTCCGCCGGATCGACGCGGCCGATGGCACGGCCACCGTCGAGCGGTCGACGGGTGGCGGGAAGCAGACGCTGCGGGTCCGCCTGCCGGCCGTGCTGAGCGTCTCGAGTGAGATCAACCGGCCGCGCCTGACCTCCGTCCAGGGCGTCATGGCGGCGCTCAAGAAGCGCATCCCGGTCTGGAGCCTGGCGGACCTCGGGCTGGCCGGTCCACCGGCTGCCCGCGTGCGTACCGTGCGCTGTTTCGTGCCGACGCGCGGCGGCAGCTGTCGTTTCGTCAGGGGCGAGACCGACGCGCAGTCCGGCGAGCTCTTGGCGCTCGCGCTGCGGGAGGCGGGGGCGATCTAGCCGGGGGACGCCGTGACCCGTGACGTCATGATCCACGCCGAGATCAGCGGGGGGCGGCTGGCCCGCTCAGCGCTGGAGCTGCTCGGGCTGGGACGGAGCCTGGCCGACGGCGTGGGCGGCCGGCTGGTCGCGGCGGTGCTCGGACCGGGCGCCCGGGCCGCCGCGCCCGAGGCGGTTCGCTACGGGGCCGACGCGGCCTGCTGGGCCGAGGCCGAGCGCTACACCCGCTTCCCCCAGGAGGCGGCGCTGGCCGCTCTCAGCCAGCTTTGCGCCGAGCGCCAGCCGGCCGTGGTGCTGCTTGCCCACGGCTGGCTGGGGCGAGACCTGGCGCCGCTCCTGGCCGACCGCCTGGGGGTCGGGCTCGCCAGCGATTGCACCAGCGTGCTGTTCGAGGAGGGCGAGCTGCGGGGCATCAAGCCCATCTACGGCGGCAAGCTCGTGGCGCTCCTGGCCCCGGCCGGCCCACCGGCTCTGTTCACCCTGCGCCAGCGCTCGGTCGACCCGGCCACCGCCGACGACGCGCGCCGTGGCGAGATCGCCGCGTTCGAGGCGACGCTCGATGTCGCCTCCTTGCGGGTGGAGCTGGTCGCCGAAGAAGCCGAGGAGAGTGGCGGCGAGGTGGACATCGAAGATGCCGAGGTGCTCGTCTCGGGCGGCCGCGGCATGGGCGACGCGGCGAGCTTCAACCACCTGCAGGAGCTGGCCACCCTGCTGGGCGGGACGATCAGCGGCTCCTTGCCGACGATTGAGGCGGGCTGGCTGCCGGTTTCGCGCCAGGTCGGGCTGAGTGGCAAGGTCGTCAAGCCGCGGCTCTACATCGCCGTCGGCATCTCCGGCGCCATGCAGCACCAGGCCGGGATGAGCGGCACTCGGACGATCGTCGCCATCAACCCCGACGAGCGTGCGCCGATCTTCAGGCTCGCCCACTTCGGCGTCGTCGGCCGCTGGCAGGACGTGCTGCCTGGCTTCACCCGCAAGGTGGCCGAGCTGGTGGCAGCGTAGCGGGCTGATGGGCGTCCTCGTCTGGCTGCCTGCCCTGGCGGCGATCGCCGGGGCGGCGGCTGGCTTCGTGGCGCGAGCTCGGGTCTGGCGCTCAGGGCGGCCGGCTGACCGCTCTGACCGGCCCGGCCAGCGCTGGCTCGGCGTCCTGCGACACGCGATGCTGCAGCCACGCCTGCAGCGCGACCTCGCGCGGGGCCCGGCCCACTGGGTGCTCTCGGTCGGCGTGGCGCTCATGCTCCTGGGCATGGCGCTCATCTGGGTGCGGGGCGCGAACGGTATCGGCCCCGCCGGAGCCGCGCTGGAGTACGTGGCCGTCGCGACGCTCGTCGCGCTTGCGGCGCTGCTCGGCCGCCGGTTCCTTCGCCGCCCGCCGCACGCGCCCCGGACCGCCGAGGACCTACTGACACCGCTGCTCATCGGCCTGGTCATCCTGCTGGCGCTCCTGGCCGAAGCGGCCCACCTGGCCGCGGAGCTCGCCCGCGGTGGCCTGCCCGAGGACCTGCGCGCCTCGCGCCCGGTCGCCAGCACGCTGGCCGCTCCGCTGGCCGGGCTGGACGGGCTCCTGCCGCTCGCCGACCTGGCCGACGGGCTGAGCTGGGGCCACAGCCTGCTGGCCTGGGCGTTCGTCGCCTCCCTTGGCTGGACCAAGCTGCGTCACGTGCTGCTCGGGCCCACCAACATCTTCTTCCGGCGCCTGACCCCGCCCAGCCTGCCACTGCTCGACCTCGAGTCTGGGCAGCTCGGACTGGCGACGCTGCAGGATCTGACCTGGAAGCAGCTGCTCGATCTCGACGCCTGCACGCGCTGTGGGATGTGCCTGCAGGCCTGCCCGGCCCTGGCGACCGGCAAGCCGCTCCAGCCACGGGAAGTCATCCAGGGGCTCCAACGGGGCCTGCCGAAGATTGGCCGGTCAGGCGAACTGCCAGCGACCTCGATCTTCGACCTGGTCAGCCCGGAGGCCGCCTGGGCCTGCGTGGCCTGCTACGCCTGCGAAGACGCCTGCCCGGTCCTGGTGGAGATCCCGGACAAGCTGCTCGGCATGCGGCGCAACCTGGCCATGGGGCGGCAGGAGATGCCGGAGCGGGTGCAGGGGGTGCTCCACAGCCTGGAGGTCCGCGGGCACCCATTTCCGGGGTTACAGGCGAGCACCCGGACCGCCTGGGCCGCGGGGCTCGGCGTCAAGACACTGGCCGAGGCGCCTGATGCCGAGTACCTCCTGTGGGTGGGCTGCGCCGGCGCGCTCGTCGAGAGCAACGTGCCGGCGACGCGCGCCCTGGTGCGGCTGCTCCAGCGCGCGGGCGTGAGCTTCGCCATCCTGGGCGACGAGGAGGTCTGCACGGGTGACCCGGCCCGCCGGCTGGGCGCCGAGCACCTCTTCCTGCTGCTGGCCGAGCAGAACCGGGCGACCTTCGAACGCTACGGCGTCAAGAAGGTCATCGCCCGCTGCGCGCACTGCTTCAACAGCCTCAGAAACGACTACGCCCAGCTTGGCCTGGAGCTCGAGGTGGTGCACCACACGGAGCTGCTGGCCGAGCTCCTCGCCGCGGGCCGGCTGCCGCCAATGGCTGCAACCGCCCGGCGAGTGACCTACCACGATCCCTGCTACCTGGGTCGGGCCAACGGCGTGTTCGAGCCGCCGCGGAAGGCCCTGCGGAGCGTTCCAGGCCTGGCGGTGGTCGAGATGGGCCGAAACCGGGCTGGCAGCTTCTGCTGCGGCGGGGGCGGCGGGCACGCCTTGACCGGCGACGACGGCCCACGCAAGATCAACCACGAACGCGCCGCCCAGGCGCTGGCAACCCAGCCCGACGTGATCGCCGTCGGCTGCCCCTACTGCTACCAGATGCTCGGCGATGGGCTGGGGGCGCTGGATGCGCGCCAGGTGGCCGTGCGCGACGTCGCCGAGGTGCTGGCGGACGCGCTGGAGGACGGCCCGCCTGGCTGACCGGTGGCGACAGGCGATCGGGGGTCAGTCGGGGATTCGGGGGTGAACCCCCGCGGCGCCCGGCCCGGGCAGGAAGCGGCCCCAGCCGGGCTCGCCAACGGGCCGGCCGTCCTGTGCAACGAGCCGCCCGCGGCTGAAGGTCATGACCGGGCGGCCGCGCACACGGCGGCCCGCGTACGGCGTCCAACCTGCCTTGGAGACCACGGCGGCGTCCTCCAGCGTGCGCTCGGCGGTCAGGTCGACGAGCACAAGGTCGGCATCGGAGCCGACCTGCAGCGCACCCTTGCGAGGGTAGAGCCCGTACAGCCGGGCCGGCGTCTCGGCCACCAGGTCCACCACCCGTTCGAGGCTGAGCCGGCCCTCGGCCACCCCATTCAACAGCATCGCCAGCGTGGTCTCTACCCCGGGCAGGCCGAAGTGCACGTCCCAGATGGTGCCGTCCGTCTTCTGACGGCGGGTGGCCGGAGCGTGGTCGGTGGAGACGTGCGTGATCGGGCCCGCGGCGACCAGGCGCCACATCTCGGCCGCGTCGGCATCGGAGCGGATTCGCGCCGGCGGGGTGAACTTGCGGAACCCGGCCTGCTCCAGCGCCTCGTCCTCGCGCAGGTAGAGGTACTGCGGGCAGGTCTCCAGCCACAGCCGGGCGCCCAGGGCGCGCTCGCGCTGGAGCAGGTCGACCGCGGCCGGGTGGCTGACGTGGGCCGCGATGGCTCGTACGCCGGTGAGTCGCGCCAGGAGGGCCACGGTGTTGAGGGCCACCAGCTCAGCGTCCCGACTGCGCCACTCCACCAGCAGCCCGGGGTCGGTACGCCCGGCTTCTCGCAGCGCGCGCTCGCTCGCGGCGGTCATCGTCTCTTCCTCCGCGTGCACCAGGCACAGCCCGTCGCAGGCCGCCACTGCCTGGAACAGACGCTGGAGGTGGCCGGCATCGAAGCCCGGGACGCCGTGGGTAGTGCAGGTGAAGACCTTGAAGAAGCTGATGCCGGCGTCCCACAGCGGGCGGACCTGGTCGAGGCGGTCCGGCCAGGCGTGGGCCGCCAGGCCGAAGTCCACGAGCGAACGGCTGCGCAGGTGCTCCACCTTCTCGCGCAGGGACGCGGGGTCGCGGACCGGGTGGCTGTGGGTGTGCTCGACGATGGTGGAGACCCCGCCCACAGCCGCCGCCGAGCTGCCAGAGATGAAGTCCTCGCGGGTGGTGTCGCCGGGGTCCTGGAAGTGGACGTGGCCGTCCACGCCGCCCGGGAGGAGGTGGAGGCCCGCGGCATCCACGCGCTCCCGGGCCGGGAGGTCGTCGTCGGCGATGGCCGCGATGCGGCCGTCGGCCACGTACAGGTGGGCCCGACGGCGGCCGCGCGGGGTGACGAGCGTGGCGTGGCGAACGGCGAGGTCGTGCACCGTCAGTCGACGAGGGCGAAGTAGCGCGCCGGCGCGCCCTCGACGCCGGCCAGCTTGTAGAACGGGGCGAAGAAGTCGAAGCGTGGCCGGCCGACCCGGCCGAGCCCGGTGATCTGCTCGAGCATGGGCACGCCGGCGCCGAGCAGGATGCGGTGGCAGACGAAGTCCTCCGAGCCGAAGCTCGGCAGCCGGGCCGAGTACTCCTCGAAGAAGTCGAACCCAATCGCCCTCGGCCGCTGCGCGACGATCCACTCGGCAGCCTCGGGCGCCAGGTAGGGCGACCGCGTGAAGAACTCCGGGAACCGGCCCCACGACCGGTCGGTCCAGTCCGTACGGAGGATCAGGATGTCGTCTTCCCTGTACCCGGCGGCACCCCGCTCGAGGTCGCGCACCTCGATCGGCTGCTTCGCCTCGACGTAGGAGCAGTCGATGACGAACGCCTCGCCTATGACGCGTTCGAGCGGGATCTCGGCGGTCGTGCCGCCACCCTCGAAGCAGTGCAGTGGCGCGTCCACGTGGCTGCCGGTGTGCAGGCTCTGCGAGACCGCCGTCACCTGCCAGAAGCCCGGCCCGCGGTGGTACTGCGTGAGCTCCACGGTCAGGTCGGTAGACGGCGGGCTCTTGGTGTTGGAGTCCACGGTAACGCTGAGGTCGATGATCCGCCCTTTCATGGCGCGTGCTCTCCTTGGCTGGTCTGCATCAGTGCGCACGTTAGTGAATCGTCCAGCCGCCGTCGACGAGGAGCGCGTGGCCCATCACCATGTCAGACAGCGGGCTCGCCAGGAAGAGCACCGCGCCCACGTGATCCTGCGGCTGGGCCCAGCGCGGGCTGACGAACTTCTCCTTCAGGATCCACTCGCGGTACTCGGGCTGCTCGAAGAGGGCCCGGCGCGTGGGCGTCTCGGTGACGCACGGCGCCACGCAGTTGACGTGCACGCCGCCGGGCCCCCACTCCGTGGCCAGGGTGCGCGTGAGCTGGTGGACGCCTGCCTTGACGCTGCAGTAGACCGAGCGTCCCCGGAACCCGGAGATGGCCAGCGTCGAACCGATGTTGATGATCTTGCCGTGCCCCTGTTCGAGCATGACCCGGCCGACGGCCTGGCAGGCGAAGAACACCCCTTTGAGCGAGGTATCGGCCGTGCGGTCGTACTCCTCCTCCGTCACGTCGACGGCCGGGGTGGTGGCGGTCCAGGCGGCGTTGTTGACCAGGATGTCGATCCGCCCGAAGTGCTGCTTGACCGCGGCTGCCATGGCGTAGAGCTGCGGGACGACCGTGACGTCGGTGGGGAGGACGAGCGCCTGCCGCCCCCTGGCGCGGATCGTCCCGGCAAGGCGCTCGAGCGCCGGCTGATTGCGGCTGGCGAGGGCGAGGTGGCAGCCGGCGTCCGCGAGCGCGAGGGCCAGCGCTTCGCCAATACCCTGGGTCGGACCGGTGACGATGGCCACCTTGTCGTGGAGTTGGAACGAGGTGTAGTCGGGCATGGAGCTCAGGGCGTGGCGCATCCTTTCCCAGGGGGTTCGAGAGGCCGCGGCGCCGGTGAGGCCCGTGGGGCTCAGGCGCGGGCCCGTTCGAGGATGTACAGGCCGCCGGCGTAGCGGTCGGTCACGTACATCAGCCCGTCGGCGGCGACCAGCACATCGTTCACCTGGCTGGCGCGTCGGCCCGGCGGCGGCTCGGGGACATAGTAGGCGACCTCGCGGGGTCGTGTCGGGTCGCTGATGTCCACCACGCGCAGGCCGGCAGTGAAGTACGTGACGTACATGGTGGTCGGGTCGACGAGCGTGCCGGGTCGCATCTCGTGCAGGTTGTGCGGGCCGAAGCGGCCGCCGCGGGCGCAGAAGTCACCCTCTGGAACAGGGAAGGTGCTGATCACCCGTGGGCGGCGCTCGTCCCACACGTCGACCACGCGCACCTGCTTACGGATGGGGCTCTGGCACTCCTCCACCGTCTCCTCGTCGGTCACCACCACCAGGTCGCGGCCGGGCACCGGCAGGGCGGTGTGCGTGGCCGTGCTGGCGCTGGCGCCAAAGTCGAGGTGGCTCACCAGTGCTGGCCGTGCCTTGTCCGCGACGTCCAGGATCACCAGCCCGGCGTCCCACCAGCCGCAGTAGGCCCGGTCGCCACGCACGAGCGCGTGGTGCAGCGCGTAGCGCCGCTCGCCCCGCGGCCCCGGCTGGTGGTGGTCCGTGGGTGTCCAGGATGGCATCTCGCCGCCGGCCTGGTGCTGGCCGGGGAACCACCAGCGCCCCGCCTCGCGCGGCCGGGCCGGTTCAGACAGGTCGAGGATGATCAGGAACTGGTCCAGGTAGCCGGTGTCGGTGCCGGCCAGGTAGGCGTAGGGCGCTTCCCAGTAGGTCAGGCGGTGGACGCCCTTGCCCGGGGTGGGGAAGAAGGCGATCTGGCGGGGCGAGGTGGGTCGGGAGACGTCGTAGATCGCCACTCCGGCGCTCCAGGCGCTGTTGTCGCGCCCCCACGGGTTGCGCTCGTGGTTGACCAGGAGTGTGTCGCCAACGATCTGCACCTTGTGGGTGTGGGTGCCGGCCGGGGCGTGGAGCCGACCGGCCAGGCGCGGCCGGGTCGGGTCCGAGACATCGACGATCGAGGTGCCGACGCGGCTGAACCCCATGTGGCCGACGAAGGCGTAGCCGTCCTTCAGGTTGACGTGCATCGCGTCGCCCTGGCCGTCGAGGTCCGTGTGGCCGACGAGCCGGAGGTTCCAGGCTTCCGCTCGCGGGCGTGGCTCGGCTGCGGCGAGCGCACTCATAGAGCAAGGTCCTCCTCAATCACCGGTGACCTGACGGGCCACCGCCTGCTGGACGTCGATGAACGCAACGGTCAGCGGGTCGCGCGGGCGCCCAGCAGCGCGACCGCGCTGCCGAAGGTGGCGAGGCGCAGGAACGCGCGTCGGTCGCTGGCGTGCTTCATGCCGCTCCTCCTGTGCCGTCAGATGCGACGCGCAGGACGAGCCGGCCGGCCGGCTCGCCGCGCACGAGGCGCGCGAACGCCTCATTGGCCTGCTCCAGGTCGAGCACCGCGTCCACGGCCGGCTGGACCGCGCCCGAGGCGACGAGCGCGACGGCGCGCGCCAGCTCGTCGCGCTTGACGTACCGGGAGCCCACGTAGCTCACCTCGCCGAGCACCGTCTCGGCGCTCGGGATGCGGAAGGCGGCGCCGACGGTGTAGCCCACCAGCACCACCCGCCCGCCGACCCGCACCGCGGCCGAGGCGAGGGCCAGCGCCGCCTCCCGGCCGGCCGTCTCGACCACCAGGTCCGCGCCGGCGCCGTCCGTCTGGTCGCGCACCCAGGCGGCGGTCATCTGGTCGGCGCGGGCGGCGGCGCCGGCGCCACAGCTCAAGGCGCGTGCCAGCTTGCGGTCGTCCACGTCCACGGCCAGCACCCGCGCGCCGCTCGCACGCGCCACCTGGACGGCCTGGAGGCCCACCCCGCCGACGCCGACGACCAGCACGGTCTCGCCCGGCTGGACACGGCCCCTGGCTACCAGCGCCCGGTAGCTGGTGCCCGTGGCGCACGAGAGCGCGGCCGCCATCTCGGTGGGGGTGCTGTCCGGCAGGGGCAGGACGTGCGACTCAGGCACGGCCAGGTACTCCTGGAAGCCGCCCGGGCTGGTGAAGCCGATCCACGCCTGCAGGTCCAGGCAGACGTTCTCTTCGCCGGCGCGACACCGGGGGCAGGTGCCGCACCCACGGTAGTTGTAGACCACCACCCGCTGTCCCTCGCGCAGCATGGCGCCCGCGCCACGCGCCGCCACTGTGCCCACGATCTCGTGGCCGGGCACGTGCGGGAGCCGGAGCGTGGGCGAGTACGGCATATGGCCGGTGGCCGTCTTGACGTCCGAGTAGCAGACGCCGCAGGCGAGGACGCGCACGAGCACCTCGCCCGGCCCCGGCGTGGGCACCGACCGCTCCACCAGCTCCAGGGGCCGCCGGTAGTCGACCACCGCCATAGCCCGCATGTGTCGCCCTGCCTGCTCAGCCCACGCCCAGGTAGCGTTGCTTGACCTCGGCGCTCGCTCCCAGCTCGGCTGGGGTGCCGTGGTAGACGAGCTGGCCCCGCTCCAGCACGTACACCTCGTCGGCCAGCTTCAGCGCCAGGCCGAGGTTCTGCTCCACGAGGAAGATGGCCAGCCCGGCGCGCTTCAGCTCGAGCAGCTTCTCACCGAGCTGCTGGAGGATGATCGGTGCCAGGCCCTCGGATGGCTCGTCCATGAGCAGGAGCGAGGGGTTGCTCATGAGCGCCCGGCCGATCGCCAGCATCTGCTGCTCGCCGCCGCTGAGCGCCCGGCCATGGTTGTCCTTCCGCTCGCCAAGCCGCGGGAAGAGGCTGAACACGCGGTCCAGGTCCCACCGCGGCTGGCCATCGCGCGGCGGACGCGTTGCCACCTTCAGGTGTTCGAGGACGGTGAGCGAGCGGTAGACCCGCCGTCCCTGGGGGACCAGGCCGATCCCCAGGCGGGCCACCTCGTGGGGGGTGCGCCCCCGCAGCTCGTGGCCCTTGTAGCGGACGCTCCCGGACGGCACCAGCGGGGGGGCCAGGTTCATGAGGGCGCGGATGAGCGTCGTCTTGCCCGCCCCGTTCCGGCCCAGCAGGGCGACGACCCGGCCCTCCTCCGCCCGGAGCGTGATGCCGCGCAGGATGTGCGACCGGTCGTAGTAGGCGTGCAGGTCGCGCACGTCGAGCACGTCAGCCAGCCCCCAGGTAGACCTGTTGGACGGTCTCGTTGTGGCGGATGGTCTGCGGAGACTCCTCCGCGATCACGCGCCCATTGTGGAGGCAGGTGACGCGCTCGACGAGGTTGAGCACCAGGTCCATGTCGTGCTCAATGATGACCAGGGTGAGGTCCGTGGGCAGGCCGCGGACGAGCTCCGCCATGCGCGCCCGCTCCGCGGCCGAGAGCCCGGCGGCGGGCTCGTCCAGCAGCAGCACGCGCGGGCTCCCGACGAGCGCCAGCGCCAGCTCGAGCTGGCGCTGCTCGCCGTGTGACAGCTCGCGGGCAGGCACCTCAGGCTTGTCCTGGAGGCCCACCTGCGCCAGCGCCCGCTCGACCCGCTCGCGCAAGGGGCCTCGCCTCGGGCGCGGCCGCAGCAGCTCGAACTTCGTCGGCGCCAGCCCCATGGCCGCGAGGAAGACGTTCTCTTCCACGCTCAGGGCCGGGAAGACGTTGGTAATCTGGTAGGTGCGCCGGAGACCGCGCCCGACCCGCTGGGGCGGGGAGAGCGCGGTGACGTCCTCCCCGAACAGCCGGATGCGGCCCCGCGTCACCGGCAGCTCGCCGGACAGCAGGTGGAACAGGGTCGTCTTGCCCGCGCCATTGGGCCCGATCACGGCGCGCCGCTCCCGCGCGGGAACGCGCAGCGTCACCTCGGACACGGCCACCAGACCGCCGAACGCCTTGGTGACGCCGTCGAGCTCGAGCGCCACCGCCTGCCTGTTGGCTCGCTGCTCCTGCATGGCCCCTTCACCGCGCTCCGAGGTCAGGTCGTCACTGCAGGCCGAGCTGCTTGAGCTGTTCCTGCGTGCCCTGGAAGTCGCGGCTGTAGACCGGCTGCTTCAGGAACGTGGCCGGGTCGAAGGTCCAGAACTGCGAGACGTTCTCGAAGGTCTGGATCGGCACGTTCCACAGCCGCCCGTCCGGCCGCCGCTCGACCCGGCGCACGTAGATGTTCTGGATCGGGTTGCCGTACGAGTCCAGCTTGAGGCGGCCGAGGGGCGCGTCGACCTCGATACTGCGGACGGCGTCTAGAAAGGCCTTGCGGTCAGCCGTGTTCCCATTCACCTTCTCGATGGCCCTGGAGAGCCACTGGGCCGCGCTGTACGTCGCCGCGGCGTAGTAGGACGGGAGCTGGTTGTACTCCTTCAGGTAGGCCTCGCTGAAGTCCTGGGTCGCCTTCTCGGGCCGGCCATCGGCCCAGTGGCCGGCGGTGATGGTGCCCTCCGCCTCTGGCCCCATGTTGCGCAGCAGCGACTGGTCCGTCAGGACCTCATTGCCAAGCAGTGGGAGGCGACCCTTGAAGCCGAAGTCGTTCCACTGTTTCACGAAGCGGACGGAGTCGGCGCCGACCTGCGCGCTGTAGACGGCGTCGACGCCGGAGCCCTGGACCTGCGCGAGGTAGGAGCTGAAGTCGGGCGTCCCGATCGGATTCCAGAGCTGCTTCACGACCTGGCCGCCCTTGGCCCCGGCGAAGGTGCGGACGAACCCGCCGCATGACTCCTGGCCGAAGGCGTAGTCGACGCAGATCGTCATCACCTTCCGGTAGCCCTGCTCGTAAGCCCACTCGCCGAAGGGCTGATTCGGCTGGCTGCTCGTCCAGCCAGCCACCCGGATCACGTTCTCCACCCGGGTGCGCTGGGTGAGGTCGTCGGCCGAGACGATCGGGTAGAAGCCGGGCGTCCCGGTCGTCTTGAGGTAATCGGCGACGGCGAGGCCGTCGTTGGCGAACAGCGGGCCGACGATCATGTCCACCTGCTGCTGCTCCACGAACTGGCGGGCCTTAGTCACCGCGATGTTCGGGTCACCGGGCGCGTCCTCGAACGCCGTCTGGATCTCCCGCCCGGCGACCTGGCTGCCGTTCAGCTTCCAGTACAGGTTCCAGCCGTTGGTCATGTCCTGGCCGCTCGCGGCCGAGGTGCCGGTCGTGGGCGCCAGGAAGCCCACCTTGATCGGCCCGGTCGTCTTCTGGGCGGCGCCGGGCGCGCCGGGCGGCGCGCACGCGGCGAGCAGGCCGAGCGCGACGATGATCACCGGTACGACGATCCTACGTCCCATGGCAGTCCTCTCCTCTCGTCAAGCAAGCTGACACTTGCTGGGGCTCGCTCCGCGCGGGTGTACCGTGGTCCGCCTCACCAGGCAGCGGAGCCTTCCGAGTGCCTGAGCCCGACGGTCCGCCCCCGCCACGTCCGACGGGCTCCACATTTGGCGCCCAGGCCCGTGGGTCGACGCGGCGCCCGGAGCGGGGCAGATACGGTCCGCGGGCTCAGCGCTGGTCGGGCATGATGGGCAAGAGCAGGTAGGAGCCACGCTCGCCTCCGCCGTACACAATCTGGTGGCCGCCGTAGACCGCCGGTGGCCGATCGATCGGGCTGGTGTGGATGAACGGCCCGGAGCCGCGCATCGGGTTCACGAAGGACTGGAGGGTGGCCCCCTCGACCGGCCGCTCGAAGTCCTTGCCCTGGATCGTCAGCGCCAGCCGGTAGCCGGCCGGCAGGACGACGCACGTCGGCCAGATCTCCACGTCGAGCTCGTACACGTCGCCGGGGTTCAACGGCTGGACCTCGTCGTGCGTGTGGTAGGGCCGGTAGGGCGGGCTGAGCGCCGGGTCGAGCTTGCGGTGCGAGGCCCGCAGCCAGCCCTGAGCCAGCGGCGCGGCCGGGTCGATCGCCCCCTGGAACGTCACTTCGGCGCCATCCGGCCCGAACGCCCGCACGGTCACGAAGAGGTCAGCATCCGACGTCGACGAGGTGATGAATAGCTTGGCCGCGACCGGGCCCGTGATCTCGAGCTCGGCCTCGAGCGGGGGTGAGACGAACGTCACGCCCTCGTCCAGCGCCGCGTACTCCACGTGGCCGGCGCGGGGCGCGGGCGTCCAGCGCAGGCCCTGCTCGCCGGGATCGAGGTAGAGTTTCGTCCACCGGGTGCGGGCGAGCGGCCAGTCGTGCTCCTTGCGCTCCACGAAGCCGTCGAGGTGGCGGACCTGCAGCAGCACCGGCGGCTCGCGGTCCCAGCCGTTGTCGACGCCCTTCAGGAAGTGGCCAAAGAAGCGCTTCTGAAGGCCGAGGCCGTAGTTGGTGTAGAAGTGCGTCCAGTGCTCGAGGCCGTGGACCTCGAGCCACTTCTGGCGCGAGGCCGAGCGGACGAACCCTTCGACGTTGCCACGCAGGTGCAGCCCGTGTCCGCCCCAGTTGCCGGCCGAGAGCAGCGGCACGGTGACCTTCGGCCAGTCCGGGGCACGCTCGCGGTAGAAGGCGTCGTCGAGCGGGTGGGCGAGGACCGCCGCCCCGAGGTCGATCCGGTTCGCGGCCAGCTCCGCGCTGGGGAGCGTCTCGGGCCCGGCGACGAGCTCCCCGGTGGTCGGATTGGCCGGGCCCGCGGTGCCGAGGCCATGCTGAACGGTCAGGACCTGTTTCCTGAACCAGTTGCCACCAAAGTCGCAGGCGATACCGCCGTGCCGATGCATATCGCGGTAGAAGTCCGCCGCGCCCTCCCAGGGGCAGATCGCGGCCAGATGCGGCGGTTGGAGCGAGGCGACCTGCCACTGGTTGATGGCGTAGTACGAGATGCCGAGCAAGCCCACCTTGCCGCTCGACCAGGGCTGGGCCGCGGCCCACTCGATGCACTGGTAAAGGTCGCGCGTCTCCCGGGGCGAGAAGGGATCGAGGTAGCCGGGCGAGCGGCCGGCCCCCCGAGAGTCCACCCGGACACACACGTAGCCGTCTGGCACCCACTTCTCCGGGTCGACCGTCTCCCAGTTCTGGAAGCGGTTCGACGTGCCCTGGGCTACCTCCGGGTGCTGGGTGGTCATGATCCGCCACTGGTCCGCGTAGCCCTGCTGGAACGGCAGGTCCTTGCCGTACGGCCCGTACGACAGAATGACGGGGTACTCTCCCTCCGCCACCGGGCGGAAGACATCCGCGCGCAGCGCGATGCCGTCGTCCATCGGAATCGGGACATCCCAATCCGTCCGCAGGCTGGCCACGATCACGCTCGGCTCGCTCATGCTTCCCCCCCGCACAGGCAACGTCTGGCGCAGGCTACCGCGGCGCGGCGCCTCACCGCCAAGGGCCTCCCGTGCGCCCAGCCGAACGTGGGGAACGCGCCGCGGAGCGCAGGCGCCTGGCTGGCGTCATGGGCGGCTGCTGGGCGATGCCGCCAGGGCGTTTCCGGCCGGTGAGAGGCTCGCCAGCCACTCGAGCACGCGTTCGAGTACATATTCCTGCTTCCCCGTGTAGAAATGGTCCCCGCCCGGGACTGACAGGTGGGTGAGATCCGGCTTCGCCTGGCGGATCTGGCTGAACCCTGCGGGGAGGCCGTCGAAGCCGAAACGCTTCGCCACCTCTTCGGTCCCGCTGATCGCCAGCACCGGGCAGCGGATCGCGCCGATGAGCCACATCACGTTGTACTTCTCGGCCGGGCCGTACTGGTCCAGGTACGCGCCGGCCGTCGTGAGGTAGTCCATGGGCACTTGCACGTGGACCAGCCCGTCCGGCTGCCCGAGGTCCACCAGCCGCTGCGCTTCGGCCAGGTCGGCGGCAAACAGGTCCGCCTGCGGCGATTGCATCCAGCGAGCGTAGGAGAAGTGCGGCGGCGAGGCGAGGATGCACGCCTGGACGCGCGGGTCGTGTTCAATCGCCAGGTAGTACGCCGTCTTCACCGCGCCGCGACTGTGGCCCCAGAGGAGGAGACGTCGGTAGCCGCGGTCCCAGAGGAACGTGAGCCACGCCCGCCAGTCGCGGCGGCAGTCGTCGAAAGCCTCACACGCGGTCCCGAAGTACGCCGCCGGCTCGACGTGGAAGGACTCCAGGGCCGAGACGTTGTCACGCACCCCGACTGGCCGGTGAATGACGTCGTGCCCGCGGTTGTTCGCCCGCAGCGTCGCGCAGCCGATGGCCGCGAGCTGCTCGGCGAAGTACCGAAAGAAGGGGTGGTAGAAGTTGAGGCTGTTGCCGTGCATCATCAGGACCGCATCTACGCCGGGCACCTGATTCACCGGACTGGCGGCTTCCAGCAACGCCCCCGCATGCACGAGCTGGTCATCCGTCACCACTTCGACGAGCTCGACCTTCATCCAGCCCTCCACTACTGCAGGCCGAGCTGCTTGAGCTGCTCCGGCGTGCCCTGGAAGTCGCGGCTGTAGACCGGCTGCTTCAGGAACGTGGCCGGGTCGAAGGTCCAGAACTGCGAGACGTTCTCGAAGGTCTGGATCGGCACATTCCACAGCCGCCCGTCCGGCCGCCGCTCGACCCGGCGCACGTAGATCGTCTGGATCGGGTTGCCGTACGCGTCGAGCGTCAGGCGGCCAAACGGCGTGTCGACCTGCGCGCTCCGGACCACGTCGAGGAAGGCCTTCCTGTCGGCCGTGTTGCCGTTGACCTTCTCGAGGCCCGTTGCGATCCACCTGGCGGCGCTGTAGGCCGCGGCGGCGTAGTAGGAGGGCAGCCGGTCGTACTCCTTCAGGTACGCATCCACGAAGTCCTGCGTCTCCTTCGCCGGCCGCCCCTCGGCCCAGTGGCCGGCAGTGATGGTGCCCTCCGCCTCGGGCCCCATGCTCCGCAGCGCCGACTGGTCGGTCAGCGTCTCGTTCCCCAGGAGCGGCACCCTCCCCTTCAGGCCGAAGTCGTTCCACTGCTTGATGAAGCGCACCGCGTCGGCGCCGCTCTCCGTGGCGAAGACCACGTCGGCGCCGCTGCCGGAGACCTGCGAGAGGTAGGCGCTGAAATCGGGCGTGCCGATCGGAGTCCAGAGCTGCTGGACGACCTGGCCGCCCCTGACGCCCGAGAAGGTGCGCACGAACCCGCCGCACGACTCCTGGCCGAAGGCGAAGTCGAGGCAGATCGTCCAGACTTTGCGGTAGCCCTGGTCGTAGGCCCACTCGCCGAACGGGTGGTTGGGCTGGCTGCTGCTCCAGCCGGCGATACGGATCACGTTGTCGACCCGCTTTCGCTGGGTGAGATCGTCGGCGGAGACGATCGGGTAGAAGGCTGGCGTCCCGGTCGTCTTGAGGTAGTCGGCGACCGCCAGGCCCACGTTCGCAGCCAGCGGGCCGACGATCATGTCCACCTGTTGCTGCTCCACGAGCTGGCGGGCCTTGGTCAGCCCCACGTTCGGGTCTGCGGCCGTGTCCTCCTGCAGCGTCTGGATCTCCCGCCCGGCGACCTGGCCGCCGTTCAGCTTCCAGTACAGGTTCCAGCCATTCACCACCTCGCCGCCATTGGCAGCGACGGTGCCGGTCGTCGGGGCGAGCAGCCCGACCTTGATCGGCCCGGTGGGCTTCTGGGCGGCGCCGGGCGCGCCGGGCGGCGCGCACGCGGCGAGCAGGCCGAGCGCGACGACGGCGATCCACCAGGCCTTGCGGACCTGTTTCATCTTGGTACCCCCCTTCTGTTCCCGGGCGCGCCGCTGGGCGGCACTCACCCGTGGGTCATGACCCGTCCCTCCTCACCCGGTCCCGGCGAGGGTGGTGGCAGTGGGACGTCAGCTCCCGCGGCGGCGGGCGTGGGTGCGCGAGCCGCCGCGCGGCCTGAGCGCAGGCGCGTCGACCCGCGGCGGATAGCCCCCAGGATGCCGTCGCGGGCGAAGAGGACCACGACGATGAAGATCAGCCCCATGATGGTCGGCCAGCGCGCGACGTACATGCTCAGGAGGTTCTTCACCAGCGTGATGACCGCCGCGCCGAGGACCGGCCCCAGCAGCGTCCCGGCTCCGCCCAGGACCACCATCAGCACCCCCTCGGTCGAGGCCGTGATGTTCACGGCTGAGGGGCTGATGAACTGGTTGTACCAGGCGTAGAGGATGCCGGCGACGCCGGCGAAGAACCCGGAGATCACGAACGCCAGCAGCTTGTGGAGGGTCACGTTGTAGCCCAGCGTCCGCATACGCGACTCGCTCTCGCGGATGCCCTTCATCGTCAGCCCGAACGGTGAGCGGACAAGGAGGGCGAGGAGCAGCGCGCAGACGGCGACGACTGCGAGGACGAGGTAGTAGTACTGCCAGTAGAGCGGCGCGAAGTCGGGTCGGGTAATGCCGCGCAGGCCGTTCTCCGCCCCGGTAATGGAGGCCATGCGGTAGGCGAAGCCCCAGACGAGCATGCCTTCCGCCAGGGTGATCATGACGAAGAAGATGCCGGTCGTGCGCACCGCCAGCAGGCCGAACACGAGACTCATCAGGACCGTGGCAGACAGTCCGACGAGCACGGCCGGAAGCCAGGGCCAGGCGAGCCGGCTGATCAGGAAGCCCATGCTGTAGGCGGCCACGCCCAGCAGGCCGGCCTGGCCCAGGGGCATCAGGCCCATGTAGCCGCCGAGCAGGTCGATGCTCATGGCGAACAGGCCGAAGAACAGCACCTGCGTGGCGATGCCGACGTAGAAGGAGGTCGTCAGGTAGGGCAGCGCGAGCGCGAAGGCCAGTGCCAGGCCGAGCAGCGCGACCTGCGCCGCGCGGGCGAACGGCAGCGTCACGCGGGCCGCCCCAGGAGGCCGTAGGGCCGCCACGCGAGGACGAGCACCATCGGCGCGAAGATGGTGAAGTACAGCAGGTCCGGCGCGAGCGCCTTGGCGAACGCGTCGATGAGACCCACCAGCAGGCTGCCGGCCACCGCGCCCAGCAGGCTACCCGGGCCGCCGACGATGACCACCACGACGGCCAGGAGCAGGATCTCGAAGTCGGCGCCCGGGTAGAGCGCGAGGAAGGCGCCGCCCAGGAACCCGGCCAGACCGGCCAGGATCGCGCCCATGGCGAACACGCGGTTGAACACGACCTTGACGTCGACCCCCATCGCGTCGACCATCTCGCGGTCGTCCACGCCGGCGCGGATGATGGCGCCCAGGAGCGTGCGCTCCTGCAGGTACCAGAGACCCGCTCCGATCGCCACGGCGACCAGGGCGACGAAGAGGCGGAAACTGGGGTAGGTGAGCCCGACCAGGCTGGTCGAGCCGCCCAGGAAGCCGGGCACCCGAATCGTGAGCGGGTCCCCGCCCCAGATGGCGAGCGACAGGTCGCCCAGGACGAAGGCCATCCCCAGCGTGAGCAGCACTTCCGGCAGGACCTGGCCGCGGACCGCGCGCAGGAGGGTGCGCTCGAGCACGAGCCCCAACGCGCCGATGGCGAGGCCGGCGCCGAGCAGGGCGAGCCAGAAACTCCCCGTCCTGAGCAGGATGGTCAGCCCGGCATACCCGCCCACCAGGTAGAACCCGCCGTGGCTGAGGTTGGTGATCCGCATCAGGCCGAAGATCAGGGTGAACCCGCTGGCGAGGAGGAAGAGCAGGCCGGCGAAGGTGATCCCGTTGAGGAGATTGAGGACGAAGACTTCCCCGGTCATGCTGGATCCCCCGCTGCCCGATGGCTGCGCTGGTGCTCAGGCGACGTCGACGGCGGCGCCCAGTTTCTGGGCCACCTCGTCCAGGCTGAGCACCCAGCCGAAGGCACGCGCGATGTTCTGGAGCCCAAAGACGTGCAGGTCGTCGCCATACATGCTGTGCACGCAGTCGGCCACCACGACCACCCCGAAGTCGCGGTTGAAGGCGTCGAACGCGGTGCACTGGACGCAGGTGTTCGTGTTGACGCCAATGAGCACGATGGTCTCGACGCCGAGCGAGCGCAGGATGATCTCGAGGTCCGTGCCGTGGAACGCGCTGAGCCGCCGCTTGTTGTCGATGACGTAGTCGCCCGGCTCGGGCCCGAGCTCCGGCATGATCTCCGTGCCGCGTGACCCCGGCAGGTTGTGCCGCACGAGGGTGGACGGGCTCCTGGGCGCCAGCGAGACACCGGCTTGCTCGACGGCGCGCCAGAACGGGTTGTGCATCTTCTCGGACACGCCGTTGGGCAGGAGCCGGTTCTGGAGGATCACGTGGATGACCGGGAGGCCCAGCGACCGCGCCAGCCGCACCAGGCGCGCGCTGTTCTCCACGACGCGCCGGGCGTGCTCGGCTGGGACCGGCATCGTCGCCACCTCCGGGTCGAGGTGGCCACGATGCAGGTCGACCGTGACGACCGCCGTCTTCCGGGGATCGAGCGCGAGCTGTTGCTTCAGGGCGTCGAGGACGACGCTGCGGTCGACCAGAGGGACTGCCTGCTCCATCACCACACCGCCACGAACCCGAGGTGGATGCGCCTGAGCCAGGTGGGCGCCGTCGCGCGTGACGGTAGCACGGCGCGTGGCCCCCGGCCCGAAATGTGCGTGCTCCTTGACGCCGTTCGCCAGCGCACAGGCCCCCTCTGGCTCTGGCCCGCGGCGTCCGCCGTCGGCCGGCCCGACGCGGCGGCACTTGGAGCGTAGAACCCGCCCCGGCGCGCGTCAAGAGGCGGTCCGGTGGCC
The DNA here is from genome assembly GCA_964435115.1 of uncultured Chloroflexota bacterium. Classification (GTDB taxonomy): domain Bacteria; phylum Chloroflexota; class UBA6077; order UBA6077; family CF-72; genus CAYSYM01. The sequence goes on along the minus strand of CAYSYM010000003.1, from coordinate 48,745 downwards.
CGCTCAGCCTACCTGTATACAAGCCTGCACCAATTGTGTACGCTACGGCCAAGCCCGGCGGGCGCCAGTCGCGGCCGCCACCCTGCCACACGAGGAGCGTGCCCGTGCCTCTCACCCAGTACGTCGCCGACTTCATCGTGAACACGCCGGCGGAGGCGATCCCAGCCTCCGTCCGCCACCTGGGCAAACGCTCCATCCTGGATGGGCTGGGGCTCGCGCTCGCCGGCCAGGTGGCCGAGACGGGCCGGCTCGTTCGGGGCTACCTGGCGGACCTTGGCTGCGCGGGCGACCCGAGCACGGTCATTGGAGCCGGGCTGCGCACGCCCCCCCGCTTCGCGGCTTTCGCGAACGGCGTGGCGATCCACGCCGACGACTACGACGACACGCAGCTCGCCGTCGCCAGGGACCGGGTGTATGGGCTCCTGACCCACCCGACTGCCCCGGTGCTCCCGGCCGTGCTGGCGCTGGCCGAGCAGGACGGCCGCTCGGGCGCGGACGTCCTGGCAGCCTACCTGGTCGGCGTGGAAGTCGGGTGCAAGGTGGCCGAAGCGATCAACCCGCGCCACTACCAGCACGGATTCCACAGCACCGGGACCGCAGGCACGATCGGGGCGGCCGCCGGCAGCGCCCGGCTGCGCCGGTTCGACGTGGACGCCACGCGGCGGACGCTGGGGCTCGGGGCGAGCCAGGCCGCCGGCCTGCGCGAGAACTTCGGCACCATGACCAAGCCGTTCCACGCTGGCCGGGCGGCCGAGAGCGGCGTCGTGGCGGCCGAGCTCGTCGGGCGGGGCTGGACGGCGGCGTCGACCATCCTGGAGGCTGGACGCGGCTACTTCCAGGCGGCCGGCGGCGGGTACGAGCCGCACCTCATCCAGGGCCAGCTCGGGTGCCCCTGGACCTTCGCCTCGCCCGGCGTTTCGATCAAGCCCCACCCGTCCGGCTCGCTCACTCACCCGGGCATGGGGGTGATGCTCGACCTGCTGCGGCGGCATGACATCCGGCCCGAGCAGGTGGCGCGCATCCGGGTGGGCACCAACCAGCACATGCCCAACGCCCTGATCCACCGCCGGCCGAAGAACGAGCTACAGGCGAAGTTCAGCATGGAGTTCTGTATGGCGATCCTGGTCCTGGAGCGGAGAGGCGGCCTCGCTGAGTTCACCGCGGCGGTGGTGAATCGGCCGGACGTCCAGGCCATGATCGAGAAGGTGGAGTTCGGCGTGCACCCCGAGGCGGAGGCGGCCGGCTACGACAAGATGACGACCATCGTCGAGATCGAGCTGCGGGACGGTCGGAGCGTCTCCGGGCGGGCTGATTTCGGCAAGGGCAGCCCGGCCAATCCCATGACCGACCAGGAGCTGGCGGCCAAGTTCCTCGAGTGCGCCGAGTGGGGCGGCCTCTCGCGCGCCCGCGCCGAGCAGGTCGTGGACCGTGTCTTCCTCCTCGAGGCGCTGGAGGATATCCGGGAGCTCACCTCCCTCCTCGTTCCCGCCGCCGCCACCGCGGTCGCGTAGCCCCTGGACGATCCTGCCTCACGCCCGGGGTCACACGCGAGGCCCGCGCGGCACCCCAGCCAGGCACGGCGAGGCGCGGGTGCCGCCCGCGACGAGGTGGGGATCAGAGCGCCGCGGCGTGCAGCCGGTGCTCCACCTTGTGGAAGCCTTTCCACAGGGCTTCGTAGAAGTAGCGGATCCCGAACTCGATGCGCAGGGTGCGGGTGCGGGCCGCCGACGGGTTGAAGTGCTGGTGCACCGTCATCTTCGGCGGGACGTGCACCGCGTCGCCAGCCTCCCAGTCGTAGCGCTTGCCGTCGATCTCTGAGTAGCCGGTTCCTTCGAGCACGTACAGCATGGCCTCCGTGTGCGCGTGCTTGTGGCTGCTGGTGCGGGGTAGCTCCTCGAAGATGTGCGTCATGGCCGTGGCGCTCGCCCGGAAGCCGTTGGTCTCTGCCGTCCGCCCTTCGCCGCCCCCCATCAGGATCCAGATCCCACCATGCCGGTGCCCCTGCTGGCCCGCGGCGTGCCGGCCATCGGGCTGCGCATCGCGCAGCGCGTTCTCGTCGATGGCGTCCTCGAGGTGCAGCGCGATGCGTCGGCCATCCTCGGCGAGCTGCGAGGCCTGGGCGGGGAAGCGGCGCTCGACCTGGGGTGGATTCGGCCCCTTCTCTTCGAGCTGGACCAGGCGTCCGAGCTGCGTGAAGAGGTCCAGGTCGTGTGCGACCGCGGAGACGTAGACGGCTGGCTCATCGCCCGTATTGAAGAGCTGGTGCTCGGCCATGAACGGGATGTGCAGGGTCGTGCCAACCTTCCAGTCATACCGCGCGCCGTCGACGACGGCGAACCCCGAGCCTGAGAGGACGTGGATCGACTCCTCGCCGTGCGCGTGCCTGCCGGTGTGCCAGCCGCCAGGAATCTCGGCCTTCAGGAGCGCGGTGCCCTGGGTAGGGAACCCGACCTGCGGGCCGACCAGCATGGCCACCCTGGCGTCCTGCGGTGTCTCCACCCAGGCCAGGTCGCGGCCGCGCGCGACGACCGGACTGTGCCGCACGGCCTCTTCGACGCGCGCGCTCGTCGCCAGCCACTGCTCGTAGAACGTCCCCATGGTCCTCCCCTGCCTGCTCCAGATGGTTACTGCCGACAGCCGGGTGGCGGCCTTGGCCACACGGTTCGCCGCCCGGTCGTGCCGCCGCTCGCCTGAGCAGCCGTCCGCCGGCGCCGGGCGGGCTGGGACGGCCCGCGCGCCGGCCCGCGCCAGCCGAGGCCCACTGTATACAATGGCCGCCATGCGGACAACCGCTCGCCGCAGAGTCTGCTCTGACAAGGCGCCGGCGCCGCGTTGACACCGTCGCTGTGGCGACCGGTGGACGTGCTGGTGATCGGCGGCGGGAATGCCGGGCTGTGCGCGGCGCTGGCGGCCCGGCGTGAGGGCGCCGAGGTCCTGGTGGTGGATGCCGCGCCCGAGCCCTTCCGGGGTGGCAACAGCCGCCACACGCGGGACATTCGCTACCTGCATGACCACGCCAACGCCTACGTGACCGGCGTCTACCTGGAGGACGAGTTCTGGGAGGATCTGCGGCGCGTCACCGGTGGCGAGACCAGCGAGCCGCTCGCGCGCCTGACGATCCGCGCCTCGGCCGACCTGGTCGAGTGGATGGCCGCGCACGGGGTGAAGTGGCAGCGCCCGCTGCGGGGGACGCTGCACCTGGCCCGTACCAACGCCTTCATGCTGGGCGGCGGCCGGGCCATGCTGAACGGTTACTACGAGACCGCGGAGCGGCTGGGCGTGCGGGTGGCCTACGAGACGGCAGCACAGTGCCTGGCGATCGAGGACGGCACCTTCCGGGGGGCATCGCTCGGGAGCGGCGGCGAGCTGCACGAGGTCGAGGCGAAGGCCGTCGTCGTCGCCTCGGGCGGCTTCGAAGCCAACGTGGCGTGGCTGAAGCGGTACTGGGGTGACGCCGCCGACAACTACGTCATTCGCGGCACCCCGTACAACACCGGCCAGATGCTCGCCGCGCTGCTCGAGCACGGGGCCCGGTCGGCGGGTAGCCCGCGGGAGTTCCACGCCGTGGCGGTGGACGCCCGGGCGCCCAGGTTCGACGGCGGCATCGTGACCCGCCTGGATAGCGTGCCCTTCGGGATCGCCGTCAACCGGGATGGGCAGCGCTTCTACGACGAGGGCGAGGACTTCTGGCCGAAGCGCTACGCCATCTGGGGCGGGCTCATCGCCCGGCAGCCTGGCCAGATCGCCTACTCCATCGTCGACAGGAAGGCGCTCGACCACTTCATGCCGTCCGTCTTTCCGCCCGTGCAGGCGGGATCGATCGAGGAGCTGGCCGCGCGGCTGGAGCTGGATGCCTCGGCCGTGGCGGCAACCGTCGCGCGGTTCAACCAGGCGACGCGCCCCGGCACCTTCGACCCCGCGGCGCTGGACGACTGCCGGACGGAAGGGCTGAGCCCACCCAAGAGCCACTGGGCCGTGCCGATCGACACCCCGCCGTTCTACGGCTACCCCCTCCGCCCGGGCATCACCTTCACCTACATGGGCGTGGAGGTCGACGAGGGCGCGCGCGTGATCATGCGCGACGGCCGGCCAGCGCGGAACGTCTTTGCCGCCGGCGAGGTCATGGCCGGGAATATCCTCGGCCGGGGCTACCTGGCCGGCTTTGGCCTCACCATCGGCGCCGTGTTCGGACGGATCGCGGGCAGGGAGGCGGCCGGCTGTGCCCGCGCCTGAGCTGATCCAGGAGGCCGCGCGGCAGATGGCGATCTGCAACGCCTGCCGCTACTGCGAGGGCTACTGCGCCGTCTGGCCGGCGGTCGAGCTGCGGCGGACCTTCTCCGGGGCGGACATCGAGTACCTGGCGAACCTGTGCTTCGACTGCCGCGACTGCTACTACGCTTGCCAGTACGCCCCGCCCCACGAGTTCGCCGTCAACGTGCCGCAGCTCTTCGCCCAGGTGCGGGCCGCGACCTACGCTGAGCACGCCTGGCCGCGCTTCCTGGGGCGCCTGGCCCGAGACGGCGGACGCGCCTCGGCCCTGGTGATGCTGGCCAGCGTGCTGTTCGTGCTGGGGCTCGTGCTGGCGATCACGGGGCCGGCCGCGACCTTCGCGGTGAACACGGGGGGAGGGGCGTTCTACCGGGTCATCGCCTACGCCGCCATGGTCATCCCATTCTCAGCCCTGGCCGCGTACTGGATCGGCGTGTGGATCGTGGGCCTGATCCGTTTCTGGCGCAGCATCGGCGCCTCGCCCGCCGACCCGATCAGCCTCGCGGCGTTCCTCCGGGCGACAGGGGACGTGTTTGGCCTCACCTACCTCGGCGGCGGAGGCGTGGGCTGCAACTACCCCAACCAGCGGTTCTCCCAGACGCGCCGCTGGCTCCACCACCTCGTCTTCTACGGGTTCCTCCTGGACCTGGCATCGACGACGCTCGCCGCCGTGTACGAGCGCTTCCTCGGCTGGTCGGCCCCCTACCCGTTGCTGCACCCGGTCGTGGTGCTGGGCACACTCGGCGGGATCGGGCTGCTGGTCGGGACCGCCGGGCTCCTCGCCCTGAAGTGGCGAAGCGACCGCGCCCCGGCCGACCGCCAGATGAGCGCCAGGGACACCGCCTTCCTGTGGGTCCTGTTCCTGGTCGCCGCGACCGGGATGCTGCTGCTCGCGCTGCGCGAGACCGCCGCGATGGGCACGCTGCTCGCCGTGCACCTGGGAACGGTGGCGGCCCTGTTCCTCACCGCGCCCTACGGCAAGTTCGTGCACCTCGTGTACCGCTACGCGGCGCTGGTGCGCTCCGCCGTCGAGCAGAAGCGGAGCGGGGCGCTCAGTGCGCCCCGCACGCTCCCGTTCCCAGCCCTCCACACCGAATACCACTGACGCGGGCCGTTCAGCGTCCTGGGAAGCGGTAGTAGATCGGCTCGATGTCGTCGAAGTCGCGGCGGCGGACCAGGCCCTCCTGGACGAGCTGCTCGAGGATGCGTTTGCACTGGCCGCGTGCCATCCCCAGCTTCACGGCGAGCGACGCGGCTGACTCGCTCACCCCGGACGGCGTGGCGAGGAAGTCACGCAGCCGGCGCTCCTCCGTGGAGAAGCGCGCTTCCCCGTGCAGCGGACGAACCCACAGCAGGCTCACTGGCGCTCCTCCAGGTGACGCGTGCGCCGCCGGGGCCGCCGGCGCACGCCCTGGTGGTCGAGGGCGACCCCGGCGGCGAAGATCGTCAGGAGCAGCAGCATGAGCAGGGGGAAGACGCCGTCGGTCACGGGCATGGCAGGAACGACTCCGGGGGCGTGAACCTCATGCGCCCAGCCTACGAGTCGCGTGTCACACCGGCGTTGCAGCCGGCGGCGCGGCGCATCACGAAGCGGTGACGAAGCGCGGCCTGGTGGCCCCGAGGGCCCCTGTGACAGTGGAGCCCGGGCCACGCCCGGCGCGCGGGGCCAGGGCGGGGGCTGGGCCCGGCCGCTTGGCCAGGCCCAGCCCCTCACCGCGAGCGCGGAACTGCCCTACGGCTCCTCGATCCGGAACCGGACCGAGGTGACGCTCTCCTTACCCGTCACGCTCGAGCGCGCGTAGACGTAAAGGAAGTAGTCGCCCGCGTTGAACTTGGTCGGATTGAAGCGGACCTGCCACCCGCCCTTCGAGAACTGGGTGCCGTAGTTCGCCGCCCTGGTGCTCTCGAGGCTGGTGGAGACGGGCGTCAGCTCGCGCGAGCCGGCGAGGTCGCGCTGGCCGATCCACACCTCGACGCGGCTGACGCCGGTGCCGCCATTGGGGCCCGCGTTTCGGTCGAGCGAGTAGCCCTTGACGTCGTACTCATTGTCTGTCAGGACCTTCTCGTCCAACACCGGCGCCTCGATCACCGTGAGCGGGTCGCTCGGGTAGCTGGGGCGGGTGATGTTGAGCGTGACCTGCTTGGACCACCAGCCCTTCGCCGGCGAGCGCGCGTAGACGGTCAGCGTGCGCGTCCCCTGCTGGAGCGTGTTCGGAGGGATGGCGAACATGAAGCCAGACGCGGCCCAGTAGCCGTTGCCGAGCGCCAGCCCGACGTCCGGCCGGTCGAGGGCCGGCACGCCCCTGGTGATGAAGGTGCCGCCTTCGCCCGCCCTGCCGTCGTAGAGGTGGACCTCGTCAATGCCGGCCCAGCCCTGCGCCGTCTTGTCGACGACCCAGCCGTTGAGCAGGATCCCCTGGTTAGCGGGCATGCTGGCGCCCGCTGGTGGGAAATCGATGTACCCATCGTACGTGTTTTCGCCCGTGGCGTTGGGGCCCGGGCTCCAGCCCGCGGTCTGCGCGGATACGGGAGCCGCCCCCAGGCCGAGCGCCACCGCGACAAGTACAGCCAGCACGCCGACCCGGCGGAAACCCCCACGCCCGTTAACAACTGCGTGTCTCACGGTTCCACTACCTCCTTGTCTCTGTGCATCGTAGATGGAACGATCCACGCCGTACAGCGTGACACCGGCTCCACGATGACACTTCGATTACACGGGCGGAAATGCCGTAACTCGTCCCACTTGCTCGCCGTTCCCTGTTGCGGGAGCGTTGCCTCGACGCTCTAATGGGCAGAGCATCTGGCACGGCCCTTGCCCGACCCGGCTGTCCCGGCGCCTTCCCCGGAAAGGTTCGTCAACGACACACCCGCACCCAAGGAGGTGGTAGGTCCATGTCTTCCGGCCAGCAAACGGGGGCGTCGCGCCCCCAGTACCGACGTCTCGCTCTCTGGAGCGCCCTCCCGCTGCTGGGCGTGCTCCTCGCGGGCGTGCTCTCCAGTGCCTTTGCACAGACCGGCGCCTCGGCGTCCGACGCCATCCCCATCGGGAGTGACGGACGGTTCACCGCGACCACAGCGGCGCAGCAGAGCACCTGGTTCCGCTTCGCCTACGCTGGCGAGAGCCAGGTAGCCACGATTACCGTCACCTACACGCCCGCGGACGCCGGCCGGACCGACTTCTTCGTCTACAGCGGGCCACCCGACAGCCCGCGCCAGGAGCCGAGCACTCCCACCCGGACCAACAACTCGCTCGCGCTGGACGTGAGCGACCCGAGCCCGCGCGATCTGTTCATCCAGGTGGTCAACAACAACGACCGCGCGGTCAGCTACGTCGGCACCATCACGCCCTCGGGCGCGCTCCAGGCCCTGCCCAGCGGTACGGCCACGCCCACGCCGGGCCCCGTCGCCAACTCCGCCCAGGGGGCGATCACGGTCGGTGCGGATGGAGGCATCCTCGGCAGCGTCGGTCCGCGCCGGGCCGTCTGGTACCGCTTCTGGTACGGCAACCCGGGCGCCGACGCGGTGGTCGGCACCACGTTCGCGCCGAACGCCGACAGCGCCGACCTGAACATCTACACCGGCCCGGACCCGGCCAGCCTGACGCAGCAGACCGGCGCGGCGGCGCGGTCCGGCGAGACGCTCTCGCGCCGCGTCAACCTGGCCAGCACGCAGTGGGTCTACGTCACCCTCGCGAACAACGGCGACACGACGCCGCTCGCCTACAGCGGCAACGTGAGCCCGTCGTTCGCGCCACCGGTGACCCCCACGCCGGCGCCCACGGCGACGGCGCTCCCGGTGCCGACGGCCACGCCGCAGACGCCGCCGAGCGTGCCGCGCGACGAGCGCTACTTCGTCGAGACGGGCTACCGGATCGACAACGACCAGCTCTGGGGGTACTTCCAGGCGCGCGGGCGCATCGAGACCTTCGGCTTCCCGGTCAGCCGCACGTTCACCTTCCTCGGCTGCCAGGTCCAGGTCTTCCAGCGCCAGGTGGCGCAGCTCTGCGCCGGCCGCGGCCCGGCGCTGGTGAACCTGCTGGACCCGGAGATCTTCCCCTACACCCGCGTCAACGGCAGCGTCTTCCCGGGTCCGGACGAGGGGCTGAAGAACGCCACGCCGCGCGTCTTCGACCCGAACTACGCCACGGCGATCCTGGACTTCGTGCGGGCGAACGCGCCGGACAGCTTCGCCAACCAGCCGGTGCAATTCGGCGCCACCTTCTTCAACACGGTCAGTCCCGAGCAGGCCGGGACGGACGATCCGGGCATCCTGGGGCTGCTGGCGCTGGAGGTGTGGGGCGCGCCGATCAGCCGGCCCCAGGCCGACCCGACCAACGCGAACTTCATCTACCAGCGCTTCCAGCGCGGGATCATGCACTTCACGGCCGGGCAGGGGACGCGGGGGATCCTGCTGGCCGACTACCTGAAGCAGATCCTGCTGGGCTCGGAGCGGGCGGGGGCGAACCTGCCGGGCGACCTGCGGGAGCAGGCGCAGGGGAGCCGCTACTTCGCCCAGTACTGCCCGGGTGCCGAGCGCTGGCTGTGCCGGCCGGCCGAGCTGCCCGGCACCGACCTCACCTTCGCCTTCGAACGCGGCTAGCGCCGACGGGGCAACGGCCTGGGCGCTCCACCCCCGAACACCATCTCCCGCAACGGTGCAGATGGCGTTCGGGGGTCCGCTGGGGCAGGTGAGGGGGAGGGACGCCGCCGGCCATCCCGCCGCAGGAGGACAGGAGCCTGGGGCGCCAAGCCTCGACCGGCGCGAGCGCCCCTGGGGGCCGTGGGAGTGGCGGAGGTTGCCGGCCAGGCCGTGGCGCGACGCTCGTGCTGCAGCCCGGCCGCTGACGAGCGGGCTTCCGCCCCGGCGGGTCCGGCGTCGCGCGCCGTTTGCCTCGACGCGTCGCGCGGGCATAATTGCGCCGGTCGCCACGCCTGAGCCGTCCCCTTGAGCCACCCGTCCCGATGAGCGTTGCTGCAGCCACACCCTCCCGTGTCCTGGTGGTGGACGACGACCCGCGCATCCTCAGCATGATGCGGCGCGTGCTCCAGCTCGACGGCTACGAGGTCGCGCTGGCGGCTGACGGCGACGCGGCGCTGCAGGCCATCCGGCGAGAAGGGGCCGACCTCGTCATCCTCGACCTTATGCTGCCTGGCCGGGACGGGTTCGACGTCTGCCGCACGCTGCGGCAGGAGAGCCGCGTCCCGATCCTTATGCTCACGGCACGCGATGAGGCCACGGACAAGGTGGCCGGCCTCGACTCTGGCGCCGACGACTACGTCGTCAAGCCGTTCCACCCCGACGAGCTCCTCGCGCGCGTCCGCGCCCTGCTGCGGCGCGTCCAGCCGCGCGAGATCGAGGTGCTGCGGTTCGAGGACGTCGAGCTGGTGCCAACGGCGCGCGAGGTGCGTCGCGCGGGGGTGAGCCTGGAACTGACGAACCGCGAGTACGAGCTCCTCGAGTTGTTCCTGCGCCACCCGCGGCAGGTGCTGACGCGCGAGCAGATCCTGCAGCAGGTGTGGGGGTACGACTACCTGGGCGAATCCAACCTGGTCGACGTCAGAATCAAGTACCTGCGCGACAAGCTCGAAGCAGGTGGACGCCCCCGGATCATCCAGACCGTGCGGGGCGCCGGGTACATGCTGCGGTCGTGATCCGCCTCCCGCGGCTGGGCGTCTCCCTGCGCACCCGCCTCACGCTCTGGTACGGAGCGCTGCTGGCGCTCACCCTCCTCGGGTTCAGCACGCTGCTGTACTTCACCCTGGACCAGTCTCTCCAGCGCGGGACGAATGAGGCGCTGCACCTGCGGGCCGACCAGATCCGCCGCAGCTTCCTCGGCCCGAACCTGGGCCTCCTCCAGCCCGAAGATGTGCCACCCGGCCGGGTCGAGGCGCGGCCGCTCGACGAGTTCGTCGCCCCGGGCATCTATCCCCAGGTGCTCGACGCCCGGGGCGACGTGATCGCCCCCCCGCCCAACCTGCCCGGCGGCCGCCTCCCGGTGGCACCGGCCAGTCGGGAGGCCCTACGCCGAGGCCAGGAGAGTCTGGACGACATCCCCATGGGTGATACGGACGTGCGCGTCCTGACGGTGCCCCTGCTCGTCAACGGCGAAGTGGTAGGCGCCGTCCAGGTGGGGCAGTCGCTCGCTCCCATCCAGAGCACCATGGCGGCCGTGGCCGGCCTCCTCCTCTCCGCCGGCGCCAGTGCGCTCTTGCTCGCCATGGCGGCCGGCTGGCTGTTCACCCAGCGGACACTGAGCCCGGTGGCGCGGATCACCGAGACCGCCCGCCATATCGCCGCCACCGGCGACTACCGCCAGCGGCTGGCGGTGGCTCGCCCGCACATCGGTCGCGGCGACGAGCTGTTCTTCCTCGCCCACACCTTCAACGATATGATCGCCCGCCTCGAGCAGCTCCTCGAGTCGCAGCGACGCCTGCTGGCCGACACCTCCCACGAGCTGCGTAACCCCCTCACGGTCATCCGCGGGAACCTGGCCCTGCTGCGGCGGGCGGGTGTGCCCGAGCAGGCCCGCCGTGAGGCCGCCGACGAGGCCGAAGAGGAGGTGGCCCGGATGGGACGGCTGGTCGACGACCTGCTGCTGCTCGCGCGGGCCGATGCCGGCCAGCTCCCCGACCTGCGGTGGGAGGCGGTCGACCTGGGCCAGCTCGCCGCCGAGGTCGTGGATCGGTTCCGCCCGATCGCCGGCGCGCGCTCGCTATCCGCGACGAGCGAGGGCAAGGTGGCTGTGCTCGGCGACCCGGACCGGCTGAAGCAGCTCGTGGCGAACCTGGTGGAGAACGCCGTCCGCTACACGCTCGAGGATGGGCGCATCGAGGTCAGCGTGGCGGTCGCGCCGGCCCGCCTCCGGCTGCAACATCCCTCCCCCCCGGATCGTTCACCCTCCGCTGAGACGTCCATGGCCACCGCCGTCCTCACCGTCGCCGACTCGGGCATCGGGATCGCGCCGGAACACCTGCCGCACCTCTTCGAACGCTTCTACCGCGTCGATCGGGCGCGGCCGCGCCAGAGTGCTGGCGGAGGGACCGGGCTTGGCCTACCCATCGCCCAGTACGTGGCCCAGGCGCACGGAGGCGCCGTCGAGGCGCTCAGCGAGGGCCTCAGCCGTGGCAGCACCTTCCGGGTGCGCCTGCCCCTGCTGTCCTGGGAATCGCCCCAGCCCGCCTGGCCAGGGCGGCGGCCGCGCCGCACTCATCGGGCCAGCTTCTCGGTGGCCGAGAGCGTTCCCGTCGTGGCACCCCGGCCCGAGGGAGCGCCGCGATGAGACACCGCCGGCTCCCGAGCGCGTCGCGCCGCCTCTCCAGGTGGCTCGGCATGCGGGTGCGTCGCACGTTCCATCGGCCCTCTCCGGCGACCCTGCGGTTCACCAGCGTCGCCCTCACCGCCCTGCTCGTCGCCTGGACGCTGCTCGCGCCCGCGGCACTGGCGGGAGACGATGCACCGGGCGACGGGCGCGAGGTCTGGCTGGAGGCGGCCCGCGCTGGGCTTGCCCAGAGCGCCCCGGCCCCTACGAGTGTGGCCGTGGACGGCCAGGGCAACGTGTACGTCACCGACTACGCCTTCGACCGGGTCCTGAAGTACGGCCCGGATGGCACGCTCCTCGGCCAGTGGGGTGGCTATGGGACCGGCCCCGGGCAGTTCTCGCGACCGTTCGGCATCGCCGTGGACGACCACAACGCCGTCTATGTCGTGGACCAGTTGAACAACCGTGTCCAGAAGTTCGGCGCCGAAGGCGCCTTCCTCGCCGCCTGGGGCGGCGCCGGCTCGGCTGCCGGGCAGCTCCAGACGCCATTCGGGGCGGCGAGCGCGCCAGCGGGTATCTACGTGGCCGACTTCAACAACAACCGCGTCCAGCTCTTCTCGCTGGACGGCCAGCCGGTGCGGGCGTTCGGCAGCGCCGGGAGCGCCGAGGGCCAGTTCCTGCGGCCGGCTGGTGTCGCCGTCGACCGCGAGGGCAACGTGTATGTGAGCGACCACTTCAATGACCGGGTCCAGAAATTTGGCCCGGACGGCCGCTACCTCGCGCTGATCGGGGGGCCGACGCCGGCCAGTGGCCCGCCGACGCCCAGCGCTGTCCCCACCCCGAGCGCCACCCCCGCCCTGCCCGAGGGCCAGGTGCTGCGGCCCGAAGGGCTGGCGCTCGATGGCGAAGGGAGCCTCTACGTGGCCGACTATGGACGCGACCGGGTGGCGAAGTTCGGGCCGGACGGCCGCTTCCTCTTCGCCTGGGGCTCTCGCGGCCAGGGGGAAAACGAGCTCCTCGGGCCCAAGGGTATCGCGGTCGACCCCACGTCTGGGTGGATCTACGTGGCCGACACCGGGAACGGTCGCGTCCAGCGCTTCAGGCCGGATGGCGCGTACGACACCACCTGGATGCTCCCGTAGCGGCGCTGCCCAGAAGCGCGGCTGCGAACGGTGGGCCGGTCGTAATCGTCAAGTAATGCACCGGTAACAGGCGAGTAATGCGGCGTCTCTAGAGTGGGCAGGGCGGGATCGATCCGGCGGAGCGCCGATCGGGCCGTTCGAGACTTCTTCCCGGAGGGCCCGTGCGCACCATGCTCACTGCCGAGGCAGCCCATCTCCCGGCCGCGCGCCAGCCCCTCGCCGTCGAAGACGCGTTTGCCGAGCACTACCCGGCCGTCTTTCGCCAGGTCCAGCGGCTGATGCGCGACCCGGACGACAGCTACGACCTGACGCTGGCCGCGTGGGAGAAGGCCCAGCGGGCGTGGCAGCGCCGGCCGGTCGCCGCCGTCGAGGTCAAGCCCTGGCTCTTCCGCATCGCCCGTAACGTCTGCGTGGACGAGCTGCGGCGCCGCCGGTTGATCCGCTGGGAGCCGATCGAGCCGCGGCGTGAGCACGGCGAGGAGGACGTCCACCTGGCGCCGCTGGCGCTCTTGAGCAGCGACGACTACGACCCGGAGCGCGAGACGCTGCGCGGCGAGCGCCAGCGCCTGGTCCGCCAGGCGCTGGCGCGGCTGCCCCGGCGCTACCGGACCTGCCTGCTCCTGCGCGAGGCCGAGGGACTCTCATGCGAGGAGATCGGGGCGCAACTCGGGCTCTCCTCGGGCGCCGTCCGCACCACCCTCTGCCGTGCGCGCCAGCGCCTTCGCACCGAGTACCTGCAGCTCGGCGGCGAGCCGGTCGCGGCGTAGCGGCTGCTGGACCTCGGATACTATCTCTGCTCGCCGTGTGCCTGGCCTCGGCCGCCCGGACGCTTGGCGCGGCCACCGCCCGCCACGGCGGCCCTTGATGCTCCTCCTCTTCCTGGACACGCTGCTCAGCGCCGGCATCTTCCCCTTCACCTGGGCCGGGATTCGCGCGCTACGCACCTGGGTGCGGGTACCACCCGCCGCCCCGCCGGCGGATGATCGGGCCCCCTTCGTCACCATCCTCGTCCCCGCGCGGAACGAGGAGCGCTCCATCGAGCGCTGCGTCCGCTCGCTCCTCGCCCAGCGCTACCCGCGCGACCGGGTGCGCGTGCTTGCGATCGACGACCGCTCTTCGGACGCGACGCCCGCGATCCTGGCTCGGCTAGCCTCCGAGGACGACCGGCTCGTCGTGCTCCACGGACAGCCGCTGCCCGCGGGCTGGCTTGGGAAGTGCTGGGCGCTCCACCAGGCCGCCAGACAGGCGGACCCCCGCTCTTCCTACCTGCTGTGTGTCGACGCCGACACGGTCCACGCCCCGGCGATGCTCGCCGCGGTCGTGCGCTACACCGAGCAGCACCAGGTGGCCCTCCTCTCACTGGTGCCAGATCAGGAGCTTGGGTCCGCCGCCGAGCGGCTGCTCCTGCCAACTGTGTTCGGCGTAATCGGCACCGCGCACGGCACGCTCGACGAGGTCAACGACCCGGCCCGGCCACGCGTCGCGAAGGCCGTCGGCCAGTTCCTCCTGTTCCGCGCCGACGTCTACCGGGCACTCGGCGGGCACGAGGCCGTCAAGGACGAGATCGTCGAAGACTTCGCCTTCGCCCGGCGCGTGAAGGGGACGGGGTTCAGGCTCGTCCTGGCCGACGGCCGCCAGTTGGTGCGGACGCGTATGTACCACTCGGCGCACGAGATCTGGGAGGGCTTCAGCAAGAACGCGTTCGACGAGGCGCAGCGCCACTCGGGCGGCGCGCTCGGCGGGCTCATCTCGCTGCCCGTGCTCGCCGTCGGTCCGTGGCTAATGAGCTTCCTTGGCGCCCGGCGCGTGCTCCGCCGGGGCGCTCCTGGCGACCTCCTCCTGCTGGCCCAGGGGCTGCTTCAGGCGTTCGCCCTCCTCGCGCTGGGGGCGCTCTCGGCGCAGACCTTTGGGCTGCCGGCTCGTTACGGGCTGGCGCAGCCCCTCAGCGGCCTCTTCCTGTGGGGCATCCTGGCCAACTCGACGTGGCGCACCCTGTCCGGGCAGGGCGTCGTCTGGAAGGGCCGGACCGTGCGTCCTGGAGAGGGCTAGAGGCCCCCTACGCGGCCTGGTCCGCGCTGCGCGTCGCGCTGGGCGCGCGCGGTACGCTGGAAGGGTGGCTGCCCCCGCCTACTACCGGACGCGCGCCGGGCGTGTGTTTCGGGTAGAGCGTGTGCACCACACCCTAGCGGACGGCCGCGCGCGGTACGTGCTGCGGGCGTGCGCAGTGGTGGCGGGCGGCCTGCCGCCCGGCGGGGCTGGCGAGCAGGCGGAGGAGCTCAGCCCGGCGCTCGTCCGCGACAAGCTCCGGCTCGGCCAGGTGATCCCTACCGCCGAGCAGATCTTCGAGCGGCTCTGGGAGCGGCTGAGGCTGGAGCTGGAGACGCTCGAGTAGGCGCGCCTGCTCACCAGGGCGAGACGTTCACGGCTGGCGCGGCGAGCGCGCCGAGCGCGAGGAGCGCGGCGGCCACCGCTGCGGCCGTGGCGTAGCGCGCCGGCGAGCGGCGGGACCTGGGTCCCGCCACGTCGATCGGCTGGGGCGCGGGCTCCGCCGGCGCGTGCGTGAGCGCTGCGCGGCGCTCACGCAGCACGCCCAGCTCGACCATCAGCGCGTTCCGCTGCTCGACGGCCTCGCGGAGCGATCGTTCTGCCTGTAGCAGCGTCGCCACGCGGTCGGACCGCGTCGCCTCGAGGTCGCCCGCCAGCAGCTCGAGCTGGCCGCGTGCTGCCTGCACCGCGTCTTCCAGCCCCACCCGCTCGGCGCGCAGCGCCGCCACCTGCGCGCCGAGCGCCCGCGCTTCGGCCGTCAGCGAGGCGTGGTGCGCGATCGCGTCCTCGAGCACCCGCCCGACGAGCTGCAGCGTGTGGACCGACTCCCGGCGCAGCGCGTCCAGCTCGGCCTGCAGGGCGTCCCGCTCACGGCGTTGGTCGGCCAGGGACATGCACACGGGCTCTGTTCCCGCCTCCGGAGCGGGCGGCTCGAGCTGTTCCTCGCCATTGGCTAAGTCAAAGGGGTGGAGTGGCGGGGCCATGGGCTTGTGCCTCGGAGCTTGCCGTCAGAGAGCCGCGGCCTGCGGTGCTCGACTGGGCGCGCCTCTCACTGTACGCGGCGCGCACCTTCACCGATGTGGCCCGGGGATTACTATCGCATCACCATTCCCGGGTCGAAGGCGCCTGCCGAGGGGAGCGTGTTGCGGCAGGAGGGTGTATCCTGGTGCTGAGCGGGTGGGCCGCTGTGTGGGCGGGACCGGCACCGGCGCGGTCCACGTGCTTGAGGACAGTGGCAGCCCGGGCGCGAAGCGCCCGGGCTGCCAGGAGACGGCCCCCGCGCGGCCCGGCGACGTCGCCGGGCCGCGCGTATCCCTCAATGCAGAGGAGACGTCCTGCCATGACCGTTTCACCACCTCAGCCACCTCTAACAGGTGAACAGCCCCGTGTGTCCGAGCTACCCCGTGGCGGCGGCCTCGACCGCAACATCGCGCTCGAGTTGGCACGCGTCACCGAGGCCGCCGCGCTTGCCGCCGCTCGCTGGATGGGGCGGGGCGACAAGAACGCCCTGGACCAGGCCGCCGTCAACGCCATGCGGGAGCGGCTCAAGTACGTCGACATGGATGGCGTCGTCGTGATCGGCGAAGGGGAGAAGGACGAAGCGCCGATGCTGTATATCGGCGAGCGGATCGGCAACGGGATGCCGCCGCAGGTGGACGTGGCGGTTGACCCCGTGGATGGAACGACCTTGCTCGCCAAGGGCCTGCCGAACGCGGTGTCGGTCGTCGCGCTGGCCGAGCGCGGCACGATGTACTACCCGCCTGGCATCGTGTACATGGAGAAGATCGCGGTGGGCCCGGTGGGCAAGGGTGTGTGTTCGCTCGAGATGGCCATCGAGGACAACATCCACGCCCTCGCCAAGGCGAAGGGGGAGCAGGTCGACGACCTGCTCATCGTCGTGCTGGACCGCGACCGCCACAAGGAGCTCATTGAGCGGGTCCGTCGGGTGGGCGCACGCATCAAGCTGATCTCCGACGGCGACGTGGCCGGTGGGATCATGCCGTCGCTGCCCGAGACGGGCATCGACATGCTGCTCGGGATCGGCGGCTCGCCCGAGGCCGTGCTGACCGCCGCGGCCCTGAAGTGCCTGGGCGGCGACATCCAATGCCGGCTCTGGCCGCGTAACGACGCCGAGCGCGCCCAGGCCGAGAAGCTCGGGCTGGATCTGGGCAGGGTGCTCACCATTGACGACCTGGTCCGGGGGGATGACGTGTTCTTCTCGCTGACCGGCGTCACGGACGGCGAGCTGGTGAAGGGGGTCGACTACTTCGCGCACGGGGCCAGGACCGAGACCCTCGTCATGCGCTCACGCTCGGGAACCATCCGGCGGATCCAGTCACTCCATAACTTCGAGAAGCTCGAGCGCTACACCCGGCTGGCGGGCCTGTGAGGGGCGCCCCCGCTCGTCACGCGGGCTCTCCCAGCGGCCGTGTTCCAGCCGGCTCTGGCTCGCGCACGGAGCTGACGCCCGGCAGGCCCGCGGGACGAGCCGAAGGCCCGGTGTGGGGTGATCCCCCTGGCGGCCCACCTGATGGGATAGGAGCAAACCGTCCGTAGGGACGTGGCCGGGAGTGGGCCGCGCCCGGGACACTCACGCCACTGCGGACCGGGGTGGCGGAGCATGTTCGCCGGCCGGCGGGACCTCCCGCCTCTAGCGAGAAAGGGATCGTGTAAGGAGACCGTGCACCATCGTGCGAGCAGCGCCTGACCACGCGAGGGGCCGGCAGAGCCCGGTTCTGGCGTCCCTCCGCCGCGTCCTCCGGGGCGCCAGTCGCTCCATCCCGTCGCTCGTCGTGGTCGTGGCCCTGCTGGTCGTGGGGGTCGTCGCCCAACGGCTCGCCGCGCCGGCCGTGGAGAACGCGCGGCCCCCGGCGGTGCCAGTCGCGAGCGCGCCGGTGGAGGTGCCGCCGAGCGTCGGCAGTGCGCCTGCGCCGGAGCCACCGGCCGCGCCGGCCGAGCCAGCCGCGGTCTCCGCGCCGGCCTCGGCCGAGGCGCCGGCTGATACCGAGGTGCCGCGGGACCCGCGTGTCCACGGGCTGACGCACGTGGTCCAACCCGGTGAGAGCCTGGCCGTGGTCGCCGGGCAGCATGGGCTGCAGGTGGAGACCGTGCTGGTTGCGAACATGCGCTCGGACGCCGCGCTCGTCCTCCCCGGTGAGGAGCTGCGGATTCCGCCGGCGGATGGGATCTTCTACACCGTGCAGCCGGGGGACTCCGTGCGGGCGCTGGCCGAGGCGAGCGGCACGGCGGTGGGCGCGATCATCGACGTGAACCACCTCGACGACCCCGACAGCATCATGGCGGGCGACGAGCTGGTCATCCCCGGACCGGCGCCTGGCGCGCTGGCGGCCAGTCTGGACCTGTGGGGCACCCAGGTCGCGGCCGGCGCGGGTGGAGCGACGCCGCTCCCCGCGCCGCTCACCTACGAGGTCCAGCCAGGCGACACGCTGGCCGCGCTGGGGACGAAGTTCGGGGTGGACCTCGAGACGCTGCTGGCCACCAACGCCATCCGCGACCCGAATACGATCCGGCCCGGGACGACGCTGCGCATCCTGCCCGTCTCGGGGGTAGAGCACGAGGTGGCTGCTGGCGAGCGGCTGGCCGACATTGCCGCCCGCTTCGACACCTCCGTGAGCCGGATCCTGGAGTTCAACCGCATCGCCGACCCGGACCTCATTAACGCGGGCGACACGCTGGTGATCCCGGGCGGGCGGCACACGGCCGAGACGGCGCCGGCCGCAAGCGCCGCGAAACCAGCGGCGGCCGCCGCGGCGGCGCCCCAGCGCGCGAGCGCCCCGCCGGCGGCGTCCCAGCCGCAGCCCGCCCAGGCGCCGGCGCCGGCCCTGGCACCCGCCACGGCGACCCGCGGCGACCCGGGCATCGGCCAGCGCATCGTGGCTGAGGCGCTGAAGTACAACGGCTACCGCTACGTCTGGGGCGGCACCTCGCCCAGCACCGGCTTCGATTCCTCCGGCTTCCCGTGGTACGTCTTCAAGCAGGTAGGGCTGCCGATCCCGCTGGACAAGCTGGGCCAGTACCACGCCGGCCGCCACGTGGGACCCGACGAGCTGCAGCCGGGCGACATGGTCTTCTTTCAGAACACGTACAAGCCGGGGCTCAGCCACAACGGCATCTACATCGGGAACCGCCAGATGATCCACGCTGCGGACGAGAGCCTGGGTGTGCTGATCTCGAGCGTGGATTCCGCGTACTACCGCGAGCGCTGGTACGGCGCCACCCGCGTGGGGTGGTAGCGGCGCAGAGGCCCGGCGCTCAGGCGCCGCGCCAGGCGGCCTCGAAGGCGGCCCGGGCGGCGGCGAGCGTGAAGTCGACGTCGCCTTCGGTGTGGGCGAGCGAGACGAAGCTGGCTTCGAACTGCGACGGCGCCAGGTAGACCCCCTGGTCGAGCATCGCGTGAAAGAAGCGCGCGTAGCGGCGTGTGTCGGCGCGCTTCGCGCTGGCGTAGTCGGTGATGAGCTGGTCGGCGAAGAACCCGGTGAGCATGGAGCCCACACGGTTGGTGGTGTAGGCGACACCCGCCACGCGCGCGGCTTCGGCGAGGCCGCTCTCCAGCCGCGCCGAGAGCGTCTCCAGCCGCGCGTAGGCGTCCGGCGCCTCCAGCAGCTCCAGCGTCGCGATGCCGCAGGCCATCGCCAGCGGGTTCCCCGAGAGCGTGCCGGCCTGGTAGACGGGCCCCAGCGGGGCCACCAGCTCCATGATCTCCCGCCGGCCGCCGTACGCGCCCACCGGCAGGCCGCCGCCCAGGATCTTGCCTAGGCAGGTCAGGTCTGGCGCCACGCCGAACCGCGCCTGCGCGCCGCCCCGCGCGACCCGGAAGCCGGTGATCACCTCGTCGAAGACCAGGAGCGCGCAGTGCTCCCGCGTGAGCGCGCGCAGGCGCTCCAGGAACCCCGGAGCAGGAGGCACCACGCCCATGTTGCCGGCGACGGGCTCGACGACGACGGCGGCGATCGCGCCCGGGTGCGCGTCGAACGCGGTGGCGACGGCCTCAGCGTCGTTGTAGGGCACGGAGAGCGTCTGTGCTGCCGCGGCGGCGGGCACGCCCGGCGAGTCGGGCGTGCCCAGCGTCAGCGGGCCCGAGCCGGCCCGGACGAGGAGACCATCGGCGTGACCGTGGTAGCCGCCGTCGAACTTGACCACCTTCTCCCGGCCGGTGAACGCGCGCGCCAGGCGGATCGCGCTCATGGTCGCCTCCGTGCCGGAGCTGACGAACCGCAGCAGCTCCACAGACGGGAAGGCCGCCTTCACCAGTTGCGCCAGGCGTACCTCCGCCTCAGTGGGTGCCCCGTAGCTGGTGCCCCTGGCAGCCGCCGCCTGCACCGCGGCGACCACGCGCGGGTGGGCGTGGCCGGCGATGAGTGGGCCCCAGGAGGCGAGGTAGTCGACGTAGCGGTTGCCGTCGACGTCCCACATGTGGGCGGCGCTGCCCTGGCGGATGAAGCGGGGCGTACCGCCGACGGCGCGGAAGGCACGAACTGGTGAGTCGACGCCGCCGGGGAGGTGGCGCTCGGCTTCGTCGAAGAGCGCGGCCGACTGGGCGACGTGGGTGGCGCCTTCACCACTCTGAGTGTCCGTTGCCAACGCTGTCACCTCCGCGGGGTGGTGGGGCGTGGCGCTGTCGCCTCTCGGGGAGCCCGTCGGTGGGGCGCATCGGCGCCCCATCCTGCCGGCGGGTGCCCACGCGCCGAGAGCGCTCGACGCGCGGCGCCACCCGGATGATAGGGGCTCAGCGCCGCGTGCCAGCGGCCGCCGGCCACGCCTGGCCCAGGGTCTGGCTGGCGTCGCCGAAGGGTAGCGCCACGGCGCGGCGGGCGGCTTCGATCCCCTGGCGCAGGCACTCCGGAATACCCGCGCCACGGTAGCCGGCGCCGGCGAGGACCAGACCGGGGAGACCGACGAGGGCTCGCGCAATCGCGTCGAGACGCTCCAGGTGGCCCACGTCATAGCGCGGGATCGAGCGCGGCCACCGGTAGACACGGGTCGCCACAGGTTCGTGGCGCAGCCCCACGAGGTCCCGCAGCTCGGCGCGCACCGCCTCGACCAGGGCGCGATCGTCCGCCGCAAAGAGGGCCGAGTCAGCCTCGGCGTGGAGGTGCGCGCGCACGAGCAGCTCGCCGTCGGGTGCGCAGTGCGGCCACTTGCGCGAGGTCCAGCTGCACGCCGACAGCAGCCGCTGCTCGCCGGGCGCGACCAGGAATCCGCTCCCGGGCGGGACGGACGCGTGCGCCTGCGGCGGGAAGGCGAGCGCGACGATGGCCACGGACGCGTATCGGATGCCCGCGAGCTGCGCGGCGGCCGAAGGTGCGATCGGCGCGAGGAGCTCGGCCGCAGCAGACGCGGGTGTCGCCATGATGACGCGGTCGGCCACCAGCCGCCGGCTACCCACGAGCTGGAGGACGAACGCGCCCGCCTCGTCGCGGCCGGTCGGAACGACCGCCCGGACGTGGGCGTCAAGCTGCACCCGGGCGTTGGTGAGCCGTGCCTGCAACGCCGCCGGGAGCGCGGCCAGCCCGCCGCGCAGCGCGACGAACGGGCTGGCGCTCGACGCCCTCCCGGCTGCCTGCCCCGGCGTCTTCCCCGCGAGCGACGCGCGGAGGAGGCTGCGGTGCGCCTGCTCCGCGTCGCGCAGGTGCGCGACGGTCGCCTGCACGCTCAGGCGGCGGGTGTCGTTGCTGTAGATGTTGCCGAGCAAGGGCGCCGCCAGCCGCTCAGCCACTTCCGCGCCGAAGCGCCGACGGATGAACGCGTCGACCGGCTCGTCGGCGCCGCCAGAGCCGCGGGGGACGGCGACCTCCAGGGCGGCCCGCAGTTTCCCGGCGGGCGACAGCAGACCACTCGTGGCCAGAGGCCAGAGCGAACGAGGCGCGCCGCCCTCCAGGCCCTCCGGCAGCGGGTGCAGGCGGCGCCGCCACAGGATGGCCGCCCGGCCGTCGCCGCGGCTCGCCCGGACGACCTCGTCGCCGAGCCCCAGCTCCGCCAGCAGGTGGGGGGCGAACGGGCTGCGCAGGAACAGCGCGTCCGGACCCCGCTCGAAGAGCATCGACCCCACCCGTTCGGTCTGGACCTTTCCGCCCAGCCGCGCCGCGGATTCCAGCAACGCCACCGCCACCGGTACCCCGCCTGCCTGGCGGGTCTGCTGCTCCAGCGCGTACGCGGCCGCCAGGCCGGTGACACCGCCGCCGACGACAGCCACGCGCAGGGGCCGGGCGGTCACGCGGCGACCGGTTGCAGGAGGCGGGCGCGGACGATCCCGGCCAGTGCGGCCAGGAAGTCAGGCGCCGCGTTGAGCGAGTGCGTCCGCTCCAGCCTGACGCCCAGGCGCTGCGCGTGCGCGCGGCAGTCGATGTCCAGGTCCCAGAGGGTCTCCATGTGGTCGGCCACGAAGCCGACCGGGCAGACGAGGAAGCCAGTGGCGCCCGCCGCGGCCTGCTCGGCCAGGACCTGCTTGACGTCCGGGCCGAGCCAGGGCTCAGGCGTCCGCCCCGCGCTCTGCCACGCCGCCGACCACCGGCCCAGGCGCGCCTGCCGCGCCACCGCGGCGGCCGTCTCGCCGATCTGGCCGGGGTACGGGTCGTCCCACTCCTGGATGCGGGCCGGCAGGCTGTGGGCGGTGAAGACCACCGCGACCTCCGGCCGCTGCTGGGGCGGGAAGCGTGCTAGCCCTTCAACCACCCGGCTCGCCACCGCCCGAACGTATCGCGGCTCCAGGTGCCAGCAATCCACCAGGGTCAGGTCGAGCGGGTCGTCGAGTGCCGCGTTCGCCTCGAGGGCGCGGGCGTGGTAGTCGCCCACGCTGAGGCGGGAGTAGTGCGGCGCGAGGACGAGGCCGACGGCCCGCCGGACGCCGTCCTCCGCCATCGCCGCTACTGCGCTGGCGATGCGCGGCCGCCAGTGTTTCATCCCCACGTAGACTCGGACGTGGCCGCTCCGGCCGTGGAGCTGGCGCTGGAGGCCGGCGGCTTGCATGGCCGTCACGTGGTTGAGCGGCGAGAAGCCGCCAATCTGGCGATACCGCTCCTTCAGCTCCAGCAGCAGCTCGGACGTCGGCGGCCGCCCGCGGCGGATGTCGGTGTAGTACGCCTCCAGGTCGTCGAGCGAGGTTGGCGAGCCATAGGCCATCAGCAGGACGCCGATCGGTTCCCGCAGCATGGCCGCCTTAGTCCAGCCCCACCTCGGCCGTGGACGCCGCGGCCTGGCTCGCCAGCCGGTACAAGAGCGGCACGTAGACGCACGATGGATCGGGCGCCAGGTAATCCCCCGTCAGGGCGTAGGCGCGGGCGCGGCTCCCGCCGCACACCTCCCGGTACTCGCACGCGCCGCACTTCCCCTTCAGCAACGCCGGGTTGCGTAACTCCCGGAAGAGGCGGCTCTCACGGTAGATTGTGCCCAGCGGCTGCTCGCGCACGTTGCCTGCCTTGAGCTGGAGGAAGCCGGAGGGATAGACGTCGCCCGTGTGGCTGACGAAGCAGAAGCCGCGTCCATCGTTCACGCCTCGCATGGCAGATGCCTTCTTCTTCACCGTGGCGCTGAAGCCCGTGCCGGTGTACTCCCAGCGCGGCGCCCCCTCCTGGCCCGGGGCACTGCCGGCCTGAGCGCGCTCGGCCTCGATCACCACGCGTCGGTAGTGCTGCGCGGCGATGGTCCGTACGTGGAAGGGCGCCTGCCGCCCGTAGGGGTACAGCCAGCGGAACACCTGCTCGTGCTCGGCGGCGCTCAGCATGTCGCTGGCCTGGGCTCGCCCCGTGGGGACGAGGAAGAACACGGTCCACACGTCCGCGCCGACCTCCGCCACACGCTCGGCGATGGCTGGCAGGTCGTCCACGTTGTGGCGGCTGACCGTGGTGCCGACCTGCAGCAGGAAGCCTAGCTCGGCGCCGTCCCGCAGCCGCTGGATGGTCCGGTCGAACGAGCCCCGCACGCCTCGGAAGCGGTCGTGCACCTCGGCCGTCGAGCCGTCGAGGCTGAGGTGCAGCATGTGAGTGCCGGTGCCCCTGGCCCGCTCGAGCGCCTGGCGGGTGAGCTTCCCGGTGGCGCTCGGCGACAGGGCAACCCACAGGTCGCGCTGGACGGCGTACTGGAGCAGGTCGTACACGTCGGGACGCATCAGTGGATCGCCGCCGGTGACGACGAGGATTGGCTTGCCGATCTCGACCATCTGGTCGATCAACCCGAACCCCTCCGCCGTGCTGAGCTCGCGTGGGTCACGGTAGGGGATCGCCTCCGCGCGACAGTGGATGCACGCGAGGCCGCAGGCTCGGGTGACTTCCCACGCCAGGGTGAACGGCGTCTGGTCGAAGTCCACGTCGAAGAAGTTCCCGCCCCGAGCGGGCTGGTAGCGCCTGGGCTTCTGCCCTGCCGCAGGTGTGTCCGCGGGGCGGTGACGTGGTGGGCCGGTCATGTCGCTCATCGCTCGCGCTGGGCGCGCGTCCGCGAGACCGGTCTCCTCGACAGCTACGGCCGCACCCGTGCGATGACTATGCGGCTGCACGCGCCCGCGCCACCATCTACGGACGGGTAGTCTTCACGGCCTACCCGTTCGGGTAGGCGCCGTCAGCCGGCTGCCGGGCCGGCCTGTGCCCGCGCGGCGGGGATTCAGCGGCGCGCGCCGAGGCGCGGACCCCCTCGGCGATCGCGACGCCCATCTCGGTGGTACTGGCGCGCACCTCGCCCTCGCGCCAGATGTCCGGGGTGCGCAGGCCGTCGGCGATG
Organism: uncultured Chloroflexota bacterium; assembly: GCA_964435115.1. GTDB lineage: Bacteria > Chloroflexota > UBA6077 > UBA6077 > CF-72 > CAYSYM01. Next base: position 24,301 of record CAYSYM010000003.1, on the reverse strand, counting down.
GCCTGGTCGACGGCGGCCTCGACGGTGCGGGCCTCGGCCTCGAGCTTGAGCGAGTAGCGGAGCAGCAGCGCCAGGCTCTGGATAGTCGCGATGGGGTTGGCGATGCCCCGGCCGGCGATGTCCGGGGCACTGCCGTGAATCGGCTCGTAGATCGCCACGTAGCCGCCGTGGCGGTTGCGCGTCTCGCCGAAGCTGGCGCTGGGCATGAGGCCCATCGAGCCGGCCAGCGCGGCCGCCTCGTCGGTGACCAGGTCGCCGAACAGGTTGTCGGTGGCGACGACGTCGAACTGGGTCGGCCGGTAGAGCAGGTGCATCGCCAGGGCGTCGGCGAGGATGGGCCGGAACGTGACGTCCGGGTACTCCCGGGCCACGCGGGTGGCGACGTCGCGCCACAGCCGTGAGGTTGCCATGACGTTCTGCTTATCGGCCACGTGCAGCAGCTTGCGCCGACCCCGCGCCAGCTCGAAGCCCACCCGCACCGTCCGCTCGACCTGCGGCTCGGTGTAGGCGCAGGTGTCGACGGCCCGCCACACGCCGCGCGCGTCCTGCCAGAGCTTCTTGGGCCGGGCGAAGTAGGTGCCCGCCACCAGCTCGCGGACGAACAGGACATCCGCTCCCTGGACCACCTCGGGCTTGAGCGGCGAGAGGTGGACGAGCGCCGGGTGGAGGCGGGCCGGCCGCAGGTTGGCGAAGGTGCCCAGCGCAGCCCGCAGGCCCAGGATGGCCTGCTCGGGCCGCACGGGGGCGTGCGGGTCGTCCCACTTCGGCCCACCCACGGCGCCGAAGAGGATGGCGTCGCTGCGCCTGGCGAGCGCGATGGTCTCCTGCCGCAGCGCCGTGCCGTAGGTGTCGATGGCCCCACCCCCGACTTCGTCGTAGACCAGGTCGAAGCGGTGGCCGAAGCGGTGCTCGACGGCCTCGAATACCCGGACCGCTTCAGCGATGACCTCCGGCCCGATCCCGTCGCCGGGCAGGACGGCGAGGCGGTAGGAAGGGCGGCCTGCTTTCCCACCCCCAGCCCCCTCCCTTGGGAGGGGGGGGCCTTCTTTCCCCCGGGGGGCGAAGCCCCCCGGGCCCCCCGGTGCTGGAACGCGGAGAGCCGCCGCCCCATGTTCACCGCGGTGAAGACCTGTCATCGTGGGCTCACCGATACACCCGCCCGATCGCCTCCATGACGCCATCGGCAGCCTGGCGGCCGTCGCGGACGATCACGTGGAGGTCGTCATCGGTGACCTCCTTCTTGGTGTCTGCCAGCTCCTTGAAGCGGGCGAACGCCTCGTTCAGCTCGTCCTGGCTCAGGAGCAGGCCGAGCTGCTCCAGGCGCACGCGCAGGGCGTGGCGGCCAGAGTGCTTGCCCATCACCAGCCGGGTGCCATCGGCGCCGATGGCGTTGGCCGACATGATCTCGTAGGTGCGGGCGTCCTTCAGCATCCCGTCCTGGTGGATGCCGCTCTCGTGAGCGAACGCGTTGGCGCCCACGATCGCCTTGTTCGGCTGCACCGAGACGCCGGTGAACTCCTGGAGCAGACGGCTGGTCGGGACGAGCTCGGCGAGGTTGATCCCGTGCTCCACCCGATGGTGGTCCTGGCGCACGGTGAGCGCCATCACCAGCTCCTCGAGCGCGGCGTTGCCCGCGCGCTCGCCGATGCCGTTGACGCAACACTCCACCTGCCGCGCGCCGGCCTTGATGGCCGCCAGGCTGTTGGCCACGGCCAGACCGAGATCGTTGTGGCAGTGGACCGAGATCGTGGCCTGGTCGATGTTGGGGACGTGCTCGCGAATGTAGGCGATCATCAGACCGAACTCGTCTGGCTGGGCGTAGCCACAGGTGTCGGCGATGTTCACCGTCGTTGCGCCGGCGTCGATCACCGCCTCGAGGACCTCGCAGACGTACGCCCAGTCGGAGCGGGTGGCGTCCATCGGTGAGAACTCCACGTCCTGGGTGTAGTCCTTGGCGCGCCGCACCATCTCGACGGCGCGCGCCTTCGCCTCTTCGCGCTTCAGCCGGAACTGGCTCTCCAGGTGGATGTCCGACGAGGAGAGGAAGGTGTGGATGCGCGGTCGCTCGGCGTCTCTGACCGCCTCCCAGCACTGGTCGATGTCGGCGGCGACGGCGCGGGCCAGGCCGGCGATGGCCGGGCCGCGGACCTCCCGCGCAATCCGGCGCACCGCCTCGAAGTCGTCCGGGCTGGCGGCCGGGAAGCCGGCCTCGATCACGTCGACGCGTAGTCGGGCGAGCTGCCGTGCGATCTCCAGCTTCTGCGGCGAGGTGAGCGAGAAGCCCGGCGACTGTTCGCCGTCCCGCAGCGTCGTGTCGAAGATCTTGACGTAGGTGCCGTTGTTCGATGCCATCGTCGGTGCTCCTTTGTCACGCTGTCAGCCACGGGAGCTGTCAGGTCTCAGATTCCAGGTGCTGGGTGTTCGATATGAGCGGGGTGAGGAGGGAGAAGGGCGCCTCCTCCCTGACGGCTGGCGGCTGGCGGCGCGTCATCCCGTCGTGTTCGCCACACCCTGCTTGTTCATGAGGGCGCGGAGATCCCGGCCCACCCGCTCCATGGGGTCGTCGGCGGCCTGCTGGCGGTAGCGGTTGAAGTTCGGCCGGCCCAGCTCGTTCTCGTCCAGCCAGCGGTGGGCGAAGGTCCCGTCCTGGATCTCCTTCAGCACCGCGCGCATGCGCTGCTTGACCGACTCGTCGACGATGCGCGGGCCCGAGACGTAGTCGCCGAACTCGGCGGTATCGCTGATGCTGTAACGCATGCGCTGCAGGCCGCCCTCGAACATCAGGTCCACGATCAGCTTCATCTCGTTGAGGCACTCGTAGTAGGCCACCTCAGGCTGGTACCCCGCCTCGACGAGCACCTCCCAGCCCGTCTTGATCAGCGCCGTGATACCGCCGCAGAGCACCGACTGCTCGCCGAAGAGGTCGGTCTCGGTCTCCTCCTGGAACGTGGTCTTGATCAGGCCGGCCTTGGCCGAGCCGACCGCGTTGCCGTAGGCGAAGGCATCCTCCCAGGCGTGGCCGGTCGCATCCTGCTCGACGGCCACCAGCGAGGGCACGCCCTTGCCCTCTACGAACAGCTCGCGCATGCGGTGGCCGGGCGCCTTCGGCGCCACCATCCACACATCCACGCCTGGCGGCGGGACGATCTGCTTGAAGTGGATGTTGAACCCGTGCGCCCAGACCAGGCTCTTGCCTGGCGCTAGCTCGGCCTGGATGCTCTCCTCGTAGACGCGGCGCTGCTTCTCGTCCGGGATCAGCAGCACGATGACGTCCGCCTGCCGTGCGGCGTCGGCGACTTCGGCGACTGGCAGCCCCTCCTGCGCCGCCTTCTGCCACGACCCGGACCCCTGGTAGAGGCCGACGACCACGTCGAGCCCCGAGTCGCGCAAGTTGAGGGCGTGGGCGTGGCCCTGGCTGCCATAGCCGATCACTGCGATCCGCTTGCCCCGAAGTGGGGTGATCGGCGCGTCGGCTTCGGTGTAGATGCGTGCGGTCATTGCTTCCTCCTGGGTGTCGGGTGCTGGGTGTTAGCTGGCCAGCTTGAGCTGGCTCTCCTTGCCCTTGCCAAGGGCCTGGCCGCGGGTCATGGCGACGACGCCCGTGCGGACCAGCTCCTTGACGCCATAGGGCCGCAGCAGCTCGACCAGGCTGTCCACCTTGCTGGTGGGGCCGGTCACCTCGACCATCAGCGAGCCGGCCGCCACGTCGACCACGCGCGCCCGGTAGATGTCGGCGATCTGCATCACCTCCGCGCGCTGGGCGGCGGTCTTGCAGCTCACCTTCACCAGCGCCAGCTCGCGCTCGACACGCGCGTCCTCGCTCAGGTCACTGACCTTGCGGACCTCTACGACCTTGTAGAGCTGCTTGGTGACCTGTTCGATCGCCGAGCGCGCCCCGTCCACGACCATCGTCAGCCGCATGATCCCGGGCTCGTGGGTGCGCCCGATGCTGAGGCTCTCGATGGCGAAGCTGCGTTGCCGGAACAGGCTGAGGACACGGTTGAGCACCACCGGCCCTTCCTCGACCGTGGCGACGAGCGTGTGCTTAGCCATCACGGCCTCCGCGGGTGTCGGGTATCGGGTGTCGGGTGGGCGCGAGCACCGGGATCGGAACGGGGGCGAGCCGCGGCTCGCGCCGCCGGAACGGCGCCTCGAGCGCATCGCGCATCACGTCGATCACGTGCTTCATGGCCTGCTCACCTCGCCTCCGCGCGTGCGCCCGCGCTCCCTGTCACCTCAGACCCGACACCCGATACCTGGTACCCGACACCCTCGTAAGGGGTGTCCGGGATCACGTCGCCCAGCGCCCTGCCGCCCAGCACCCACGGGTAGACATTCTCGTGGCGCGCCACCTGGAACTCGACGATCGCCGGGCCGGGGTAGGCCATGGCCGCGCCAATCGCCTCGCTCAGCTCCCGACCTGGCCGGCTCACGCGCCAGGCCGGGATGCCGTACGCCTGGGCGAGCTTCACGTAGTCCGGGCCGCCGGCCAGGTCGACTTCCACGACGTTGCCGCGGTACTGGACCTCCTGCTGCTGGCGGACCATCCCCAGGTAGGCGTTATTGACCAGCGCGACCTTCACGGGGATGCGGTGCACGGCCAGCAGCGCCAGCTCCTGCATGGTCATCTGGAAGCAGCCGTCACCCACCACGCACCAGACGGTCCGGTCCGGCCGGGCGTACTGCGCGCCGATCGAGGCGGGGAGGCTATAGCCCATCGTGCCGAGCCCGCCGGAGGTGATCCACGAATAGGGCTCCTCGTACTGGTAGTGCTGGGCGGCGAACATCTGGTGTTGTCCCACGTCTGCCACCACGATCGCCTTCCCCCGGGTGGCCTGGTACAGCGCCTGGACGGCCTGCGGCTGGTACAGCTCGGGGGTGTCGTCCGGGTACCGCTTCGGCGGGAACTCGGAGCGCCAGGCGGCGATCCGCGCCAGCCAGGGCTGGTGGTCCTGGAGCGCGTCTGCGCTCACCTCGGGGGTCAGTTTGGCGAGGACCCGCGCCACGTCGCCCACGATCGGCACGTCCACCCGCACGTTCTTGCCGATCTCGGCCGGGTCGATGTCCACGTGGACGATCCTGGCCTGTGGCGCGAACGCCGAGAACTTCCCGCACGCCCGGTCGTCCATGCGCATGCCGATGGCCAGCACCAGGTCGGCGTGGTGGACGGCGTAGTTGGCGTGTACCCAGCCGTGCATGCCGAGGAACCCCAACGCCAGTGGGTGCGTCTCAGGGAAGGCGCTGATGCCGAGCAGGGTGGTGATGACGGGGGTGCTGGTGCGCTCGGCGAGCTCCCGCAGCTCGTCCCACGCACCGGAGAGCAGCACGCCTTGGCCGGCGATGATGACCGGCCGCTCCGCCTGCTCCACCAGCCGGGCCGCCTTCCGGACCTGCTGCATGTGTGGCTCGAGCGTCGGCTGATAGCCGGGTAGATCGATCGTTTGCGGGTAGCCACTCCACTCCATCTCGGCCAGCAGGACGTCCTTCGGCACGTCCACGTGCACGGGGCCCGGGCGGCCGGTGCGGGCCAGGTGGAACGCCTCCTTCATCACCCTGGGCAGGTCCCTCAGGTGGCGCACGAAGAAGTTCTGCTTGGTGATGGGGATCGTCATGCCGGTGATGTCGGCTTCCTGGAAGGCGTCCGTCCCGATGAGGTGGCTGGCCACGTTCGCCGTGATGGCGACCACGGGCACGGAGTCCATGTGCGCGTTGCAGATGCCGGTCACCAGGTTCGTGGCGCCTGGTCCGCTGGTGCCGAAGCAGACGCCGACGACCCGCTCGTGCTGGGGGCGCCGCGTCCCGGCGGCCGCGCGGGCGTAGCCATCGGCCATGTGCGCCGCCGCCTGCTCGTGGCGCACCAGGACGTGCTTGAGCCGCGGGAACTGGGGCAGGACATCGTAGAGCGGCATGATCGCCCCGCCCGGCAGGCCGAAGATGGTGGAGACCCCCTCCTCCACCAGGGCCTGGCAGATGATCTGTGCTCCATTCAAGCGCATGGATGTGCCCCTTCGATCAGCGAGGTGTTGGGTGTTGGGTGGCCAGCGCCGATACCCGACACCGCTACCCGCGACTCACCCCGTGTCATTCGTCGCGGCGCCCCGTTGCGCCTGCCTGGTGGCCGACGGTTCGGCCTGGTCGATCGATCCAACAAGGAGAGCCCCGGCTCGCCAGCCGAGCGCTCACTCGCTGACGGGACGAGGCTCCGTTGCACCCGCGGTACCACCCGTATTGACGCGCCGCACCCGAGGGAGGGGGTGGAGGGCGCGCGCGGGAAGGCCCACAGGCTCAATCGCCGAGCCTGGAACGTTCGAGCGTGCGGCCGGGAGTCGTCGGGCCAACAAAAAGACCTCGCCTCCTCCAGAGGCGAGGTCATCCCCGCGGTACCACCCTGCTCGGGCGCGCCGACCGACGTTGCAGTCGATCGCGCGTCCACTCTCGGCGGTCTAACGCCCGCCACCCCGGCGCGGGCTAGGGGGCCAACCGACCGCCTTCACCCGCACGGCTCAGGGGCGAGTTCCGAGTCCTCGCTGCGCCGGCCTTACACCATCCGCCGGCTCTCTGGAGCAGCTCGGGGGCTCGTACTACTCCCCGTCGACGCCCTGCATCTGCACTTGTGGGCCTGACCATACACCGGTCCCGCCGCGCCGGCAACCCCTTTGAGGTCGATATAGACGGTACGAGCGGAAGCAGGCCACGCTATCAGCGATGCCATTAGCACACTCTGCGGAGGCAGGCTGGTGGGCGCGAGGGGCAGCGGAGGGCAGTGGCGAGAGCGTCGCGGCCGGGCGTCTCGCCCATTTAGGATGGGCCCGTGCACGATCCCAGACCCGGGGCGGTGGCGGTAGCGCCGAACGGGCGCCGTGGTGGGCACGTGGCCGTCGTCAACGCCGGCGCCTGGGGCACGGCTCTGGCAGTGCTGCTGGCCACCGGCGGCCACGCCGTGCGGCTGTGGTGTCGGCGCGCCGAGCTGGCCGACCAGATCGCCGCCACGCGCGAGAATCGGGTCTACCTGCCCGGTGTGGCCGTGCCACCCGCGGTGCGTCCCACGGTCGACGCGCGGGAGGCGGTGGCGGGCGCGTGGGCGGTGCTGCTGGTGCCGATCTCGCAGGCGCTGCGCGAGACGGCGCGCCTGGTCGCCCCGTTCGTCAGCCCTGAGGCCATGGTGCTGCACGCCGCCAAGGGACTCGAGCAGCCGACCCTCCTCCGCCTCTCGGAAGTTGCCGCCCAGGAGCTTGGCTCCCGCTTTGCCAGGCGTATTGCCGTGCTCTCCGGACCCACCCACGCCGAGGAGGTCGGACGGGGCCTGCCCACGGCCGCCGTGGTCGCCTGCCAGGACCGCTCGGTGGCCGACGCCTTCCAGGCGCTCCTCCACGGGCCGACGTTCCGGATCTACACATCGACGGATGTCGTCGGCGTGGAGCTGTGCGGTGCTCTCAAGAACGTGGTGGCGCTGGCCGTCGGGGCGTCGGACGGGCTGGGCTACGGGGACAACGCGCGGGCCGCGCTGATCACGCGGGCGCTGGTGGAGATCGGCCGGCTGGTGGAGGCGGCAGGGGGCGATCCGCGCACGGTGGCCGGCCTGGCCGGTCTCGGCGACGTGGTGGCCACCTGCACCAGCCGCCACAGCCGCAACCGCTGGGCAGGCGAGCAGCTCGGCCGCGGACGCTCGATCGCGGCGATCCTGGCCAGCACACCGCAAGTGGTGGAGGGGGTTCCGGCGGCCCGAGCGGCCATGCGCCTGGCCGAGCGCTACGGGGTCGACCTGCCCGTCTGCGTGCAGGTGTACCGCGTCGTGGCGGGCGGGGCGCGCCCGCGCGAGGCGCTGGTCCACTTGATGGGGCGCGAGGCGACGATCGAGCTGTGAGGGGTGCCCGCTGCGCGGCCGTCAGGCGGACCGCCGACGTCCGAGGTGCCCCAGGCTCGCGCGCGCGAGCCGCAGCCCCTGTGCACTGAGTGCGCGCACCACCTCAGGCGGCGCCTTCCGCCCGTACCGGTAGTAGTAGCGCGCCAGCTCACCCACGACGAACGTGCCGGTGTACGCCACGAGTGCCTTGGGGAGGAGCGAGACGAAGCCCGGCAGCAGGCCCACCAGGGTGCGGGCGGTCGTCCGCCAGAAGAACGCCCCGCCGACGACGGGGAGGACCTCCACGATCGTGCGCGTGCCCAGGTCCAGGTCGCGCCCGTAGAGGCCGGCGAGCTTGAACAGGAGGATGACCTGGTTCTTGGTGAGCACCAGCATGTCCGCCATGTCGCCCACCAGGCCGCCGAGGAGCGGGATGCTGGCCGGCAAGCTGGAGACCGCGGCGAACTGGGCGTTGACGCGCGCCGCGTCGAGCACGAGGTGGGCGGCCACCGCCTCGCGGAGGTGCGGGTAACGCCGGCCGAGTGGCAGCATCACCTCTGGGGCCAGGCGTACGAGCGCGCTCAGCACCCGGTCGCGGGCGGCAGCCTCGCTCAGCCCGGGCTCGAGGCCGACGACGCGTTCCTCGGGCACGCCGACGACGACCACGTTCACCGCATCCTCGAGCTGGACGAGCAGCACCGGCGTCTGGCCGATCCCCAGCTCGGTCAGGGCGCGCCGATCGGCCGCCTCCAGCGCCGAGCCGACCCCCACGACGTACAGGTCGGGGCGGCCCCGCTCCCACGGCCCCAGCGCCCGGTCGACCAGGAGCCCCACCTGCACCTCCCGCCCGGCCGCCTGCGGGTCGATCATGCCGGCCAGCCGCGCTGCCGAGCCGGCGTCTGAGCCCAGCACCCGGACGGAGGGAGTGCGGTCGAGCTCGGCCCGGATGGCGTTCACGTCGAGCTCGCGGGTCAGCTGCCAGAACTGGGCGATGTTCCCGATCACGCGTGCAGTGTACGCGCCGGGCGCGTTGCCCTCGCCGCTGCACGGGCCTGCAGTCGCCAGCGTCGCGCGGACTCTCCGCCTCGGCCCCAGGCGAAGCGTCTGCTAGACTGCCGCGGCGCCACGCGAATGGAGCGTTTCCTCCTCCGCCTCCTCTTCAACGCCCTCGCGGTCCTCCTGGCGAGCAACCTCTTCAGAGACGCGTTGCGCGTGGACAGTCTGGAGGCAGCGCTCCTGTTCGCATTCGTGCTCGGGCTATTGAACGCGTTCCTGCGACCGATCTTGCTGCTGCTCTCGCTGCCGCTCACGCTCGTCACGCTCGGCCTGTTCACGCTCGTGGTCAACGCAGTCATCTTCTGGGTTGCCAGCCTCTTCCCCGTCGGCGTCGCCGTGAGCGGGTTCGGCGGCGCCTTCCTCGGCGCGCTCGTCGTCAGCGTGGTCAGCTTCCTCGCCTCGCGCGCCGTCCGCTAAGCGCCTCGCGCTTCGTGCCTCTTGCGAGCTCAGCCCGTGGGCCACATCTCCAGGGAATCAGGTTGACCGTTGGCTCACGTGCTGAGCGGCCGGCTACTACCGTGCTGAAGCTGCTCTACCCCGGCATGCTCATCAAGCGCTGGGTGCTGGTCCTGGTGCTCGGCCTGGTGCTGGTGAGCCTGGGGATCGCTTACGCGCTCGCGGAGCTGTACCGGACGGTGGATGTCCCCGCCTGGGCGCAGCTCGCCACCCTCCAGTTCCTGCCGCGGCTGGTGCGCGCGGCTCTCTTCGTGGCCCTGGGGATCCTGGTCTTTGGCGTGGGCGTGCGTGGGCTCTACCTCTCCCTGACGGGCGCCCTCCGGCCGTCCGGCGCCAACCGGCCGAGCCTGCTCGACACCATCTACGAGTTCCGGCTGCGGCAGGCGGGCCCGCGGGTGGTGTGTATCGGCGGGGGCACCGGCATGCCGGTGGTGCTGCGCGGTCTGAAGCGGCACACCAGCCACGTGACGGCGATCGTGACCGTGGGCGACGATGGTGGCTCGTCGGGCCGGCTGCGGCACGAGCACGGCATCCTCCCGCCGGGCGACTTCCGCAACAACATCGTCGCCCTGGCCGAGGTGGAGCCACTCATGGCGCGGCTGTTCCAGTACCGGTTCGGTCCGGGCTCGTCGCTCGAGGGCCACAGCTTCGGGAACCTGTTCGTGCTCGCGATGACGGAGATCACCGGCAGCTTCGAGCACGCGCTCCGGGAGACCAGCCGGGTCCTGGCGGTCACGGGGACGATCCTGCCGTCCACTCTGGAGGACGTACAGATCTGCGCCCGCTTCGCCGACGGGAGCGAGGTGTGCGGCGAGTCGAGGGTGCCGGAGGTGGGCAAGCCGATTCAGCAGGTCTCGTTGCGCCCCGAGCACCCGGCAGCGCAGCCGGAGGCCGTCAAGGCGATCCTCGAGGCCGACCTCGTCGTGCTTGGCCCGGGCAGCCTGTACACGAGCGTGGTGCCCAACCTGCTGGTGGAAGGTATTGCGAAAGCGCTGCAGCAGACGGACGCGCTCAAGGTGTACGTCTGCAACGTCGCCACCCAGCCGGGGGAGACGGATGGCTACTCGGTGGAGGACCACGTGGCGGCACTGGCGCGGCACCTGCCCGGGCAACAGAACCCCCTCGACGTGGTCGTGGCGAACCGCCACGGCGCGGCGGCGCCGCCACCAGAGACGCGCGTCCAGCTCGTGGCGCGACGGACGCCGCCAGCCGGCACCGGCTACCGGGTCGTCGAAGAGGACGTGGCACGCGATGGCCAGCCGCTGCGCCACGACCCGGAGAAGCTGGGCCGGGTGCTGATGGAGCTGTACGTCCAGCATGAGCGCGCCGGCCAGTAGGCAAGCTGCCGCAAGCCGCGCTGTTACCAGGCGGAGGTTCATGGCCGCCTCACGCGTGTGACCGTTCCCTGCCTGCCGCCTCGAGCGAGAGGCACGGGGCTGCGCCTCGCCCGTATACTCCCTGGTCGTCCGGCGCCTCGGCCCTAGGATCACGGCGGCGTGCCGGACTCTCTCCTATGCACGCTGCCTTCCAGGTCGTCCAGACCCTGCTCGCGATCGTGCTGATCGCCATCATCCTGCTCCAGACGCGCGGGTCCGGGTTCTCCGCGTTCGGCTCGTCCGACAGCTCGATCTACCGGACGCGCCGCGGATTCGAGCGCACCCTGTTCCAGTTCACGATCGTGCTGGCTGTCTTCTGGGTGCTGGCGTCGATCGGGACCGCGCTCACGTTCTGAGCCCCCCGCTTGAGGGGCGAGAGCGACCCGCGGCGGCCCGCCGCTATCGACGCCCGAATGGTCCTGCACCCCTCTCGACGTCTCGAGGGTGTTTCGGTCTTCGCCATCCCCTGCCCCTTCTCCAGGGCAGGGGAGCGAAGTTCCCGCTGGGGGCTGACGCCCCCACGCCCCCACGAGGACGGAGCACGGCTGGGCTCGCCGAGAACTGGGAGACCCTGGCGACGACTCGGGGGTGGGTTGTCATAAGGGGTCGGCGGCATTAGCATCGTCGCAGCGCCCCGGCCCGCCATGCCGCTTGCCCCGCTGCCCTCGTCCCTCTCGCCCGGCGGTGGCCGGGCAGTCCGGCGGGAGCGCCCGCCCCGAGCGGGGCCGGGCCAACGCACCCGTCCCAGCAGCGGCCGCTCGGGGCGGGCACGCCCGCCGGGGGCCGCCGCCGACCCGTCAAGGCCGCTCCGCTTGACGCCGGCCGCAGCCCAGCCTGCAGCGGGCCCAGGGGAAGCGCCGCGGGCCGGGTCCAGCGGCGCCTGGCCGGCCACGCTGTTCGCGCTTCTCGCGCTCGCCACGGCGGACGTGCTGGTCGCCAGTCCACCGCTCCGATCCGTGGTGTGGGCGCTGGCCGTCCTCCTGGCCGGTGGCGCGGCGCTGCTCACGGTGGTCGCGGCCGAGCACGCGCAGACGCGCCAGGCGCGTCGGTGGCAGACGCAGGCGGTCGCGGTGGCGCTGGTGATGCTCGCCGAGATGGCGCACGGCACCGCCGCTCGACTGAGCGATCCGAGTCGCTGGCTGACCGACGTCGGAGTGGCTCTCCTGCTGGTCGCCACGGCGGCCAGCCAGTTGGGCGGACCCCGTTGGGGCGTCCGCTCGCTCTACCTGGTCCTGGACGCGACGATTGTGGCCGTGGCCGTCGGCCTGGCCGCGGTCGTGCTTGCCCCGCGGTGGAGCCCAGCCGCGCCGTTCTCGGTGGTGGTGCTGGTGGCCTTCGCAGGAGCGGGCTACGCCGTCGTGGCCGCGACGCGGTCGGCGTTGAAGGCGGGACTGCAGAACGCCGATGCCTACCTGCTGCTGGGGGTGGCCTTCCTGGCCGCCCGCGCGGGCGGCGAAGCGGCCGGGAGCCTGGGGCTGGACCTCTTCACGCCCGCGGCGGCAGCGGGCTCCTCGCTGCTCGGGGTCGCCCTCCTGGCACGCTCCGCGTGGCTCGGGCTGCGGTGGTCCGAGCTCGCCCGCCCATCTGAAGCGGCCGACGACTCCCGCTTGCGGCTCGCCCCGGCGCTGGCGGCGGGGCTCGCCATTCTCCTGCTGGCTGGGGCGGAAGCAGCCGGCTCCGGCACGCGCGCCGGCTTCTTCGGCGTCATCGTCCTCTTCGGCCTGATCAGCGCCCGGCTGGCGCTGGCCCTGGTCGAGAACCGCCAGCTCCTGCGTCGGGTCGAGCGCTCCGGCGTCTTCGAGGTGAAGCTGCGCGACCTGGGCAGCGCCCTCCTCGGCGCCCCCGACCAGCGGCAGCTTCTGGAGCTGGTGTGTCGCACCGCGCAAATCGCGATCGGCGCCGACGCCGTCGTCCTCTGGATGGTCGACCCCTCCACCCAGGAGCTGGAGGCCGCCGAGGTGCTCGGGCCGAGGCGGCGGTCCGTGCTCAGCCGCCGCTTGCCGCTGGACGACCCGACATCGCTCGCCGCGCGCGTCGCCCGGACCGGTGAAGCCGAGGTCGTGCAGCACGCGCTTTCGGCGGGCCTGAGCAACCAGTTCCTGAACGTCCTCCTCCATGCGGAATGTCTGGTGGCCGTGCCGGTGACCCACGGGCGACGCGTGGACGGCGTGCTCGTTTGTACCGACGGTCGCAACCCCACGGCGTACGGCGCGCAGGAGCTGGCGAAGGCGGAGCTGCTCGCGTCGCAGGTGGCGGTCGCGCTCGACAACGCCTACCAGCACGACCTCCAGCGGCGGCGCCTGGACGAAGTGACCGCGCTCTACCAGTTCGGACAGTCGGCCCATGCGGCACGATCGGCGGTCGAGGTTGCCCGCCAGATCGTCCCCATCCTGAAGGAGCGGCTGCAGTACACGTACGCGAGCGTCTGGCTGCGCGACCCGGTGACGGGCACCCTGCGCCTGGCAGCGGGTGACAGTCCGGGCCGCGTGCCGCTATCTGGGCTCCGGCCGTCCAGGCTCGCCGCGCACGCCTACAGTCGCAGCCAGCCGGTGCGGGTGGGGCTGGGGTGGGGCGATACCAGGCCAGACCTCACGCCTGAGCGCAGCGGGGTGCGGTCGCAGCTCGCCGTTCCCATGGTGCTGAAGGACCGTGTGGTGGGGGTGGTCGACCTGGAGAGCCGCCAGCCCAACGCCTACTCGCTGAACGACGAGCGGCTGCTCGTCTCGCTGGCCAACCACAGCGCCCTCGTCATCGACAACCTCCACCTGGCGGAAGAGACACGGAAGGTGGAGGCGCTGCGCGAGCTGGACCGCATGAAGAGCGAGCTGTTGAGCACCGTGTCGCACGAGCTGCGGACGCCGCTCGCCTCGATCAAGGGCTACGCCACCACGCTCCTCACCCACGAGCACAAGCTCCCGCGCGAGGACCGGCGCGAGTTCCTCGAGATTATCGACTCGGAGTCGGACCGCCTGCGCGAGCTGATCGACAACCTGCTCGAGGTCTCCCGGCTGGAAGCGGGCATGCTGCGGATCGACAGGGCGCCGGTCCGGCTGGGTCCCATAGCGCGCGACGTCGTGCGGAAGCTCCAGCTCTCGACGCGCACGCACGAGCTCATCCTGGAGTGGCGGGAGGATCGCGAGGTGCTCGTCGACGCGCGGCGCGTGTACCAGGTGATGCAGAACCTGCTCGCGAACGCCATCAAGTACTCGCCCGATGGCGGCCGGGTTACCCTCTCAGCCACCTTCTCACCACGGGAGCTGGTGGTGTCGGTGGCCGACGAGGGGGTTGGTCTGCCCGCTCGCGAACTGGATAGAATTTTCGACCGGTTCCACCGCGTCGGGGGCGAAGTGAGTCGCCGTGCTGGCGGCACCGGGCTCGGACTCGCGATCTGTAGGGGCCTGGTCGAGGCGCACGGCGGTCGCATCTGGGCGGAGAGCGATGGCGTGGGGAAAGGCAGCACGTTCAGGTTCACGCTGCCCGTCCACCAGCTCGGGGACGCGACGCCTTAGTCATTCGAAGGGTGCCCATGACCACCAAGAAACCAACCGTGCTGGTCGCTGACGACGACCCTCGCCTCCTCAAGCTGGTCCAGCGCAACCTGGAGCTGGCGAACTACCGGGTGATCACGGTGTCTGACGGCCCGAGCGTGCTTAAGCACGCGGAGGCGGAAGAACCCGACCTCTACGTGCTGGACATCATGATGCCGGGCATGGATGGGCGCGAGGTGTGTCGGCGCCTGCGCGACTTCAGCATCGCGCCGGTGCTCATGCTGACCGCGAAGGACGCCGAGGAGGACAAGGTGGCCGGGTTGGACGCGGGCGCCGACGACTACCTGACCAAGCCGTTCGGCGCCCAGGAGCTGATCGCGCGGGTCAAGGCCCTGATGCGGCGGTCCAAGCAGTACACCAAAGAGGCAGCCACCCCGATTTTCACCACCGGACCGCTGTCCGTGGACTTCGGGCAGCACCAGGCCCTGATGGACGGACACCCCATCAACCTGACACCCACTGAGTACCGCATCCTGGCTTACCTGGCGCGCAACGCCGGCCGCGTGGTCACGCAGGACGACCTGCTCACCAAGGTCTGGGGGCCCGCCTACCGTGACGAGGCGCACCTGCTGCGGGTGAACATCGCGCGCCTGCGGCAGAAGGTGGAGCAGGAGCCCGCCCGGCCGAAGCTCATCCTCACCCGCCCCGGCATCGGCTACAGCCTCGTGAAGCACGAGGCCTAACGCGCCGCGGCCGCTGGCCGGTCACCGTCGAGCGCTGCGAGCCGCCGATCGAGTTTGAGCGGGAAGGTTTCTCTGCTCGCATCTCCGCCCCAGGCCCCGTCTGTGACACCGGTGTAGCGCGGGGTGAGCGCGTCGCAACGGGGCTGTGACGCCACATAAGTGAACATCACGTGCGCCGACCCCCAAGGTCGTCAGGGCCATCGCCCCGCCCGCGGGCCGACGCTCGGCACGGTTTGGCGTCGAGGTGGCCCACTCGCGCAGCTCACAGGAAGAACAAGCGCGAAGCGTTTAGGCGTCGGCCCGCGGGCAGGCCCGGCTGGAACAGCAAGCGCGCAGCGCCTGGGAGGCGACCGCACGTGACCGCAGCATCTGCACCCGCGAACGCGCCCGCGACGGTGGAGCGTTGCGTGGAGTATCTCTCGCCGCTAGAGCTCCACCGCCTCACCCTGTACAAGTGGCGGTACGCACTCGAGGCTTTCGGCTTCGCGCCCGCCGAGGTACGACGGCTGCTCTTCGTGAAGTGGCTGCACGTGACCCAGCGGGTCGACCCGTAGCGCCGCGAGAGGCCTGCGGGTGTCGGTCGAGCGCTTGTCCTTGCGTCTGAGCCCCCACTACGCTTGGAGGCGGAGTCCTGGGTGGAAGAGGCCCGACTGGCGTACCGCGTCCGTCCTGCACGGCTGGAAGACGAGGCGAGGCTGCGCGCGGCGATCGGCGCGACGCTGGTCAAGCCGGAGCGAGGCGGCCGGCGTGAGAGCTACCGCGGCGCCGCCACGCGCGGCGATCTCCTGGTCCTCGAGCGGTACGACCGCCAGGCGCGGGCGTGGGACATCGCCGGGTTCGTCGAGTACCACCTGCGCGTCGACGAGACGCTCTCGATTCGCGACATGGGGACCGCGGGCGAGGAGCCGCAGGTGGGCGTGGTGCGCTACCTGCTCGACCAGGTCCTGGGCTCCTTCACGCCGGCGGCGGCGCAGGTCAAGGTCCGGCGTGACGCGCGTGAGTGGCAGGAGATCTTCGGCGCCACCCCGGGCTTCTACGTGGAGGGCGAGGAATACCGCCGCCCGCACTACTGGACGATCTGGCGGTGGGACCAGGAGCACGTCCGCCAGGCACGCCGGATGGGCGAGCGGCCCGGCCAGGCACGCGGCCCTCGGCCGCCGGCTGCCCGGCCTTCCGGGCCGCAGCCGCCCGCTGGCCGCCGCGCGGCTCCAGGCCGGCGTGGGCCGCGCCCCTCGGGCCCTGCTGGGTCCAGGAGCGGCCCACGCGGCCCCCGCTGACCGGCCACGCGCCCGCTCCGCCACCACTCGGGCGCCACGTTCCACGTCGTTCTGGGGAGCGAGCGTGCCGGGCGAGGCCGGGGGCCGGGTGCAGGTGCCCGGGCCCCGGCGCTGCTCCGGCGGTCGCCTGGCTGAACCCTCCGGCACGCCGCGCTGCCCGGCGCAGCACGCCGCGCCGTCCACCTTGAACTGGAGCTGCCACTGTCCATGAACGACCGCATCGAGGCGTTCCTCGCCCACGTGGTGAGCGAACGCGGCCTCGCCGCCAACACCGTCTCGGCCTACCGCAACGACCTAGCGCAGTTCGCCGACTTCCTGGCCGCCGAGGCGGCGCGCGCGGGCTCGGGGAGCTCTATTCCACTCGGCATGGTCGACCGCGAACGGCTGGCGGGCTACTTCCTGTGGCTGCACGAGCGGGGGTATGCGCCGGCGACCGTCGCCCGCAAGGTCGCCGCCCTCAAGTCCTTCTTCCACTACCTCTGGCGCGCGGGCGAGGTGGCGGCCGATCCTACCGCGGGGCTCGACGCGCCCGAAGTGAAGAAGGCACCCCCGCGCGCCATCAGCGCCGCCGACGTGAATGCCCTGGTCGAGCAGGCCCAGCGCAAGGAGACGCCGGAGGCGTTCCGCGACACGGCGATGCTGCGCCTGCTCTACGCCACCGGCATGCGTGTGAGCGAGCTGGTGATGCTGGGCACCGCGGACGTGAACCTGGCGGATGGCACGGTGCGTGTGGTCGGCCGTGGCGGCCGCGAGCGGGTGCTCCCGCTGGATCCGGTGACGACGGCCGCGGTTCGGACCTACACACTGCGCGCCTGGCCCTCCCTGACGCGGCGTGATCCGACCCAGACGGCGCTGTTCCTCAACCACCGCGGGCAGCGTCTCACCCGCCAGGGGTTCTGGCTGATCATGAAGGAGCTGGTCAGGGAATCCGGCCTGCCCATCGAAGTCACCCCCCACACGCTCCGCCATTCGTTCGCCACGCACAAGGTGGACGGGGGGTTGGCGCTGGAGCAGCTGCGGCGGCTGCTGGGGCACGCGAGCATCTCTACCACGCAGATCTACGCCCAGGCGGCCCGGGCGCAGACGGTCCAGCCTCCCACGGAGACGCCTCGGCCGCGTCACGACGGGTCGGCTCTCCTCGTCTCCGGAGGGCCGGGACGCTAACATCCCGGCGTGCACGGGGCCGAGCAGGGCACTGCCGCCCGAGTGACGGAGGCGGCTGCTGCCGTCCGAGCGCGCGGTGGCGCTCCCCCGCACGTCGCGCTCATCCTCGGCTCGGGCCTGGGCGACCTGGCCGACGAGGTCGCCGCGCCGACCGTCGTCCCGTACCCCGAGATCCCCTACTTCCCGGCCCCTACCGTGGAAGGACACGCGGGCGAGCTGGTCCTCGGCTCGGTGGAGGGCGTCCCGGTCGTCGCGATGCGTGGACGGCTGCACTTCTACGAGGGTTACAGCCTCCAGGACGTGACGTTCCCCGTCCGTGTCATGCGCCGCCTCGGGGCAACGACGCTCATCGTCACCAACGCGGCCGGCGGCTTGAACGAGGCGTTCCAGACGGGCGACCTGATGGTGCTGTCCGACCACCTGAACCTGCTAGGTATGGCTGGGCTCAGCCCGCTCCGCGGCGTCCACGAGCCGGCGCTCGGCGTACGCTTCCTGGACATGCTGGGTGCGTACGATGCTGCGCTCCGTGCGCTCGCCCACCGCGTGGCGGAAGCGCATGGGCTCCCGTTGCGGGAAGGGGTGTACGCCCTGGTGGGCGGCCCGGCCTACGAGACGCTGGCCGAGATCCGCTTCCTGCAGCACGGCGGGGCCGACGCCGTGGGCATGTCGACGGTCCCGGAGGTCCTGGTGGCGCGCCACGAGCAGATGCGGGTGCTCGGGATCTCGGCGATCACCGACATGGCCGTGGGCAAAGGCGCCAGCCGCCAGATCTCGCACGCAGAGGTCCTGGCGGCTGCTGAACGCATCAAGCCACGCCTCGTGACGCTGGTCAAGGGGGTGCTGGCGGGCCTCCGCTGAGCGCGGCGCACGCCCTGCACCCGGTGGCCGAGCCCATGAGCCGACGTGTGGCGCAGACCCGTCCAGGCGAGGACCGCGCCGGGTTGGGCGACACGGCAGCCAGCGCGCTCCGGCGGGTGGGGCGCGTCCTCCCGGTGCTGGCGCTGGCGACCGCGCTCGTCGTCCTGGCCGCCGCGCCTGCCGGGGCGCAGCCAGAGGCGTCGCCGGAGCGTCTGCTGGAGCAGCTCAGGGCGACCCCGCTCCCGCCGCGCGATCCCCTGGGCCTGGCGATGAGGCTCCGCGGCGTGCCAGCCGACGCCCTTGCGGCCGCGCGCCCCAGCGTAGCGCCCCGGCAGGTAGGCGAGGGAGCCGAGTTCTGGATCGTCGACCAGCGCGCAGCGCGCACCTTCAAGGCGCGGGCGACGGTGCAGCTCGCGACCGAGCGCGCCTACTGGTACGTGCAGGACGACCTGCTGGCGCGGGCGCCGCGGGCCGACGTGGAGCGCTCGGCCGCGGTGTTCGAGGCGCGCACCTACCCGACCCTGCGCCAGTACTTCGGCTCGGAGCCCCAGCCAGGCATCGACGGCGACCCGCGTATCGCCTTCCTGCTCGGCGACGTGCCCGGCGTCGCGGCCTACTTCTCCGGCGCCGATACTTCCCCGCGCGCCGCCAGCCCGCGCTCGAACGAGCGCGACATCATCTACGTCAACCTCAACGCGCTGCGGCCCGGGACAGGCGCATTCGACGCGACGATCGCGCACGAGTTCGAGCACCTCCTCTCCTTCGCGCGCTGCCCGGTCCAGGAGACCTGGGTCGACGAGGGCGCGGCCGAGCTCGCCTCGCGGCTGGCCGGCTACCGCGGCGCGACCCTGGCCAGCTTCTCGGCGCGGCCCGACGTCCAGCTCAACGCCTGGTCGAACCAGCCCTCTGAGCTGGCCCGGCACTACGAAGCCTCTTACCTCTTCTGGAGCTACGTCACCGGTCGCGCCGGCGGACCGTCAGGTCTGCCCGGCCTGCTGGAGACCTGTGCCAGGGGAGAGGAGCTCTTCCAGCGGTTCCTCGAGCGGCAGGCCGGTGGTCAGGGGTTCGACCGCCTGTTCGCCGACTGGACCGTCGCGAACCTGCTCGACGACCCGGCTCTCGACGACGGCCGGTACGCGTACCCCGACGCCGAGGTGCGCGTGAGCGTCACGGCCACCCTCGCGCGGGGCGGCCGCGTGCAGGGGCTGGTCCCCCAGTACGCCGCGAACTACCTGGAGCTGCCGCCGGGGGGCGGCCCGTTCAGGTTCACCGGGGCGGCCGCCGTGCCGCTCGTGGGCACGGGCGACGCCGCGGCTACCGTCTGGTGGAGCAACCGGAGCGACAGCTTGGACAGCACGCTCACGCGGCGGATCGACCTCGGCGGCCTGGATCGCGCCTCCGCCCGGTTCCAGGTCTGGTATGACCTGGAGGAGCAGTACGACTACGTCTACCTGGTCGCCTCGAGCGATGGAGGCGCGACCTGGCGCACTCTGCCAGGGCGGTACACCGGCTCAGACGAGGCGATGGGCAACGGCTACGGCGTGGGCTGGACCGGGGTGAGCGGCGGTGGGGCCGAGCCGCGCTGGGTGGAGGAAGAGGTGGACCTCTCGCCGTTTGCCGGTGCGGAGGTCCTGCTGCGCTTCGAGTACCTCACCGACCAGGGCTACAGCGCGCGGGGATTCGCGCTGGACGATTTCTGGATCCCCGAGCTCGGCCTGGCGGATGACGCCTCGGCCGAAGGCGTGTGGGAGGCGGACGGGTGGCTGCGTGTGGACGCCCCGCTGCCCCAGCGATGGCAGCTCCGGCTGGTGCGGTGGACCCGCCAGGGCGTCGCGGTGGACGCCGTGCCCATCGACGCGGACGGCGGTGCGACGTTCCGGCTCGACGCCACGGACGAGCGCGCCGTGCTGGTCGTCGCGCCGACGGCGCCCCGGACGCTCCAGCCCGGCAGCTACCTGCTGGAGGACCTCGGCAGCGCGGACGGGCGGTAGCCCGGAGACGCCCGGCCATGCCCCTGGTAGTCAGATCCGCGGTGGAGGCGGACGAGCCGGCAATCAGGGCGATCGTGCGCGCTGCCCGCATCAACCCCTTCGGGTTGAGCTGGCGGCGCTTCGTCGTGGCGATGGACGACGGCAGGATCGTCGGAGTGGGGCAGGTCAAGCCGCACGGCCACGGCAGCCGCGAGCTTGCCTCCCTCGCCGTCGTGCCCGATCGCCAGGGCCAGATGATTGGCACGCGGATCGTCCAGGCGCTCCTCGCGCGCGAGCCGGGGCCGCTCTACCTGATGTGCCGGAGCACGCTCGAGGAGTACTACCAGCGCTTCGGGTTCAGGACGGTGGGCTGGCGCGACCTGCCGCCCTACTTCCGTCGGATGGCGCTCCTGGCCCGGCTCTTCGTCTTCCTGCGCCGCGACGGCGCCCGGATCCTGGTGATGCGCCGCGCCCCGGTGCGGCCCTGAGCTCACCCCCGGGAGACGCCAGCGAAGAGGTCTCGTTCCCGTCGCCCGCTTCCGTCCCACGGGGGCACCACGCGCGTGTAGTGCTCGGTGGCGAGGAGGCGGCGGATCGGCGCGGGGAGGTGAAGCAGCCAGGCCAGGCCGCCGAGCTGGCTGCGGTGGCAGAGCATGGCGCGCTCCTTCTGCGCGGCGAAGGCGCCCGCCGCGACGGCGGTGGTGACGGGCGTCACCTGCGCGGCGGCCTCGACGAGGTCCACGTCACGGTTCTCGCCGAAGCGGCGGGGGTCTCGGCCCAGCAGGCGGAGGAGCGGGATGCTCACCTTGAGCACGCCAGGGCTGAAGGTCGAGTAGTAGAGCTTTTGCGGCGACCAGGGGGTGAGACCCGCCGCCACCTGCTCCGGGTACTGGGCCGGATCCCCCGCGGCGCCGAAGGCCGCTACCGCGACGCGGTGCGCCTTGACGTGGTCCGGGTGGCCGTAGCCACCGTACGGGTTGAAGGTCAGCACCACCTGCGGCCGAAGGGCGCGGACCAGCGCCGTTACTTGCCCAATGGCGCGCTCGAGCGGCGCCTGAGCGAAGGCGTCGGGGTGCCGGTTGTCTGGCGATCCGGGCATCCCAGAGTCGCGGTAGCCGAGGAAATGGACCGACGCGAGGCCCAGCGCGTCCGCCGCGCACAGCAGCTCGGCCGTTCGCAGCGCCCCCGCATCCGCGTGGCCCGCCAGCCGCCCTGGGTTGGCGATCCCGCACTCGCCGCGGGTGGCGCAGGCGTAGTGCACCGCCACGCCCTCGCCCGCGTAGCGGGCCAGCGTGTAGCCGCTACCGAACGTCTCGTCGTCCGGGTGGGCGTACACCACCAGCAGGGTTGGGCCGTCCCGAGGGTCGCGCCGCCAGACCGACTCGGCCACGTAGGGAGCGAGCTCGGGGTGTCCACTGGGTGTGGCTGGCCGTGGCGCGGCCGCGATCATGCCTCTGACGATAGCACGGCCCGGGCGCCCCTCACGGCTGGACCAGCCCCGAGGGGCGCCCGGGCCGTGCCGTTCTCGGCGAGCGCACGCGCCCCTTCGCCTTCACGGAGCCAGGGGCCGTCCGCTCTCAGCTCCCAGTCCCCAATACCCAACCCCCCGACCAGGATCTTCCAGTTCTGGGTGAGCCCAGCCGTTCTCCGTCCTCGTGGGGGCCTGGGGGCGTCAGCCCCCAGCGGGAACCTCGCTCCCCTTCCCTGGGGCAGGGGATGGGGAATACCGAGACACCCTGCCCTGGGCAGAGTGGCGCGCGCCTGGTACAGTCTAGGCCAGAGCCACGGTGAAACCCGCAGGTGCGCGATCTGGTCACAGGGTGGGTCCCATCGTAGCTTCGGTTAAGGGACCAGGACGCTGAGAGGCGAAGGAGCCATGGTGAGCTGGCCGAAGTGGAGCAAACAGGGCGAAGGTGGGGCCGAGGCAGAACAGCCGGTCGTGCATTTGACAGAGACCGCCCAGCAGAAGCTGCTCGAGGTGCTGGGGGCGCGCGCTGAAGGGGGCGCCCTGCGCATCTCCGTCCAGAACCCGGGCTTCGGCGCGCCGACCTACGGGATGGCGCTCGAACCGTCGGCCACGCCCCAGCCGGGCGACGCCGTGGTCCAGGCCGGGGGAATCACCGTGCTGGTCGACATGCAGAGCCTGCCTGAGGTGAACGGGGCCACGGTGGACTTCGTCGACGATCCGCTGCGGCCGGGCTTCAAGGTGGACCCACCCGGCACGCGCCGGCCGGCCGAGGCATCCGCGCCGCCGCCGGCGCCGCGCCCTGACCTGGACCTGTCGCACCCGCTGGTGGCGACGGTCCAGGCCGTGATCGAGCAGCAGATCAACCCGGGCATCGCTACCCACGGCGGACGCGCCACCCTGATCGACGTGAAGGACGACGTGGCCTACGTCGAGCTGGGCGGGGGCTGCGTCGGGTGCAGCCTGGCCTCGGTCACGCTGAAGCAGGGCGTGGAGCAGCTCATCCGGCAGGCGGTGCCGCAGATCCGGCAGGTCGTGGATGTAACCGACCACGCGGCGGGCAGCAACCCGTACTACACCTCGGCCAAGGACGCGCAGAGCCCGTTCGCCCAGGCGGCGAAAGGGTAGCGCAGCCCGGGGGACATCCCGCCCCGGCTGAGCAGCCGCGCCTGAGACGGATCCTTCGGCGCGCCGCTGTCTGGCACCGCCCCCACACGTCCGCCGGCGCACCGTAGGCGTAACGCCGGGTGGAGCGCTCAGAGCAGGCAGGCCGCGGTGTCCGCTGGCCGGCTGCCGGCCGGCGGCAGGTTCGCGCGAATGTCGAACCGCAGCCGCGCGTGTGCTGCCCGCAGGGCCGCTTCGGCCGCGGCCGGCGTCTCAGCGCGGGAGAAGATGAATCCCAGGTACCTCGAGCCCCGTGGCAGGGGCACCACCGCCTGGCCACGGGGGATGCTGATGACCACCTGCTCGACGCCCGGCACGGCCCGTGCCTCCTCGAGCCCGTGCACGTCGTAGAGCGTGCCCGCGCCGGGGATAGGGATCATCATTACGCCGGCGGCGCGCCGCTCGCGCTCGAGCGGGGGGAGCCCGAGCCGGGCGGCGTGGCGCAGGATGACCTCCTCAAGGGAAAGGTCGACATCGAACCGCAGCGCGCCGGAGCAGAGGCCGCCGACGGAGCGGGCGGCGACTTCGATCACCCAGGGTCCCTGCTCGTTCAGCCGCACCTCCGCGTGGACGGGGCCTTCTCGCAGCCCGAGCGCCGCCGCGGCGTCGGCCACGCTCTCCGCAATGCGCGCCTGCGCGCTCGCCGGCAGGCGTGACGGCGTGACGTAGATGGTCTCCTCGAAGTAGGGGCCGTCGAGCGGGTCGGGCTTGTCGAAGAGCGCCAGCACGGTCAGGTTGCCGCCGACGAGCAGACCTTCGAGGGCGAATTCCCGGCCGGGGATGAAGCGCTCCACGAGAAGCTGCCGGGCGCCGGGATCATCCGGGTCGAGGTCGGACTCGGCCAGGATGGAGGCCACCTCGCGGAAGGCCACCTCGAACTCGCGCGGGTCATTCGCGCGGACCACGCCGCGGCTCCCCGCCAGCGAGAGCGGCTTGAGGACGCACGGGTAGGCCAGCCGCGGGGCGAGCGGGCGAGGGTCCGCATCGAGCCCGACGAGCTCGAACCGGGGCGAGAGGAGGTCGGTCTCGGAGAGCACCAGCCGCATGACATCCTTGTAGCGTGCAGCCTGGACCGACTCCACGGAGTTGTGTGGCAGCCCCAGCGCCTCGGCGGCGTGCGCCGCGAGGAGGGTCGTGTCGTCGTCGACGCCAACTACGGCTTGGACCGGGTAGCTGCGTGCGAACTCCAGCACCTGCTGCCTGGCGCGACGCGGGTGGCGGAAGTCGAGCGCGACGGTGGAGCCCGGCACTGTCAGCACGTGCTCCCGCTCCGTGCCCACCGTGACCTGGACGCCCAGGCGCGAGGCGGCCTGGAGGAACGCCTCGGCCCGGTAGGTCCGGGCGGACATGAGCAGGAGGACGCGCGGAGTCGCAGGCTCGCTCGCCATGGGGATCGCTGGTGCGCCTCCGGAAGGGTAGCGCCGGGCGGCGCCGCCCGGCG
>CAYSYM010000002.1:0-153419 GCA_964435115.1 uncultured Chloroflexota bacterium | reverse complement strand
GGCTTAGGGCGCTCGCCTGGAAAGCGGGTAAGGCTCAAAAGGCCTTCGTGGGTTCGAATCCCACCCTCTCCGCCACTGGCAGCGGACGTCGCGCCCGCTGGGGATACTACGGCGCCACCCGCGCCGCGCGCCCCGGGAGTCCACTGCGCCGCAGGAGCCAAAGGCCGCCCACGGCGAGCGCCGTCATCCACGCCTTCCCCACTACCTGCCCGGCCAGGAAGTCGAGCGAGCCGAACGCCAGGCTGAGGAACAGCGCCGAATCGACCACCAGCCCCACTGAGTTGCTCGCCGCCACGGCGAGCAGCCACTGCCGGCGCTCCCGGAGCGGCGTGTAGACCGCGAAGTCCGCCAGCTCACTGGCGAGGAACGCGCTGCCACTGGCCAGCGCGAGCTGAGGCGAGACGAGAGCCGAGAGCAACGCACCAGCAGCCACCGCGCCCAGCGTCCAGGACCGGCCCAGGCGCTCCTGGGTCAGATCGCGGAAGGTGAACGCCAGCCCCACGGCGTAGACCGCGGCCGGAGCAGCCAGCCCGAAGCCAACAGGCACGACGCCAAAGGTGGCCACCATCCAGTTGGCTGCGAAGATGGTGGAGACGTAGGCCAGGAGCCAGGTCACAGGTCGCCCGGTGGTGTACGCTTAGCGGGAGCGGGCTCGCCCAGTGTAGCGAGCGGCGCGCTATGGGGTGGTCGGCGACCCCCTATCCAAGCCGGCTCGGTGGAGACAGGCAAGTGAGGTTGCCTGTCTCCACCGCGTTTATGGGAGAGGTCACGTGCAGGGACTAGCCTCGATCCTGACCCAGCTCTTCATCATCTTCGTCGCCGCCAAGCTGGCAGGGGCGATCTTCGAGCGCTTCCGCCAGCCTGCCGTGATCGGCGAGCTGCTGGCCGGAGTCCTGATCGGACCGTACGCGCTGGGCCTGATCGGCGTCCCCAGCCCGGCGCTCGTGGAGATGTTCGGAGAAGAGAAGCTGGCCGAGGAGGCGCTCGCCATCGTCCTGGACGTCCTGGCCGAGCTGGGCGTGGTGATCCTGCTCTTCTTCGTCGGCCTCGAGACGCGCCTGGCCGACATCGCCCGGGTTGGCGTGCGGGCGACGATCGTCGCGTTCACCGGCGTCGCCGTCCCGTTCGTCCTCGGGTACGGTCTCATCGCGTCGCGCGGCGACCCGCCTGTGGAGGCGCTGTTCGTGGGCGCCGCCATGGTGGCCACCAGCGTCGGGATCACCGCGCGGGTGCTGGCCGACCTGGGCCAGCTCGAGTCTCGCCCGGCGCGGATCGTCCTCGGGGCGGCCGTCATCGACGACGTGCTCGGCCTGCTGATCCTCTCGGTAGTGACCGGGATCGGCCGTGAGGGTCGGGTGAACCCGGGGGGCATCGCGATCATCACCGCGCAGGCGCTGCTCTTCGTGGGCCTGGTGGCGTTCTTCGGGACCCACGCCACGCGCCGGTGGAGCTGGCACATTGGAGCGCTGCGGATCCGCAACGCGCCATTCGTGGTAGCCATGGCGGCGACGCTGGGGCTGGCCGCGCTATCGGCCAACATCGGCCTGGCGGCGATCATCGGCGCCTTCCTGGGCGGCATGGCCTTCGCCGAGACCAGGGAGCAGTTCGCACTGGAGCGCCAGGCGCTACCGGTCTACGAGCTGCTGGTGCCGTTCTTCTTCGTCCTCATCGGCGCGCGGGTTGACTGGCGCCTCTTCCTGGACCCCTCGCTGCTGGGGCTGGCCCTGGGCGTGACCGTCCTGGCGATCCTGGGGAAGCTGGTGGCCGGCCTGGGTGCCTGGGGGTTCGGCACGCGACAGATGGCGCTCGTGGCCGTGGGCATGGTGCCGCGGGGGGAGGTCGGCCTGATCGTGGCGAGCGTGGGCGCTTCGCTGGCCGTGATCCCCCCACCCGTCTTCTCCACCGTGGTGATCATGAGCGTGCTCACCACGCTGGTCGTTCCACCCGTCCTGAGCGTGCTGTACGGCCTGAAGGCCCGCGTGCCCGAGCAACCACCCGCCTGGGAGGAAGCGGACGGGGTGCTGCCCGAGCTGTAAGCGCTCCACGGCGACTCCCGGCAGGCGGGGCGTAGGCGCGGTCTGTCGCGCGCCAGGCGAGCGGGGGCCGCGGCGGCCGCGGCCGACCAGCGCACCACGCGTCGGGTGCACCCGACGCGTGGTGCGTGGCCCGGCAGGAACCGGCACGGGTAGAATGTGGGCGGCCGTGCTAGACGGCGGAGTAGCGGTCCGTTGTAACCCGAAACCCGCTCTAGCGGGGTTGAATCCCCGTCCGAGGTCGTCCGTTGCCGATCCGGCAGTGGGCAGCGCAGCGTTGAGGGTCTGGTCCTGCGCGGCGGCGACCTTCGAACCCTGTCAGGTCCGGAAGGAAGCAGCAGTAAGGAGTGCTCGTCGGGTGCCGCAGGGTCGCCGGGCCTGAGCCAGCGGGCTCGCGGCTGTGACGGCGCGCCGATCGAAGACGGGTGCACGGCCACCTCGTCCGGAGGGGCAAGCCGAGGTGGCGCCGCTCGCCGGCGCTTCGCGCTTGGTACCAGAGAGCCCCGGCGACCGAGCCCGGCCCGCCGAGCGCCTGCGCCAGCTTGGCCTGCACGCGCGCAAGCGGCTCTCGCAGGCGTTCCTCGCCGACGGCCGCGTCGCCGACGCGATCGTCGGCGCCGCGAAGCTCGACCCGGCGCGCGACGAGGTGCTCGAGGTCGGCCCGGGGCTCGGGATCCTCACCGAACGGCTGGTGCGCTGCGTGAGACGGGTCGTCGCCGTCGAGCTGGACGCCCAGCTCGCCCAGCGGCTACGCCTCGACCTGCCGGCGCCCAACCTGGAGGTCCACGAAGCCGACATCCTGGGCTTCGACCCCAGCACGGCCTTTGGCGGCCCGTACGTCGTCGTCGCCAACCTGCCCTACCACATCACCTCCCCGGTGTTGCGGCACCTGCTGGAAGCCGGCCCGCCGTTCGCGTCTCGGCTGGTGGTAATGGTCCAGCGCGAGGTGGCGGAGCGCATCGCCGCCCGGCCTGGCGAGCTGAGCGCCCTGGCAGTGGCGATCCAGGCCCAGGCAGCGGTACACGTCGTACGTCAGGTTCCCGCTGGCGCCTTCTATCCGCGGCCCAAGGTCGACTCCACCGTCCTCCTGATCCAGCCGCTGCCGGCCGGAGCCCGCGCCATCCCGCGGGCCTCATTCGCCACCTTCGTCGCCTTCCTGCACGCCGGGTTCACGCAGCCCCGGAAGACCCTCGCGAACTCCCTCGCCCAGGGGCTGCGGGTCGACCGCGCGACGATCCTGCCAGGCCTCGAGGCGCGCGGCATCGACCCCCGGCGCCGGCCGGGCACGCTCAGCGTACGGGAGTGGGCAGCGCTGTTTGAGGAGCTCACGCCTTGAACCACGGGCAGAGCGCAGCCGAGCCTCCCTCGGCGCTCGCCTACCGGGCCTACGCCAAGGTGAACCTGACGCTGGAGCTCCTGGGGCAGCGCAGCGACGGCTACCACGAGATCGCCTCGCTGGTCCGAACCATTCGGCTGGCCGACGAGCTGCGGTTCGATCTGGCGGACGGCATCACCTGCACGGTCGAAGGCCTGGAGCTCGCCGCCGACGAGAACCTCGTCCTGCGTGCGGCCCGGCTCCTGGCAGAGACGACAGCAGTCGAGCGCGGCGTCCGCGTCGCGCTGCGCAAGCGCGTGCCGGTGGCCGGCGGGCTGGGTGGCGGCTCGAGCGACGCCGCCGCCACGCTGCTCGCCCTCAACCGGCTGTGGCGGACCCACCTCCACCGGCGCGGCCTCGCCGCGCTGGCGGCGCGCCTCGGCAGCGACGTGCCCTTCTTCCTGCGCGGGGGCGCGGCGGTCATGCGCGGCCGGGGCGAGCGACTGCAGCCCGTGGCGCGGGCGCGGCCAGCCTGGCTCGTGCTCGTCGCCCCACGCCACGACATCTCGCACAAGACGGCGCGGCTCTACGCGGCGCTGCGACCGGCGGACTTCACCGATGGACGAGCGACCGAAGCCGCCGCGGCGCGTCTGGCGACGGAGGGCAGCGTGGAGGACGCCGACCTGGTGAACGGGTTCGCCCGCACGGCGCGCGCGGTCTTTCCCGGCCTGGCGCGCCTGTGGGAGGCGGCCGAGGGGTGCGCCCGCCGGCCCCTCCACCTCGCTGGCGCCGGCCCAACCCTCTTCGCACTGGCCACCAGCGACGCCGACGCCCGCGCGGTCGCGCACGGCCTGCGCGGCCTCGGCCAGCCCGTCTACGTCACGCGCACGGTTGGCAAAGGGCAGCGTGGGCGCCGGATTTCGGACTCTTAGGGGGCACGCTGCGCCGCCTTGCCCGGTCGTCCAAGCTGCCCAGCATGTCTCCAGCCCGGTACGAGCTCCGCACCAGCGGACCGGAGGCAACGTCCGTGAACCCGAGCTGCAGTCCAATCTCGCGGTACCAGGCGAACTCGGCGGGGTGGACGTACTCGGCCACGGGGAGGTGACGGTCAGTCGGCTGGAGGTATTGCCCGAGCGTCAGCAGGTCGCAGCCGACTCGGCGCAGGTCCACCAGGACGTCCACGACCTCGCCTCGCGTTTCCCCCAGGCCGAGGATCAGCCCGGACTTCGCGGTGAGGCCAGCACGCTTCGCATACGCCAGCACCCCCAGGGCGCGGCGATAGTTCTTGCGCCGTTGGACCAGCGGATACAGGCGCGGCACGGTCTCAATATTGTGGCTCAGCACGTCCGGCCCAGCCTGGATCACCAGGGCGAGCGCCGACGCCGAACCGGCGAAGTCCGGGATCAGCACCTCAATCGTCGCGCCGGGCAGGCGCCGCCGCAGCGCGGCGATCGTCGCCGTGAACTGGCTCGCGCCACCGTCCGGCAGGTCGTCGCGCGCGACAGAGGTCACCACCACGTGGCGCAACTCCATCTGCTCGGCCGCGCGGGCAACACGATACGGCTCAAGTGGGTCGGGCGGATCGGGTCGTCCGGGCGTGACGGCACAGAAGCGGCAGTGGCGGGTGCACACGTCGCCCAGCAGCATGAAGGTGGCCGTGCCCAGGCCCCAGCACTCGCCCACATTTGGACACGCTGCCTCCTCGCAGACCGTGTGCACGCGCTCCTGCTGGAACAGGCCCGCCAGCCACTCGACCTCAGGCCCCTGCGGCGCTGGCGCGACCAGCCAGGGCGCCTCTCGGAGCCCGACGTGCCACGTCGCGCCGGAGAGCCGGGCGAAGGCCTCACAGAACACACGCTCCACTTCCTCGAGCGCCGGCGACGTGCCGAGCAGCCTGGCGAGCGATGTGGTACCTCGGTCGGCAATCCCGCACGCGACGATGGTCTCGAAGTGGCGAAGGTTGGGCGCGACGTTCAGGGCGATGCCGTGGTATGCGACGTCGCGGCGAATCGAGAGGCCGATGGCGGCGATCTTGTCCTTCCCAACCCACACGCCGGGGTGATCGGCATCGCGGTGGGAGACAACGCCGAATTGGGCCAGCGTCTGAATGGCCGCTTCCTCGAGCCGCCACAGGTGCGCGTGCGCCTCGTGTGGGGCGAGCCGCACGATCGGGTACACGACGAGCTGGCCCGGCCCGTGGTAGGTGGCCCGGCCGCCACGGTTGG
Source organism: uncultured Chloroflexota bacterium (assembly GCA_964435115.1). GTDB lineage: Bacteria > Chloroflexota > UBA6077 > UBA6077 > CF-72 > CAYSYM01. The sequence goes on along the minus strand of CAYSYM010000002.1, from coordinate 147,846 downwards.
TCGATGCGAACGCGATCCCGTCGGCGGCCAGCCGCTCGGGCGCGACGAGAAGGTCCTCATACCCGCCGCCGCGGCCCAGCGTCACGGTTGGGGGGTGCTCCACGAGGAGTAGCAGGTCGCCGACTTCGCCGCGGTGGCGGGCCTCGACCAGGCGCTCCTGCAGTTGCATCGCCCAGCGGTACGCCAGGTGCCCCAGCCGCAGGACAGCCAGGGTCTTTCCGGCGGGCTGCGGTGACGCGGCCGTGCTAGGGTCCATACAGGCTACTGGCGTGGGCCTGCCGGCTGCGGGGCTGTGGCGAGCTGGCGAACAGCGTCCTGCGCTGCCTCGGCGATGGTTTCCGCGAGCGTTGGATGCCCGTGGACCACGGCCGCCAGGTCCTCGGCGAGCGCCTCGAGCCGCAGGGCCAGGACCGCCTGCGCGATGAGCTCGGTGGAGGCTGGCCCGATGAGGTGCACGCCGAGCACCTTCCCGTCGGGGCGGCGGGCCACCACCTCAGCCAGGCCCACCGCCTGCCCCAGCGTGAGGGCCCGGGCGTTGTAGCCCAGCTCAGAGCGACCCACCACGACCCCGATGCCCGCCGCCCGCGCTTCGGTCTCAGAAAGGCCGACGGCCGCCACCTCAGGCCGGACGTGGTACACGCGGGGGCAGGTGGCCGGGTCGAACTGGCTGCCCAGGCCCAGCGCTGCCTGCGCCGCGGTGCTGCCCTGGGCACGCGCGAACTGCGACAGCATGCGGCCGCCCGTGAGGTCGCCCGCCGCGTACACGCCCGGCGTCGAGGTCGCCTGGTGGCGGTCCACCACCAGCGCGGCGGCCCGGGTCTGGAGGCCCAGCTCCGCCAGCGGCAGACCGGACAGGAGCGGCTGCCGGCAGTCAGAAACCAGGAACCGCTCCGCCCTGTGGAGTCCGCGGGCGCTGAGGGCGGCGATCCTCCCGCCGCCGGCGTCCTCGAGCGCCGAGACCGGCGCATTCAGTAGCACCTCGACGCCGGACTCGCTCAGCAAGAACTGCAGCACCTCCGCAATCTCCGGGTCTTCGCCTGGGAGAAGCGCCGGCCCGGGCTCCAGCAGCGTCACGCGGCTGCCGAACGCCTGGAAGAACTGCGCCCACTCGATGCCGATGAAGTTTCCGCCGTAGACCACGACGTCCGCGGGCACCGCGTCCGCGTTCAGCGCGTGGTCGGTCGTCCAGACGCCGGGCAGGTCGATCCCCGGCATGTCTGGCAGGACGAAGCTCGCCCCCTGCGCCAGGAGCACGGCCCTGCCAGCCAGGCGAGCGTGCTGGCCCGATCGCTGCTCAACCTCGACGGCTCCCGGCCCGACAAGCTGCCCTTGTCCCTCGACCACGGTGACACCCGCCTGCTCGAGGGAGGTCCGGATACCGGCATAGAGCTGCCTGACGATCTCGCCCTGGCGGTGGTGCAGGGGCAACAGGTCCCCGCCTGCTCCTCCAACGCCGTTGCCCTGGCAGCGGATCCCATACTCCACCGCCGTGACAGTCGGCACGCAGCCACGATGCAGGCAGGCGCCGCCTGGCTGCTCCCGCTCGACGAGCGTGACGCTCGCGCCAAGCTCCGCGGCCCGCAGCGCGGCCGCGAGCCCCGCCGGGCCGCCGCCGAGAACCAGCAGGTCGGCGTCCATCAGCGCGCCGCCGTGGCGAAAGCCAGGGCCGGCTGCTCCAGCATCTCCCGCAGCGTCTGCAGGAACGCCGCGGCCGGGGCGCCGTCCACCAGGCGGTGGTCGAAGGTGAGGCTGAGGACCATCAGACTGCGCCTGGCGAGCTCGCCACGGTAGATGGCCGGTTTCTCGATGACGCGGCCGACGCCCAGGATGGCCGCCTCCGGCGGATTCACGATCGGGGTGAAGGCATCGACACCGTACATGCCCAGGTTGGTGATGGTGAACGTACCGCCGGTCACTTCGTCCACGCTCAGGGTCCCCGCGCGAGCGCCCGCGCTCAGGCGCTTGAGCTCCTGGTCGACCTGGCCAAGGGTGAGCCGGTCCGTGTTGCGAATCACCGGGACGATCAGCCCCTCGTCCAGCGCCACGCCCACCGCCACGTGGACCTCTGGGAGAAGCTGAATCTCGTCGCCGACAAGCGTGGCGTTAAGCAGGGGGTGCTGGCGGAGCGCCGCCGCTGTCGCGCGGACGATGAGGCTGGTGAGCGAGACGTCGGACGTGCGCCGCAGCCGCTCGTGGAAGTCCACCAACCCGGTCACGTCGGCCTCCGTGGTGAGGGTGACCTGCGCCATGGTCTGCAGGCTCGCGACCATCTGCTCGGCGATGGCCTGACGCAGGCCGGCGAAGGGGATGCTCAGGCGTTCCGGAGCGCTCGGCCTGGCCGGCGCCCGGGCCACGGCACGGGGCTGCTCGATGAAGGTCAGCACGTCCTGCTCCTGGACCCGCCCACCCGGCCCGGTGCCCCCCACCTCGGCCAGGTTGACGCCCCGCTCGCGCGCGAGCCGCTTGGCGGCCGGCGTCGCCAGCACCTCCGCCTGCGGCCCCGCCGGAGCCGCGACCGCCGCCGGAGCCTGGCTGACCGCTGCCTCAGCCCTGGCGCCCGCGGCGGGAGCAGCGACAGCGGGTGCCACTTCGGGAATCGCCTCGCCCGGAGCGGTCACGAAGCCGATTGGGGCACCGACAGGGAGCTTCTGCTTCGGCCGGGCGGCGTGGCGCAGGACGCCACTCTCCGGTGCGCGCACCTCGTAGGTGATCTTCTTGCTCATGATGATCACGACGACGTCGTCCTTGGCGACCTGCGCGCCGTCCTCGCGGGTCCAGCGCACCACCTCGCCCTCGCTCATCGCCATCCCCAGCTTCGGCATTACCAGCGTGACCGCCATGCCTACCTCCGAGCTCGGAGCGCTTCCTGCTGCTCTTCCGGCAGACTACGCCGTCGGCCGCACCGGCGCCGCTCCGTACCCAGCTTGGCTCACCGGCTCAGCACTCAAAGGCGCCCCACCTGGCCGCCGCAGCCAGGCACGCCTGGATGTCCACGATCCGTGGGCCGTCGAGGCTGAGGCGCACGGCCACCACCTGCTCCGCCCCGATCTCCAACTCCCGCTCACCGTCCAGCGCGAGCGTGCAGTCGCCGGGCTCGAAGCGCACCTCCTCCCATGGGCCGACGACGCGGTGGTCCCGGATTGCCAGCGGTACGACGAGACCCGGCGCCAGGGGCGCCAGGACCCGACGACCGCCTGCGCCGAAGCGGACGTGCACCGCGCGGGGCTCGTCCCGCGCAACGGACGCCAGGCACCCGCCGACCGCTGTGAGGCCCACCGTCCCCGGCTGCGCGCAGGCGACCACAGCCTCGCGCAGCCGCGCCGGGTCCCACAGGGCCCGGCTGCCGACGAAGATGTCGCGGCTCGCCGCCACGTCCACCAGCGCAATGTCGGCGCAAGAGCCGTCTACCAGCACCTCCAGTCGCTTGCCGCGGCGTGTCACCTGCTCCAGGTCCACCACGCCGCTGTCGACCACCTGGGCCGCCATCCCCGCCACCGTTCCTTCAACCATGCTGGGGAAGACGTTATTCGTGCCCGTCGAGATGGGCAGCAACGGGACGTCGCGGCTCGCCTTGGCAACCGCGCGGTTTGTCCCATCACCGCCAAGAGTGACGATACAGCTCACCCCCGTCCCAGCCATGGCCGCGGCCGCGGCTGTCGAGTCCCGCGCGTCGCCGCGCACCGGCAGGTCGAGGACGGCGACGTCCAGCGAGACCTGCAGGTGGTCCAGCGCTCGCATCCCCAAGTCGTCGGTGTCGGGCATGACAACCACCTGCCGGCCATGCAGGGCGTCGATCGCCCGCAGCAGGCGGCGCAGGATGTTGACCTTCTCGTTGTCGTCGAAGACTGAGCCATGCGCCACCAGCCGACGAATGTCTTTGCCTGAAGCTGGGTTGGCGATGATCCCAACGGTCATTGACCCCCCATGGGCCAGCCAGCGGCTGGCCCGGCCGGGGGTGAGGTGGGCGGCGCCGCCCACCTCACCCCCGGCCGGGCCTGTCCTTGCAGATGTCTGGCCTACGTCAGGCAGGGACTCGGACTGCCGCCTCCCGACCCAGCGCGGCCCGCGCCGCCCGGGCGACTTTTTCAGGCGAGGGCAGATAGACGTCCTCGAGCGCCGGGCTGAACGGCACCACGGCGTGTGGGGCCGTCACAACCTGCGGGGCGCCGTCTAGATACTCGAGCGCCTCGGTCGCCGCGAGCATGACCACGTCGCCGGCGACGCTGCAGCGCGGGTTATCTTCGTCCACGACAACCAGGTGGTGCGTCTTCTTGACCGATCGCAGGATGGATTCTCCGTCAAGTGGCGAGAGCGTCCGCGGGTCGATCACTTCAGCGCTCACCCCCTCCTGGGCGAGCTGCTCGGCCGCCTGGAGCGCGAAGGACACCATCCGCCCGATGGCCACAATGGTGACGTCAGAGCCCTCCCGCTTCACGTCCGCGGTCCCAAGCGGGAGGACGTACTCCCCCTCGGGAACCTCCCCTTCGACGTCGTAGAGCAGCTTGTGCTCGAAGAAGATGACCGGGTCGTCGTCGCGAATGGACGCCGCGAGCAGGCCTTTTGCATCGGCCGGCGTAGCCGGGACGACGCACTTCAAGCCCGGCATGTGGGTGAACAGGGAGTAGTGGCAGCCGGAGTGCTGGCCGGCGGCGCGGAAGCCAGCGCCGATCATGGTCCGGATCACCATCGGCACCTTGGCCTTGCCGCCGAACATGTAGCGGAGCTTGGCGCCCTGGTTGTAGATCTGGTCCATGCACACGCCGAAGAAGTCCACGAACATCAGCTCGGCGATCGGCCGAAGGCCGGTGGCCGCGGCGCCGACCGCCGCGCCGATGAACGCCGACTCACTGATCGGTGTGTCCAGCACACGCTGGCGCCCGAACTCCTGGACCAGGCCCTTCGAGACGCCGAGCACGCCACCCCACGCCTCAGTGCCCTGGCCCTCGATGTTGGGGAGGCGCGCCCCGCCGGCGACGTCCTCGCCCATCAGGATGACGGTTGGATCGCGACGCATCTCGAGGCGCATCGCCTCGTTGATCGCCTCACGGAAGGTGAGCGTCCGCCCTGGCATGGGTTGGTGCCTCCTCTAGCCGACGGCAGACGGGTACCGCACGTACACGTCCGTCGTGACCTGCTCCGGCGTCGGCAGCGGGCTTTCCATCGCGTACTTCACCGCCTCGTCGATCGCCTGGGCGACACGGGCGTCCACGACGTCCAGGTCGGCGGACGTGAGGAGCCTCCGCTCCAGCACGCGGCGGCGGAATTGTTCGATCGGATCCCTGGCGCGCTGCTCGGCCCGCGTCTCATCCGTGTAGTACGTCAGCGGGTCGCCCTGGAAGTGGCCGTAGTAGCGGAAGGCGCGGGCTTCGATCAGCGTCGGCCCCTCGCCCCTGCGCGCGCGGGAAATCGCCTCACCCGCTGCCTCGTGAACAGCGAAGATATCGGTGCCCTCCACCAGCACGCCTGGCATGTTGTAGGCGGCGCCGCGGTCGGCGATGGCTTTGGCGGCCGAGTGGTAGAACCAGGGCGTCGATTCGGCAAAGAGGTTATTCTCGCAGACGAACACGACGGGCAGCTTCCAGATCGCGGCGAGGTTCATGGCCTCGTGCATCGTGCCCTGCTCGGCTGCGCCGTCGCCGAAGAAACAGATGGTGACCGCGTCGCGGCCGAGGGTCTTGGACGTGAGCGCTGCGCCGCAGGCGAGCGGACCGCCGCCGCCGACGATGCCGTTGGCGCCCAGCATGCCCTTGCTCACGTCGGCAATGTGCATGCTCCCGCCCTTGCCCTTGCACGAGCCGGTCGCCTTGCCGAATAGCTCGGCCATCATCTCCTTGACGTCCACGCCCTTGGCGATGCAGTGGCCGTGGCCGCGATGCGTGGAGGTGATGGTGTCCTGGTCCGTCAGGTGCGCCATGCACCCGACGCCGATCGCTTCTTCGCCTGCGTACAGGTGGATGAAGCCAGGGAGCAGGCCCTGGCCGAACAGGTCAGCAGCCCGATCCTCGAACGCCCGGATGAGCCGCATGCGTTCGTACATCCACAGGAGTCTCTCGCGGGAGATGTCTGCCATGACTCCTCCTCAGACCCACGGGGCAGGAACCTCAGCGTTCGTCCAAACGCGCTCCATCGCGTGCTCTGCTACCCCCTTCCTCACGCCAAGCGTCGCGCGACTGTTGCCGGGTCCCTGCGGCGCCGGCAGCCGTCAAGCCGCAGCGTAGTGCTGCGTTGGGCAGGTGTCAAACAATTTGTACGCGCCTGTTGAAGGGCAGCGATTCTGTCAGCCGCCTGCGGCCTGCGTGGGGTAGAATCAGGGCCTGGACGCCCACACGACACCCGCTGCCGCACGGCCAGAAGGGTCTCGTATCCCCGTTGCCCGGTCGTCCAACGGTAGGACAGCGGACTTTGGATCCGCTGATCCAGGTTCGAATCCTGGCCGGGCAGCTCCGCCCAGGCAGGGCGCCCAACGCTCAAGCAGTGACATCGCCACCCACAAACACTGACGCGGGGGACCCGCCGAGTACCGGCGGGGCAGGCGCGGACCTGTCCCGACCCGCCGTCCCCGATGCGCTGGCCGGGGTGATCCTGGCCGCGGGCCAGGGCACCCGCATGCGGTCCACGCGACCCAAGGTGCTGCACGCGGTCGCCGGGACCCCCCTGATCCAGCGCGTGCTGGACCTCGCCGAGCAGGTGGGCGCCCGAGACCCCGTGCTCGTCCTCGGCCACCAGGCTGACCAGGTGCGTGCGGCCCTCCCATCCTGCGTTCGCACCGTCGTCCAGGCGCCCCAGCTCGGGACAGGGCACGCCGTCCAGGCCGCAGCGGAGCTCCTGCGCGCCCACGCGCGCGAGCGGCTCCTGGTGCTGTACGGCGATGCTGCCCTCGTCCGCCCTGCGAGCCTGCGACGTCTGGTGGACCTCCCCGTAGGGCCCCGCGCGCCGCTGGCCCTGCTCACCGCACGCGTGAAGGACCCCGGCGGCTACGGGCGGGTCGTCCGCGGAGGCGATGGCATGGTCGTGCGCCTCGTGGAAGAAGCGGAGGCGACCGATGCCGAGAGGGCTATCGACGAGGTGCACAGCGGCGTGCTGCTGGCCTGGCAGCCGTGGCTGTGGGAACACCTGTGGCGTCTGCCCCGGCGCCCGAAGGGGGAATTCTACTTGACGGATCTCGTGAACCTCGCCAATGAGGAAGGCCAGACGGTGCTCGCCAGCCCGGTCGACGACGAAGAGGAGGTCCACGGCGTGAACGATCGCGCCCAGCTCGCGCAGGCGAACGCCATCCTGTGGCGCCGTGCCGCCGAGCGACTGATGGCGTCGGGTGTGACGATTCTGGACCCGGCGCACACGTACATCGAGCCGGGAGTGGAGATCGAGCCCGATGCGGTCGTCCACCCTGGCTGCCACCTGCGCGGCACCACGCGGATCGGGACGGGCTGCGAGATCGGTCCGGACACGGAGATCGTGGACAGCGCGGTCGGCGAGGGATCGCGCGTGTGGCGCTCCGTGCTCGAGGGCGCCCGCGTCGGCCGCGACGTACGGATCGGGCCGTTCGCCCACCTGCGGCCGGGCGCGATGATCGAAGACGGGGTGACGCTGGGCAACTATGCGGAGGTGAAGGGAAGTCGCATTGGCGCCGGGACCCAGATGCACCACTTCAGCTACGTGGGAGACGCCGACCTCGGCGCCAACGTGAACGTCGGCGCGGGCACCATCACCGCCAATTTCGATTCAGAAACCCGCTTGAAGAACCGTACCGTGGTCGAGGACGACGCTTCGCTCGGCACGGACACGCTGCTGGTCGCCCCGGTGCGCGTCGGCGCACGAGCGATGACTGGCGCCGGCGCGGTGGTCACGCGCGACATCCCGGCGGACGAGGTCTGGGCGGGCGTTCCCGCGCGCCGACTGCGCACACGCGCGCGGCCCGCCGATACGGAGACGGGCGCTGCCGATGAGTGACCCGGGCCTAGCCGGCCCGATCTTCGGGGTATCGATCCTGGTGCTGCTGCTCGCCGCCGCGGCCCAGGCAGCGCTCGTGTACATCGACCGGGCGCGGCTGCGGCAGATGCTTGAAGAGGGCGCCCCGCGGGCGCTGGCGCTGGCACGCTTGCTGGAAGAGCCCACCAGCACGCTCTCCACCGTGCTGCTCGTGCACACCCTCGCCCTGGCGGCCGCGGCCGCCTCAGGGTTCCTCATCGTGCTCACCTGGTGGCAGCTCGGTCCTGGCTGGGGGGCCGCCTCGGCGGTCGTCGGCGTGCTTCTCCTGCTGCTCGCGCAGTTCGTCGGGCGCCTCGTGGCCGTCTCGCGGCCCGAGCAGGTGGCGCTGTGGTTCGCCCGGCCGGTGGACGTGCTGACCCGCCTCCTCATCCCCATCCTGCTCCCGCTCATCGCTCTGGAGCGGTGGGCCGGCAGCGCGCTCGGCCTGCGGCGTATCACCACCCCGGCCGACGCCGAGGAGCGCCTGCGCCACCTGGTAGAGGACAACGTGGAGCTGGAGGAGGACGAGCGCGAGATGATCGCGAGCGTCATCGAGCTGGGCGATCAGCCGGTGCGCGAGGTGATGCTGCCACGCATCGACATCGCGGCCATGCCGGCGGCCGCCACCGTGCGCGATGTCCTGGACAAGATCGTCGAGACCGGCCACTCGCGGATCCCCGTCTTCGAGGACACGATCGACAACATCACCGGCCTGATCTATGCGAAGGACCTGCTCAAGTACCTGCGGGACGGGAAGCAGGACGACCCCGTGGCTCCGCTGGCGCGGGAGCCGTACTACGTCCCGGAGACGAAGAAGGTGGACGAGCTGCTGCACGAGATGCAGCAGAAGCGGATCCACCTCGCGGTGGTCGTGGACGAGTATGGCGGCACCGCCGGCCTGATCACCATCGAGGACTTGATCGAGGAGATCGTGGGCGAGATCCAGGACGAGTACGATGTCGAAGAGTCGCCTATCGAGCAGGTCAGCGACACCGAGGCCGTCTTCGACGCCCGCGTGAGCATTCGCGATGTCAACGACACGCTCCACCTGCACATCGCCGACGAGGACTTCGACACGCTCGGCGGCCTGCTGTACCACGAGCTGGGCAAGGTGCCCAGCGTGGGAGACGAGGTGCGGGTGGACGGCTGCCTGGTGACCGTACTCTCCACGACGGGCCGGCGCGTGCGGAAGGTGCGCGTCTCCAAGGAAGGGACCCCGGAGCCCGTGGCGGCCGAGGGCGCCTGAAGCGCCGCTGGCGCGCGGTGGTATGATTCTGCCGCGATGTCCAAGCTGCAGATCGTCTACCTGGTCGTCGGCATCCTGGTCGCCGCCAGCCTGATCATCGCCGTGCTCCCACCGCCCACTCGGTGAAGGACGCCCGCAGCGCCGCGACGCCCCGGCAGGCCCGCCTCCGCCGCTACGCCTCGGCGCGTCGGGGCCTCCTGGCTCGCACCTCCAGGGTCGCTTTCGAGCGGCTCGTGCGTGAGGCGCTGGACTCCCTGCCCGAGTCCATCCGCGAGCGGATGGAGAATATCGCGGTAGTCGTCGAGGAGGGGCCACGGCGCGAGAAGCTGGTCGCGCTCGGCTATGACCCGGACCAGGACCTGCTGGGGCTGTACGAAGGCGTGCCTCGGCCGCAACGCGGCACCAGCTACCACCTGGCGGTGCCCGATCGGATCACCATCTTCCGGCAGCCCATCCTGGACGAGGTGGGCCCCGGAGGAGACGCGGCCGTGGTCCAGGAGGTGCGGAAGACGGTGATCCACGAGGTCGCACATCACTTCGGGATCGGAGACGCCGAGCTCGAGCGGCTCGAGCGCCAGGCATGGCACAGAGCACGAGTCCGATAGCGGTCGCATGCCGTGGCTCCCAGGGGAGCGCAAGCCGTGCGGCGCTCGCTTGCTCGGCGCGCCACGCCCACGGGCCGCACCGGCGCCGGTCCATGCCCTGCCTGATCCCTGGTCCAGGGAGGTCGGGTGGACGTTGACGTCGTGACCATCTTCCCGGGCCTCTTCCCCGGCCCGCTGGCCGAGAGCATCACCGGCCGGGCGCTGGACGAGGGCCTGGTGCGCCTGGGCACGGTGGACCCGCGCGACTTCACGACTGACCGACACCGTTCGGTAGACGCCTACCCCTACGGCGGCGGGCCGGGCATGGTGATGCGCCCGGAGCCGCTGGTGGCCGCGGTTGAGGCTGTGCGGCGCCCCGAATCGCGCGTGGTGATCATGTCGCCGGCCGGGCGCATCTTCACGCAGGCGATCGCCCAGGAGCTGGCCGGAGAAGCGCACCTGGTCCTGGTGTGCGGCCGGTACGAAGGCATCGACGAGCGGGTGCGCGAGCTGACGGGAGCCGAGGAGCTCTCGCTGGGCGACTACGTCCTGACTGGTGGCGAGCTGGCCGCCATGGTCGTCGTCGACGCGGTCACGCGGCTGCTGCCCGGCGTCCTGGGGAGCAGCGCCTCCTGGCGCGACGAGTCGCATGTCGAAGGGTTGCTGGAGTACCCCCAGTACACCCGTCCGGCCGAGTTCCGCGGGCTCCGCGTGCCAGACGTCCTCCTGTCCGGCCACCACGGCCAGGTGGCCGCGTGGCGGCGGCGGCAGGCGCTGGAGCGCACGCGCGCGCGCCGACCCGAGCTGCTCCGGCCCGAGCACTGGGAGGAGTTGAACGCGCCGCCCGCCCCGCGGCGCCGGCGGCCCGGCGCACCGGAACGGCCCACCGAGTAGGCGGCCGGGGCGCTCCCGCTCGCACCTCATCCTTCGGGGCCCCTGCCCGCGCGCGGCCGAGAGGTCGCCGCTGGCGGCGGAAGGGGTGGGATTCGAACCCACGAGGGCGTGGACCCTTCTCGTTTTCAAGACGAGCGCCTTCAACCGCTCGGCCACCCTTCCGGGACACCTGGAGTATACGGCTCGCCGGGGGTTTGCCGGGCGCCAGGCGGTGGCCAGGACTCGGCTCCGAAGTCTGTTGGTGGCTCGTTCCCGCGGCATTCCGGGCCCCTCCGTGAAGTTGGCCGCGCGGGTAAGGAGGAGCCAAGTCGTGGCCGGGCGGCTCGGCCACTGAGCGCTGCCTGCCCCCCGTGAGGCGGGTGCCGCGCCCCCGCCGGCGTGCGCGCCGCCGGGTGAGAGGGGTTAGCCGGGGCGGCCGTCCAGCAGGACGGCGACTGCGAGGCGCTCGGCCGCGCTGGCCGCCGCATCGGCGATGGAGCGGCCGCCCACGACGGCCAGCGTCCGCGCACCCGTGCGGGCGAGCAGCTGAGCCCGGCGGGCGGCACGGGCGACATCGCCCTCGCCAATCCCGGCCGACACCTCAACGACCAGGATGGCCTCCTGGTCGTCCGCGCGCAGGCGGGCCCGGCAGAGCAGGTCGGCGGCCTCCACCTCGTCCGCCTCCTCCTGGCTCAGCTGGCCGGCCGCGACGGCCGCGTCGAGCAGGGCCACCCGCTGCTCATCCGTGAGCGGCCGCAGGCGGCGGGCGACCGGTGCGAAGAAGCTCGGCGCCTTGCGGCGGTAGCCTTCCTCCCAGCGCCAGCCGCGCACGTCGGCCATGTGGTCGACCAGGCGCGCCACCTGGGCGGTGAGCTGGTCGAGCCGCTGCTCGGTCCGCAGCTGGGCCTGGGCGAGCTGGTCCACCCGGACGGTGAGCTGGTCCACGCGGACCGTCAGCTCCTCCAGCCGGGCGGCGAGCTGGTCGAGCCGGGCGGTGAGCTGTCGGAACAGTGCCGGGAGCTCCAGCAGCTCCTCGGTCAGGACGTGGCGGCGCAGCGCCGCCTGCCACTCGGGGTGCTCGCCGAGCAGGCGCAGCAGGTCCGGGAAGTCGGCCACGGTGAAGGGCATGGAGCGCCCCATTCTACCGCCTTCTCCGGCTCGGAGCCCGAGACTCAAGCCGCTGGACTCAGTTCCGGAGTCTGCTGGTAGCTCGTCCCGGCGACATTCCGGCCCTCTCCGTGAGAGTGGCTGTGCGGGCCCGCAGGGCGCGGAATCAGCCGGCCGACAGGGGGTGGAACCGAGTTGGCCGCTGGCGCAGCGCCTGCGGGCGGCCGCGGCGACGCCCGAGCGGCGCTGGGAGCTGGGGCCGGCGGTGGGGCCACCGGCACCGGGCTGGGAGGCGGGGCGGTCGGCGGAATCCAGGGTGGAGCGGCGTAGATCGGCGACGCCGTGCCCGCCGGCGACTGGGCGGCGCTGGCCGCTCGGTTGAGGAAGAGGACCTCCACGTCCTCCAGACCGCCCTGCCCGCGCAGGACGCGCGCCTCCCCGCTCGGGTCGGTGTAGCGGAGCGGGTTGTTGCCGACGTAGCTGTACCGATTCAGTCTCTGGGGGTCGCCCGGCGCCGGCACCAGGCGGTCGGGCTGGGTGAAGCGACCCAGCGCCGGGTCGTACGCCCGACGCCGGTACCAGGCCAGGCCGATCGCGGCGTCCCAGGTCTGCCCCGTGAAGCCCCTGTCCGTGCCCAGCGGCGCCCCGGCGTCGCGCGGCACCCCGAACGGCGTGTAGCCCTGCGCGGCCAGCGGCTGGAAGCCCGCGTCCGCCACCCGGAGCGGGCTGCCCAGGTGGTCGGTCCCCACCCAGAAGAGGACCCCGTTCCGGCGGAACGCCAGCAGCCGCCCCAGCGCCTGGTAGTACGTCGTCGCCGTCTCGGTCGGGTCGAGGCCGGTGCCCACGTTCCGCTCGTAGCTGCCCAGGTAGTGGACCGTGCCGGCGGCATCCAGCCGCTTGCGGCGCACCCCCTGCGCGTCGCAGGCGAAGCGCGCCACCACCCCGCCCCCGTCCACCCGCACCGGGCGGCGCGTCGGGTCGTAGCTGAGCGTCTGGCTCCCCCGCGCTACCAGCGACCCGGTCGCGTCGTAGGCGTAGCGCGTCGCCCCGGCGGCGAGCACGGCGTGGGGCTGGGGGGCGCCCGGCGGCGGGTAGGTGTAGAGGGTCGTCTGGCCGGCCCGGATGACGCGCGTCAGGTTGCCGATCGCATCGTAGCCAAACGTCTCGTCCACCGGCGCGCTGGCCCCGACCAGCCGGTCCAGGTCGTCATACGCGTAGCTCGTCGTGGCGTGCAGCAGCCAGGAGGCATCCGTGCCTGTGTACTCTTTCACCGCCACCAGCCGGCCCAGGGCGTCCTGCTCGCACCACCGCTTGTGGCGGTTCGGGTCGATAGCCTCCCGGTCCCAGCCGTCGTACGCCGTCTCGGTCGTGCGGCCGTCGGGCAGGGTCACCACCTGGGCGCGGCCCAGCTCGTCGAAGGTCGTGCGGACCTCGGACCCGCCGGTGCCGGCCCAGTCCGCCTCCAGGAACGCGCCCCCGTTGCCGGCCACCCGGTGTGGCACCGAGACACGCCACGCCAGCCCGCGCGCGTCGAAGGACGTGTTCACCACGGTCAGCCCGGCGGCCGCCTCGTCCGCCGTCTGGAGCACCCGGCCCAGGCCGTCGTACGCCTGCCAGCGCGTCCGCCAGGCTGGCGCCGCACCGCCCGCGTCGGCCCGCCGCTGCGTCGTCAGCAGCGTGGTCGTCCGCGCCCTGAATGGCAGCGACCCCTCACGGCTCTGCTGCCCTCGCCGGTGGACACCCGGACCTACGCTCCCGGCCCGCACGTTACACCCGCGTAACGGGTGTGTCGCGCCCGGGAACATGCTGGTCCGCGACTTGTGTCGGATTCGTGACCCGCCCCACCGCCGGTCCAGCCAGGGCGGGCTGGCAGGCCCTCCCCGGGGCCACCGGCGTTGGGTATACTGGGGGAGCGCCCGGGGGGGTCGCATAGTGGCCTAGTGCGCCCGCCTGCTAAGCGGGTTGGGGTTGTAGAAGCCCCTCGAGGGTTCGAATCCCTCCCCCTCCGCCGGACCACGGCGCGGCTCACGATGGGCCGCGCCGTCCGCATTTGCCCAAGCCTGGCGGGGCCTCCGCCGGGAGGCGAGCCACCCAGCCCGGCCCCCCGAGGACGCTCCATGCTTCGACCGGCATCGGGAGCGAGCCCTCGCCGTAGGATCCCCACACCCCGCGCAGCGGCAAAGGTCCCCGATTCGCCTTGCACGGGCCCGGTTGCACGGCGAGTGAGGCGCGTGCCGTTTCGCATCCCTCGCGGGGAACGGTCTCTTCCGGCGGGTGGAACGGCTACGCCGGACGACACGGCAGAGATGGCGCACGCCGGGACAGGTGCCAGGCACGCACGTGCAGCGCGGGCGTTCACACGCGGCGACCGCCGCGGTCGCGTGGGGAGCACCCCGTGTACAATGCTTCCACCCAGTGTGTAGGATAGACCCGTCATGAGCCGCCTGGTGCGCAAGAACCTGATGGTCGACGCGGACGAGCTCCGCGCCTGGGCGCAGCAGAGCGGGACGAGCGAGTCGGCGGCGGTGCGGCGCGCGGTCCGCTTGGCGCTGGCCGGGCAGGAGATGGTCGCCGCGCTGCGGGGCCTGCACGACCTGGGGGCGTTTGCCGACTTCGAACGCCTCTTCCCCCCGCTGGCACTCGTGGGCGAGCCCGCCACGCCCGAGTAGGCGGCCGTGGCCCGCCCGCTCGTGGCCGATACGACGGCCTTCGTGCAGGCGATTCGCGCGGCCGACGCGGCGTTCTTCGAAGCGGTCCTCCGGGGACAGGTCTGGCTCTCGGCAGTGGTGGCGTGCGAACTGTACGCCGGCACCCGCTCCGCCGACGAGGCCCGCCTCCTCGACCGGTTGGTCCGCGGCGCCCGTGCCCGCGAGCGGCTGCTCCTCCCGACGACGGAGGACTGGGCGGCGGCGGGGCGCCTGCTCGCCCGTCGCGCGCGGCTGTCCGGCGGGGTGCGGCCGCGTGATCACCTGGCCGACGTGCTGATCGTCGTCTCGGCCGGCCGCATCGGAGGCGAGGTCCTCACCGCGAACCGCGTGCACGTTGAGGCGTGGGCGGCCTTGGCGCGCCGCGCGGGGCTCGACGTACGTGTGCGGGCAGCAGCCTAGCGGCGGCTGGGGCCATCGTCCCGCTGCGCCGGCTCCGAGGGATCGTGAGCGGATCGCCCACAGGTGCGGAAGCCCCTCCGGTCGCCTGCCGCAGCGGCGCTGGGACGATTTCCGGGTAGACCCGGAGGAGGGCCAGCCGCACGCCACACCGATGAGCGGGTAGCATGGGGCCACCATGCCAGAGCCACCACGCGTCATCCCGATCGCGTGCCCGTTCGGCGGCAGGGGCTCCGTGGCCTACGTGTACTACCTTGACACGCCACAGCCCGCCTTGATCGACACGGGCGTCGCGGCATCGCCTGCTGGGGTGATCGAGCCCGCGCTGCGGGCCGCCGGCATCCAGCTCTCGGAGATCCGCTGGATCCTCGCGACCCACGGCCACTGGGACCACATCGGCGGCGCCCACGCCGCCCGCCAGGCCACTGGCGAACGGGCGACGCTGGCGCTCCACGGCGGCGACGCCGAGCTGCTCCAGGACCGCTCGGCGCACCGGCGCGGCTACTACGGCGTGCGCTTCCGCTACCTGGACCAGCCCGAGCTGCTTGCCCAGGCCGACGCGCTCCTCCTGGAGAACATATCCGGCGAGCTGGCAGCCGACCGAGAGGTGGCCGACGGCGACCGGATCGACCTCGGCGGCGGGATCGGGGTGTCCGTGGTCCACACGCCGGGACACTCGCCGGGCTCGGCCACCTACGTCCTGGACGGCGTAGGCTGGGCCTTCGCCGGCGACGCCGTCCAGGCTTGCGGGAGCAGCGGTGGGGGCTTCCCCCTCTTCGTGGATCCCGGCGCGTACCGGCAGAGCCTCCGGCGGCTGCTGGACGACGTGCGGCCCACCCGGCTGCTGCTCGGCCACCGCTTCCTCAGCCCGCAGCGCGAGCCGCTCGAGTCGATCCTGGACGGCGCACAGGCCACGTCCGCCCTGCAGGCCAGCCTGGAGATGGAGGAGCGGCTGCGCGCCGCGGCCCGGGCCGTCCACTCTAACCCGGGCGCGCCAGACGCGGCGACATTCGCGCCGGCTGCGGCCGCCCTGGGCTACAGCGCCGACGACCCGGCCGGGTGGCCCTTCCCGTTCTTCACCACGCTCGGCGGCTACCTGGCGCCGTAGCGGGCCCGCTTCCGGCGTTGGCGGAACGCCTCGTACAGCACCAGCGAGCCGGCGGTGGCCGCGTTCAGGGACTGGACCGCGCGCGGCGCCATCGGGATCTCGAGCAGCGCGTCGCACATCTCGCGGACGAGCCGCCCAAGACCTGGCCCTTCCGCGCCGACGACCAGCGTGCTGGGCCCGGTCCAGTCCACCTCCCAGAAGGGCTGCGTGCTGCCCACTGCCAGCCCGTACACCCAGACGCCGCGCTGCTTGAGGCTGTCCAGGCTGCGGGCCAGGTTGGCCACGCGGGCCACTGCCAGGTGCTCGACCGCGCCCGCCGAGGCCCTGGATACCGCGGGCGTGATGCCGACGGCTCGGTGCTCCGGCAGCAGGACGCCGTGCGCGCCGGTCGCGAGCGCGGTGCGCAGCAGCGTGCCGAAGTTCTGGGGGTCCTGAAGGCTGTCCAGCGCCAGGAGCAGGGGCGGCTCGCGCCGCGCCTCCGCCTCCGCCAGCAGCTCCTCGAGGCGGCGGTAGGAGAACTGCGCCACCTCGGCCAGCACTCCCTGGTGGTGCCCGCCCGGTGCCCGCTGGTCGAGCCAGGCGCGGTCGACCCGGTCAACCGGCACGCCGCGCCGGCGCGCCGCCTCCACCAGCTCCCCGAGACCCGAGCCGTGAGCCGAGGAGGCTACGAACAGGCGCCGAACGGGTCGGCCGGCGCGGAGCGCTTCCAGGACGACGTTGCGGCCGTACAGGTAGACGGTCACGCGGTGGTGCTCACGCGCCGCGGACCGGCCGCTCGAGCGGGTACGGGCAGCGCGGCGGCCGCGGACGTGCTGGGGCCGAACGGCGGGCCGCTACTCCAGGCGCCAGGTGGACCCGCCACCCGGGTGGTCCTCTACCACCACTCCAAGCTCGGCCAGCCGGGCGCGAATCGCATCAGCCGGCGCCCACTGCTGGCCCGCGCGCAGCTCCCGCCGCACTTCCAGCAGCAGCGCGACGAAGGGCTCGATCGATCGCTGCCGGCCCGGCTCCTCTAGCGAGAGCCGGATGCCGAGCACGCCGAGGAGGTGGACGATCGTGCGGCGCGCGCGGTCAAGCTCGGCCTGGCTCGCCCCGGCGTCGCGTCGGCGGTTGAGCTCACGCGCCAGGTCGAAGATGGCCGCCAGCGCGCCGGGCGTGTTGAAGTCGGCGTCCATCGCCACCTCGAACGCTCTCACGCTCTCAGGCTCGAGATCGCCCCGGCACTCGAACGGCCGGCTCCCGAGCGCCCGGCGGAGACGGCCGAGCGCCGCGTCGGCCTCCTCGACGCCGCGGATCGACGGTCTCCACCCGTCCGTGCCGCCCTCCACCGTGAAGGAGAGCGGGGACCGGTAGTGGGTTCCCACGAGGTACAGGCGTACCGCCATCGGGTCGTAGTGTTGCAGGACGGCGCGCAGCGTGAAGAAGTTCTCCAGCGAGTGCGCCATCTTCTCGCCGCCGGTGGTGACCAGGCCGGCGTGAGCCCAGTAGCGTGCGAAGGGCACCTTGCCGGTCAGCGCCTCACTCTGGGCAATCTCGTTCTCGTGGTGCGGGAAGATGAGGTCGGCGCCACCCCCGTGGATGTCGAGCTGGTCGCCCAGCGTCTCGCGCGCCATGGTGGAGCACTCGATGTGCCAGCCGGGACGGCCGGGCCCCCACGGGCTGGGCCAGGCTGGCTCGCCCGCCTTCGCGCGCTTCCACAGGGCGAAATCGCGCGGGTCACGCTTGCCGGGCTCCAGCTCCTTGCGCGCCGCCACGAGCTGGCTGTTGAGGTCGCGGTGGCTCAGCCTCCCGTACGCGGGGAACGACGCCACGTCGAAGTACACGTCCCCGTCCACCGTGTAGGCGTGGCCGGTCTCGAGGAGGCCGGACACGAACTCGACGATCCGCTCCATGTAGCCGGTGACGGTGGGGTACTCGTCGGCTCGCTTCACGTTCAAGGGGTCCATCCCCTCGAAGTAGGACTGCATGTATGCCGCCGCCGTAGCCTGGGGGTCGCGGCCCTCCTGCTGGGCCCGCTCGATGATCTTGTCGTCGACGTCCGTGAAGTTCTGGACGTACTTCACCCGGTAGCCGCGATACTCCAGGTAGCGGCGGATGACGTCCATGGCCACGAACAACCGGGCGTGCCCAACGTGGACGTGGAACTTAGGCGTGAGGCCGCAGACGTACATCCGCAGTACTCCATCCGGGTCAAGCGGGACGATCTCTTCGTCGCGGCCGGTGAGCGTGGAGTAGAGACGCACGGGCACGCGGTAATGATAGGGGCCGTGCTCCGGAGCTCGGCGCGGAACACCGTGCGGGGACTCCCCGATGCCTGCGGGAGGCAGTACCATGTCGGGACGAGGCACGAGCAGGAGGCCAAGCATGGCCATCGCACAGGAGCGGCTGACGCTGGAGGAGTTCCTGAGGCTGCCCGAGGAGGAGCCGGCTCTCGAGTACGAGGAGGGGAGGGTCAGCCAGAAGGTGTCGCCGAAGGGGCAGCACAGTACTGCGCAGGGCGCGCTCTACGACATGATCAACCGCTTCGCACGCCCACGGAGGCTGGCGATGGCGTTTCCCGAGCTGCGCGCCACCTTCGGCGGGCGGTCCTACGTGCCAGATGTCGCGGTGTACCGCTGGGAGCGGATCCCGCGGGCCGAGGGCGGCAAGGTGGCCAACGACTTCTTCGAGCCGCCCGACGTGGCGATCGAGATCGTCTCGCCCGAACAAAGCGCGAACGCCCTCGTGCGTCGCTGCCTCTGGTACGTCGGCAATGGCGTGAGTGTGGCACTGCTGGTGGACCCGCGTGACGAGTCGATCCTGCTCTTCCGACCAGACTCGGCCCCGGTGGCGCTGGGCGGGACGGACGAGGCCGACCTCTCGGATGCGCTCCAGGGGCTGCGGCTGAGCGTGCGGGAGCTCTTCGACGCGCTGCGAATCGAGTGCGGCTCAGGCCGCCGCCAGCGTGAGCAACACGACCGCGTGGGCGAGCACGCCCTCGGCCCGGCCGAGCGCGCCGAGGCCATCTGACGTCGTGGCCTTGACGGACACGGTGGTGTCTGGCACGTCCAGCGCTTCGGCCAGCACGCGCCGCATCGCCGCGCGGTACGGCGCCACTCTTGGCTGGCTGGCGACGACGGTGACGTCGACGTTCTCCAGGCGCCACCCCTCCGCCTGAAGCGTCGACCAGACCTGTCGCAAGAGCTCGGTGCTCCGGGCGCCCCGCCACCGCTCGTCCGTCGGGGGGAACCACTCGCCCATGTCGCCGCGGCCGGCGGCGCCGAGCAGCGCGTCCACCACCGCGTGGACGGCGGCGTCGCCGTCGGAGTGGCCGGCGAGCCCGCGCTCGTGCGGGATCTGGACCCCGCCCAGCCAGAGCGGGACACCCGCCGCGAAGGCGTGGACGTCCATCCCCTGGCCCACGCGGAAGGCGGTCATCGGCGAGGCGCGCGTCCGCGGAGCGCTGCTCGACCGGGCACACCGCTGCCGGGCGCCTGGCGTCTGGGGTCGACCAGCGCCCTGGCGTCGCCCGGGGCGACAGCGGACCAGCCCTGCTCGAGCAGCCAGCGGGCGAAGGCGAGGTCGAGCGGTGTTGTGACCTTGAAGCCCTCCTCGGCGCCGGCGAACGTCGCTACCGGCAGCCCGAGGTGCTCGACGAGCGCCGCTTCGTCGGTCACGTCCCCGTCGGAGGTGGCGAGGGCGCGCTGCAGCAGGTCGCGGCGAAAGACCTGCGGTGTCTGGACGGCGAAGAGCTCGCCGCGCGGCAGCGTCTCGCGGACGCGCCCGCCCCGCACCCGCTTGATCGTGTCCTTGAGCGGGATCGCCGGCACCGCCGCCCCGGTCGCGCGAGCCGCGTCCAGGCCGGCGCCGAACAGGTGCGCGGGTGCGAGGGCGCGGGCCGCATCGTGCACGGCGACCCAGGCGCAGCTCGTGGCCGCGAGCCCGGCGGCCACCGAGTCGCGGCGCCGCGCGCCGCCGGCCACCACACGCGCCTCGGGTGCGAGCGCTCGGGCCTGCTCCAGTCGGTCGGGCGCTACCACCAGCGCCAGCTCCCCTGCTCCGACGGCGCGCGCAGTCGCGAGCGACCTCGCCACCAGTGGCTTGCCGGCGAGATCAGCCCAGATCTTGTCGAAGCCCATGCGCGTGGACGATCCGGCGGCGACGAGGACGATCGCCAGGTCGGGGACGGGCATGCGAGCGCGCGCCTAGAGGCCCAGCACGCGCACCGCCTCGCGGAGCGTGGAGACGGACAGCACCTCGATGCCCAGCTCTTTCGGCAGGCTGCTGCCCACCGCGCGTGGCGCCAGCGCTCGGAGGAAGCCCAGCTTAGCGGCCTCACGCAGACGCTTTTCGAGCTGTCCGACGCTGCGCAGCTCGCCGGAGAGCCCTACCTCCCCCATCACCACCAGGTCGCTCGGCAAGGGGCGGTCGCGCAGGCTGGAGACGATCGCCAGCGCCGCCGCCAGGTCGGCAGCCGGCTCGTCGATCCGCAGCCCGCCCACGACGTTGAGGTAGACGTCCTGGTCGTACAGGCCCAGGCCGAGGCGGCGCGCAATCACGGCCGTGATGAGGTGCAGCCGGTTCGTGTCGAAGCCGTTGGCGGTCCGTCGCGGCACCGCCAGCGGCGACTTGTTCGCGAGCGCCTGCACCTCCACGAGGATCGACCTGGTCCCTTCGAGCGCCACGGTGACCACCGACCCTGGCGCCGGCTCGCCCCGCTCAGAGAGGAAGACCGACGACGGATTCGGGACTTCCACCAGCCCTTCGCCGCGCATCTCGAACACACCCACCTCGTGCGTCGGCCCGAAGCGGTTCTTGGTACTTCGCAGCAGGCGGTACGCATTGAAGCGCTCGCCCTCCAGGTAGAGCACCGCGTCCACCATGTGCTCCAGCACCTTGGGGCCGGCAATCGCGCCTTCCTTGGTGACGTGGCCCACCAGGAAGATGGAGACACCCGTCGCCTTGGCAAGCTGCATGAAGCGCAGCGTGCACTCGCGTAGCTGCGAGACGCTGCCGGGCAGCGCCTCGACGTCCGCCGCCATGACGCTCTGGATGGAGTCGATGACGGCCAGCTGGGCACCGCTCTCCCGGATGGTGTCGAGGACCCCGTCCAGGTCGGTCTCGCTGGCGAAGAGCAGGCCGGGCGCGCGCAGGCCCATCCGCCGCGCACGGAGGCCGACCTGCGCCAGCGACTCCTCGCCGGAGACGTACAGCACCTGGCCTGCCGTGCGGGCGACGAGATCGGAGACCTGCGTGAGCAGGGTCGACTTCCCTACGCCGGGATCGCCGCCGACGAGGACCAGCGAGCCCCGGACAATGCCGCCGCCCAGGACGCGGGCGAACTCGTCCAGGGGGACGGGGATGCGCCGGAACCCTTCGACCTCGATCTCGTCCAGCCGCACGGGCCGGGCAGCGGCGCGCACGCTCCCGTTCGGGCGGAGCCGCGGCCCGTCGGCCGCCGTGCGCTGCACCACCTCCTCCAGACTGTTCCAGGCGTCGCAGCCGGGGCAGCGCCCCAGCGGGCGCGAGCTCCGGAAGCCGCACCCGCGGCAGACGTACTCGGTCCGAGCCTTCGGCACCTTCTAAGCCGTCGCTTCGGCGACCGCCTTCTCCGGCTCCGGGACCGCCACGCCCCGCCTGGCCTCCAGCCGCAGCTCGTCGCCGACGCGGTCCACCACCACCACGTCGCCCGGTTTGAACTGGCCGTGGAGCAGCCCTTCAGCCAGCGGGTCTTCGATGAGGCTCTGGATGGTGCGCCGCATCGGCCGCGCGCCGAAGACCGGGTCGAAGCCCTTGTCCGCCAGCAGATCCCGGGCAGCCCCGGTGACCTCCATGGTCAGGCGCTGCTCGGTGAGCTGCTTCTGGGTGCGGCTGAGCATGAGGTCCACGATCTCGCGGATCTGCTCCTTACCCAGCGCCCGGAAGACCACGCTGGCGTCGATGCGGTTGAGGAACTCCGGCCGGAAGAGCTTCTTCATCTCCTGCAGCACCTTGTCCTTCATCCGCTCGTACTGCTCCTGGGCCGATTGCTGGCTCTCCGGTTTGTGGAAGCCCAGGCCAGACTCGCGCCGGATCAGCTCGGCGCCCGCATTGGAGGTCATGATGATGATGGTGTTGCGGAAGTCCACCTTGCGGCCCTTGGCGTCAGTCAGCCGACCGTCGTCCATGATCTGGAGCAGGATGTTGAAGACTTCCGGGTGGGCCTTCTCGATCTCGTCCAGCAGGATCACCGAGTACGGCTTGCGGCGCACGGCCTCGGTGAGCTGGCCGCCCTCTTCGTAGCCGATGTAGCCCGGCGGCGCCCCGACGAGCCGAGCCACGGAGTGGCGCTCCATGAACTCCGACATGTCGATCTTCACCATGGCGTCTTCTGTGCCGAACATGAACTCGGCCAGCGCCCGCACCAGCTCGGTCTTGCCGACCCCCGTGGGGCCGAGGAAGATGAAGGAGCCGTTCGGCCGGCGCGGGTCGCCCAGCCCGGCGCGGGCCCGGCGGACCGCCTTGGCCACGGTGATGATGGGCTCGTCCTGGCCCTTCACACGCTCGCGCAGAGCATCTTCCATCTTGAGCAGCCGGGTGGTCTCCTCCTCGGCGATCTGCATCACCGGGATCCCGGTCCACATCGCCACCACCTGGGCGATGTCCTCGGCGCTCACCACGGCCTTCTCCTTGCCCTGCTCGGCCTGCCAGCCCTGCTCCAGGCCTTCCAGCTTCGAGCGGAGCTGGGCTTCGCGGTCGCGATACTCCGCCGCCAGCTCGTACTGCTGGGCGGCAATGGCCGACTCCTTCTCGTGCTGGACGCTCTCCAGCGACCGCATGACCTCCTTGAGCGAGGGGGGTGCCGAGGCGCGTTGCATGCGCACCCGGCTGGCCGCCTCATCGACCAGGTCGATCGCCTTGTCAGGCATGAACCGGTCCGGCACGTAGCGCGAGCCGAGATCCGCCGCGGCCTTGAGCGCCTCGTCCGAGATCTCCAGGCGGTGGTGCTGCTCGTACCGCTCCTTGATGCCCTTCAGGATCTCGATCGTCTCCTCGATCGAGGGCTCCTCCACGAGCACCGGCTGGAAGCGCCGCTCCAGGGCGGCGTCGCGCTCGATGTACTTGCGGAACTCGTCGAGCGTGGTCGCGCCAATCGTCTGCAGCTCGCCCCGCGCCAGGCTGGGCTTCAGGATGTTGGCCGCGTCGACCGCGCCTTCCGCTGCGCCCGCGCCCACCAGCGTGTGCAGCTCGTCGATGAACAGCACGCAGTTGCCGCTGTTCTTCACCTCGTCGATGATCTTCTTCAGCCGTTCCTCGAACTCGCCGCGGTACTTCGTGCCCGCGACGAGTGAGCCGATATCCAGCGTCAGCAGCCGCTTGCCCATCAGGGTCTCCGGCACGTCGCCGGCCGCGATGCGCTGGGCCAGCCCCTCGACGATCGCCGTCTTCCCCACGCCCGGCTCGCCGATCAAGGCCGGGTTGTTCTTGGTGCGGCGCGAGAGAATCTGAACGACCCGCTCGATCTCCTTCTGGCGGCCGATCACCGGGTCGAGCTTGCCGGCCCGCGCCGCCGCGGTCAGGTCCATGCCGAGCTGGTCGATGACCGGTGTCTTGCTGGACTTGCCGTGCGGCGCGCCTCCTTCTTGCTGGGAGTACGCAGCCGACTGGTTCAGCACGTAGATCACCTGCGAGCGGACCTTGTCCAGGCTCACGCCCAGCGACTCGAGCACGCCGGCGGCGATGCCCTCCCCTTCGCGGACGAGACCCAGCAGCAGGTGCTCGGTGCCGATGTAGTGGTGGTTGAGCCGCCGCGCCTCGTCAACGCTCAGCTCGATCACCTTCTTGGCGCGCGGGGTCAGCCCGATGTCGCCGGCCACCGTGCGGTCGCCACGGCCGATGATGAACTCCACGGCGCTGCGCACCTTGTTGAGCTCAACGCCCAGGTTGCCCAGCACCTTGGCCGCCACGCCCTCCCCTTCGCGGACGAGACCCAGCAGCAGGTGCTCGGTGCCGATGTAGTTATGGTTGAAGCGCTGCGCCTCTTCCTGCGCCAACTGCAGGACCTTGCGCGCCCGCTCGGTGAACTTGTCGAAGCGATCAGCCATGTCCGTTCGTTCGCTCGCTCGTTCGTTTCAATCCTCAGCGGCCCTGCGACCGGCTGCGTTCGGTAGGGGCGCGCGCGGAACCGCCAACCCACCCGGCAGGGACCTGCCCTGGCCGTGAGGGGAGTATAGCTCGCGGTCCCCGCCCCACCGGCGAGAAAAACCCGCCGAGTCCGCGATCGCTACCCCTCGAGGAGGTCCGTCGTGCCGTTCGTCGACGACGCGGCTGGAGCAGGCTGCGTGCCAGCGGCGCCCTCGACCTCCCCGCCATCCCCTGTCTCCCCCCCGCGCTCCCCCACGCCCTCGAGCTCTCCCTCCCTGGTCGCCACCGACCCGCCCGTGCCGTACGATACGCCACCCCACGCTTCGAAACTCGGGTACCCGCCCTGGTCCTCCACCTGCCGCAGGCTCAGGCGCAGGCGGTGGCGCTGGGGATCGATCCCAATGATGCGGAGCTGGACCTGCTCCCCCTCGCGCACGACCTGCTTGGGGTGGGTGATGCGCTCGTCCGACAGCTCGGAGATGTGTACCAGCCCCTCCACGCCGGGCTCCACCTCGGCGAATGCGCCAAACTGTGCCAGCTTGGTGATCTTCGCCGAGACCGTCTCGTCCACCCGGTACCGCTCCTGGATGCGCTCCCACGGGTTCTCCTGCGCCCGCTTCAGGCTCAGCGCGATCTTCTTGTTCTCGCGATCGACGCCCACCACCCTGACGTCGACCTCCTGGCCCACCTTCAGGACCTGGCTGGGGTGCTGCACCTGGCCCCAGGACAGCTCGGAGAGGTGGATCAAGCCGTCCGCTCCGCCCAGGTCCACGAAGGCTCCGAAGTCCGTGAGGCTGGAGACGCGGCCGTGCTTGATCTGGTCCGGCTGCAGCTCGGCCAGCAGCCGATCCTTCTGCGCCGCTCGACGCTCCTGGGCCGCCGCGCGCTCGGAGAGGATGAGCCGGTTGCGACGGCGATTCATCTCGATCACCTTGAGGAAGAGCTCCTGGCCCCGCATGCTGCGCAGCCGCGTCTCAACCTCCTCCTCGGAACCACCCCGCCGCACCTCGACGATCTGGCTCAGCGGCACGAAGCCACGCACCCCGTTGACCGAGACGATCAACCCGCCCTTGTTGTGGTCGACCACCTGGCCTTGGACGAGCTCACCCGCCTGGAACTTCTCCTGTAGGTCGCGCCAGGCGATCTCAGCGCGAGCCCGGTTGATGGAGATCACCGGCCGGCCCTCGGCGTTCTCCGGGACCACCACCACCGCGGTCACCGTGTCGCCCTGCCCTAGCGGCGGCTCCTCCCGCTGCGCCCCCAGCTCGTGCGGCGGCACGACGGCCTCCATCTTGCCACCGATGTCCACAAGCACCTCGTCCCGGTCGACCAGGACCACCCTGCCCTCGACCAGGTCCCCGCGCCGGAGCTGTGCGCGCTGCGCCCCTTCGTACTGTTCCAGCAGGGCGCCCATATCCTGGGTATTGGCGCCCGACTCCTGGTGAGACCCTGCGTTCTGCCTCGCCTCAGCGACCCGCACCCGCTCCTCGGGGCCAGTGGCCCCGTCGTCCATCGCGTTCAACTCTACCGCCAGCGTCCGAAAATCTACTGACGGAGTATACGGGAAGCGTTCAGCGGCGGCGGCCGCGCCCTCCTCGCCCGGCCCCACTGGCCGCGGAGGGGCGAAGGGCGTTCGACTGCCAGACCCCCAGGCGACCTCGCGCCCGGCAGGCCGTGGCGCCCGCACCGCCATCCGCCAGTTCTTTGACGCACACTTCCCCAACGCCCGCGCTATTGTCGCTGACTGCCGTTCGAAGCTTGCCGGCACCACGACCTTGCGGCCGGCCGCACCCGTCGCGTGGGGCGTGGAAGTGGCCCCTCGAAACCGACTGCATCGGCGTGCCCTCGAACAGGAGCCGCGACGGGCGGCAAGCGACCGGAGCCGTCGTGTGGCGGAGCTGATCGAGGGCGCAACGGCGCAAGGTCCCGGCGTGAGCTACGCGACCGCCATCTGTCACGGGTACTCCTCGGGATTGAGCGTGGGGAGCCCGGCCCAGCTCGCGGCGTCCAGCAGCGCCCGGTCGGCCGCGACGAAGCTCCCGGTGGCGACGCCACGCCGGCGGGCGCGGGCAAATGCTAACCGGGCCGAGGCGACGTGCAACGCGTCCAGCGTCCGCAGACGCACGGGCAGCGGCGCCGTGAGCAGCAGCGCCGCTGCCTGCTGGGCGATCGCCTGGCCTGGCTCGACCACCGTGAAGGATCGCGCGTCGCGGACGAAGGCCTCGAAGAGCGCATCGCGCTGCTGGGCGCTCAGCGCGCCTTCCCGCACGCGGCGTGCAAGGGCAGACGCCAGCTCAGGGATCGCGACCAGCGAGATCGCGACCGGCTCCTGTTGGCAGAGGCGCGCGACCCACGCCGAGCCCGCTGCCGGCAGGTACCGCTTGGCCAGGGCGCTGGTGTCGAGATAGGCCAGAGCCATAAGCAGGCGCCTGGCCCTCTAGAAGCGGTCTTCGCGGTCGGCGCTGATCGTGGCCGAGAGGGGCGGAACGAGCGCGGGCATTGACTGCCTGAGGGTGTCGGTGTCCGGCAGGTCGTCGCTCGGGCGCAGGTGCGGCGGCAGGTGGCGCGCATCCACCTCGACGGCCAGGTCGCCCAGGGCCCGCCGGACGTGCTGCACCTGCTCCAGCAGCGAGCTCTCGGCCTGGCCCGCCACCTCACCCTGCGCGAGGGCCTGGCTCAGCGCGGCGACGATCAACTCATTCAGTGACGATCCGGTGCGCTCCGAGGTGGAGCGCAATCGTCGGTGCAGGTCCTCAGGCAGCCGCAGGGTCACTCTCGCCACCGCTACTCCCTTCCCTAGACACGACACTATAGTGTCAACATTGTACCGGGCTGCTCATCTCGCGTCGAACCGGCACCACTGCCCAGCGTCCACCACCGGGCCTGGAATCTATGCCTTCCGCCTTGCCTTTCGGCCACTCGTTGCTGATCGCGATTCTGACCGGCCGGCGCTCGGCTGGCCATTCGCGGCTCTCCTTGATGCAGCCCCGGCGGCGGCGCCGGAACGTGCGACCCGACAGCGATTCGCCCGCGTGCTGGCAACTGTGTTGGTCGCGGCCTTTCACTCTCAGACCGCCCACGACCTGGCGCTGGGCATGCCGCGGCCGCTACAACGGCATCCCCTCGAGCGGCGCAATGGCGCGAACCTCTGGGCGAAGCATCTGGTAGCGCGGCGTCCGGGCTAAGCGTGAAGGAGTCATAGGCTGAAACGCATCGCTATGGGGTGACATACCGCGTACGATGGCCACCACGTGGCCAGCTTGTCCATGGTTGCAGCTCTGATGGACACGTCGCGTCCCTACCTGACGATCCGGGAGACGGCCGCGCTCCTGGCGCTCTCGACGCGCACCATCCACCGCTACATCGCCGAGGGCAAGCTGAAGGGGTACCGCGTCGCGGGCGAGAAGGTGATCCGCATCAAGCGGGAGGACATCGAGGCGTTGCTCGAGCCGGTAGGCGCATCAGGCCAGGCGCCGGGAGCGGGTGAGAAGCAACCATGAAGCCGCTTGATGTCGGGGCGATGGTCGAGGCCGACTTCTGGCCGGAGTGCGTGGGGGTGGCGCTGGAGTACGAGCGGGCGCAGGGGCGCAGCCCCGAGGACGTCTCGTCGGAGAACCTCGGCTACGACCTCCGCTCGACGGCGGCCGACGGCGCGGTGCGCTCCATCGAGGTGAAGGCGCGGGCGCGCACCGGGGCCGTCGCGCTGACGCCCAACGAGTGGCTGATGGCACAGCGGCTGGGCGGCGAGTACTGGCTGTACGTTGTCGAACATGCGGCCACGACGGCGGAACTCCATACGATCCAGGATCCGGCGACAAAGCTGCACCCGGACGAGGTGGTCGAGGTCGTGCGCTACGTGGTCAGGGGCTGGAAAGAAGCGGCCACCAGGTGAAAGGCGGCCGGAGCGGAGGTCGAAGTGGACACGGTGTCGGGCCATATCGAGATCACCCCCGGTGTGGCGGGGGGCAAACCACGCATCGCCGGGCACCGGATCAGGGTGCAAGACGTCGTGGTCTGGCACGAGCGCCTGGGCCTGAGCGCGGACGAGATCGCCACCGAGTACGGCCTGTCGCTGGCCGACGTGTACGCGGCGCTGGCCTACTACTACGACCACCGCGAGGAGATCGACCGGGCGATCAGGGTGGACGAGGCCTTCGTCGCCGAGCTGCGCCAGCGTATCCCCTCGAAACTGCGGGCGAAGCTCGGTGGCTGAGCCAATCAAGTTCTACATGGACGAGCACGTGCCGAGAGCGGTGACGGAGGGGTTGCGCCGCCGCGGGGTGGATGTGTTGAGGGCCCAGGAGGCCGGCATGCTGGAAGCGGAGGACCAACAGCACCTGGCGCTCGCGCTGAGAGAAGGCCGCGTGATCTTCACCCAGGACGCGGACTTCCTGCGCCTGCACGCCGCCGGTCACCCGCACGCGGGGATCGCCTATGCGCCGCAGGGGACGCCAACTGGCACCATCATCCGCGGCCTGATGCTGATCCACGACGTCTTGAGCCCGGAAGATATGGCCAGCCACGTGGAGTTCCTATGAACAATCTGAGCAGCCAGCGCACGCGTGAGCTGCCGCCCGAGGTCGCGGCGGCCCTGGGCGAGCTGAAAGCCGCGCTGGCCAGCATCTACGGCGAGCGGCTGCGCGGGGTGTACCTCTACGGCTCGTACGCGCGGGGCGACTTTGACCCCGAGTCGTCCGATATCGACGTGCTGGTCGTGCTGGCGGGAGATGTGAGGCCAGGCGAGGAGACTGGCCGTTCCAGCCAGATCGTATCCGATATCTGCCTCAAGTACGACGTGCTGATCTCCACCGTGCCCGTGTCGACCGACTGGGCGAAATCTCGCTGGAATCCGTTTCTCGTGCAGGTGCGGAAAGAGGCGGTCCCCGTATGACGGACGAGCTTCAGGCGCTGCCACCCGATGACCCCACTCGGCGGCGCAAGTCGCTTCCCAAGTCGGTTCTGTTGAGGAGGTGAGTCGAGTGCCTCAGCTCTATAAAGTCCCGCTGCTCCTGCATCTTCAGTCTGAAGGTGGGTACACCGTGACAAGTCCAGTCCTGCCGGAGCTGGTCACCGAAGGCGACACTGTTGAAGAGGTGCTCGACAACGTTCGAGACGCCTTGCGGGCGGTGGTGGAGATGTATGAGGACCTTGGCAGACCCCTGCCGAGAAATCTGCATCAGGACCCACAAGTGGATCCGATCTGGTTTGAATACCTTGTGCCGGAGGCATGAAGTACCGCGACGTGGCCGGGAAGCTGAGGGCGCTGAACTGCCAGGAGCTCCCGCGCCGTGGAGGTGGGTCGCACCGGAAATGGTTCAATCCCGCAACAGGGCGCGCGACCGTCCTACCAGACTGGGGCGCAAAGGACCTGAAGTTGGGAACTGTGCGTGCAGCCGTCCGCCAGCTAGGAATCGACTGGGCGGAATTTGAGCAGGCCTGATATGGACAAGCAGCGATTGATCGAGGCCGACTTCCCGATCCGCCGGGTGTCGGAGGAGTCGGTGCGGGAGAAGAACATCCGCCACGGGCACATCTCAACACTGCACATCTGGTGGGCGCGGCGGCCACTGGCGACCTCGCGGGCGACCGCCCTGGCCGCGCTCCTACCGGATGATCCCGCCCGTCGGGAGGAGCGGCTGCGGCTGGCGGCGTTGCGCGAGGGGATGCCGGCGGCGCTGGTCGGGGACGGGCTGGGACGGCTGGAGGGGGAGCTGTGGTACGTGCACGCGGAGAGCGGCCTGTACGCCTTCTCCAACCAGCCCAACCTGAACCGCATCATCGTCGAGAAGGAAGAGCACGTCCAGGACGACCAGATCGGAGCGGCGATCCGCGAGCGGCTCGAGCGCCTGGCCGGCAGCGAGCTGTGCGTCACGCTCTGGCCCAGAGCTTCCCAGGACGTGCCCGATACCAAGCAGCTCAAGCTGGCGGTGCTGTCGCCCCAGCAGGCGCGGCAGAGTAGCGCGACGACGGCGTTCGTAGAGGAGCTGCTCGGCAAAGCCGGCACGACCTTTCGCACCTACCGCAACGCGCTCGTGGTGCTGGCGCCGGACGCGGCAGAGGCGGCCGCCCGTGCGCCCGCCTGGGAATTCTAGACGCTCCGTCGCCCCTCCAGGGCACGCGCCAGCGTCACTTCGTCGGCGTACTCGAGGTCTCCGCCCACCGGCAGCCCGCGCGCGATCCGCGAGATGCCGATCCCCAGCGGCCGCAGCAGCCGCTCCAGGTAGCCCGCCGTCGCGTCCCCTTCCACGTTCGGGTTGGTGGCCAGGATCACCTCCCGGACCGAGCCATCGTCCACGCGGCGCAGGAGCTGCGGGATCTTCAGATCCTCAACCGCCACGCCATGCAGGGGGTCCAGCGCGCCGTGGAGCACGTGGTACAGCCCCCGGTAGACGCGGGTGCGTTCCAACGCGAGGATGTCCAGCGGCTCCTCCACCACGCAGATGACGCTGCGGTCGCGCTGCTCCGAGCGGCAGATGCCGCACGGGTCCTGGTCGGTGATGTTCCAGCAGAGCGAGCAGAAGCGCACGGCATCCTTCATCTGGAGGATGGCCTCCGCCAGCCCATGCGAGGTCTCCCGAGGCTCGCGCAGGAGGTGGAAGGTCAGACGCTGGGCCGTCTTGGGCCCGATACCCGGCAGGCTCGCGAGCGCCTCGACGACCCGCGCGATCGGCTCGATGGTGGTCTGCATAACGGCGGCGGAGCTATGGCGGCCGGGGACTGAGGGCTCAGCAGCCCTTTCTCAGTCCTCAGTCCTCATCGCCCAGTCCTCTCCTAGAACAGCCCCGGGAGCTTCATCCCGCCGGTGAGCGCAGCCATCTTCTGCGCGGCAACCTGTTGCGCCTTCGCCAGCGCCTCGTTCGTCGCCGCCAGCACGAGGTCCTCGAGTGTCTCCACGTCGTCGGGATCGACGGCTTCCGGGCTGATCCTGATCGACCGCAGCCTGGCCTGGGCGGGGCCCATCCCGATCTCCGACACCGTCACCGTGACAGCGCCACCGCCCGCCGACGCCTCGACCTCTTCCCGGGCCAGGTCGGACTGCATCTTCTGGATGCGCGCTTGAACCTGGCGCATCATCTCGGCGTTCATCATGCGGGGCGGCCTCCGGTCGGTCGTCGCTCCGCCTCTGGGCCACCTGTGCGGAGCCCTTCCAACCTCCCGCCCGAGCGCGGAGCCCGCCAGGGAAGGCGCGCGGAGCGCCTGGTCGAATCATACCCGACGCCAGGCCCCCCTCCGCGGGAATCGCGGCGCCCGGCGGCCACCGCCGGGATCTGAGGGAGTGGGCCCGGCCCGTTCACCCGCTGGCGGCGCGACCCCACGGCGGCACGCCGGGCGCGACGCGCGTGCTGACCACGCCCGCCACGCCGATCAGCAGGCCCGTAAGCAGGAGCGTCTTGTCCACGCCGATCAGGTCAGCCAGGCCGCCCAGCAGCAGGAGCGGCAGGATGCTCGCCAGGTTGCTCAACATCAACTGTACGGCGAACACCCGCCCGCGCAGGTGCACCGGCGCCCGTTCCTGCAGGAACGTCTGCGTGGAGACGATGGTGGTCACGAACCCGAACCCGGCCACCAGCGCCAGGGACATGACCACCGGGACCAGCCCGCTCACCTCCCCGAGGGCGGGGAGGTCGACGCGTGGCGGGTTACCCTGCGAGGCCCACTCGGTCACCAGCGCCAGCCCGCCCACCAGCCCGAGCGCGACCGCCAGCGTGAAGAGGCCGAGGTTGGCGAGGAAGTGCTTGTCGAAGCGCGAGCCCCAGCGGTTCAGCAACGCCGTGCCGACCACCGTTCCGATGCCGGCCGGGGCCAGCACGAACACGGCGTCCTCCGCGCGCACGCGGAGCAGCCGCTCCGCGAACCCGGGCACCAGCGTCGCCACCACCAGGCCGAGGATGGCGCCAATCGTCCACTGGATCATGGCGAGCGCCACCACACGCTCCCGCAGGACGAAGGCGCCCACGTCGCGCACGTCCGCCCACACCCCGGCGATCGCCTCGCGGCCCGAGGCAGGGACTCGCGGGTCGTGCGCCCCGCGGTGGCCGGGGAGGGGCCACACCAGCGCCCCGCAGAGGACGATGGCCGCGGCCATGGCGATGAACAGCCCGTTCACGCCCACCACTTTCGCGAGGAGGGGCCCGAGCAGGACCAGCCCGACGAGCTGGGACGCGGTGAAGGTGAGGTGGAACAGCCCGTTCGCCTGGAGAAGGCGACGCAACCCGACCAGCGTGGGAATCATGGCCGCCTCGGCGGGCGCGAAGAACTGGCCGATGGTCGAGAACAGGAAGTTCACGAGGAACAGCAGACCCAGCGGGACCGTGCCCACCAGGCCGACGGCCGCATAGCTGAACGCCACTCCGCCGCGCAGCAGGTTCGTGGCGATGAGGACCTTCCGCTTGTCCCACCGGTCGACGTAGACGCCGGCGAGCACGCCGAAGATGACGCTGGGAACGATCAGCGTCAGCACCGCGATGCTGAGCTGCGTGCTGGAGTTGCTGCGCTGCTGGACGAGGACGACGATGCCGTACCAGATGGCGTTCTGCGCCGTCTGGCTGATGGCCTGCGCCAGCCACAGGAGCAGGAAGGCGCGATTCCGCCAGATGGCGCGGTCCGCTCCCTCCCCCCGGGCGGGCGGGGCGGCCGGAGTGGGAACCGGCGGAACGGGTAGCACGCGCGCGCGGGCGGCCGGCTCGGCGTGCTCAGCCAGCGGGAGGCTCCACGTTCGGCGCGTCCGCCGGGGCTGGCGCGCCCAGTCCGCTGCCAGCCGACCCTGGCCGCGATAGGATCCTCTTCAGCCGCCGCTCGAACTGGCTGCGCGGCAGCAGCACGCGGTGCCGACAGGTGTGGCAGGTCAGCCCGATGTCCGCCCCCAGACGGACCACGGTCCAGTCTGTCGAGCCGCACGGGTGCGGCTTCCGTAGCCGCACCTCGTCGCCCAGCCGCACGTCGACGAACTTGGCGACGCTCATCGCGCTCCCGCGTGCGTGGCGCGAGCTGCGTTGATCGCCTCGCGCAACGCGCTCGCCTCGCGCCGGGCCGCGGCCTGCCAGTCCTCCCCGCTGCTGGCGTAGAGCACCGCCCGGCTCACGTTCACCAGCGCCCGCTCACCCTGGGCATCCACGCCCGCCCGCACCGCTACCTCCAGGTCGCCCGCCTGCGACCCCACGCCAGGGAGCAAGATGGGTGCCTCAGGGGCGATCTGGCGCACGGCGGCCACGTCCGCCGGGAACGTGGCGCCAACTACCAGCCCCACCGTTCCGCGCCGGCCCCACTCGAGCGCGCGACGCGCCACCACGCAGTAGAGCGGCTCCTCACTCCCATCCGCTCGCCGCACCGGGAGCTCCTGGAGGTCCGCCGAGCCGGGGTTGCTCGTGCGGCACAGCACGAATACTCCCTTGTCCTGGTAGTCGAAGAAGGGCCGCAGCGCGTCGCCCCCGAGGTACGGGTTCACCGTGGCGGAGTCGAAGCCAAGTACGTCGAAGAGCGCTCGGGCGTAGCCGCGCGACGTGTTCCCGATGTCGCCGCGCTTGGCATCGGCGAGGGTAGGGATCTGCGCGGGAATGGCGCGCAGGCTCTCCCGGAGCGCCTGGTAGCCCGCCTCTCCCATCGCCTCGTAGAAGGCCAGGTTCGGCTTGTAACAGCACACCAGGTCCTGCGTCGCCTCGATGATCCCGCGGTTGAGCTGGACCACCCAGTCGTCGCCGGCTGAGCGCAGCAGATGCGGCGGCGCCAGCGCCCGGTCCGGATCCAGGCCCACGCACAGCCAGGAGCGATTGGAGCGCGCCGTGCTGAGGAGCTTGTCGAGGAATTGGGTGGCCAGGAGACGACCGGCGCGGCGCCAGAGGCCGCGAGAAGGGTGCCTGTATCATAGCCGTACCTCTCCGTCTCGCCCGTGATCCGCCCGTCGCCGGCTACCCGGGCCGGGCGACCACGAACAGGCGGTCGCTCGTCGGGCCGAAGGGCTCGAAGTCGTAACCCCCATAGAGCTCGTCGACCCGCCAGCCTGACAGCTCCAGCAGGAGCTCCAGCTCGGAGCGGGTGAACCAGCGGAGTCGGAGGTCGACGATGGTCCGGCGCAGGCAGCCGCGCTCGTCCTGCTCGTCGTAGTAGAAGGTGAGCTCGTCGAGCTGCTCGGCCGGCCGCGGCCGGCGGACCACCCACTTCGTCGTGGGCCGGCCGGTCTCCGGGTCGGGCGCGGTGAGGTGGTGCAGCACCTCCTGCAGCGGCTCGTTGCCGCCGCGGACGTTGCCGTTGCTCACGTCGACCACCAGGCACCCGTCATGGGAGGCCGCCTGGCGGGCCGCGCGCAAGCAGGCGAGCTGTGCCGGCCGGGCCAGGAGCAGCGCCAGCCCGTCCAGCGGGAGGAGGATCGTCCGGTACCGCCCACGCAGGTGCAACGACGCCAGGTCTTGCTGCTCCAGCCGGGCCGAGCGACCGGCGCGCTCCAGCCGCGCCCGCGCTCGCGCCAGCATGGCAGCCGAGCTATCCACGCCGGTGCACGCGAACCCCGCCTCTGCCAGCGGCAGCAGGACGCGCCCGGTGCCGCACGTCAGCTCGAGCACCGGTCCCCCGAACCGACGGGCGAGCGCGACGTATGCCCCCAGGTCCTCTTGGAAGGGGTCGTGCTCCCAGTCGTAGAGGCGCGCGAAGCGCTCGAAGGGGTTGCCCGTCTCTGTCACGGCCTGGGCGGTACGCGCCGATCCGTCCACCGAGCGAGCCGGGCGGGCCGAGCCGGCGCCGGTGCGTGCCTACCGTGGACCCGCGCGCTGCATCGCGCCATAGGTCCGCGACGGGACGTCCAGCTCCACGGCGCCACGGGTCCCGAACAGCAGCGCCAGCTCGAGGAACACGTAGAGCCCGACCAGCAACAGCGCCACGAGCGCCGTGAGCATCCGCAGTGACTGCAGCCACAGCGCGAACGAGACGATCGCCGCCAGAAGCATGGCGTGGCCCAGGTAGTCAGCGGGCGACCGGTGCCGTCCAATGCCCCTCTGCCGTCCGAGCACGAGCCACGCCGCCAGCGCCGCCGCGCCGGTCATCCCGGCGAAGGCGAGCAGGTAGAAGGCCACCCTGGCGAAGGGACGCGAGGGAGGCACACCGACGATGAGCCAGCCAAGGCTCGCCCAGGCGGCCAGGTCTGTGAGGAGCATGACGAGCGTCGTGGCGAGGGTGCGCAATCCGGCGCCATTGTAGGGCGGGCCGGGGCGCGCACCGGCCGGCTGTGACCGCTCCGTGACCCTGCGGCCGGGTTTCGCGAGCGCCCCGGCCCGCCCTGGATAATGGTGGACGGGAAGAGGGGCAGCGGCATGCAGATCTTGACGGTCGATGTGGGCACCGGCACGCAGGACATCCTGCTGTTCGACGCCGACCGCGAGCTGGAGAACTGCTTCAAGCTGGTCATGCCATCCCCCACGGCCGTCGTGTCCGAGCGCATCCGAGCCGCGACACGAGCACGCAAGGCGCTCGTACTCCAGGGGGTGACGATGGGTGGAGGCCCGTCGCACTGGGCGGCCCTGGACCACGTGCGAGCCGGCCTGCCAGCCTTCGCCACCCCGGAGGCGGCGCGGACCTTCGACGACGACCTGGACGCCGTGGCCGAGATGGGCGTCCGGGTGGTCTCAGAGGACGAAGCGCGGGCAGCGGCCGCGCGCGACGCGGAGCTGGTGGAGCTGCGTGACTTCTGGCTCGACCTCATCCTGGACACGTTCACCTGGTTCGGCGTCCGAGCTGACCCACGGGCGCTGGCGGTAGCCGTGTTCGACCACGGCGCGGCCCCGCCCGGCTTCAGCGACCGCGTCTTCCGCTTCGACTACCTCCGCCAGCGCCTGGCCGTGGGCAGCGGACTGGCGGGCTTCGCCTTCCTCCGCGAGCAGGTGCCCGCGGCGATGACGCGGCTGCGCTCCGTGGCGTCGACGGCCCCACCCGGCCTCCCGCTGCTGGTGATGGACACCGCGCCGGCCGCCGTGCTGGGCGCCCTCGAAGATCCGCGCGTTGGCGGGCAGGGCGCGGCGGTGGTGGCCAACGTGGGCAACTTCCACTGCCTGGCGTTCCACCTCGCCGACGGCGCGGTCGCCGGCCTCTTCGAGCACCACACGGGCGAGCTCACGGCCCCGCGCCTGCGCGCCTACGTGGAGCAGCTCGCGCACGGCACCATCAGCAACGACGTGGTCTTCGGCGACAAGGGCCACGGGGCGCTGGTCGCCCGTGCGGATCTGCCGCCCCCCGGGCTCGTCGCCGCCACCGGCCCCCGCCGGGCCCTGCTGGTGGAGAGCGGCGTGCAGCCCTACCTGGCGGTGCCCCACGGCGACATGATGCTCGCCGGCAACTTCGGCCTCCTGCGGGCCTTCGCCCACCACGTCGCGGAGGCGCGGGAGCCGATCGAGCACCGCCTCGGCCCAGGCCCCGCGCGCCTGGGTGCGCGCGGGTAGCTCCTTGGAGCAGGACGGAGAACCGGGGCCTTGCGCACGCCGGCGCGCCGAACGTGACGAGATACCCTCCACGCTCTTCCCGTTCTCGGCCGGCCTGGCCCTGGCTCGTCGTCCGAGGGACTGGAGGCGTCGCCCATTGGGAGTGGGCGGGAGGTGGGGAGAGCCGAATGGCCCCGCCCGAACGCATCCCGCGCCTGCTCGGGTGGGGGGTGGGCGGTCAGCTATACTCGGCCGACGACCAGTTACACGCGTCTGAGGCAGGGGCGCCTGGGCGGCCCAGCCGGTTCGCGCCGAGCGGAGCGACGCATCGCGGCCGAAGCACGTGGTGGCCCTTTGCTGACGCTCGGCCGGACAGCCGGCCATCCCCCGGGCCCGCCTCGGTGGTGACGAGTCCGCGCGCTGCTCGGACGCAGGGAGGATGATCCACGATGGTCCAGGTGGGGCCACGCGGTTCCGCCGATCTCACACCCGCCCCGGCCCGGTCTTCCGCTCCCGCCGTGCGCGAGCGGGGGGCCGGTCCAGAAGCCCGCCGTCGCCGCTACACGGTCGAGATCCCCTTCGACCCCGAGCTCCTGCCGTTCCTGGCGCTGATGGCGGTCGGGCTCGTGCTGCGGGTGTGGGACCTGGGCGCCAAGGCGCTGCACCACGACGAGAGCCTGCACGCCGTCTACTCCTGGTACCTCTACCAGGGGCGGGGGTACACGCACGACCCGATGATGCACGGCCCCTTCCTGTTCGAGGCGAACGCGCTGGTGTACCTGCTCTTCGGCGCGAACGACGTCACGGCGCGTCTCCTGCCGGCCCTCTTCGGCACCGCGTTGATCGGCCTCCCATGGTTCGTGCGGCGCGAGCTCGGCCTCTGGGGCGCGGTCGCCGCGGCGGCGCTCTTCACCATCTCGCCGGACTCGCTCTACTTCTCGCGCTTCCTGCGCCAGGACATCTACGTCGACGTCTTCACCTTTCTCATCATGATCGGCGTCTTCCGCTACCTGGCGACCGGGCGGCGGCGCTGGTTCTACACCGCCGTGGTCGCCGCGACGCTGCTGTACGCGACGAAGGAGAGCTTCTTCATCAGCGGCGTCATCCCCTTCACCTTCCTGCTCGGGAGCTGGTTCCTGCTGCGCGGCGAGGCTCGTTCGCGCTTCTGGGCGCGCGTGCGGGCGCTCGGTTGGGA
This sequence comes from uncultured Chloroflexota bacterium, assembly GCA_964435115.1. Classification (GTDB taxonomy): domain Bacteria; phylum Chloroflexota; class UBA6077; order UBA6077; family CF-72; genus CAYSYM01. The sequence goes on along the minus strand of CAYSYM010000002.1, from coordinate 110,157 downwards.
ATCGTGGGCGATCGGCCTGGTGGTGTTCCTGGCGGTCAACCTAGTGATGTACACCACGTTCTTCACCAACCTGCGGGGCGTCTGCACGGCCGTGGTCACGCTGCCGCTCGAAGGGTGCGCGGGGACGAGGGGGGCGCTCAACTACTGGTTCGAGCAGCAAGACTTCGCCCGTGGAGGGCAGCCCTGGTTCTACTACCTGATGATGCTGGGGCTGTACGAGTTCCTTCCGCTCGGCCTGGGGGTGCTGGCGCTGCTCCTGGTGAAGCCGAAGACGTGGTTCTTCTGGTTCACCGTGTACTGGTTCCTGAGCGGACTCCTCATCTATAGCTGGGCCGGCGAGAAGATGCCCTGGATGACCAACACTGTCGCGCTGCCGCTCATTCTGGTGGCTGGTCGCCTGCTGGGCGACTGGGCCGAGGCGGGCTGGGGGCGGCGTGCGCTCTCGCCCCGCGGCCTCGCCGTGGCCGGCGTGGTGCTACTGGCCGCGCTCGGGCTGGCGGTGTGGGTCGGGCTCGGCGCCGCGCGGGTCGTCGCGCCGGTCGAGCTGCAGAGCATCACCCTGCAGCGGCTTGCGCTCAGCGTTCTGATCGCTGCCGCGGCCTTCGGGCTGGTGGCGCTGTGGACGCGCTGGGGGCGCAGCTACGCGCTCCCCGGCATCGCCCTCGGCCTGCTGGCCATCTTCGCCGCGGGCTACCTGCGGACCGCGCTCCGGGTGAGCTACGAGCAGCCGGACACCCCGAACGAGCCGCTGATCTACGTCCAGTCGTCGCCGGATGTGGTGTGGGTCTCGCGCGAGATCGAGCGGGTCGCCAACCAGACCGGCCAGGGTAAGAGCCTGCCAATCCTGCTCGACGGCGGCTGGGGCGACGGCGTCCACGAGTCGGTGGCGTGGCCGTTCGAGTGGTACCTGCGCGACTATAAGAACCGCCGCTACTTCAGCAAGACGATCGATCCGAGCATCAACCTGGCGGAGTACCCGGTCATTCTGACGATGGTGCCGAACGTCGAGCCGATCCAGGACCAGCTCCGCGAGTACACGGTGCAGAAGTACCGGCTCAACTGGTGGTTCCCAGAGGACTACAAACTGTTCGCGGGTGGCGGGCCGACGTTCGAGCTGGCCGGCCGGAGGCTCGAGCTGCCCTGGCTGCGGTTCGACCGCATCGGCGCGACGCTGGCCGATCCCCAGAACGGGGTGAGGCTGCTGAAGTTCCTGCTGTACCGGGAGCCGCCGAACGAGCTGGGTGCCCGGGAGTTCTACTTCGGGGTGTCGACGTCTATCCCGCAGCTCGGGCCAGGCCCGGTCGGGATCGAGCCAGCGCCGGGCGCGACAGGGCGGAGCGCGGGCCCCAGCCAGCCGCGGCAGGCCGTGGCCCAGCAGCCGCCAGACGGGAGTACCGTCTTCGGCCGGTCGGCGGAGGGCGTCTCCATCCTGAGCGACCCGAAGGGCGCGGCCGTCGGCGCGGACGGGAAGCTGTACGTGGTCGAGGGGAAGGCAGCCCGCGTGACGGTGTTCAACCCGGACGGCACGCTCGCCACCACCTGGGGCGGCCCCGGCCAGGCGGAGGGCCAGTTCCAGGAGCCGTGGGGCGTCGCCGTGGCGCCGAACGGCGACGTCTACGTGGCCGACACCTGGAACCACCGCGTGCAGCGCTTCGACCCAGCCGGCCGGTTCCTGGGAACGTGGGGCCGGCTGGGGGATGCGAAGGGCCGGATCGACGGCGACCAGGGGGTCTTCTGGGGGCCGCGCGCGATCGCCATCAGCCCGCAGGGCGAGGTGTTCGTCACGGACACCGGCAACAAGCGCGTCCAGGTGTTCGGGCTGGACGGGTCGTTCCGCCGCATGTTCGGCGGCGAAGGCGACCAGCCCGGGCAGCTCCGCGAGCCGGTGGGGATCGCCCTGGACCGCGAGGGCAACCTGTGGGTTGCCGACGCGTGGAACTCCCGCATTCAGAAGCTGGACCAGCGGGGCCGGCCGCTGGCGCAGCTCGCCGTGCCAGCGGGGTGGGAGAACCCGAGCATCACCAACAAGCCGTACCTGGCGGTCGACGGCCAGGGGCAGATCGTGGCCAGCTTCCCCGACCTCGGCCGCGTGCTGACGTTCAGCCCGGCGGACGGGCGCGTGGCGCAACAGTACCAGGTGCCGCAGAACGGCAGCGCGGTCGGCGTGGCGACCGGCCCTGACGGCCGCTCGTACGTGGTCGATGCGCGTAACGGGGTCGTGATCGCCTCGCGCCCGGCGCCGTGACCGCGGCGCCCCGCTCGCCAGCGCAGCCGGAGCCACCCCGCTTACGCTCTCGCGACCGGGCCACGGGGGGAGGCACGCTCCCGGCTGCCGTCGTCCTCACCCAGGGGCTCGGCTGCCGATGAGGTTGAATGGAGGGCGAACACGGCTGCTGGTTGGCTTCGCTATCAGCGGGCTGCTGGTCTGGTTTCTCCTGCGGGCGGTCGACCTGCCGGCGCTCGCTGTGACGTTGGGGCGAGCGGACCTGCGGCTGCTCCCGGTCGCCATCGTCCTGTACTTCAGCGGCGTGTGGACGCGCAGCCTGCGCTGGCGGCTGCTGCTCCCGCCGGGCAGCGCGCCGACCGTGACGCTCTTCGAGGCGCTGGTGGTGGGCTTCACGGTCAACAACCTGCTGCCGGTGCGCATGGGCGAGCTCGTGCGCGCCTACCTGCTGGCGCGCTGGCGCGGCGTCCGCTACGGCACGACGTTCGCGAGCCTGGTGGTGGAGCGAATCCTGGATGGCCTCGCTCTCTCGGCCCTGCTCTTGCTCGGCCTGCTACTGGCGCCGGCCCCGGGCTACCTGGCGGGCGTAGGCCTGGCGGTCGGCGCCGCGTTCGGCGTCGGCGCGACCCTCCTGGCCCTGGCGTCCCGGCGCGCGCCAGGGATCGGCGCGCTCGGCCGTCTCGTGGCCCGCCGGCTGCCAGTGCGCCTCGGCATGGGCGTCGAGCGGCTGGCGCTGGGGTTTGCCCACGGGCTCGCCCTCGTCCGCGGGTGGAGGCTGCTGCTGCGCCTGGCGCTCCTGTCGCTCCTCGCCTGGCTCCTGGAGCTGAGCCTGTTCTTCGTGCTCCTCTCGAGCGTGGGCCTGCCCGTCTCGTTTCCCCTGGCGCTGCTGGGCGGCTCCGCCGCCAACTTCGCCACGCTCATCCCCTCGTCGCCGGGGTACGTCGGCACGTTCGACGCAGCGCTGGTCAAGGTGCTGGTGGACACTGCCGGCGTGGGGACCGAGCAGGCGGCGGCCTACACGCTCCTGGTCCACGCGACGCTCTTCCTGCCGGTGGTGGCGCTGGGCCTGGTCATCCTGTGGCGCTCGGACGTGTCGTTTGGCCAGGTCGTGCACGCCCGCTCCGAGGCAGGTGGCGACGGTGAGGGTCCGGTCGGGCAGCCGGCAAAGCAGACCCGGCTGCCTGACGCTGGGTGATACTTCGGGCCGCATGCCACGCGGAGCGCCGCAGGGCGCCCTGGCCCTGCCAGGGCTGGAGGACGCCCGCCTCTCGCCGATCCGCCGCCAGTACCTGGAGCTGAAGCGGCGGCAGCCGGACGCCATCCTGTTCTTCCGGCTGGGGGACTTCTACGAGACGTTCGAGGACGACGCGCGGCTGGTGGCGCGCGTGCTCGACATCACCCTGACCTCCCGCGAGATGGGGCGGGGCGAGCGGCTGCCGATGGCCGGCATCCCCGCGCATGCGGCAGACGGCTACGTGGCGCGCCTGATCGGCCAGGGCTACCACGTGGCGGTGGCCGAGCAGGTGGGCGATCTGCCGCGTAACGGGCTGGTCCGGCGTGAGATCGTGCGCGTCATCACGCCCGGCACGGTGGTAGAAGGCGACCTGCTGGCGAGCGGCCGCAACAACTTCCTGGCCGGAGTGGTGTGCGACGGCGACGCCTGCGGCCTGGCGCACGTGGACGTCTCCACCGGCGAGTTCGCAGCCACCGAGGTGCGCGGGCCCGGCGCCCGCGAGGCCCTGGCCGCCGAGCTGATGCGCCTCGGCCCAGCCGAGTGCCTGGTGGAGTCGAGCGACACTGGCCTGGGCGACGCCGCGCCGCCGGGCACGCACCTGACCCGGCGTCCAGGCGAGCTGTTCGCGCCGCCGGCGGCGCTGCGGGCGCTGGCGCGCCGTTTCGGCGGTACGCCAGAGGCGACCGGCCTGCTGGAGACGCCGCTGGCACTGCGGGCGGCGGGGGCGCTGCTGGCGTACGTGCAGGAAGCCCTGCCGAGCGCGGTCCAGACGCTCGGCTATCCGCGCCTGTACGCGGCCGACGGCGCAATGCTGCTCGACCGCGCCACCCGCCGCAACCTGGAGCTGCTGGAGACGAGCGGCGGCAGCGGAGCGACCTTGCTCTCCGTGCTCGACCGCACGCGTACGGCGATGGGGGCGCGGCTGCTGCGGTCCGTCCTGGGCCGGCCGCTGCTGGACACGGAGCGGATCGAGGCGCGGCTCGACGCCGTGGAGTGCTTCGCCGCGGGCGGCGCGCTCCGCGGGTGGCTCGGCCCGGCCCTGGCGGGCCTGCCGGACCTGGAGCGGCTGGCCGTGCGGGCCGGCCAGGCCATCCTGGCCCCACGCGAGTGCCTGGCCCTGGCGGTGGGGCTGGAGCGGGTCCCGGCCGTGGGCGCGCGCCTGGCGCCGCTCGCGCTGCCCCCGCTGCTAGCCCGCGCCCGCGAGGCGCTCGACGGCGTGCCGGAGGCAGTGGCCGACGTCAGAGCCACGCTCCGCGAGGACGCCACCGTCTTCGAGGCCGGCGTCGTCAAGTCGGGTGTCTCCGACGAGCTCGACCAGCAGCGGGCGCTGGCGGGGGACGCCCGGCAGTGGATTGCCGACCTGGAGCAGCGCGAGCGCGAACGGTCGGGCGTGCGCGTGGCGCGGGTGGGCTACAACCGCGTCTTCGGCTACTACCTGGAAGTCTCGACCGCGCAGTGTGCGCAGGGCACGGACTACTACCAGCGCCAGGCGACCGGCGCGGCGACCGTCGGCGAGCACCTGGAGAAGCTTGGCTGGGCGCGCAAGCAGACCCTCTCCAGCGCCGAGCGGTTCGTGACGCCGGAGCTGAAGGAGATGGAGGCGCGCGTCTCACGGGCGCAGGAGGAGGCGCTGCGGCTGGAGCGCGAGCTGTACAACGGGCTGCTGGCACGACTGGCGGCGTACGCGCCGCGGATCGCCCAGACGGCGCGCGCCCTGGCGCAGCTCGACGTGCTCCTGTCGCTCGCCGAAGTGGCAGCCACCCAGGGGTACTGCCGGCCGAGGGTGGACCAGAGCGACCGGCTGGAAATCGTCGACGGGCGCCACCCGGTGGTGGAGCAGAGCCTGCCGGCCGGCCGGTTCGTGCCGAACGCCACCCGTTTGGGCGAGGAGGCGCGGTTGATGCTGCTGACCGGCCCGAACATGGCCGGCAAGAGCACCTACCTGCGGCAGGTCGCGCTGATCGTCCTGATGGCGCAGTGCGGCTGCTTCGTGCCGGCCCGCTCGGCGCACGTCGGCGTGGTCGACCGCGTCTTCACGCGCATCGGCGCGCACGACGACATTGCAGCCGGGCGCAGCACGTTCATGGTGGAGATGACCGAGGCGGCGACGATCCTGCGGGCAGCGACGGCACGCAGCCTGGTGGTGCTCGACGAAGTGGGGCGTGGGACGAGCACGTTCGACGGGATCGCCATCGCCCGGGCGATCGCCGAGGAGCTGGCCGACGAGCGGCGGCCGAACGGCGCCCCCAAGACGATCTTCGCCACGCACTACCACGAGCTGACGGCGCTCGCCGAGACCCTGCCGCGGCTGCGCACCTACCGGGTGGAGGTGCTGGAGCGTGGCGACGACGTGGTGTTCCTGCACAGCGTGGTGGCGGGCGGCGCCGACCGGTCGTACGGCGTGCACGTGGCCACGCTGGCGGGCGTGCCCGAGAGGGTGACGCGGCGGGCGCGGGAGCTGCTGCGCGACCTGGAAGCGAACCGGGCTCGGGCAACGCCGGTCGTCCACGACGAGGCGAGCCCTGCAGAGCGCTGTGATGTCTGCGCCGCGCTGCGGGCGCTCGAGGTGCTGGCGCTCTCGCCCCTGCAGGCGCAAGCGGAGCTGCTCCGCCTGCAGCAGCAGGCGCTGGAGTCGGGGTAGGCGGCGTGGCGCGCATCCGACCGCTCGATCCGCACCTGGCCGCCAAGATCGCGGCCGGCGAGGTCATCGAGCGCCCGGCCTCGGTGGTGAAGGAGCTGGTGGAGAACGCGCTCGACGCCGGCGCCCGCTGGATCCAGGTGGAGGTCGAAGGAGGCGGGATCGAGCGGATCGCGGTGGCCGACGACGGCTGCGGGATCCCGGCGAGCGAGGTGGGCCTGGCCTTCCACCGCCACGCCACCAGCAAGATCCACGTGGAGGACGACCTGGATCGCCTCCGCACGCTCGGGTTCCGGGGTGAGGCACTGCCGAGCATCGCGGCCGTGGCCGACGTAGTGTGCACCACACGGGCTGCCGAGGAGCGGGTAGGCATCGAGTTCCGGGTGGAGGCTGGCGCGGTCGAGGAGCGCCCGGTCGCGCGCCAGGCCGGCACCACGGTGGTGGTGGAGCGCCTCTTCGAGCGGTTCCCAGCCCGCCGGAAGTTCCTGCGGCCGCGAAGCGTGGAGGCGGCGGCGTGCGTCCACGCCGTCGCACCCCTCGCCCTGGCGTTCCCGCAGGTCCAGGTGGCGGTGCTGGTGGACGGGCGGGTGGCGCTTCGGACGCCGGGCGACGGGCAGCTCAGGCAGGCGGTGCTGGCGGTGCTGGGCGCCGAGGTCGGCCCGTACCTGCTCGCGATCCCGGCAGCGGAGGACGAGGCCGGGCCAGGTGAGCCGGTGGCGAAGATCAGCGGCCTCTGCGCCTCGGGTGGCTACCACCGTTCCGGCCGCTCGGGTCTGCACCTGCTGGTGAACCACCGGCCGGTCCAGAACCGGTCGCTGCTGTACGCGGTCGCGGAGGCGTACGGCTCGCTGATCCCGGCCGGTCGCCAGCCAGTGGCGGTGCTGCACGTGGAGGTGCCACCCGCCGAAGTGGACTTCAACGTCCACCCGAGCAAGCTGGAGGTGAAGCTGCTGCGCGAGCGCCTGGTCTTCGGCGCGATCCAGCGGGCCGTGCGGAACGCGCTGGCCGGCGCCGAGTGGCCGATGCCCGCGTGGGGCGCGGGTGGACCGGGCCTCGCGGCCAATGGACCGGCTCCGCTCCTCCTGGGCGGCGGCCCGGCGCTGCCTGAGGCCGATGCGGCCGGCCTGCTGGAGGGCGGCGAGCGTCTGGAGGAGCTGCGCGTCCTGGGCCAGGTGGGCCGCACCTACCTGATCGCGGAAGGCGACGCGGGCCTCTACCTGGTAGACCAGCACGCTGCGCACGAGCGGGTGCTCCTTGAAGCGCTGCGAGATGCGCTGGGCGGGCGCGCGGAGCGGCAGCTCCTGCTAGAACCGATGGTCGTGGAGGTCTCGGTCGAAGGTGCCGCTATCGTCGACCAGGCCGACGACGAGCTGAGGAGCCTCGGCTTCGGCCTGGAGCCGTTCGGGCCGCGGCAGGTGCTGCTGCGTGCGGTACCCGCCGTGCTGGTCAACCGGCAGCCCGGTCGGATCCTGTCGGAGACACTCTTGGCGCTGACGACCGACAGTCACGGCCTGACATGGGAGCCCCGGGCGAGCTGGGCCGAGCGCCTGGCGCTGGTGCTGGCCTGCAAGACGGCGGTCAAGGCGGGCGACGCGCTGGCCGAGGCCGAGATGCAGGCGCTCTTGAAGCGGCTGGGTGAAGCGACACTGTGCTACACCTGCGCCCACGGCCGCCCGACGGCCATCCTGCTGAGCCACGCCCAGCTCGCCCGCGAGTTCGGGCGCCGGTAGCTCGGCCACGCCGAGAGCCTGGGCCGGCAGGCAACGCTCCCGGGTTGGACAGGCGTGAGCCAGGGTACATGCTCGCAGTGCTGGTGCCGTGGGGCTCTTGCCCGGAGTCAGTTCGATGGGGGCAGTCTGGCTGGGTCACGACGGTCATGCCTTGCCGCTCAGCGCGGCGTCCACCGCCTGGGCCTGCAGCGCCTCCCGCAAGCCCAGGGGGAGCGGCGGAAGCTGGTCGATCGAAGACAGGCCGAGGTACTGGAGGAGCTCCGGCGTCGTCGCCAGGAGCGCCGGCCGGCCCACCGTCTCGCGACGCCCGATCTCGGCCACCAGGCCGCGAGCGAGCAGCGTACTGACCGCGCTGTCGCTATTGACGCCGCGGATCGCGTCGATCTCGCCGCGCGTGACGGGCTGTCGGTAGGCGACGATCGCCAGCGCTTCGAGCGCGGCCTTCGAGAGCCGCGCTGGCGGCGGGGCGCCAAAGTAGCGCTCCACCGCCGCCGCGGCCTCGGGCGCCGTCACGAGCTGGAGCTGGTCGCCGTGCCGCTGGAGCGCCAGGCCCCGCGGCGGGTTCTCACCGAGCGCGTGGCAGACCCGCTCGACGCGCTCGGCCGAAACGTCGAGCACGCGGGCGGCATCGCGCAGGGGCAGCGGAGTGGCCGCCGCGAAGAGGACGGCCACCAGGTGGGCCCCGAGTTCCGTATCCGAGAGCTCCTCGCCTCCCGGCGAGCCCAGCGCCAGCGGGACGGCGCGCGGTGGGCGCTCGGAGCCCGGTCTCTCCGGCGCCTCAGTCAGCTCCGCCGCCACGCCTGCGGATTATAGGCAGGCGTCTCCGCCAGGCTGGCCACGCCAGCAGCAGCGCCACGCCGACGAGCCCGCTGGCGCTCAGGATCGCGCCGCGACGGAAGGATCCCGGCTCGAAGTACACCTCCACGGTGTGGTCGCCCGGAGCCAGTGGGATCGCGCGGAAGAGGAGGTCGGCCCGGACGACGGGCGTCTCCACCCCGTCTACCCGGGCGCGCCACCCCGGGTACCACGCTTCGCGCTGGAGCAGGTAGCCCGCCGCCGGCAGGGACACACGCGCCTGCCAGCGCTCGGGCTCGACGACGGACGGGCGAACGTCTACGGCTGGGCGTGTGCCTGCCTGCGGCGACGCGCCAGCCTCAGGCGTGAGCACCACCTCACGGGTCGGGTCGAACTCCGCCCCGGCCAGGCGCACCAGCACCTCGTCGTCGTCGCGGGCCACCGACCAGCCGAAGATGACCTGGGCGTTCGGCACCGCTTCCGCCCGCGCGAGCAGGGCCAGATCGCCCAGACCGATCGTCTGCCCGTCCCCGCGCCCGGCCGCCGGCTGGTTCACCAGCAGGTACTGCACGCCCCACGTATCCAGGACGCGCCGACCAGGCGGTTCGTCCAGTCTCGACTGGAGCACGCCATCCGGCCGCACCTCGTCGGGCCGGATGGCGAGCGTGGCGAAGCGGACGAACCGCCACAGCGGCAGGACACCGCCATCGTAGCCGTCGGCGGACCTCACGCCGAACTGCAATGGGACGTTCGGGTTGAGTGTGGCGCGCCACTTCGTGGCGACGATGGCGGATTCCAGGATCGGCCGGGGCGAGCCTTCGAGCTGCTGGCGCAGGCGTGTCTCGTCGGCGGGGATGTAGCTTGGCTGTGCGACGCTCAGGACACGCGCCGAGCGGTCCGCGTTGGTGCGCAGCCAGGCCGCCACCGGCGGCTCGGCCCGCAGGGGGCCGGCCGGCGGCGCCTGCCGCACCGGGGAGGCATCCGCCGCCGCCCAGAGCTCGATGGCGGTCAGCAGCGCCAGGAGACCCAGGGCGGCGCCGCGGTAGCGCAGGTTGGCCAGGAAGCCGGTCGCCAGCGCGCCGGCCGCCAGCGCACCCCACACCAGCGGTGTCCGGCGCTGGCCGAACGGCTCGCCCTCGGCGAGCTGCCACTGCAGCCCGGCTGCCAGCACCAGGCTCACGAAGAGCAGCCCTGCCCACACGCCGGGCTGCCGCAGCGACACCCGCGCTCCGCGGCCGATCCAGTCGGCGCCCAGGGTGGCGACCAGTGCCACGCCCGTCTGCCACAGGAACAGCCACCGCGCGGGTACGCGGAACGTGTCGAAGCCCGGCACGCCCTGGAACAGGACGGCGTACGAGGCGTTGTTCTCCCCTGGCGCCAGGAACAGCCCCACGAAGGCGAGCGCTACGCCGAAGAGCATGAACCGGCTGCGGACGACCACGACCGCCAGCAGGCTGAGCGTGAGCGGGACCACGCCGCTGTAGCCCAGGTACTCGGTTGAGGCGACGTTCAGCCAGAACGGCGGGAAGAGCGCCCGCGGCAGGAGGAACGGCGGGAGGGACCAGGCCACGGCGTCCTGCCACGCCACGCCCCCGCCGCGGATCGAGAGCGGCATCAGCTCCAGGGTCGGCACGAGCTGCGCCGCCGCCACCAGAACGCCCAGCCCGAGCACCAGTGCCCCGGCTCCCACCGCCCAGGCGAGCTGCCTCGGGCGCGTCCACGGCGCCCTGAAGAGGCCGAATAGGCCCAGGGCGATGAGCGTCATGTACGTCTCCTGAGGATGGCCGGCCAGCACCTGCAGGGCGAGGGCGAGCGCGCCCAGCGCTGTCCACCGAGGCGACGACAGCGCAACCGCCCGGTCGTACGCCAGCAGGATCGCTGGCAGCCACGCGGCAGCGCTGACCTGGTTCAGGTGGCCCGCCTGCCCGACGACGAACCCGCCGAAGCCGAAGGCGAGGCCGCCGACGGCCGCCGCGAGCGGGCTGACGCCGAAGGAGTGGCGCGCCAGCAGGTAGGTGAACCACGACCCGAGGAACGTGTGGAGCACGAGCTGCAGCGTGTAACCCGCATCCACCGGGCCGACAACGAACAGCCAGGAGAGCGGGTACAGCACCGCCGCCTGGGGATTCGCCAGGAACGGCGCCCCCATGAACAGGTACGGGTTCCAGAGTGGCAGGCGGCCTTCCAGCAGCGACTGCGCCAGGTAGGCGCGCTGCGGGTAGAAGTAGACGAAGGCGTCGTAGTCCACGATCGCCCGGCCCAGGAAGACGAGCGGGTAGTAGAAGAGCAGCGCCGCACCGAACAGGAGCGCCGCGGCGAGCGCATCGGCACGCGGCCGCGCCCACGCGACGGCAGGCTCCAGGGCCGCACCGGCGCGGCGTGGCGCGACGGCTGGTGGCGACTCCTTCAACCGGCCGGCGTCCCGAGCGTCCACACCTGCCGGCGGTTCAGGGGAGGAAGCGGTAGCGCAGCAGGGCCAGGAGGACGCTCGGACCGTCCCGTAGGCCGTTGATCTTCTTACCCTCGTGGAACTCCCGCCCGGCGTAGGAGATCGGGACCTCGTAGATGCGGTGGCCCATGCGCAGGATGCGCGCGGTGATCTCCGGGTCGAAGCCCCAGCGCGGCTCGTGCAGCTCCAGCTGCCGGGCGATCTCGGCCGTGAAGACCTTGTAGCAGGTCTCCATGTCGGTCAAGGTGGTGTCGAAGAGGACGTTGCACATGAGCGTCAGGAAGCGGTTGCCCACGCTGTGCCAGAAGTACATCGCCCGGTGCTCGCCCAGGAAGCGTGACCCGTAGACCACCCTGGCCTTGCCCGTCTGGATCGGCCGCAGCAGGACCGGGTAGTCACCCGGGTCGTACTCCAGGTCGGCGTCCTGGATGATCACCACGTCGCCGGCCACCGCCTTCAACCCTTCCCTGACCGCCGCCCCCTTGCCCCGGTTACGCGGCATGAGGCGCAGGACGATGTCGCCCCGGGTGTCCACCCGCTGCTGCAGCCGCTCGCGCGTGCCGTCGGTGGAGCAGTCATCGACCACGATCACCTCCTTCTCGATCGGCACGGCGAGCACACGGTCCAGCAGCGGGTCGATCGTGTCCCGCTCGTTGAAGCAGGGGATGACCACGGAGGCCTTCAGCGTGATCGGCGTCGACGCGTAGAGGGGCAGGGCAGGCGAAGCGGTCACGTGGCTCCTGGGAAGAACACGCGGTACGTGGAGCCGTTCACGCGCACGGTTCGTGCCTGGTAGTACCAGCGCCCGATGGCGGCCAGGACGGGCTCGGGGTAGAGCTCCGCGTTCAGGACGATCACATCGTAGCGTTTGGCCTGGATGTCGGCCACCAGCCCCGTCGCGTCCCAGAGCCCGGCCTGGTAGAGGTTGCGCAGGTGCGTGGCGTTCGCCACCACGCCCCTGTCGGCCGCCACGGCGAAGCTCGGGTCCTCCGAGAGCACCGGCCCGTCAAACCGGCGGAGCACGCTCACGATCTCGTCCCCCGCGCGGCGATCCTCGGCGGTTGGGGCCCGGCCGAGGTAGGCGGCCTGGGGTCCCCGGTCCGGGAGCCAGGGGATGGCCTCGCTCAACGGCCCGTGGGCGAACGCGAGCCCCTGGGCGACGAGCAGGCCGCCGACCAGCACGCCGGTCGCTCCGCGCTGGCGAGGCGACCCGTGGGCGCCCAGCCTGAGCAGCCGCACAGCTCCGGCGCCGGCCAGGACGCTCGCCGCGGCCACCGCCCCGAGGAAGTAGGACTCGCCCGCGCCCCACTTGCCCACGGTGAGCGCCATCGCCAGGGCGGCCGGGAAGTAGAAGAGCCAGGGTGACCAGGCCGACCCGCGCGCGAGGAACAGGCTCTCGACCACGGCGAGCGCCAGCACGGCGGCGTGCAGCGCAGTGAAGTTACGCAGGTACCAGGCAGCCTGGCCCAGGTCGAATGGGTTCGCGTTCGCGGCCACCACGTTCAGCCAGAACGCCCCGCCGGTCGCCAGCGCCAGTGCGCCGACTCCGGCTGCACCGAGGCCTAGCAGGAGGGCCCCGGCCGCGAGGCCCAGGCGCGGCCGAACGACGAGCAGGAAGGCGAAGCCCGCCACCACCGCGTCCAGGGTGGTCTGCTTGGTGAAGAGCGCGGCCAGCAGAGCGAGAGTCCCGAGCAGCACGGCACGCCGCGATGCGCCTGCCAGCAGCGACAGCCCCACCAGCGCGAACAGCAGCGCCGTGCCGTTGACGCGCGCGAGCGGCGTGGTGTGGAAGACGTAGGGGGAGGCAAGGAAGAGCCCGCCCGCCAGCACCCCGGCCAGGCCACTCCTGGCGAGCCGTCGGGCCGCCAGCCCGATGGCCAGCGCCGCGAGCAGGGCGGCCACCGTGGAGACCGCCCTCGCGGGCGCCAGCCCCGGCCCCGTCCAGGCCATGGGGATGGACACGAGGTAGCTCCACAGCGGCGGATAGTTCGACGAGTAGTACGGGTAGCTGGCGTTGGACGTGTAGGGGAGCTGCCCGAGGTTGACGAGCCAGGCGCTCCAGGCATCGTACCCCTCCCCCTGGTCCAGGTCGTACGGGAACGCGATGAGCCGCGCCGCGAACTGGACGAAGAAGAACGCGTACAGTGCCAGCAGCGCCAGGGCCGGCCAGAGCGCCGGGTGGTGGAGGCTGGCGCGCAGCCGAGCCGCTTGGGAGGGCCGCCGCCGCGCGCCGGCCCCGAGAGTCGGCGCACCCTCGGCCGCGAGGGCGGGCGGCGCCGCGCTGGCGGCGGGCACGGTGGCGGGAACGCGCACAACTGGCATGCGGAGGTGGCCGGGGCTTCCGCGTAGTTTCCGCCGGCGGGGCCTGCCTGGCAAGCGGCCGAAGGCCCCCGCACTGCGTGCCTCCGAGTTCAGATCCGTCACCCGGTAGGGGAAGGTTTCCGGCTGGAATCCACGCATTCGGGGGCCCACGGCCATCTGCCAGGGTCCGGCTGGTGGCGGCAATGGCCGCGGCGGCGTAGGCGCCACTCAGCCAGCCACGGCCGAACCCTCGCTATTCGAGACCGGCGATAAAGTCGTCGATCGGGATCGCCGGCAGGCTCATGACACGGATGCTCCCACGTGACGCCAGCTCGGCCGAAACCCGCGCGATGGTCTGGTTGTCAGGCGCGTCCACGACGTTGACGAAATCGTACGGACCCAGCACCGCCCACTGGTTGTGCACCTGCACCCCCATGCGCTCCAGCTCCTGGTTCACCTCCTTGATCCGGCCGGGGTTCTGCCGGATGGTCTTGGCGCCGTCATCGGTGAGCGTGCTGAGCAAGATGAACGTCGGCATGGCGTACCCCCGAGGAGAAGATCTGCCCGACGCCCGCGGCTCGCGGCGGACAGGTGGATCATCGCGCACCCGCATCCGCCTGCCAAGTCACCCGTCCGAGTGGCACGAGTGTTGCTTCTCCTGGTCGGCGAGACACACCTCGAGGACATTACCCGAGATGGCACACACCGTTGTTTGGCACGGCTCGCAGGCAGAAGCGCTCGAGCTCCTCCAGGCCCTCAGCCGGAACTGCGAGTGCGTGGTGACCGCGGAGGGCGTCCGTCTGGCCACTTGCGGCCCGCATGGGATGCTGGTGAACGACCAGCGCGCGGTAGACGGCCTGCTCTTCGGGCGGCGCATCGCCGCCCGGCTGCGGCAGGAGGAGTTCCAGGTTGAGGCGAGCCCGGCCGCCTGAGCGTGCCACCCTGGCGTCGGGCGGCCCGAGGGACGTCCGGGCACGCCCGGCCGGATCCTTGCGCCTACGTAACGGAGAGGGCCCCTGCGTGGAGGAACCGCCAACCTCAGACCGGGGCAGACGCGGCAGGACTTGAACCCCCAACCCCCTCCCTGGCAGACGCTGGACGCAGTGCGTCCTTCAGCGCGGGTCGGTGACCACGTCCAGTAGGTACGGCTCGCCGCTGGCCACCACCGGCACCGCATGCGCCAGCGCTAGGGGCAGGTCGGCTACGGTAGTCACCGGTCCAGCAGCCTGGATGCCGAAGCTGCGCGCCAGGCCAGCGAAGTCCACAGCGGGCGCTTCGGGGCGAGTCCCGATTCCGGCGTTCTCGACCGGGCGGCCGCGGTGGCGGGCGATAGTGACCGCGTGCTCCTCAGAGTTGTAGTAGCTGCGGTTGTTCCACATGACGATGAGGAGGGGTAACCGCTCGCGCGCGGCGGTCCAGAGGGCACTGCTGCAGTACAGGAGGTCCCCGTCTGGCTGGATGTCCACCACCAGGCGGCCGGTGCCCCGGTTGGCAAGCGCCACCCCTAGGCTCGCGCCGATGCCGTAGCCCACGCCGGCGCCACCGCCGCTCTGCGAGCCGAGCCACTGGCACGACCGCTCGATGGCCCAGAGGCGCCGCGCCCACCCGCGCAGGCCGCTGTTGCTGAGCACCCAGTCCTGTCCGGCAAGCGCGTCGCGCAGCGTGAGTGCCAGGTACGCCGGCGAGATGGTGGCGCGGGTCGCCTGGGCACGCGCGTCGGCTTCCCAGGCGGCGCGTCGCTCGGCGGCGGCGGTGCCCAGCACCGTCGCCCGCGCCGCCCGCGCCCGCGCCGCGTCCGGCGCGCCGTCGACCCGGTCGCGCAGCAGCGCCACGAGCGCCGGCAGCGCCACCTTGCTGTCGCCCACCAGGTTGAGATCGACCGGCTGCAGGCGCTGGTAGTCGCTCGCCCAACTCCGTACCAGCAGCTCCGAGACCGAGAGGGAGATCACCCGGGCGTCGACCGGCGGCGCATAGCTGGTGGGCTTGCGCTTGGCCCCCACGGCGCGCAGCGCCCCCCACAGGTCCACGACGTCCACCGCGAAGACCACGTCCGCCTTACGGAGCAGGTCGGGCACCACGCCGGTCGCGTCGAGCGGGTGGGTGGAGGGGAAGTTGAAGCGTCCTTCGAAGTCGGCGACGGGGGCCTTCAGCAGCTCCGCCAGCTCGCGCAGCGCCGCCGCGCCGACGGGCGATCGCCCCACGGTGTCGGCCAGGATCACCGGCCGCCGCGCCGCCGCCAGCCAGTCCACCGCCTGCTCGAGCCCCGCCGTGTCCGCCTGCAGCGGCGCCTGGCACACCCAGCGCCGGATGTCCGGCGGCAGCGCCACGCCCGCGGGCAGCGGCTCCTCCTGCAGCGGGACGTCCAGGCACACGTAGACCGGCCCGGTCGGCTCGGCCTGCATCAGCCGGTACGCGCGCAGCACCGAGTCCACCGCCGCGGCGACACTCCCGGGCTGGTCGTCCCATTTGACGAAGTCGCGGATGTGGTTTCCCTGCACGAGCGCGGTGTGGATCCACTCGATCCACGGCCGTCGCCGCGCAGCGTCCATGGGGCCGGTACCACCCAGGAGCAAGACCGGCACGCGGTCGCACCAGGCGTTGAAGATGGCCATGCAGGCGTGCTGGAGACCGACCACGTCGTGGAGGATGGCCGCCATGGGCTTCCCCACCGCCTTGGCGTAGCCGTGCGCCAGCGCCACCGAGATCTCCTCGTGCGTGCACAGCACCGTCCGTGGCGCACGGTCGCCGCCGTAGTTCACCAGCGAGTCGTGCAGGCCGCGGAAGCTCGCGCCGGGATTGAAGGCGGCGTACTCGATGCCCAGCTCCCGCAGCAGGTCCACGATCAGGTCCGACCCGTAGACGGGCGTGCGCGTCTCCGCGCCGGTCTCGGCGGACGGGCGCGGCTGATCGAGGGTCATCGGGCGAACGCGGACGCCGCGATGGACAACGCGCGCAGGCGGGGCATGACCTGCTCCGCGTAGAGGTCCAGCGCTCGGCGCTGGTCGTGGCCGGGGAAGTGGAACACGAGGTGGTTGAAGCCGAGGTCCACGTAGAACCTGATCTGCTCCACGTGCTCCTCCGGGTCGGTCGAGACGATGAAGCGCTTGGCGGTGCGCTCCACCGGTAGAGCGTCCGCCAGCCGCTCCATCTCGCGCGGGTCCTCGACACCCGTCTTCTCGTCGCTAGCGAGCGCCAACGCCCCCCAGAAGCGCGTGTCCTGCATCGCCCGCTCGCGGTCCGGGTCGAAGGAGACTTTCACTTCGATCATGCGGTCGATGGCTGCCGGGTCGCGCCCCGCCTCGCGTGCGCCCTCGGCCAGGGCCGGCAGCAACTGGTCGCGGTACAGCTCGGCGCCCTTCCCACTGGTGCAGATGAAGCCGTCGGCCACCTTACCTGCGTACTTGGCCATCTGCGGCCCGCCGGCGGCGATGTACAGCGGGATGCCGCCCTCGGGGCGGTCGTAGACCGTCGCCCCGTCGGTGCGGTAGTAGGTACCCGCGTGGGTCACGACGTCCTCGCTCCACAGGCGGCGCATCAGCCCCACCGCCTCGCGCAGGCGGGCGTAGCGTTCCTTGAAGTCGGGCCACTCGATGCCCGTCGGCGCCACCTCGTTCAGCGACTCGCCGGTGCCGATGCCCAGCGCGATGCGGCCGGGGTAGAGGGCACCGAGCGTACCGAAGGCGTGGGCCACCACCGAGGGGTGGTAGCGAAAGGTCGGCGTGAGGACGCTGGTGCCGATCTGGACACGCGTAGTGCGCTCACCCAGGGCAGCCATCCAAGAGAGCGAGAAGGGGCTGTGGCCACCGGTGTGGCGCCACGGCTGGAAGTGGTCGCTGATCCAGACGCTCTCGAAGCCCACCTCCTCGGCGTGCACCGAGACCTCCAGCAGCTCGCGCGGCCCGAACTGCTCGGCGGACGCCTTGTAGCCCAGCGTGAGCCCGCTCACGCGACGAGGTCCGGTATCTGCATCGTGCATACGATGGCTCTCCTACCCCCCCACCCTAGATGGCCGACTTTGAGGACGTGGCTGTAGACAGTGGGCGCCCGGTGCCCGGGCGGCGAGATGTGCTCCTTCGGCATGCGATCCCGCCGAGTCAGGCTCCTGCGGCCACTTTCCCGTC
Organism: uncultured Chloroflexota bacterium; assembly: GCA_964435115.1. Classification (GTDB taxonomy): domain Bacteria; phylum Chloroflexota; class UBA6077; order UBA6077; family CF-72; genus CAYSYM01. Next base: position 92,665 of record CAYSYM010000002.1, on the reverse strand, counting down.
CTGGGCCACGGACGCGGCGATCCGGCGGGCGTTCAGGTGCGAGCCGAGCGGCGTCCAGCGCGGGCGGTCCTGGGTGCACAGGTCCATCGCGATCCGCGCGTACACGACTGCCGCGTTGTACAGGTCGTCGAGCAGGAAGCTCTTCTTGACGGCGTGGCTGGCGGAGCGCGGGCCATAGCTCAGGGCCGGGATACCCAGCTCGTTGAACACGTTGGCGTCGCGCCACATGCTGGAGACAGCCGGGCTCACCGTCTGCGGCGGCTCCGGGAAGACCTGTTCGTGGCAGCGACGCAGCGTCTCGACGAACCGCTCGATGCCGTTCGCCTCGAAGCCTGGCCGGTACAGGAACAGCTCCACCTTGCCCGGTACGCCGACTTTCTTCAGTAGGTCGCGCAGCTCGTCGCGCACGTCCAGCGGGTTCATGGCCGGCAGGATGCGCGTGTCCACGTAGAAGCTGCACACCTGCGGCGTGCTGGTCAGGTTGAACGGGTAGCCGGAGCGGATCGCGTTGATGCTCGCCTTCGGGATCACCGTCCCGCTCTCGCCCTCGAAGGTGGAGCGCTGCTGGTACTCGTACGCCCACTCCTCGAACGCCTGGATCACCGCGCTGGCGCGCACGATGGCGTTGGGTGCGTCGGCGATACCCGTCGGACGCGGCAGGTAGGGCGAGTAGTAGCGCGGCTGGTCAGACTGCACCGTCACTTTGAAGTGCGCCTTGCCCGGCTCGACCCACACGATCCCGAAACCGGTGCCCTCCGCCACCAGCGCGAAATCGGCCACCGCGCCGTGCGTGACCATGAAGCGCGCGCCCAGGTCCTTGCTCAGGTAGGCCCAGCCCTGGAACTCCTCCACCGGCTCCCGCGAGATCTCGCCGGCCACGGCGCTCACGATCAGGTCGCCCTTCAGTGGGTAGCCGGCGTCGCGGATCGCTTTCGCCGCGATGAGAAAGGCGGCCATCGGCCCTTTGTCGTTGACCACGCCGTCGCCGTAGATCGCGTCGCCCTCAACCCAGGCCGCGTGATACAGCGGGTCCTTGGGGTCCAGCGCCGACCAGACGGCGTCCGGCCGCAGTGTGGTGTCCAGGTGGCTGTTGAAGATCAGGCTGTAGCCGCCGCCGCTGCCGTCCAACCACGCCGCCACGTTGAACCGCTCCTCTACCAGCGCGTACTTCTTCGGCGCGAAGCGGTTCCGCTCCAGCCACTCGTATACGTACTGCCCGGCCGGACCCTCGCTGCCGGTGGGGCTGTCAATATTGCCCAGCGCCAGCGCCAGCTCTACCAGCTCCTGGCGATCGATACGCGCGACGACCTCTTCCGGCGTCATCGAACCTCCTCCTGCGCTTCTACCCGGCGCTTCTCCTGGATGGCGCGCCAGACGCGCTCGGGCGTGAACGGCGCGTCGTGCAGCCACACCCCCACCGCCTGGTAGATTCCATTCTGGATCGCGGCGCACATGGCGCTCGTCGGCCCGTCGCCGATCCCCTTGGCCCCGTACGGCCCAAGGCCGTCGCGGTTCTCCACCAGGATCCCGCGCACCTCGCCCGGCACGTCCGAGAAGCGCGGCACCCGGTACTCCAGGATGGACCCGTTCGCGAGCTGCTGGCCGTCGTACACCAGCTCCTCGCCCAGCGCTACGCCCAGGCCCATCGTCGCCGAGCCCAGATCCTGTCCCTCCGACATCGCCGGGTTGATGGCGAGGCCGATGTCGGCCACCGTCACCAGCTTGCGGAGCGTCACCTTGCCGGTGTCCGGGTGTACCTCTACTTCCACCGCCGCCAGCGCCGGCTCCCACCAAGGTGGCAGCTCGGCGAACTCGCCCTTCTGGCGGATGTGCGCCCGCCCGGTGACCTCCATGTCGGCCAGGTCGAAGTACTTGCCGATCACCTCCCCCCACCCCATACGGCGCCCCTCGGAGATCACGCCGAACTGGTCCATCTGGATGTCCGCTGCATCCGCCTCCCAGATGTCAGCGGCCATGGCGCGCATCTGCTCCTTCGCCTCCACGCACGCCTGGAGCACGGTGCGCCCCTCGAGCGTCGTGGTCCGATCCGCACCAGTCGAGCGCGCGAACGGCACCAGCGCCGTGTCGGCCTGCACCATCCGCACCCTGTCGAGCGTCGTCCCGAACTCCTCCGCCGCGATCTGCGCCAGGACCGTCCGGCTACCTTGCCCCATCTCGGTGCTGCCGCTGTAGACGGTTACCGATCCGTCGCCGTGCACCCGCACCTCGCTGCGTCCCACTGGCACCGCGCCGGCGTCGGTCACCAGCACCGCCAGGCCGCGTCCGCAGTTGGGCGGCAGCGGATCATTCCAGCCGATCGCCGCCGCCGCCTTGAGCACGTCGCCCTTCACGTCGGCCGTCAGCGGCCGCTTCTTGGGGAAGAAGCGCTGGCCGCTCTCGGCGAGGCTCTTCAGGCGGAACTGCACCGGATCCTCGCCTAGCTGCGCCGCCAGCTCGTTGATCTGGCCCTCCGCCGCGAGCCCGACCTGGCTGACGCCAAAGCCGCGGTAGGAGCTGGCCGGGCAGGTGTTGGTGTAGACCGCGTAGCTGGTGACGTCGACCGCTTCGTAGACGTAGGGCCCGACGATGCGGATCGCGGCCTTGGAGGAGACCAGCGGGCTGTTCTCCGCATACGCCCCGGTGTTCATGTAGATCACCGCCTGCCGCGCGATGACCTTGCCGTCCCTGTCCGCGGCGGTGCGGATGCGAACTCTGGCGTCGTCGGCCCGCGAGGTCAGGATCGACTCCTCCACCGTGAGCTGCAGCCGAACCGGGCGACGCGCCTTCCACGAGCAGACGGCTGCCAGCGGCTCGATCTTCGTGTATGACTTGGCGCCGTAGCCACCGCCGATGAACAGCGTGGTCAGGCGCACCCGGTTGAGCGGCAGGCCGAAAACATCCGCTACGTCGTGGCGCACCATGTAGGGGTGCTGGGCGGCCGAATAGATCGTCAGCCCCTCGTCCGTGTAGTCGGCGATGCTGACGAACGGCTCCATCGGGTAGGCGAAGGTCATCGGGTAGCTGTACTCGCCCTCGATCACCGTCGCCGCGCGCGCGAAGGCGGCGTCCACGTCGCCCCAGCGCACGTGGTTCTCCTGGCAGATGTTGGAGTGCGCCCGCTGCGTATCCACCTCGACGTGGCCCGGTGAGACGCCCGCCTCGTACCGTTGCTCGTGGACCAGCGGCGCGCCCTCGCGGAGTGCCTCCTCAGCGGTGATGACCGCCGGCAGCTCGTCGTACTCGACGACGATGTCATCTAGCGCGTCCTGGGCCGTCGTCTCGTCCTCGGCCACCACCGCCGCCACCGGCTCGCCGATGTAGCGCACCTTGCCGTAAGCCAGCACCGGGTGGTCCTTCACCGCGTGGCCGTAGGTGCGGCTGCGCAGCGCGTCCAGGTCCTTACCGGCCAGCACGGCGATGACGCCCGGCCGTTCCTCCGCCGCGCTCGAGTCGATGGATGCGATGCGCGCGTGCGCCACCGGGCTGCGCAGCACCTTGGCGTGGGCCATGCGCGGCAGGTGCACATCCGCGGTGTAGGCGGCCTGCCCGGTCACCTTGGCCCGAGCGTCCTCGCGCGGGACGGAGTGGTGGACCACCCGAAACCCCAGCTCGTCGGGCGCGGCGCCGTCGTGCGTCCCGGGCGGAGCGGGGACTGGAGGAGCGGTGAGAGCCATAGAGGTACCTCAGCGAGCGGGAGGCGAGGACGCGGTCGCCTCAGCGAAGGCTTGCTTCAAGAACACGCCGATCAGGTGGCGCTTGTAGTCGGCCCTCCCTTCGTCGTCGTCCAGCAGCTCCGCGTCGTCCGCGAGCGCGTTCGCGGCCTCAGGCAGCCGGCGCGCCGCTGCGCCGACCTCTCCGAGCAGCGCCTGCTCAGCGGCCGCGCTGCGCTTCGGAGTAGGGCTCACGGAGCCGACGGCCACCCGCGCCTGCTGAATCTGCCGACCGTCCGGGCTCCGCCGCAGCACGAGCGCCAGCCCCAGCATTGGGTACTCGTGCAACTGGAACTTGCAGTACGCCGCCCGATCGTGCGGCCCGAGTAGCGGCACGGTGATCGCTTCCAGCAGCTCGCCCGGCGCCAGCGCTACTTCGAACGGCCCCGCCACGAACTCTGGCAGCGACAGCTCCCGTCGCCCACCAGGACCCACCACGTGCAAGCGCGGCTCCAGGCACTGCAGCAGCGTCACCGGGTCGGAGTGCGGCTCGCCGAAGCACAGGTTCCCGCCCAGCGTCCCCGTCGCACGCACGCGCGGGTTCGCCACCCGCGCCTCGACGGTCGCGAGAACCGGCAACTGCGACCGGACCAGGCTCGAATGCTCGAGCTCCCAGTGCGTCGCCAGCGCCCCGATACGCAGGGCGCCGTCGGCCTGCTCGACCGCATCCAAGCCTGGGACCGTCTTGAGATCGACCAGGTGCCCGTAGCGCAGCCCGCCCTTCTTCATCGCCAGCAGTAGCTCCGTGCCGCCGGCATAGGCGCACCCGTCCTCCCCGTAGCGCACCAGCATCTCCGACGCCTCGGCGAGCGTGCTCGGCTGGTGGATCGCAAAGCACGGGAGGAGCATGGGCATCGGTGGTTGCACCTCCTCGGGTGCGTCTGGATCAGGCGTCGGCTGCAGCGGCGGGACGCTGGCGAAGCTCGTCCTGCGCCCGGCGAATGGCGGCCACGATCGGGCGGTACCCCGTGCAGCGACAGAGGTTCCCATCCATGAACTCGACGATCTGCGCCTCGGTCGCCTCCGGCTGGTGGTCGAGCAGGCTCTTGGCCGCCAGCAGCATGCCCGGCGTGCAGAAGCCGCACTGGAAGCTGTTCTCCTGGATGAAGGCGCGCTGCAGTGGGTGCAGCTCCGCCGGCGAGGCTGCCAGACCTTCCACCGTCAGCACGTCGCGCTCGCGCACTTCGTACGCCAGGTACGTGCACGCGCTCACCGGTCTACTGTCCACCAGCACCGTGCAGGCGCCACACACCTGCACGTCGCACGACACCTTCGTGCCCGTCAGCCGCAGCCGGTCACGCAGGAACGTTGCCAGCGTCTCCTGTGGCTCGATCGCCTGCTCGACGTCCTTCCCGTTGACGCGTGTGCGCAGGACGATCCGACTGCCCGCTCGCTCGATCACGAGGCCCTCCCCGGGCCGGCCTGCAGCTCGGCCTGGACCCGCTTGACGAACTCGGTGAAGATCTCGTCCGCGCGACGCCGCATCGGGGTCGCCCCCAGCGTCGCGAGCCTCCCCAGCACTTCGAGCTGCATCCCGAAGCGTAGCGTCGTGCCGCCGTCCGTCTGCTCGGCGACTGCTTCCAGCGAACCCTTCACGCGCGCCTGGCCGTGGCGGTCGTTGCCGCTGAGCGCGGCCAGGATCCGGCGCGGCGCGTCGACCGACGTAATATCGATCTGCACCGGGACCTGCAGCCCGAACGGCCCGAGCCTGTCGGCCACCACTGCGCTGTAGCGTCGGTCCGGCTCGACCTCCTGCAGCTCAGTCACCTTCGGGATGCAGCCAGTGAGGCGGGGCACGTCGCACAGCAGCGCCCACGCCGCTTGCTGGGGAGCCGCGACGCGCGCTTCTTTCTTAACCTCAAGCAGCACCGGCCATCCTCACCCCTCCGCGCGCCCGGTCGCGTGTGGGCTGCATGTTGCATGCAATCTAGCGCGCCCGTCGAGGCGGGTCAAGTGAGCGGGATCAGGCGTTGACGCCGTTCGAGCCGGCCAGGACCGACCAGCCGGCCGTCACGCGGCGGCGGCGCGCAGCCGGTTGTCCGAGCTGGACATCCCCGGACGCCACCCGGGCCCGGACGCTCGCGACGACCCGCTCGGAGACCTGCTCCAGGTGTCGCGCCGCGATCTCTGCCGCCCTCTCCTCATCTCGCTGCTCGCAGGCGCGGACCAGCTCTTCATGGCCCAGGTGCGGCCGGTCGAGCGGCACCAGGTAGCGCTCCACCTCGCGCTCGAGCTTGTCCATCAGCAGCCGCAGCCGCGGGCGATTCAGGTTCTCGAACAGCGAGGCGTAGAAGGCGTGGTTCAGGCGAGCTCGGGTGTGCATGTTGGACTCGCGCTGCTGGCGCTTGGCGATCTGACGCAGCCGGTCGACCTGGTCGTCGTCAAGCGTCGGCACCACTTTGCGGATCGCCGCAGTCGTCAGGATGATGCGAATCTCGAACAGCTCTTCGATCTCCTCAGGCGAGAGCCACACCACGGACGCGCCGCGATGCGCTTCCATCCGTACTAGCCCCTCGGTTTCGAGCTGCAGGAGCGCTTCCCGAACAGGAACGCGGCTCACGTTCAGCTCGCTGGCGATCTTGTCCTGGACCAGATGCGCGCCACCGCGCAGCCGCCCGCTCAGGATCGCGTCCCGCAGGAACTCGAACACCAGCTCCTGGGTCGTGCGGCGCTCGCGCACCGTGGCGGCGCCATCCAGCCCGCCGATGTCGGCCTCTTTGGTCGGCAGCGCAGGGGTTTTCGCGGTTCGCATCCAGTACGCCTTCTGCTCGGCTCGGGATCATACTACGCGCCGAGTCCGCCTACGCGCCGAGTCCGCCAGGAGCCGGCGGCCCGGCGCGGGGAGTGCATGCAATATACAATAGCCACCGAGTTCACAGGAGGTCCCGATGCCCGCGGCCACCGTCGACTTGCTGGTCCGCTCCCGCCGCATCCTCGCCCGCGACGGTTGGTTGGACGGCACCGTCATGGTGGAGGGCGAGCAGATCACCGCGCTCCTCCCCGCGGCCGAGCCGCTGCCCCGGGCCCGTCGCACCGTCGACGCGGGCAACAAGGTGGTCATACCTGGCCTGGTGGATACGCACATCCACCTGCGCGATCCCGGCTTCACCCACAAGGAAGACTTCGAGGCGGGCACGCGCGCGGCGGCGGCCGGCGGCGTCACCACCGTGCTGGACATGCCCAACGTGCAGCCGCCCACCAACACCGTCGAGCGCCTCAAGGCGCACCTCGAGAACGCGGCGCGCAAGTCGCTGGTGGACTTTGGCCACAACGCGGCCGGCACGATTCCCCAGAACATCGCGGGCCTGGCCGAGGCCGGCGCCACGGCCTTCAAGGTGTTCATGATCGCCGACATCGGCCGCGACTACCCGCACATGCCGGGCATCGCCGTCGACGACCACGCCGCCCTGCTGCGCATCTGCGAGGAGGTCGCCCAGACCGGGCGTCCGCTCTTCGTGCACCCCCACGACCAGGCGCTGTACGACGTCTACGTCCACCGCGCCTGGGAGCGCTGGGGGCGGGACTACCGCTCGTACGCCCGCGCCTGGCGCGACGGCGACGGCGTGGTGCTGGACTCCGGCCTTGCGACGATGATCCGCCTCCAGGCAGCCACCGGCGTACGCCTCCATCTGCTGCACATGTCCACCGTCGACGGCTTCAAGATGGTGCAGGCCGCCAAGGCGGTGGGGCGCGAGGTGACCGCCGAGGTCAACCCGTTCGCGCTCTTCGTCAGCAACACCTGGGAGGCCGTCGAGCGGCTCGGCCCGTACTGCCTCGGCATGTGGATCCCTGACCGCCACGCCCAGGCCACTTGGGAGGCGGTCGTCGCCGGAGTCGCGGACGTGGTGGGTACCGACCACGCCCCGCACGCCAGGGAGGAGAAGGAGGTCGGCTGGACCGACATGTTCGCCGCCCCCGGCGGCATGCCGATGGTGCAGCACTACCTCTCGCTCTTCCTCACCGAGGTGAACGCCGGCCGCGTGTCGCTCGAGCGGGTAGTGGAGCTGTGCTCGACCCGGCCCGCGCAGCTGGTGGGCCTCCACCCGCGTAAGGGGTGCATCACGCCCGGCTCGGACGCCGACTTGGTGGTGCTGGACCTCGAGCGCGCTGAGACCATCTCGGCCGCCCGCAGCCACTACAAGTGCGGCTGGACCCCCCTCGAGGGGCGGCAGGTGCGCGGCGTGCCGACCATGACGATCCTGCGCGGGCGGGTGATCGCCGAGAATGGCGAGGTGTTCGCCGAGCCGGGCAGCGGCCGCTTCCAGCGGCCCGGTGGCGGCCCGGCCGCGCGTGCCCATCATCCCATCGAGAGTGAGGAGTAGCGACGGACCATGGCTGAGCAACGCGCCGACCAGACCCCGCCGACGCGCACGAGCGTGAAGCCGGAGGAGAATCTGCCGCTGTCGGAGATCCTGAAACTCGAGGTGGACCCCGAGCGAGTCGAGCGGCTGAAGCAGCTGACCAGCGTCGACGCGCCGGGCGTCACCGACGAGATCTTCACCTGGCTGGTACGGCAGCAGGCGCAGTGGGCGAACATCCAGTACACCCGCTTCCTGGCCGGCGCGAAGTTCACCGAGCAGGACGTGGACGAGCTGCTCGCCAACGCCATCGACTGCCACGCGCACGGGGGCTCGGACCCGATGGAGCGGCTCCTCCTGGAGGACGACATCGGCATCGACTACACCGAGGCGGGGATGCGCGCCATGGTCGTCAAGACCTGGTACACGCCCTCCGCCTCGCGCAACGCCCTCGTCCAGAAGATCGTCAACCGGTACGCCGAGGCGCGCGGCCTGCGGCCGGTCCTGTGCTACGGCGGCATCGTCCTCAACTACTCGGTGGGCGGGTTCAACCCCGAGGCGGTCAGGAAGTGCCTCGGCTTCCCGGGCATGAAGTACGTGTGGATGCCAATGGTCGACAGCTACCACCACCGGCGGGTGGTCTACGACGACTGGTCCGGCTACGGGCTCACCTTCCTGGACGACACCCGCAAGGTGATCCCGGCGGTGCAGGAGATCCTGCGCGTGATCGCCGACCACGACCTCGTGCTCGCCTCTGGCCATTACCCCTACGCAGACACGGCGATCCTGGTGGAGGAGGCGCGGCGGCTCGGCGTCGACAAGATCGAGATCATCCACCCCGCCCACATCCACTCCAAGCACACCATCGCCCAGATGCAGGAGCAGGCCGCCCGCGGGGCGAAGCTCATGCTGAGCGGCCTGGGAGCCATGGCGTTCCCGCTCCACGAGAGCGGCCCGCTCTACGCGGCGCGGATCGTCAAGGAGGTCGGCGCCGAGAACTTGGTCTACGGCAGCGACTTCGGGCAGCTCCAGAACTTCCCGCACATCGTCGCCAACCGCTGGATGATCAAGCTGCTGCTGGCGTACGGCTGCACGAAGGAGGAGATCCGCACCGTCTTCCAGGTGACCGGCGCGCGGCTGCTGGGTCTCGAGGATCCGCCGCCACTCGGGACGCCGGTCTACCCGGGCCGCCAGGCCGGCGAGGAGAAGCGTTACATGGGGCACCCGCAGGCGGACCCGCACGCGCGCTACCACGCGCACGGCATCTCACCCCTGGCGCCAACCCCCAACGTGCACCCCGAGGAGGATGGGGCCTGCCTCTGCTGACGCCGGCAGCCATCAATCCGTGGTGGTACGCGCCAGGGCAGAGGCGGTGGCTCTTCGGCCTTCCCGCTTCTGGTAGCTGCCCGCGAGCCCCGGCGTCAGCTGAGACGTGAGCCAGCCCCGCCCTCACCCGCACACGCTTGCACGGGGTGATTGCAGACTGTATATTGCATGCATGCGGTCCGGGGGAGGTCAGTCCAGGCGCGCGTTCCGGGTGAGGCCCGACCAAGTGGCGGGCACCTGCCACTCTGAGGGGACCCCGCAGGTTTCCCCCTTGCCCGCCGTGCGGTGGCTCGACGGCCGCGGCGCGGTGGCGCCGCGGCCCCACGTCGCCCCGGCTGCGCCTGGCACGCCCTCGGGGTCTTACGATTGTCGGTTTCGGATCGGTCGTCCGTTCGTCTCGGGGGGTCTGGGGGCGCCAGCCCCCAGGAGAACGATCCGCCCCCTCCCTGGGGAGGGGGCAGGGGGTGGGGAATACCGAATGACCCGGGGCACGCCCTCGGAGACTCTTGCGGCCCGTCCTCCCGTCTCCTATTCTGCATGCAATTACATGCAGGGGGCGTAGGGGGTCGAGCGAGGCGCCGCCAGAGCGCTGGCGGGTCCGTACCTGGTTCTCGCCGAGATCGCGAAGCTTCGGCAGGCACTACCTAGCCACGGAGCAGCCACACAGCGGGGGAGATCAGCGGGTGGCGCGGGTTCAAGAAGCATCGCCCAAGGTACTGGATGCCCGCGTGGCATCCCACCCACACGCCGCCCGCTGGTACCTCGAGCATGAGCGAGCCATCCTGGGCGCCGCGAGCTTCCTCGGCTTCTTTGCGCTCTGGGAGATTGCCGCGGCGGCTGGGCTGGTGGATCAGTCCCTGTTCAGCTCCCCGTCCCGAGTCCTCGCCACGGCTCTCGCCGAATTCCGGGATCCGCGCCTCTGGAACGACCTGCGGGTGAGCGGGACCGAGTTCATCCTGGGCTACGCAGGCGCTGTACTGCTGGGCGTCCCGCTCGGCATCACGGCGGGCTGGTACCGCAAGCTCAACTACTTCATCGATCCGTGGCTCAGCTTCATGAATTCGCTGCCGCGTGTCGCGCTGCTCCCGCTGATCGTGCTGTGGGTTGGGATCGGCATCTGGTCGAAGATCGTCGTGGTCTTCCTGGGCGCGTTCTTCACGATCGTGATCAATACGCTGTACGGGGTTCGCACCGTCGACACGCGGCTGCTCGAGGTGGCAGCGAGCTTCCGGGCCTCGCAGGGACGCGTGTTCACGACCGTCGTGTTCCCCGGGAGCATTCCGTTCATCCTGGCCGGCCTGCGCCTGGGTGTGGGGCGCGCGCTGATCGGTGTCGTCGTAGGGGAGCTGTACGCAGCCAACGCAGGGATCGGATACATGATCGCGGTGATGAGCACCACCCTGCAGACCGATCGTCTGCTGTTCGGCGTGATCCTGCTCACGCTGCTAGGCGTGGCCGGCGTCGAGCTGCTCCGAATCGTCGAGCGCCGATTCGAGCAGTGGCGACCGAAGGTCGGCGCGCGATGACGACACCCACGGAGCCGGCGTAGAGGAGCAATCGCGATGGCCAAGCTGCGGGCAGTCGACGTTCGCATGGAGTACTACCAACCGCGGACAGGCAGCCGCCTTCTGGCGATTGACCGGCTGAATATGGCCATCGAGGAGGGGGAGTTCGTCAGCGTGGTCGGACCGAGCGGCTGTGGCAAGAGCACGCTCCTCAAGATCGTCGACGGCCTCTGCACCCCCACCGGCGGACAGGTCCTCCTCGATGGGCGGGCGGTGTCACGGCCTGGGCGCGACCGAGCCGTGGTGTTCCAGGACGCCTCGCTCTTTCCCTGGTACACCGTGCTCGGGAACGTCTCATACGGTCTCGAGTGCCACGGTGCGAGAAGCCGGGAGGCACGACAGAGGGCGCAGCCCTTCATCGAGCTGGTGGGCCTTGCTGGCTTCGAGCACCACTACCCCTACGAGCTTTCGGGCGGCATGCAGCAGCGGGTAAACCTGGCACGCGCCCTGGCGGTCGACCCTGAGCTCTTACTCATGGACGAGCCCTTCGCCGCGCTCGACGCCCAGACCCGCGAGCTAATGCAGCACGAGCTGCTCAGGATCTGGGAGGCGACGGGCAAGACGGTGCTCTTCATCACGCACCAGATCGACGAGGCGATCTATCTTGCCGATCGCGTCGTCGTCATGAGCGCGCGGCCGGGCCGCATCCTCGACGACATTCGGATCGACATCTCGCGGCCCCGCCACCTCTGGGTCAAGCGGAGCGCACCCTTCCTGGAGTACGTCGACCGCATCTGGAACCTGATCCAGGGCCAGGTCCGACACACCATGGCAGCGGACCAGCTCATCTCGGCTCACTCGTAGACGACGGAGAGGAAGGGGCACCGTGTCAACGCAGGAGGCAGCCGAGACCACCTTCTTGGATATCCGTGTTGCCGGTGCGCCTGCCTGGCAGCGCTGGTACCTGCAGAACGAACGGCTGGTGCTCGGCCTCCTGGGTCTCGTCTCGGTCCTAACTGTGTGGGAGGGCTCGGTGCAGCTTGGGCTGCTCAAGCGCACGTTCGTGAGCTCTCCAAGTGCCATCCTCCAGGCTGCTGTACTCGAGGTGCGCGTGGGGCGCATCTGGGGCGACATCGGCGTCAGTCTTCTCGAGTACACCCTTGGCTTTCTCCTCGCCACGGTGCTCGGGATTGCCTTCGGGCTCGTCGCCGGCTGGTTCAGGCGCGCGAGCTACGTGATCGATCCCTGGCTCTCCGCGCTCTACGCCACGCCCCACGTCGCGCTGGCGCCGCTCATCATCGTACTGCTCGGGATCGACCTGAGCGCCAAGGTGTTCGTCGTCTTCCTGACGGCACTCTTCTCGATCGCGGTGAACACGCTTGTGGGTGTGCGGAGCACGGATGCACGCATGCTCGCTGTTGCCCAGAGCTTCGAAGCGAGTCCGTTCCGGATCTTCCGTACGGTCGTGCTACCGAGCACGGTCCCTTTCATCTTGACAGGCATGCGTTTGGCCTCCGGGCATGCCTTGGTCGGGGTAGTGGTCGCCGAGCTCATCGCCGCGAACCAGGGCATCGGGTTCGTGATCAGCATTTCCGGTGCCACTCTGAACACGGCGCGCCTGATGGTTGGCGTCCTGCTCCTGGGCTTCTTCGGCGTCTTCGTTGGAGAGGTGATGCGCCGTATTGAACGGCGCTTCGACGTCTGGCGTCCCCAGGTGCGGGACATATGAGCAGAGGCAACGGCGACAGGAGCTCCAATCTGTTCACTGCGATGGTCGCCGACGTCGAGGGGGGTGCATTTCTCAGGCCGTGGCTCGCGGCGAGGGAGCGTGACAGCCTCGCCAGGTGGCTCCCGCCAGGCAGGAGCTGATCGACCACCGATGGAGAGGAGACTGGTTTGCGACCTTCACACCTGGGCCAGACACGATGGGTGTACCGCCTGCTTCCCCTGGCAGGGGTGCTGACGCTGTTCGTGGCCGCCTGTCAGCCGGCTGCCACCCCGACGCCGTCGACCCCAACCTCCACGCCGGCTCCGAAACCCACCACACCGCCAACAGCGGCGGCGCAGCCGAGTCCGGCCGTCGCCAAGCCAGCGAGCCCCCAGCCCGCCGCCTCTCCATCCGCCGCAGCCGCGACCATCGCCCTGCCGAAACCCGAGAAGGCGTCGATCAAGATCGGCTTCTCGGCGCTGGAAGCGATCATGACGACCTATGCCATGGCGCAGGATGTGGGGCTCTTCAAGAAATACGGCTTCGAAAACGTCGAGTTGCTGTGGATTGAGACGGATTCCAGGGCCCTCCAGGCCCTGATCTCCGGATCTGTCGACGGTACCGCCCAATCGCCAGCCGTGTCCATCTCGTCCCAGATCACCGATACCCCGGTCGTCACTGTGGCGATGAACTCTACCAGGATCACCGACGACCTCTTCGCGGTTCCGTCCGTCAAGACTGCGGCTGACCTGAAGGGGAAGCGGATCGCTATCAGCTCTTTTGGCGGCACTTCGCATGCGTCCGTCCTGCTCGCGCTCAAGGGCCTCGGCCTCACCGAACAGGATGTGACGATCGTCCAGGTCGGCGGCGAGGCGGCACGCGTCGCGGCGCTCAAGTCTGGGAGTGTCGAGGCTGCTCCGATGGAGATCTTCCGCCGCAATGACATGAAGCAGCAGGGGTTCAACCAGATCTTCAGCGTCGCGGACGACCCGAGCTTGCGTTTCGTTCGTAACGGCCTCAACTTCCGTCGTGAGTTCTTCGACCAGAACCCGAACACCATTCTGACGCTCACCGCCTCGCTGCTGGAAGCGCAGCAGCTGCTGTCCTCGCAGACTGATCGTGCTATCGACGCGTACGCGAAGCTCGCCCAGATCAATGACCGCAACGAGGCGGCCGCCAGAGTCAATTCGCTCCTGCCGTACATGCAGCGTGACCTGCGCTGGACAAGGGAAGCCTTTGAGTTCGCGCGTGACGTTATGGCCACGCAGAACGCTGCCCTGAAGGATGTCGACGTCACGAAGGCCTACACATTCAAGTTCCTGGATCAGCTCCAGGGGATGGGGTTCAACGATGCGGTCGGCGTCCCGAAGGCCTAACGGCGCTGCAAGAGCTCGACCACGTAGCTGATGCAGATCTCCGTCACCGAACGCTGGTGGCCCACGATGGGCATCCGAGCCCTCGACCAGCTCGAGCAAGGCACGGACCTCTCGGCCGGCGAGCGCGCCGAGGCAGAGCGCGAGCGCGAAGCGCGGAGGCGCCGCGAGCGGTCACCACCCTTCATCCGGCGCGAGCAGATCGAGCTCAGGCGCTCTTCGCATCGCGGCGTCTACATTGGCGAGATCGTCAACCCCGTGCTCGGGAGCGAGACGCACATCCTGGCGGCCGAGATGCACCACCTCCCGCCGGGCGCCCACACTAACCGCCACCGCCACGCCGAGCGGGTGATGCACGTGATGACCGGCTCCGGCTACAGCATCGTCGATGGCGAGCGCTACGACTGGGAGCCCGGCGACGCGCTCCACATCAAGGCCGGCTCGTGGCACCAGCACTTCAACACCGGCCCGGAGCCGGCCAACTTCTTCGTCGGGTCGGCGGCGCGCCTGCTGGAGCACATGGCGCCACACCCGCTCGTCTACAAGGGTGACAGCTTCAGCGACGTGTCCGACGATTTCCAGCCCGAGCACCCCTTCGGGCTGGGGCCGCAGGACATCGCTCCGGTCACCGACCTCAAGTGGGACAGCTCGGTCCACAAGGGACGCCGCGAGCGGGTCGAGGGGCTGCAGCAGCGGCTGAAGGAGTCGCGCACCATCACCAAGTGGAACCAGGCCAGGATCGAGCGCTCGCATCACAAGGGCGACTTCAAGGTGGCGCTGGTCGACCCGGTGCTGGGCTACGACACCCGCATGGTGACGATGGCGATCCACCAGATGCCACCGGGCAGCCACACCGAGACCCACAAACACGAGGAGGCCGTCGTCTGGATCCGCACCGGGCGCGGCTACAGCATCATCGACGGTGCGCGCTACGATTGGCAGGCGGGCGACTGCATGCACATCCAGCCGGGCTCCTGGCACCAGCACTTCAATACCGATCCCGAGCGGGTGAGCCAGCACATCGCGGTCCTGCCCACTCCGCTCCTGGAGTACATAGCCAGCTTCCCCGGCCTGGAGGTCGTGGAGGATGTCGACGCGGAGTGGGTCCCGCCCAACTACGAGCCCAAGCTGCCCTGGGAGTTCGACTATTCCGTTCCCTGGCCGAAGAAGCTCTGACCGGGGATTTCGCCGCACCAGCGACTGACGCCCGCCGTCCTGCTACGAGCAGCGCGCCCGTCCTCCTTTGATGCGCGGGACCAGGGTGATGACGTCGCCATCCCTGAGCGGCCGCGTCCCCTCGGCGGCGGCACCATTGACACGCACGTCCAGCCCCGCCGGCGTCTGGCCGAAGCCCGCCTCCTCGAGCACCGTCGCGACCGTCGCCCCCGCCGCGGTCGAGTGCTCCACGACCCGCCGACCCAGTTGAAGGATGCGTACCCGCAGGGGCGATTCGTCAGGCACGCGCACCTCCGGTCAGGAGCGTGAGCGTGGCCAGGTCCAGGATCGTGTCCCGTTCGGGCGGCTCGCCGAGCGCGAAGCGCTTGATCTGGTTGGCCACAATGGCGGCAATGCCGAGCGTGGTGTAGATGATCGCCTGAGCAGTGCACGGATCCTCGGTCGCCGCCTCGTCCGAGTACAGGGTGGACTCGTAGGCGCGCACGTCGTCGGGATCAGCCGGCTGCACCACCAGCACCCGGCCCACCTCGGCCCCCATCCGCGCTTCCAGGTAGAGCGGCACGGACCCGCGGAAGCGCACCGAGCCGCGCCAGATCTGCTCCCGCGCCAACATGCTGTCGACCGCTGAGATCACCACCCCCTGCAGCCGCTGGCCGTTGACCGCCTCCTGGACGGGGCGCACCTCCAGGTCGGCGTACTCGCGCAGTAGCTCCGCCAACGCCTCGACCTTCGGTCGCCCGATGTCGCGCAGTCGGTAGAGCTGGTTAGGGAGGTTGTGCGACTCGATGAGGTCGGGATCGTAGAGCGTGAGCTCGCGGCAGCCCATTTTCGCCAGCGCCAGCGCTATGGCGGAGCCGATGCCACCCACCCCCACGAGGATGACCGGGAAGGTGAGATGCTCCGGCCGCACCCGGTCAAGCTGGCGCCAGTAATCAAGGTGCTGCGTGCTGTCAGCCATGGCGCTTCGGCAGCTCTCCATCGGTCCAGAGCTTGTTGCTGGCACGATGCACGTGCCTCACCCGTTCGGCCAGTTCAGCGCGCATGCGCTCCGCCAGTGGACTGCTCAGCTCCGGCGGCGGTCCCGGCGGGACGAAGTCCAGCCACCCGATCGTTTCACGCTTCGGCTCGTAACGGTCGAAGCGCGCCAGGAATGTGCCTTGGCGGTTCCCCACCAGCGAGACGAGCCACTCGCCGCCGAAGTGGTCGATGGTGCGTTCGTCATCCGCGCTCCAGAAGACCGACTCGCGCGCGTGGCTGTGCCACCAGAGTCGCAGCACGCTCGGGTCGGCGCCCGAGGCCACGAAGTCCACCAGGAAGCGGCTGGCGGCCGCCGGGTCGAGCTCGGTGTCGACATCCGTCGCCCGCTGCTCGATCAGGAAGCAGTCCGTCATCAGGTAACCTCCGTCGCCGTCCGGCAGGACGCTGGCCAGGCCACCCACCTCGCCTTCGGCGAGCTGGATGGACAGCCACAGCTTCTGCCACGCCTCGACCGTTGCGCGGAGCGACGGCCGGTTGACGACGGCCAGCTTCATGGGAGGCGCGGCCAGCCTTCGATGCAGGTGTAGGCGGTCTCGGGCTGGTAGGTAGCCAGGAAGTCCATCAGCACCTGCGTTGCCAGCGCCAGCTCGTACTCCGCCACCAGCTTGAGTACTCCGTGGCGCAGGTTGCCCAGGCAGGGCAGCCCATCCTGCACATGCGGGTGGTCCCACCCAGGTCTGGGCCCAAGCTTGTCCAGGCTCTCCACGCGCACATCCCCCGCCAGGTCGAGCCACAACCGATAGGTCCCCAAGTTGTAGGCCGCGTGGCCCCAGTGCACCGCTACCGGCCCGGTCCGCACGACGAGCGACGTACCCTCGACCCGGGCGTCGCGCACGCCAGAGACGCGCCGGACGCGCTCGAGCTCGGCAGCCGCGAAGGCATCGAGGTCCGGGAACGTGCGCAGCTCTTCCAGCCGCCGCGCGGCGGCGGGCAAGCGCCGGTCCAGTGCGACGAAGCGCCGCGAGAGCTCCGCCAGCTGCGCCGGGATCCGCTCGATCTCGCCCTCGAGCGCCCGCTGCTCGGCCCGGATCGACCGTGCCAGCAGCTCCCGGAACGCCGGCAGGATGTCGGTCTCGGGCCGGGCTGGCTCGGTCGGAGCGGTCGAGGCTGGGTGCGGTCGGTCAGGAGAGGCGAGCATGAGCGTGGGGCTGCGCGCCGGGCCGTTGCAGAAGTAGCCAGTGAATTGTATTCTGCATGCAATCCAGTGAGTCAATCACAGCTTCGACACGCTTCATCGAACCGGGGTGTATCCGTTCATGGCTGACACGACGCGATGCTACGGCCTGCTGCTGCCGCACTTCGGCGAGCACGCTTCCCGCAAGAACATCCTGGAGATGGCCCAGACGGCTGAGGGCTACGGCTTCGACTCCGTGTGGGTCCGCGACCACCTGGTGTTCCGTCCCCACGGCATGGAGGGGCACGATCGCACGCACGTCGACCCGATGGAAGTTCTCGCCCTGATCGCTGGTGTCACTGACAAGCTGATACTGGGCACCGGTTCGCTTATCCCGTACCGCCACCCCATCCAGACTGCGCTCGCGCTCAGCTCACTGGAGTTCCTGGCGGGGCCCGGGCGAGTCATCGCGGGATTCGGCCTCGGCACCTTCGAGCACGAATTCCTCGCGGCCGGCCTCGGAGGCATCGACCGGCGCGAGCTGATCGAAGAGCAGATCGACATCATCCGCCGCCTGTGGACCGGGGAGGAGGTGAGCTACGAGGGTAGGTTCTACACCTTCGAGCAAGTGGACGTTCATCCCACCCCGGCGGCTCAGCGGAGCATCCCGATCTGGTACTGCGGGAACTCGCCCGCGTCAGTCCGTCGGGCGGTGGAGTACTGCGACGGCTGGATGCCAGGCCGGATCACCTTCAAGACGTTCGCCAAGCGCGTCGAGCGCATGCGGAAGCTCTCAGCCGAAATGGGCCGGCCGCTACCGACGCCGGCAGCCATCCCGATTACGAGCCCGGGTCGTACCCGGAACGAGGCGGTCTCCAAGGTGAACTGGCGCGAGATGATGGAGCAGGCGATCAGAGCCAAGTGGGAGCCATCGGACTCGGGCAGGTGGGAAACGCCTGAGGACCTCGAGGGTGCGCTCATCGCCGGCCCGCCGGAGCACATCATCGCGGAGACGCGCCGCTACCACGAGCTCGGCCTGCTGCACCTCGTCTACGACCTGCGCTTCCGCTTCGATGAGTGGCGCGAGTGCGTCAAGATCCTCGGCGAGGAGGTGCTGCCTGAGCTGCGCAAGGGCGACACCGAGGCCCTTGCAACCGAGCAGGCCCAACCGGCCGTCGCCGCTGCCCGCTGAGGCTGGCGTACCCGGCTGCGTGGGAGGAACGTACCCGTGCGAGAAGAGCGCCTCGAGTTCTACAGCGAAGGGGTCCTCCTGCGCGGATTCCTTCGCCTCCCGGACGAGCCGTCGTCCGAGCCCTGGCCAGGCATCGTCCACGGGCCGGGCTGGCTAGGACTCGCCTCGGCCAAGACGTACATCCCGTGGCACGAGGGTCTGACCAACGCCGCCTACGCCGTGCTCGCCTTTGACTACCGCGGCTTTGGCGACAGCGAGGGCGAGCGGAGCTGGATCCGCCCCGAGTGGCAGCTCCAAGACATCCTGAACGCGATCACCTATCTCGAAACTCGCCCCGAGATCGACCGGCGCCGTCTCGGCACGTACGGCGTGGGCGGCACGGGCGGCGGCAACGCCATCCTGGCCGGGGCGGTGGACGAGCGCATCCGCTGCGTGTGTGCGCAGTCCGTGGTGGCCGACGGGAAGGACTGGCTGCGCCGCATGCGCCGCGAGCACGAGTGGATCGAGTACGTGCGCCGTGTTGAGGAGGACCGCCGCCGCTGGGTGCTGGACGGCACCGGCGAGAAGGTCGACCCGCGCGAGGGCCTGATGGTCGAGACGCCAGAGCGGCGCGAGATCGGCCCCAAGAAGGACGTGGACGCCAAGATGACGCCCGAGTTCTACCTGCGTAGCGCCGATTACCTCATGCGCTACCGGCCCATCGACTTCGTCCACAAGCTCTCGCCACGCGCGGCGCTACTCATGACGAGCGTGACCGACGACGTGGTGACGCCCGAGGACCACGCGCTGGCCCTCTACGAGCGGGCCGGCGCCCCGAAGAAGCTGATCCACCAGGCCGATACCAGCCACTACCGCTCCTACACCCAGAACTACCGCGCACTGATGTCACAGATCGTCGACTGGTATGACCGGCACCTGAAGTGGGGTCCCATCCAGACGCGGGAGGCGCTCCTGACTGAAGAGGTGACCTACCTCCAGCGCCCGGGCGAAGCCACGCCAGTGGGTGAGCGCGCAGTGACGCCATGATTGGTAGTGAGGCGCGGGGCGGGCTACGACGCCCGCCCTGACCCGACGGAAGAGTCTGCGCAGGCTGGCTGGCGCCCGGCCCGGGCCGGGTGCCAGGCTGGCGAGCAGGAGCATGCGAGCAGCCAGCGGACGCAGGGGTCGGGTCGCATGCCAGGCACCCCCGCGGGTGCGCTCGCCGCGGCGCCAGCCCGCCCCGCCATCGGCGCGAACGAGCTGCCAGGCGGCTTCCAGCTTCGAGTCGATCTCATCGCCGAGATCGAGTGAGCCAGCGCAACGTTTGACGCCCGCTTCCGGCGCTTCCGATCCTGTGGCGTCGCCACCGGCGGAGCAGCCTCGGCAACAGAGCGGGGCAGGCGCGGCAGGACTTGAACCCGCAACCCCCGGTTTTGGAGACCGGTGCTCTGCCAATTGAGCTACGCGCCTGGGTGAGGCGGAGGGACGGCTCCCCGCCTGGCGTATTCTACCCCACCGGGCGCCAGGGCAGCCCCGCTACTTCGTCTCGCGATGCTCGGTGTGCTTGCGGCAGCGCGGACAGAACTTCTGCAGGCTGAGCCGGTCCGGGTCGTTCCGTTTGTTCTTCTCGGTGTGGTAGCTCCGCTCCTTGCAGTCGACGCAGGCGAGCGTGATCAGGATGCGGTCGGCTTTCTTGGCCATCGTGTGTCTCTACCCCGCCCGTATAGCGCCGGGCCACGCGCCTGAGCGCTTCTTCTCCTGAACGAACGCCGGGGCGAAACCCGCGGCCCCAGGATCGGGTCGGCTACGTCGGTTCCGCCACGGTCGTGGTCTGGGAGCCGAGCGAGCGGGTCCAGCCAGGCCGATCCCAGCCAGGCTTCTGCCCATGTCGCCGGCTCCGCCAGGGCCAGCCGTCCGGCCGAGAGCCCACGGTGAGGATCGAACTCACGACCTCACCCTTACCAAGGGTGTGCTCTACCACTGAGCTACGTGGGCGCCAGGTGTCAGCATCCTTCGCCCCAGGGATGCGCTCGCTCGTGACATTCTACCGGGTGGGCGGGAGTGGTGGGGACAGGATTCGAACCTGTGAATCCCTTCCGGGAGCCGGTTTTACAGACCGGTGCCATTAACCGCTCGGCCACCCCACCAGCGGCAGACGACATTGTACGCCGCCGGCCCGGGCCCCAGCCACCGCAGGCCACCGTCCGCAATCCGTGAGGCCGCGATCGACGCCCTCACAAACCGGACGACGCCTGGAATCTTGCATCCACGGATTCCGGACCGCCCCGCCCGACCCCACGCGGGCCGAGCCTTCAGAAGCCCCCGACACCGGCCGACTACTACTACGAGAGGTCCATGCCCGAGCTTCCCACCGGGGTCGTCACGCTCCTGTTCACGGATGTCGAAGGCAGCACCCGCCTCTGGGAGCGTGACCCGGACGTCATGCGTGCCGCGCTGGCCCGGCACGATGCGATCCTGGCCGAAACCATCCGCCGCTTCGGCGGCATCGTCGTCAAGAGCCGGGGTGAGGGTGATAGCTTCTTCGCTATCTTCGCCCGCGCCAGCAACGCGGTCGCGGCAGCGATCGCCGCCCAGCGGCTCCTGCAGCAACAGGTCTGGCGAACGGAGCTCCCCTTACGGGTGCGTATGGCGCTCCACACCGGGAAGGTGGAGCTGCGCGAGAGCGACTACTACGGGCCGACGGTGAACCGATGCGCCCGCCTCCGCTCCCTGGCGCATGGTGGGCAGGTCCTGCTCTCAGGCGTGACCGCCCAGCTCGTCGCGAATGCCCTCCCGCCCGGGGCGTACCTCAAAGACCTTGGCACGCACCGGCTGAAGGACCTCAGCGCCCCGGAGCGGGTGTGCGCCGTGGTCCACCCGGATCTCCCCTCTGACTTCCCGCCCCTTCGCTCGGCGGACGTCGTGGCGCTCGCAGGTGGCGCCAGCGGCTTCGGGCCCGCCCCGCCCGTGCCCACGGAGCGGCTCGGAGGGGACGACCCAGGCGCGCGTTTCCCGCGGCTGTACGTCGTGACTGACGAGCACAGCCGTTCCGCGGACGGGCGGGAGTGGGCGGAGGGTGTCACGCTGCACGCCACCGGCCGCGGCGCCTACGGTGGCGAGGGCTGGATCGCCTGCTACGCCTCCCCGAAGGTGGCTGCACTCCTCAACCCCGGGCAGGAGCGGTTCCGCTACCCGCGGCTGTGGGAGATCGCGGCGAGTGGGCTGGCCGAGCCGGAAGGAGTGCATCTCGCCTGCATCGAGGCCACCGCCGTACGCCAGTGTCCCCTGCCGCGTCTCTCGTCAGAGGATCGCGCGCGATGCGCGGTCCTGGCGGCGCGCTCCGCCTACCGCAGCGGCCTCTTTGCCGACGAGTACGCCGAGTGGTCGCGCGCCTGGCTCGCCGGCCAGGACCGGGCGGCGGATCCGGCGCGGAGGATCGCCGGGCTGGCCGAGAGCGACGCCTACCGAGGGGGCCGGCTAGCGAATCTCGGGGCGCTCGCCGCCAGCAAGGCGGCCGAGGCCGCGGTGCACGCCGCGCGCAGCGCCTGGCTGCGCGGCCGGGCCGCCGACGAAGAGGCGGAGCTGGCTGCCCGGACGGTGGCGGAGGCGATCCACCTGGCGACGCGCCTGGCCCGCCTGGACCTGGCCGCCCTGGCCGACCAGGCCGTCCTCGCCCCGGAGGAGGCAGAAGGCCCCCCTCAGCTCGCGGCCAGCCGCGGGCACGTCGCCTGACGACGGCACTGATCGCGTAGAATTTGCCTGCTCCTCGGCGTCTCGCTGCCGCCCGCGGCGAGGAGCCGGTCCACCCTCCCCGCGACCGCCGAAGGCAGGCGTGTCCAGGCGCGCCGAAGTAGCTCAGTGGCAGAGCAACCGCCTTGTAAGCGGTGGGTCGTGGGTTCGAGTCCCACCTTCGGCTCCCCGAGTGTGCCAGGCACGGCTGCCGCGCACGCACTCGCCACCGCAGCGGCCTGGTTCCGCTCAGTCCGCGCCAGGCTAGCGCCTCCGCGCACCGGGCGCCGGACGATCGCCCCCCTACCACCGCTGCGCCCACCCGCGTACACGCACCACTCCTTGTCATCGAAGCATCAACATGCCTATGCTTTGATGCGTGCGGACCACTCTGACGCTTGACGACGACGTGGCTGCCGCGCTCGGACGGCTGCGCCAGGTCCGCGGCGCCAGGCTGAAGACGCTCGTCAACGAGGTGCTGCGGGCAGGGCTCAACCAGATGCGCGTGCGGCCCACACGGGGCGCGCCCTTCCGGACCCAGTCGGTCGACCTCGGCCGTCCGCGTCTCGGTAGCCCGGATAACGTGGCCGACGCGCTCGCCATCGCCGAGAGTGACGCCTTCCCAGGTGCGCGCTTGGTGCGGGGCGCCCAGCCGGGCCGAGATGTCGGCCGCGGCAGCCTTCACCTGCGTCGCGAGGTGGGGCAGGCTCTCCGCGTTGACGCGCATGGCCGGGCCTGAGATGCTGATGCCAGCGACTGCGCGCCCGGCGGCGTCGAAGACTGCCGCCCCCACACAGCGCAGACCCAGCTCCATCTCCTCGTCGTCGTAGGCATAGCCACGGGCGCGCGTCGCCCGGAGGTCCGGCAGCAGCCGCTCCAGGCTGGCCAGGGTGTTCGGCGTGCGGGCCTGCATCGTGACGCCCTCGAACAGCGCCGCCACGTCCCGTTCCGACAGGGCGGCGAGCAACACCTTCCCAAGGGCGCTGGTGTGGGCCGCCGACCGCTTGCCCACCGCCGTGTGCATGCGGACTGTGAAGAGCCCCTCGACGAAGTCCGTCGTCACGACCTCGGTGCCCTCGAGCACACCCAGGTGCGCGGTCTCGCCGCAGGCCTGGGCGAGCGGCTCGAGCGCGAAGTCGACCTGGAGCGGTTGTTCCTCGGGGCCGCGGTCTGAGTGCCCCGGGCTTCCCTGTCCAGGTGGTGAAGCACGCGGGCGGACGTCTGGCAGGACGGCGCGCCCTGGCGTGCCTCTCAGGCACAGTCGATCGGGTACGCGCCGCAGCACGCGCAATAGCGGCTGCGCGGGTCCCCCAGGGCGCCAGCGCACTCCGGGCAGCGGGCCTCCCCCGCCTGTTCCCGCGGGGGTCCGAACTCCGCGCGGTACAGGCGGTAGTAGAACGCCTGCTCACGGTCCCGCAGTCGCACCCCGTCCGAAGCCTGCGCCTCGGCCCGAAGCTGCTCGAAGGCCTCCTCCGAGAGCCGCTGCTCCGCCACTTCGGCCAGTCGCGCGCTGCCCGAGCCAGCTTCCGCGGGCGTCTTGGTCCGCCAGACGAAGGCCGGTGGCAGGAGCTTCGCCACGGCCTGGCGCAGCACCCACTTGCCGTGCCGCTCCCCGCCGCGCCACCCCACCTTCTCACGTGGGTCGAGCCCGACGGCGAAGTCGACGACGGCGGGGTCAAGGAAGGGCGAGCGCACTGTGACACCCAGCGCCTGGCCCAGCGGCGCGGCCGAGAAGCGCATGAAGCCCACCAGGTCGCGTGTGTAGGCAGCGAGCTGGTCTGGCTCCATCGCCGCCATGTAGCTGTAGCCGGCGAAGAGCTCGTCCGCCGCGTCGCCCACCCACGCGGTCGTCGCGCCGAGCCGCGCCAGCTCGCGCAGTCCGAGGTACTGCACGGTCGAATTGCGGAGCTCCATCGGGTCGAAGCTGCGCAGGACGCGGACCACGCGCGGCACGGCCGCCAGCAGGACGTCGCCATCCGCCCAGACCACGTGGTGCTCCAGGCCCAGCCGCCCCGCCAGCTCGGCGGCGTAGGCGTAGTCGGGTGCGCCATGGTCCCAGCACACTGTCACCGCCATCGGCCGGAAGCCGAGCGAGCACGCCAGCGCGGCCAGGGCGCTGGTGTCCAGCCCCGCCGAGAGCAGGATGCCGTCGGCCGGCCGCTGCCGGACGGCCCGCTCAAGCAGGGCGCGGAGGCGTGCCGCGCTCGTGGTGGGGACGGCGGTCTCCATGGCGGCTGAGTGTAGGCAACCGCCAGCCTGGCGTACGATGCCCGGGTGCGCATGCCCGGACGGATCCTGCTTGCCGGCACACACTCCTCGGTTGGGAAGACCACCGTCACGCTCGGCCTGCTGGTGGCCCTTCGGGCCCAGGGGCTCCGACCCGCGCCATTCAAGGCCGGACCCGACTACATCGACCCCAGCCTCCACGCCCAGGCGGCCGGACGACCCTCGCGCAACCTGGACCCCTGGCTGATGGACGCGCCAGCGTTGCTCGGCGCGCTCCGCCGCGGCCTGCGGGGCGCCGACATCGCGGTGGTCGAAGGGGTGATGGGGCTGTTCGACGGCATCGGCAGCGGCCAGGAGGGGAGCACCGCCGCGGTGGCACGGGCGCTGGCGTGCCCGGTGCTCCTGGTGCTGGACGTCTCGGCCATGAGCGGCACGGCCGCTGCCCTGGTCCTCGGCTGCCAGCAGACGCGGCCGGGCGTGGCGCTCGCGGGCGTGATCTTGAACCGGGTCGGGGGCGAGGCGCACGCGCGGGCCACGGCCGAGGCGATCCGCCTGGCGACGGGCCTGCCGGTCCTGGGCACCCTGCCGGACGACCCAGCCCTCTCGCTGCCAGAGCGCCACCTGGGGCTTGTGCCCGCCGCCGAGGGTGGCGCGCCACACGAGGTGCTGGAACAGCTCGCCCACCTGGTGCAGCGGCGCTTCGACCTCGCGGCGATCCAGCGGCTCGCCAGCATGGCGCCGCCGCTATCCGAGACGGCTAGCCCGACGCCGCAGTCCAGGCCTGTCCGCGTACGTATCGGCGTGGCGCAGGACCGGGCGTTTTGCTTCACCTACCAGGACACCATCGACCTGCTGGCTGTGAGTGGGGCCGAGGTGGTCCCGTTCTCGCCGCTGGCCGACACGCGCCTGCCGGACGAGCTGGACGGGCTCTACCTGGGCGGCGGCTTCCCCGAGCTGTACGCGGCGGAGCTGTCGGACAACCTGGCGATGGGCGCTGCGCTGCGGGCGCACGTCCGGGCTGGGCGTCCCCTCTACGCCGAGTGCGGCGGCCTGATGGCCCTCGGCCGGACGCTCACGACCTTCGACCGCACGACGCTGCCCATGTTCGGGCTGCTGCCGTTCGACTCGTCGATGCAGCGGGAGCGGCTGAGCGTCGGCTACTGTGAGGTGGAGGCGCTTCGTGCTTCGCCGCTGCTTCGGCGGGGCGAGCGGGTGCGCGGGCACGAGTTCCACTGGTCGGAGGCCGCGCCGCCGCCCGCGCGCCTCGCCGCCTACCGGGTCGTCGGCCAGAGCCGCCTGGAAGGCTTCCAGCTCGGGCCGATCCTGGCGTCCTACGTCCACCTCAACTTCGCCGGCGCGCCGCACCTCCTGCGGCGCTTCGTGGCCACGTGCGCCCGCCGGCGCCAGCCCGCTGTGGCCGTGGAGGGCCGGCGTGCGCGCTGAGGGCTGGCGCACGAACCTGCCGGGTCCCGTTCTGGGCGCGCGACGGCTCGTGGCGGTGGCGCCGAGCTCCACCGAGATCCTCCACGCCCTCGGGCTGGGGCCACGGGTCGTGGGCGTCGACCGCTGGTCGGACTATCCCCCACGCGCCCAGCGGCTGCCCAGGGTCGGCAGCGACCTGCGGGTCGACGTGGAAGCGGTTGCGGCGCTCCAACCCGACCTCGTGGTGGCGGCTCTGCACGTGCCTGGCATGGAGGAGAACCTGCCAGCCTTCGAGCAAGCCGGGCTGCCATACCTGGCCGTTGGCGGGGTGGGGCTGGCAGGCGTCTGGGACGACATTCGTACGATCGGGCACTACCTCGGGCGCGGCCGGCGAGCCGAGGCGGTCGTCGCCGCGACACAGCGGCGCCTGGCCGCGGTAGAGGAGCGCTCCCGTGCGGCCGCGCTACGACCCCGCGTGCACTGGGAGTGGTCGGCGCACCCGTTCGTGGCCGGCGGCCGGTCGTGGATCACCGAGCTGCTCCGGGTGGCCGGCGGCGAGAACGTCTACGCGGACCTGGACGTGGAGGGTGCGCGGGTGTCGGTCAAGGACGCGGTCGGCCGCCAGCCGGACGCCGTGGTGGCCTGCTGGTGCGGCGCGAAGCGACCGTGGCCCGCCCGACGGGTGGCCGCTCGAGCGGGTTGGGAGGATACGCCGGCGGTGCGCGACGGGCGGGTGTTCGTCGTCCGCGAGGCGCTGTTCGGCCGACCCGGGCCGCGGCTGGCCGAGGGCGCGGAGCGACTGGCCCGGCTGCTGCACCCCGAGCTGTGACCGGGCAGCGAGCGGCTATGAGCGGTGTTGGGTGTCGGCCGCGGCCGCCGCCGGCGTGGGTGGCGGCGGAAGCTCCGGGAGGAGGCGAGCCATCTCGATGGCCGCCAGGGCGGCCTCCCACCCCTTGTTGCCCGCCTTCCCGCCGGCGCGCTCCAGCGCCTGCTCGAGCGTGTCGGTGGTCAGGATGCCGAAGATGACGGGCACGTCCGTGTCCAGGGCCGCTCGAGCCACGCCCGCTGCCGCCTGCCCGGCCACGTAGTCGAAATGGGCCGTGGCGCCCCGGATCACCGCGCCCAGGCAGATCACCGCGTCGAAGCGCCCAGAGCCGGCCAGCCGCCGGGCGACGAGGGGGACCTCGAACGCGCCGGGCACCCAGGCCACCACGGCAGCTTCCGCGTCCGCCCCGTGGCGGCGCAGGCAGGCCAGCGCTCCGTCCACCAGGTGCCGGGTGACGAGCCCGTTGAAGCGGCTGGCAACGACCGCCACCCGCAGCCCTGCGGCGTCCAGTCGGCCCTCATGCGTTGGCATGGCAGCTCCTTCGAGAGGAATCAGGGCAGGCCCAGGAGGTGGCCCAGCCGCTCCTGCTTGGTGCGCAGGTAGCGGGCGTTCTCCGGCCGGGGCGGCGTGACCAGCGGCACCCGCTCCACCACCTCCAGGCCGTGGCCGGCCAGCGCCTGCGCTTTGCGCGGGTTGTTGGTAAGCAGCCGCAGGCGCCGGACCCCCAGGTCGGCCACGATCTGCGCCGCCACGGCGTAGTCGCGGGCATCCACGGGCAGCCCGAGCGCGCGGTTCGCCTCGACGGTGTCGTAGCCCCCGTCCTGGAGCGCGTAGGCGCGCAGCTTGTGCCCCAGACCGATCCCGCGGCCCTCGTGCCCGCGCAGGTAGAGCACGAGCCCGCGCCCCGCACGCGCGACCGCCGCCAGCGCCGCCTGGAGCTGGCTGCCGCAGTCGCAGCGCAGCGATCCGAGGACGTCACCGGTCAGGCATTCCGAGTGCACGCGCACCAGGACGGGCTCGCCATCGTCCACCGTGCCCCGCACCAGGGCCACGTGCTCCACGCCATCGGCGAGGGCGGCGTAGACGTGGGCTCGGAAGACCCCGGACGCAGTTGGCAGGCGGGCTGTGGCGACTCGCCGCACGAGCCGCCCGGCCGGCTGCTGGTACCGGCGCAGGTCGGCGATGGCGATGAGCGGCAGGCCGTGGTCCGCGGCGAATCGCTCGAGCTGCGGCAGGCGGGCCATACTCCCGTCGTCGTTGACCACCTCGGCCAGAACGCCGGCGGGTCGCAGGCCGGCCAGCCGTGCCAGCTCCACGGCCGCCTCCGTGTGGCCGGGGCGCTCCAGCACTCCGCCCGCCCGCGCGCGGAGCGGGAAGACGTGGCCGGGCCGGGCTAGGTCGTCCGGGCGAGTGGCAGGATCCACCAGCGCTCGGATCGTCGTGGCCCGGTCGGCGGCCGAGATGCCGGTCGTGGTGCCGCGCTTCGCGTCGACAGAGACGGTGAAGGCCGTCCTGTGCGCCTCGGAGTTGTCTGGCACCATGAGCGGGAGCCCGAGCAGGTCGAGACGCTCGCCCGTCAGGGGCACGCAGATGAGCCCACTCGTGTGCCGTACCAGGAAGCCCACCTTCTCGGCCGTCGCGTGCTCCGCGGCCAGCACCAGGTCGCCCTCGTTCTCCCGGTCGGCGGCGTCGACCACCACCACCAGCTCACCGCGACCGATCGCGGCCACGGCGTCTTCGACCGATGCGAACGTCATCTCCGTTCGGCCTCCTCCGCCAGCGGCGGCCGGACGGTCCGCGCTCGGGGTGCCCCGGTGGTCGGCCCCTGGGTCCCACCCGCGTCGTTCGGGGTCAGCCTTCGCGTCCGCGCTGAGATCCGGGCAATGGGCGGCAGCAGGCGCTCGACGTACTTGGCCACCAGGTCGACCTCCAGGTTGACCGGCGCGCCCGCCTCCTTGAGGCCGAGGGTGGTGGCGGACAGCGTGTGAGGGATGAGAGCCACCGAGAAGTGGTCGCGCCCCACGGCCGCGACCGTGAGGCTCACGCCGTCGACCGCGATCGAGCCCTTCTCCACCACGTAGCGGAGCAGTCGTCGCGGCGCCCAGACGCGGGCCAGGGCGGAGCCGTCGGCGGCCGGCGTGCGCTCGGCGAGCGTCCCCACGCCGTCGACGTGCCCCTGGACCAGGTGGCCGCCGAGCCGGTCGGCCGGGCGCACGGGGCGCTCCAGGTTGACCGGGTCGCCCGGCCGCAGCACCCCGAGGCAGGTGCGCCGAAGTGTCTCGGCCACCACGTCGGCAGCCCACCAGTCCGCGCCGCGCGCCACGACCGTCAGGCAGACGCCGTTGGCGGCGAGCGAGCTTCCGGCCTGCGCGTCCTCGAGGACCAGGTGCGCCGCGACCTCCAGGCGGGCGCCCGTCGCGTGCGCGGTCACGGCCCGCGCCGTCCCCAGCTCTTCGACGATCCCGGTGAACATTACGCCGGCTCCGCGCGCCCGGACGGCGCGTACTCCAGCCGCACGTCCGGGCCGAGCGGACGCGCGTCGACCAGCCGCCACTGCCCGGCCTCGGCCAGCGTGCGGGGCCCCGGCCCGGCCAGCAGCGGGTAGCCTGCCGCGCCGAGTGTCTGCGCCCCGATGTAGAGCACCAGACGGTCGACGAGGCCGGCCCGCACGAAGGCGCCGTGGAGCGTCGGCCCGCCCTCCACCAGCGCTTGCAGCACGCCCCGCTCGGCCAGCAGCGCTAGCACGGCGCCCAGGTCGACACCTTCCCCGCTCGGCGCCGGCGGCACCTCGGCCACCTCCACGCCGGCGGCCCGCCACGCGGCGGCGGCGGTCGAGGAGGCGGCGGCAGTTGTGATGACCAGGGTTGGGGCGAGGGCGGCGTCGAACAGCGGGCCGGCCGCCGGCACGCGGCCGCGGGCGTCCAGCAGCACCCGCAGCGGCTGCCGCTCTGGCGGCCGCTCCAGCCACCGCACCGTCAGGCACGGCGCGTCCGCGAGCGCGGTGCCGGCGCCCACCAGCACCGCCTGTGAGCGAGCGCGCAGGGCGTGGGCGTCGGCGCGGGCGGCCGGGCCGGTGATCCAGCGCGAGGAGCCATCCGCGGCGGCGGTGCGCCCGTCGAGCGTCATAGCAGCCTTGAGCAGGCAGTAGGCGCGCCCCGTCCGCCGCTGGTGCAGGTACGCGGCGAGCGAGCGCGCCGCGGCGCCCGCGCCGACGCCGAGATCGACCTGCAGGCCGGCCGCGCGCAGCCGGGCGAGACCGCGGCCGGCCACCTGGTGGTCCGGATCGGCCACCGCCACGACGACGCGGCCCACGCCGGCCGCCACGAGCGCGTCGGCACACGGCGGGGTGCGGCCGGCGTGGGCACACGGCTCGAGCGTCACGTAGGCGGTCGCCCCCCGGGCCCGCGCCCCGGCCGCCTGGAGCGCGACAGCCTCGGCATGCGGCCCGCCCGCGCGCTGGTGGAAGCCTTCGCCCACCACCACACCATCGCGGACCAGCACGCAGCCCACCCACGGATTCGGGGCGCTCGTCGCCCGCCCCTGCTCGCCCAGGGCCACCGCTCGTACCATCGCCGCCGCGTCGTCCACCGTGCCACCTCACCCCTCGCGGCGGGTGGGGCGGCACGCGGGCAACGACCGCCGACGCGCCCGGCGGCGCGCACGGCTCCCGCTGCTCGCGCCCTCTCCCATCCGGACTGTGACCGTCGGCCCAGGCCTCGCACCTGGTCCACCGCTGGCGTTCACGCCAGCGGGTCGCGGGCTCCCGCGGGCACTGCCGCGGTTACCGCCGGTCGGGGATTTCACCCTGCCCCGAGGGCTGCGCTCAAGCTGAGCGCCTGCATTGTAGCCGAAGCGGCCCGGCCGTCATCCGAGCGCAATCGCCACGACTCCCAGCACCATCGCCGCCGCGCCGGCCAGGCGCCGGGACGCCTCGCCTTCCTTGAGGAGCCGCGAGCCCATCGCGGCACCCACGAGGATGCCGATCTCGCGCGCCGGAGCCACGTAGCTCACCGGGCTCACCGCCAGCGCCGCCAGGAGCGGGCCGGTGCCGCGGGCGAGCGGGTAGACCAGCGAGAGGTCGCCCGCGCGGTATCCCCGCCCGAGCAGCAGGAAGTAGACGAGGTGGAGCGCGGCGCTGCCGACCATGAAGCCCACCTCCACCACACCCAGGGGCGGGCGTTGGAGGAGCAGCAGCAGCAGAACCAGCGGGGCGCTAGCCGCCACGCTCAACGCGTGGAAGAGCCAGGTGAAGGCGGGGCCACCGCCGGCGCGCTTGGCGAGCAGGTTCCAGCTCGCGTGCGCCAGGGCCGAAACGAGGACGAGGGCAAGGGTGAAGCCGGTCACCGGGGTACCACTTCGGAGGGATGGGGTAGGCGGGGCATGGCACGCCCCGCCTGCCGATCCCCTCTGGCCTTCTCGTCCTCAAGGTGCTGCCGCCCCTGGCGGCCCGTAGCGCTCGACCCGGACCCAGCGCTCGTCGCGCCGGCGGAACCCTAGCTACCTATCGGTCGGCAGACCGATTGTAGGGTGATTCCCGTCGGGCGCATGGACTGGCGTTCTCCCCGTGGCGTCGCCAGCGGCTGGCAGGCGTGCCCGGGCGCCCTCCAAGGAGGCACCCACCCGGCGCTCAGCCCCGGGTGGCAACCAGGCCCAGCGTCGCGCCCAGCATCGCGAGGGCCGCCGCCGACCCCAGGAGGTTGAGTCCCCGGCCATTTACCCGCTCCCCCATGATGGCCCGATTGTTGGCGATCAGCAGGAGCAGCACCAGCAGCGGCCCGGCGAGCACCCCGTTGATGACCGCTGTCCAGAACAGCGCCTGGATGGGGTTGATGCCCAGGAAGTTGAGCAGCATGCCGACGAGCGTGCAGACGGCGATGACGCCGTAGAAGGGCTTCGCCCGGCCGGGGGGGACATCCAGGCCATTCCGCCAGCCGAACGCCTCCGACAGAGCGTAGGCGGCGGAGCCTGTCAGGATCGGCACCGCCAGGAAGCCAGCGCCGATCAGGCCGATGGCGAAGAGAAGGCCGGCCAGGTCGCCCGCGAGCGGGCGCAAGGCTTGGGCAGCCTCGGCGGCTGACTGGATCTCGGTCTGGCCAGCACGGTTCAACGTAGCGGCGCTGCCAAGGATGATGAAGTACGCCACCGCGTTCGAGAGGAACATGCCCGCGTTGACGTCCCAGGCCGCGTGCCGCAGCTCAGCGGCGCTGGCGCCGCGGCGCTGCCACAGCCAGCGGCGCCCCATGGCGACTTCCTCCTCCACCTCCTGGCTCGCCTGCCAGAAGAACAGGTAGGGTGAGATCGTCGTACCCAGGATCGCGACCAGGGTCGCGCTGAAGGTGGGATCGAGCCGGAGCTGAGGCACCAGCGTCCCGCGGAGCACCTCGCCGAGGTCCGGCTGGGCCAGCAGCGCGGCTCCGACGTAGGCGAGCAGGGCCAGGGCCAGCCACTTGAACACGCCGGCGATCAGCCGGTACGAGCCCCAGACCTGCAGCGCCAGGATCGCCAGCCCGATCAGCGCGATGAGGAGCGGGATCGGCAAGGCCGGTGCCAGCAGGTTGAAGGCGGCGGCGATGGCGCCGATGTCGGCGCCGGCGTTCAGCGTGTTCGCCACGGCCAGCAGACCGACCGCCGGGTAGAGCAGCCCGCGCGGATAGTGCCCCCGCAGCACGCCCGCCAGCCCCCGGCCACTCACCATCCCCACCCTGGCGCAGGTGAGCTGCACGGCAGCCATGAGCGGGAAGGTCAGCAGCATGGTCCAGAGGGCGGCGTAGCCGAGCGAGGCGCCCGCTACGGCGTAGGTGCCGATGCCCGATGGATCGTCGTCAGACGCGCCGGTGACCAGCCCCGGCCCGAGCACTCGCCATAGCTGCCTGAGTCGGCGAAGCGGTCCGCGCTCCCCGTCGAGGGGGCTCACCCCGTCGGCCAGCGCCTGGCCCGGATCGGCCCATCGGCGACCCGCCTGTTGCGCCTGGGGCGCGAGCGCTGCTTTCACGGCGCCCGCTCCCGCAGCGGGCGCCTGGCGGCAGGTCGCCCTCTCCTGTGCAGCACGGGGAACGCGCCTCTTCCCGAGAGCCAACGCGGCCTCCTGGTGACAGATAGGTGCGCCGACGGGCAGGTCCGCGCTACCCATGGCCGGCGGCGCCCCGGCCTGAGGCACGGTCTGTGCCAGGCGCAGGCGGGCCGTCCCCGGAGCGCACGTCCGGGCCGCGGCGCGATTCTTACCTCGCTCTGCGCCCCTTCTGCGGCCGCTGTGAGCGGCCAGGCCCACACTCGCTCCCATGGAGCCACCCACGGAGGCGCGGGATGCCTGACCGCCCGAGTCTGCTGAGGCGCGTGCGCGCGGCGCTCGAAGGCCAGGTCCCGGCCGAGACCCTCCAGGCCTACCGCCGGGCGGGTCTCGGCGTCTACAAGCTCCTCGAGGCGGCCGAGGCGCAGCGCCTGGCCGCGCGGATCGAGGGCCAGGACCCCTGGACCATCCCGCCCGCCACGCAGGCCGAGCTGGTGTGCGCCTGGAACGCCTTCGCTCTGCAGACCCTGGGCGACCAGCTCCTGGCGGCCGAGGAAAGGATCAGCGAGTCAACCAGGGGCTACGTGTCGCGGGTCACGGCCGAGCAGGCGCTGGCCTTCTACCACCCGGTCGAGGGGTGGCTGCGCCGGGCCGCCCAGGCCCGCAGCACCCCCACCTACCGCCTGGACGTTCCGCTGCCGGCGGCGCTGCCGCCGTGGCGGCCGGTCGAACCCTGTCCGCCGGCGCACTTCGAAGGGATGCTGGCGGCCAACGGCGCCCTCCGGAAGCACGCGGAAGTGGCGGTGGCGGCGTTCGAGACGCTGAACCTGCCGCCGGAGCACGAGCCGACGCGCCAGTGGCTGCGGCAGCTCCTGGCGGAGGCGACGGCCGCGGCGGACTACGCCGCCAGTCTGTGGGCCAGCAACCCGCCCCGCACGCTCCACCAGCAGGTCGAGCGACAGGCGCAGGAGGCGATCGCCCTCTTCTTCCGGCTGGGCCAGCTCCTGGCCATGCCCGCGCTCGCGGAGCCGCCGGAGCGGCCCGCTTTCCCCGGCGCGGCGTTCGTGGCCATGCCCCCGCCCTGGGACCTGCCGGCGCTAGTCGAGCCGACCTCGACCCCCCTGCCGGCCCGCCCGGCCGCACCCGACGACGACCCCTGGTGCCTGACCGACCCGGGCGCCCGGCCCCTGCTGGCGCAGGACCCGGCTGCCTGTCGGGCGATCGCCACGCTGTGGACCCAGGACCCGGACCCCGCCCGGACGCGCGCAATTCAGGCCCAGATCGACGCCGCCGTCGCGCGGGGCGACGTCGCCTACGCCCGCGATCCGGCCGGGGCTCGGCTGGGTCCCTACTACTGCTGTCCCTGGGCTCCCATCTACGTCGTCCAGCGGCCGGTCACCCTCGGCGGCCAGCCCCTGCGGACGTTCGACCGCTTCACCTTCGACGTCTCGGCCGAGGACACCGCGGCCGGCGGCGGCTTCCGCCGGCGCATTCTCGTGGGCGCCTTCCAGCCCGCCGGGGAGGTGGACTACTGCCTGCCAGACGCCGCGACCCACCACCGCTGAGCCCGCGGCGCCGGCCACCGGCACCCCGGGCGCACGCACCACACCATCACGGAATCCGTAGTCGAATCCGTTCACCGCACCCAAACACGCAGCAAGGAGTCTACGCATGGCACCCCACTCAGGAGCTCAGAGCCCTGCCGGTGGATCATCCGATCCCCGGGACTTCGTCACCCGCTACCAGCAGAATCCCGCCGCCATCTCCGCGCAGGAAGCCGTGGGCCGCTACCAGCAGGTGGCGCCCCAGCTCTCGCCGCAGGACTACCACGCGGCGGCCCACGAGACATTCACGCGCATGTCGCCCCAGGAACGCGCTCACTTCGCCCAGGAGCTCCAGCAGCAGGCTCAGCGCCAGGGCTACCCGCCGCCCTTCCCCGACGTCAACCAGAACGGCGTCGACGACCGGCTGGAGGACCCGCGCTACCTCGCCCAGGCCACGACTCGCATGGAGCAGCAGCAGCCGGGCATTCTCGGCCAGCTCTTCGGCGGTGGCGGCCACCAGGATGCCGCTGGCGGGGGCCCGCTGAGCAGCCCGTGGGCGAAGGGCGCCCTGGGCGGCATCGCCGCCTTCGGCCTGGCGCGCATGCTGGGCGGGGGCGGCCACGGCGGCTTCTTCGGCGGCGGCGAGCACGGCGGCTTCTTCGGGGCCGGTGAGCACTGACCCCGCGCACTCACTCGCCCGCGGCTTCGGCGGTGCCGACGACCCCACCCACGCGCGACCCGCGTCTCGGGCGCCGCCCGGCCCGCGCGCCACGGCGGCGCCCGAGACGCGCCGTACACCAGCGGCACAGGCGCCCCGAGGGATTTCCCCGGCGCCGCCCCCGGTGCGGCATCATTCCCCCGCATGGGCGCACGCGTGCTGGTCGTCGACGACGACCGCAAGATCACCGATGCCCTCCGCCGCGGCCTGGCGTACCAGGGCTACGCCGTCGACGTCGCCCACACGGGCGCGGAGGGACTGGCTCAGGCGGGGCGCTGCGCGCCCGAGCTGGTCATCCTGGACATCCTCATGCCGGGTCTGGACGGGCTCGAGGTCTGCCGGCGGCTCCGCGCCGGCGGAGACGTGCCGATCCTCCTGCTCACCGCCCGCGACGCCGTGGCCGACCGCGTGCGCGGCCTGGACACCGGCGCCGACGACTACCTGGTCAAGCCGTTCGCCTTCGAAGAGCTGCTCGCTCGCGTCCGCGCGCTGCTCCGCCGCCGCCAGGCCAGCGCCCAAGAGGTGCTGCGCTACGCCGATCTGACGCTGGATACCGGCACGCGGGAGGTGCGGCGTGGCACCCGCCCGCTCACGCTGACGGCGACCGAGCACGCGCTCCTCGAGCGGCTGCTGCGCCACCCGCGCCAGGTCCTGACCCGCGCGCAGCTGCTCCAGGCCGTGTGGGGCTTCGACGGCGAGGTGGACACGCACGTGCTCGAGGTGTACGTGGGCTACCTGCGCCAGAAGCTCGAGGCGGGCGGCGAGCCACGGCTGATCCAGACCGTACGCGGGGTGGGCTACACTCTGCGCGAGGCCTGACGGGTGCTGGCTCGCCTCCGCCTGCCCCGGCGGCTGCCGCTGATCCCGCCCGGGGCTCAACCCGTGGGCCGCGCCGGCGCCGATCCGCGCCGAACGTTCGCCGCCCTGCTGAGGCTCCACCCACGTCGCCGGCGCGCCCGGCGCTGGCCGGCGGCCTCCGTCCGCCTGCGGCTGACCGTCTGGTACACGGCCGTCCTGGCAGCCACGCTCGTAGTATTCGGCGCGGGCCTGTACCTCCTCCTCGCTCGCGCGCTCGAGGCCGAGACCGACCAGGACAGCCTGACCCGGGCGGAGGAGATCGCGCGCGCCGCCCGCGTCCAGGCCGAGTCCGCGGACGGCCGCCTGGCCGTGGTGCTGCCGCCGATCAGCGTCTTCAGCGCCCCGGGCACGGTCGTCCAGGTGACGGACCTCGCCGATGGCCGACCCGTGGCGCGCTCGGCCTCCATCGGCGACCTGGTGCTGCCACTCCCACCGGAGACGCTCGCCGCCGCGCGGGCCGGGCAGGCCACTCTGCAGACGCTCGCGGTCGGGGCCGACCACGTGCGGGTGGCGACGCTGCCGCTGCGCGTTCAGGGCGAGGTCGTCGGCGTGGTGCAGGTCGGCCGTTCGCTCGCCACCGACGAGCTCCTGCTGCGGCGGCTGCAGCTCCTGCTGCTGCTCCTGGCTGGCCTGGCGCTGCCGGCAGCCACCGGACTGGGCTGGGCGCTGGCCGGCCGGGCCCTGGCGCCCATCGGCACCATCGCCAGGACGGCGGCTGCCATCGGGCGGGCCCGCGACTTCGCGCGCCGCGTCCCCCACCGCGGCCCGCCCGACGAGCTCGGCCGTCTCGCGGCCACGCTCAACGGCATGCTGGCCGAGCTGGAGGCGGCCCACCGTGACCTGGCCGCGAGTAACGCGCGGCTCCGCGAGGCGCTGGCCGCCCAGCAGCGCTTCGTCGCCGACGCCTCCCACGAGCTGCGCACCCCCCTCACAACCATCCGCGCCAACGCCGACGTCCTGCGCTGGCCCGACGGCGGCGACCCAGACGACCGGGCGCAGGCGCTCGCCGACATCGCCGCCGAGGCCGCCCGCATGAGCCGCCTGGTGGACGATCTGCTCACCCTCGCCCGGGCCGACGCCGGCCAGCGCCTCGCCCTCAGCCCCACGCCGCTCCGCCCGCTCGTCGAAGAGGCGTTCCGCCAGGCGCAGCACGTGAGCACTTCGCGCGCTCCATCCCAGGTCGCGGAGTCC
Organism: uncultured Chloroflexota bacterium; assembly: GCA_964435115.1. Lineage (GTDB taxonomy): Bacteria > Chloroflexota > UBA6077 > UBA6077 > CF-72 > CAYSYM01. The sequence goes on along the minus strand of CAYSYM010000002.1, from coordinate 55,725 downwards.
ACCGGCCCCGTCGGCGCCAGCTCTGCCGAGCGGCTGCCCACGGACTCGCCCGGAGGCCCGCGGCTCACGCTCGCCGCCGCGGACGACGCGGTCGTACTCGGCAACGCCGACGCCCTGAAACAGGTGCTGCTCATCCTGCTGGACAACGCCGCCAAGTACACGCCGGCCGACGGGTGTGTCACGCTCGCGCTGCGACGGGTTAGCGCCGAGGCCCAGCTCGTGGCGGCTGACACCGGCGTCGGAATCGCCGAGGCCGACCTGCCGCGCATCTTCGAGCCGTTCTTCCGGGCTGACTCGGCTCGCCAGGCCGACGGGAGCGGGCTGGGGCTGGCGATTGCTCGCTGGATCGTGGACCAGCACGGGGGCCGGATCGCCGTGACCAGCACCCCCGGCCACGGCAGCACCTTCACCGTCCACCTGCCGCTCGCCCCGCCAGCGGCACCCCACCTCGCGTCACTCGACCGCCGGCCGCCGCCGGTTCTTACCTCCGGTTGAGGCGGGTCTGCGGCGGCTCTGGGCTACCGGGCGGATACTTGGTGCTGCCATCACGAGCGTGCCGCCGCCGCGCAGGCGGACGGTCGCACGTGGCACGAGGAGGACCTGCATGGACCTGACCCCGCCTGACAGGCGGGCCCGTTCAGGGCGAAGCGCGTGGGCCAGCGTGTGGTCCGCGTCGGCCCCGATGTGGCCCACGGGCGTAGCCGCCTCACGCGGAAGCGCGGACCGCCTGGGCACGGACCTTGCGGCGAGCCGAACCCGCATGCACGCGACTCGACCAGATCGGCAGCCACCCGCGGCGCCGGTCTCCCGCCGGCAGTCGCTGCGGCTGCTGGGACTCGGGCTGCTGGCGGGTGGTGTGACCCCGCTGCTGGCGGCCTGCGCGCCGGGCGCGGCGCCCGCCCCCACCGCAGCGCCCACCCGGCCGGCTGCCGCGGCCAGCCCCTCCCCGCTCGCCAGCCCGGCCGCCGGCGGCGCGTTCACCGTCACGATGACCAGCGCCAACCGCTACGAGCCGCCCACCCTCACCGTCCCACGCGGGGCCAGCGTGACCTGGCGGAACACGGGCAGCATCGGCCACACGGTGACGGACGACCCCGCCAAGGCGCAGAACAGAGCCAACGCGGCCCTGCCGGCCGGGGCCCAGCCGTGGGACTCCGGCACGATCGCGGGCGGCCAGAGCTTCACGCGCACCTTCGACACTCCCGGCGACTACACCTACTTCTGCATCCCGCACGAGTCCGTGGGCATGGTGGGCAAGCTCACCGTCACCGGCTGAGCACGCGGCCGAGCCTGGCGCGGGGGCCAGGAACGGGCCACGTGCCCAGCGAGCGAGCGGAGGAAGCGCGGCGACGCGCGCCGCGGCTCCCCCCGGCTCGGGTCCGGCAGGGCCTTGCTCCCCCAGCCAGGCCGGACCCGAGCGAGGCGGGGTGCCAGGGAGGCTGGCCCACCCGGGCACCCCACCTCAAGATCCTCCTCCTCCCGGCCGACTCTTGTAGAAAGCACCTGGAGGGGAACCGATGGACCGGGCCCAGCCACCACCACACCTGCTCCACCTGGAAGTCGGCGGCACCAAGGACGGCCAAGGCGCCGGCGACCACGACGAGCCGTACCGATTCGGGCGACGGCCGAGCGCCGTCGCACCGTGGCCGTTCTCCGAGCGCCAGTACGCGCGACTCCTGGTCCTCCGCGGGCGCACGCTCGACCGCGACTTCGCCGAGGACCAGGGGAACGAGCACCCGATCGCCTTCCTGCCGGACGGCATCTGGGTCGCGGGGCCGGGCGACATGCTGAGCGACCGCCGCGCCGCGTAGCAGAACGCAGCCGAGCGCTGGGTGCTGGACGTGATGAGTGATGAGTGGTCGGATCTCAGATATCAGGGGTGGGATGTCAAAGGTGAAATGGTGGGTGGGACGGAGGGAGCCATCTCACGGCCCGCGACACCCAACACCCAACACCCAACACCCCCCACCCGCGGTTAGGCGCTCAGGGCCGGCAGCAGCGCGGGATCGGCGGCCGGGCACGCCTCGCACGCCCTGCTCGCGCACGCCCGCTTGAACAGGTGGAGCAGGCCCTGGCGCTCGCAGGCTGTCCGGAAGGACACCCCTCGCATCCCGAGCTGGGCCGCCATGTAGCGTGTCACGCGGTTGGCTGGCTCGCCGGGCAGGCGCTCGTAGAGGCCCACGGCGCCCTGGAGCCCCGCGGCGGCTGCGAACGGGAGCAGCACGTTGACGACGATCGTTTGCGCCCGCCCGGGGCCGATCCACGGCCGGACCGCCAGCAGCGGCCACAGCCGCGGCCGCCGCTCGCGCCCGGCCGCGTCGACGGCCGCCAGCACGCGCTCGGCAGCGCCGGGGCCAGCGTCGGCCCAGCGGGCCGTGAGGGCTGCCAGGCCTCGACACCGCGCCGCCGGGTCGTTCGCCGGCCGCGCCAGGGTGCGCTCCCAGGCGCTGGCCGGGAGCCCCGGGCCGGCGCCGATCGTCTGCCCGAGGGTCTCCCAGAGGGCCCGCTCCCGCTCCGCGCAGGCGTCCAGCAGGCCAGCCGTGCCCAGCAGCAGCGCCGCCACGCCCGGCTCACCATACTCCCGCGCCACGCGTGCTGCCACGTCCCACGGAGCTGCGTCTGCCAGGCGGGCGAACGGCGCCACGTTGTGGCTGAACCCGAGTGCCTCGGCAACCCCCCGCCACAGCACCTGGTCCGGCGACGCGGCCTCCAGGTCGCCCTCGAAGCGTGCCGCCCTGGCGCGGAAGCGCTCGCGTCCCGCCTCGGCGACCAGCCGCGCCAGGTCGTCGGCCTGGCGCAGGCACGGCGCCAGGGCAGGCAGTGCCAGCACCGTCGGCGCCGGCAGCGCGAGCGTCGGAATCGGCGCTCCCCAGGGATCCAGCGTGGGCGCGTCGACGACGCTCACCACGTGCAGGATGACCCGGCTGTAGCGCGGGTCCAGGGCGTGGCGGTGCGCCGCCCAGCCGCTCGCCCGGCGATGCACCTCGACGTCGCCGCGCAGCAGCGTCCCATCTGGCAGCGCGATCAGCGCGCCCTGGAAGTCCGGACCCGGCCCACCCCAGCGCCGACCCGCGAACACGACCCGCAGGTGGCGCCCCAGGCTGTCGACGAGCGCGTCGGGCGGGTAGCGGCGCTGCTGCCATGCCGCCGCGAGCTGGGCCTCATCCCCCCTCCTCCACCCCACCCCGGCCGCCACCTCTTCACAGTAGAACGCCCGTGCGATCTCGTCAACCAGCCCCCGCCGCGGGCGGGCCAGGGTCCTTCGGCTCTCGCCAGCCCGACGGCCGGCCGCACCTGCGCCCACCCGCTGGCGCCGGCAGCGGACCTGCCGGCCTCTCCCTCCACGAGAGGGTCGGGTGAGGGTGGTCTCACGGAACATCGAAGCAGGTGGGGGCGCCTCACTCCCCGGTGATCGTGTGGTACACGAGCCCGGTCACGACGCCGTAGACGAGGTGACCGGCCAGGCTCATGAGGTTGGCGGGCTCGAAGGCGGCGGCCAACATCGGCCCCATCCCCAGCCAGACTGGCATGATGAGCAGGGGACCCAGGACCCACCACGCCAGACCGTAGCCGACCCCGAGCCCGGCTGCCGAACCCCAGCCGACCACCCGGCGGCCGAGCAGCAGCCCGAAGCCGAGGCCGATGATGGCGCTAAAGACGAGGTGGACGCCCCATCCCAGGTTCGGCGCGCCGACCAGCGAGCCGATCATGCCCAGCACCCGCGGCATCATCAGCGCCATCATGAGTCCGAAGACGAGTCCCCCAACGAGGCCGGCAAGCGCCCCGGCCAGGAGGGGCTGGGTGCGCCAGGCCGGTCGTGCGGACACGGTTGAGGACGTGGTAGCGTGCGTAGCCACTAGAGCTCACCTCCACGCAGCTGGGCTGGTGCCAGCAGCATGCGCTCGGCGGCGGGCGCGGTCTGTAAGCCGCCTTACGCACCCTCCCGGGCCCGCTCGATGATCACCCGCCATCGCGGGGGTGTGCCCCCAAGCAGACAAAGAACGCCCCGGTCCAGTTGGCACCCGGCACGAGCGGGACGACCGGCACGGGACGCCACACGGGTGCCAGTCCGGTGGGGGCGCGCATTCGGCCAACCGTCGGCCCGACCGGATCGTGGCTTACCAGCGGCTTGGCGGCCGCAGCCGGCCCGCGCGCTCGCCCGGCCGGATCTGCGGGCCGCGGGGCGCCTGTTGCTTCACCCCTCCGGCGGCGGCAGGCCTCACACCACCGCTGGGAGGGTGAACCAGAACGACGCCCCGCGGCCGACGGCGCTGTCCACCCCGATGGCGCCGCCGAGCTGCTCGACGATCGCGCGGCTGACGGTGAGTCCCAGCCCCGCTCCGCTCGCGGCGCTCCCCCGCGCGGAGCCGCGAACGAACCGCTCGAAGATGGCCGCCTGCTCCTGCTCGGGGATGCCGGCGCCATGATCGGTCACCCGCACCTCCACCCAGCAGCCCGCCGCCGCGATGTCGAGCGCCACGGTCTGCCCCGACCCGCCGTACTTCGCCGCGTTGGAGAGGAGGTTCAGCAGCACGCGCTGCACGAGCAGCGACTCACCCCAGACGGCCGGCGACGGCGTGGGACAGGTCAGGCGCACCTGCTGGCCGACGCTCTCGAACAGCGGTGCCGCGGCGGCGAGCGCCGCCTCCGCACTCTCGCGCACTGAGACCGCTACCAGCGGATGCGGCTGGCCGGCCTCGTCGGCGGCGGCAACGCTGAGGAGGTTCCCCACCAGGCTGTCCAACCAGAACACGCTCCGCTCGGCCTGCCGCAGCCGGGCCCCCGCCCAGGGGTCGTCGCCCAGCGCCTCCCGGAGGAGCTGCAGGGTGAGTCGGAGAGAGGCAAGCGGTGTCCGCAAGTCGTGCACCAGGTCGCTGAGTCTCGCGAGTGAGATGGGCTCTTCCACGCCCGTGGGCCCGCCGCGTCCGCCCGCCGGGCCGCCCTGCACGGGGCGGTGGCGCGGGGCAAACATGACCTGGCTGCCTGCGTCAGCCTTCATCGGCGCCGTGCTGTCCATCGGATTCCGAGCCCCCGTCGCGTGCCGGCTGGATCTATTTCCCGTGCCAGGCCGCCATCAGCGACACGCCTGAGAGTAGCGGTCGTCCCTGCGGGAGGCATGCGTAGAAGTACGCATTTCCGCCCGCCACCACCCCCTGCCCTGAGGTGGCCGGCGCCACCTACGCGTCCGGCGGCGCGCGCGGCTGCTCGCCCCCCAGCAAGGCCGCGACCTGCGCGCGCCTGCTCATCCCGAGTTTGGCCAGGACGTTCGCCACGTGGGCCTCGGCCGTGCGCTCGGACACGACGAGCGTCTCGGCGATCTGTCGGTTCGTGGAGCCGCGCCCGAGGAGGAGGGCGACCTCGCGCTCGCGCGCGGTCAGCTCTGCCAGTCGCACGTCCTCGGGCTCGGCGGCGGGCGTCAGCGTCCGGATGGCTTCCTCGACCGCGCGCTCCAGGGGCCAGGCTGCCCCACGGGCGCCCTCCGTGCCAGCTACCTGCTGGCCCACGGCAGCGCGTGCAGCGGCAAGGCCGCGTTCGTAGCGACCGCGTTCAAGCGAGGGGAGCGAGATGCCGGTCGCTTCACGCAGCGCCGCCGCGGCCCCGAACAGGCGGAGGGCCGTCACGGGATCGCGGCGCGCCACGCAGAGGTGGGCGGTGTCGAGGAGCGCGAACTCCAGGCCCCACCGGTCGGCGAGGTCGCGGAACAGCACGAGGGCTTCGCGCGCCAGGTCGGTGGCGCGGGCGACCTGCCCCTGGTCGCGCGCCACGGCGCCAAGGTCCTTCAGTCCGTGCGCGAGCAGGCGCTTATCGCCGAGCTGTCTGGCCAGCGCGATGCTCTCTTCGTGCAGGGCGGCGGCCCGCCCGTAATCCCCCTGGTCGCGCGCCACTTCGCCCAGGATCTGGAGCGAGTGCGTCATCCCCCACGTATCGCCCATCCCGCGGCGGAGGGCCAGGCTCTCCGAACACAGCGCCGTGGCCGTGCCTGCATCCCCGCGGTCGCGCGCGATCACGCCGAGGCTGTTGAGCATGTAGGCGATGCCCCAGGTGTCCTCGTCGAGGCGACGCAGCTCCAGGCTCTCCCGGTACAGGGCGCTGGCAGACTCCAGGTCGCCTGCGTCGTGGGACACCGCGCCCAGACTGTGGAGCGCCAGGGCGATTCCGGGCCGGTCACCGGCGGCGCGGAACGACGCGAGCGCCTCTTCAAGGAACGGGCGTGCTCCCGCGGAGGCCCCCAGGGCGCGCAGCAGCCAGCCCAGTCCGACCAGGGCCTTCGCCCGATCGGTGGTCGTGCCCGCGTCGGACCGCGCGAGCGCCGTTTCCAGCCACTGCCGCCCTTCGCTGAGATAGCCGCGCATCCACCAGAACGGCCACATGGCGCCGGCCAGCCGAAGCGCGAGCTGCGGCTCGTCGCGCTCGAGGGCCCAGCGAAGCGCCGCCCGCTCGTTGTGGTGGTCCCGCTCGATCCGGTCCAGCCACGCCACCTGGCCGTGTCCCCGCAGCGCGCGTTCAGCTCGCAGGGCCAGGGCGAGAAACAGCTCGGCGTGCCGCCGGCCTGCCTCCTCGGCCTCGCCCGCCGCCTCGAGCCGTTCCTGGGCGTAGGCGCGGATGGTCTCCAGCATGCTGAAGCGGGGCTCCACGCCATTCGGGCCGTCTTGCCGGAGGAGGAGCTGGTTCTCCACAAGGGACCCGAGCAGATCCAGCAGGTTCGCACCGGGTCGCTCGCCGTGGTCCTGCAACTGGCTCACTGCCTCGAGACTGCAGCTTCCCGCGAACACCGCCAGGCGACGGAACAGCGCCTGCGCCTCTCCGTCAAGCAGACCGTAGCTCCACCCGATCGCCTCCCGGAGGGTCTGCTGGCGCGCGGGCAGGTCGCGCGCGCCGCGCGCCAGCAGGTCCAGCCGTTGCTCCAGCCGCGCCACCATGGCCCCGGGCGTGAGAACGCCCGTGCGCGCCGCCGCCAGCTCGATCGCCAGGGGCAGCCCGTCGAGCCGCACGCACAGCTCGGCGACGGCCGGAGCGTTGCTCGGCTCGAGCTGGAAGCTGGGGCGCAGCGCCTGGGCGCGACGGATGAAGAGCGCCACCGCGGGGACGTGCGCGAGCGCCGGCAGTGGCGGAAGGCGTGTGAGATCGGGCGCGGAGAGCGGCGGCACCGGCACTACCTGCTCCCAGCGGAGCCGCAACGGGGCCCGGCTGGTCACCAGCGCGGTCACGCCGCTGCACTCCTCCAGCATGGCGCCAATCCCGTCGGCGGCTGGCAGCACCTGCTCGAAGTTGTCCAGCAGGAGCAGCACCTGGCGGGTCCGCAAGAACCCGTGGACCGCTGCCTCGAGCGAGAGACGCCCGGTTTCACGGATCCCGAGGGACCGGGCGATGGCCCCGAGCACCAGCCCGGGGTCACGGACGGGTGCGAGGTCGACAAACCACGCGCCGTCGGCGAACGCGTCCTGGAGCATCGTCGCGGCCGCAAGAGCCAGGCGGGTCTTGCCCGCGCCGCCCGGCCCGGTGAGGGTGACCTGGCGAGCGCCTTGTCCCAGGACTCTGTTCCGCACGTCCGCGAGCAGCGCCTCGCGCCCGATGAGGGCGGTGGGCGCCGCGGGGAGGTACCCGCTCTGGCCCGTATCTCCGAGCCTGTAGCGTCCCTCCGCGAGCATCTCCTTCGCTCCCCCGTGCACGTCGCCGCCCCCCCCCCGCTGCAGGGGAAACTCCTGCGAAGCGCGGCGCGTGCGCGCTGACCATAGGCGGGGCGACGGAGCGCGTCAAGCGCGGCAGACACTCGGCGCGCCGCCCCGCGGTAGTATCCGCCCATGGGCGACGAGCCGTTGATCGACTACGACCGACACAAGCGCGAGTGGGAGCGAGAGCGGGAGCGGCTGCTCCAGGGCGTCGAGCCAGCGGAGTTCACCGTCCGCGCCTCGGTCGAGCTGCTGCACGACTACCTGAAGGAAGCGCGGGTGCTGCGGCACCGCTTCCGCTCCGACGAGCGCCCGCCTGGCGGGGGCGACGAGGCGCCGAACCCGATGGCCTACTTCGTGGCCGCCGTCGGCTTCTGACTGCTCACCCAGCTGGTGCGGTTCGCATCAGTCGAGGGCGTGCCACTGAAGTCAGCGTCCATGGACCTCCGGGCGCGCTTCCCGAACGAGCTGAAGTTCGCGTTGGACGAGTCCGCAGGCAGCGCCATGCGCGAGCTGCGCTACACGCTGGTGCTGGAGAGCGAGGCTCCGCGGGAGGATGTGCTGCGGCTGGTGCGGCGCGCGGAGGCCAACTGCCACGCCGCACAGAGCCTGCGCCAGCCCGTCCCCGTCCTGCCACTGCTCCGCCTCAACGGCGAGGAGATCCCGCTGGATGGCTGAGGCCTGACAGCCCGCGCGGCTCTCCTCGAAGCGTCCGGCGCGCTGGGCGGTCGCTGCTCCACCCGCTCCCGCTCCGCAGGCGCCCCCTCCCGCGGCCGATAGGCGGGCGCTCGGCGCCTGCCCCCCCCCGAGGGCGCGCCGGTGGCCGCTCACCCCTCAGCGACCGTCCGCAGCCCTTCCAGGTCCAGCACCCGCACGTTGCGGCGCCCCAGCTCCACCAGGCCCTGGCGCTGGAACTGGTTCAGGATGAGGGTGGCCGTCTCCCGATACGTGGCGATCATGTCCGCCAGCTCCTGGTGGCTCACCTGGAGTGTGCGGTCCGCGGCCGTCTCGGCCAGCCGAACCAGCACGCCTGCCAGCCGGGCGGGCGCCGACTTGAAGGCGAAGTCCTCCACGATCGCCTCGGTCTCCAGCAACCGGGCGCTGATCAGCTCCAGGAGCCGAAGGCCGACCCTCGGGTGCTCGAGGACCAGCCGCTCGAGGTCGGGCCGACTCAAGACGCACACCACCGCGTCCTCGACGGTCTCAGCGGTGGCATCCTGGGGCAGGCGCTGGCCGACCAGCGCCATCTCGCCGAAGAACGTCTCCGGCCCGAGGGTCGCCAGCACCAGCCGCTTGCCGTCGGCCGACTCGCGCACCATCTGCACCCGCCCCTCCTTCAGGAGGAAGAGCGCGGCGTTGTCCTGGCCGGGTCGGTAGATCACCCGTCCTCGGGGCACCGTGACCATCGACGTGGTCCGGGCCAGCCGCTCGACCTCGCCCCGCGGCAGATCGCGGAAGACGTCGATCGCCGAGAGGTAGCCTACCTTGAGCGCGTGGACGCTGGAGTCGGCCGGCGGCCCGGCGGGCGGGCTGCCCCTCGGTTTGCCCCAGGCTGACAGCAGATGGCCGATCCTCATGGGGCGGCCTCGGGGAGGCGGGCGAAGCGGTCGTCTCGCACGCGCCGAGCGCCTACGCCGCGGCCGGCCAGGACCCGACGACCTTCAGGAAGGCCGTGTGCTCCTCCGCCTGCCGCAGCGCCTGCTTCACGCGCTCCTCGGCCAGGTGGCCGTCCAGCTCGATGAAGAAGACGTAGTCCCAGGTGCGCCGCTTGGACGGCCGCGACTGGATGCTGGACATGTTCACGCCGCTGGAAGCGAAGGCGTCGGCGAGGTCGCGCAGCGCCCCCACCCGGTCGCGGATGCTCACCACCACCATGGTCTTGTCACGGCCTGTCGGCTGCTCGCTGGGCGACCTGGCCAGGACCAGGAAGCGCGTGACATTGCCCGGCAGGTCCTGGATGTTCTCGGCCAGGACGTCGAGCCCGTACACGTCGGCCGCCAGCCGCGGCGCGATAGCGCCGATCTTCGGGTTGATCGCCGCCAGCTCGGCCGCCCGGGCGGTGCTCGCCGCCGCCTCTACCGGAATGCCGGGCAGGTGCTGGGCGAGCCAGCCGCGGCACTGCGCGGCCGCCTGCGGGTGCGAGAGGACCGTGATGATGCCGCGCAGTGAGGTCGACTTCGACATCAGCGCGTGGGCAACAGGCACCGTCACCTCGGCGCACACCTGGAGCGGCGTGTCCACCAGCCGGTCGAGCACCTCGCCCACGCCACCTTCGGTGGAGTTCTCGAAGGGGACCAGGCCGTAGTCGGCGCCCCCCCGCTCGACGACTGAAAACACCTCTGGATTCGTCGCGCACGGCTCGAAGGCCGCCGCCGCGCCGAACCGCAGCAACGCCGCCTGGTGGCCGAAGGTCGCCGCGGGGCCGAGGTGCGCCACGCAGATCTGCCGCTGGAGCGAGCGCGAGCTGGCCAGCACCTCACGGTAGATGTTGGCCATCGCCTCCGCTCCCAACGGGCCCGGGACGGACCGCACCCGTGCGAGGACCGCGGCCTCCCGCTCCGGCACGAAGATCGGCGCCGTCTCGCCGTTCCCCTTCGCGCGCCCCACGCGGAGCGACAGGCTCGCCCGCTCCTGCAGCAGCCGGGCGATCTGCTCGTCCAGCGCGTCGATCCGCGCGCGCAGGTCGACCAGCGACTCGTCCATCGGCGTGTCGGCAGCGGCCGCGTCCGTCATCGTTGCCGCATTGTGCACCAATCCGGGCTAGTCCGCGAACGTCAGGCGGACTGTCATTCCGGGTCGTAGCTCGGGCGGGAGTGCGCCGAGGAGGTCGATCACCACCGGGTAGTGCGGGTCGCCAGACGGGTTCGGCCGTGGCTCCAGGGCCACTGTCCGCACCCGGCCGGCCAGCTCGCGGCGGTCGAGCGCCTCCACCGTCATGCTGACCGCCTGGCCCGGCTGCACCCGGCCCACCAGGAACTCGTCCACGTCGGTCGTCTCCACCTGGAGCTGGCGCAGGTCGCCCACCGTCGCCACCACCGTCCCCGGGACCACCGTGTCGCCGGCGTGGACGAGCACGCCCGTCACCACGCCGTCCAGCGGGGCGACGAGCACCTCCAGCCCGCCCGGCCCGCGCACGCGCGCCAGCTCTTGCTGGTCGCGCACCGGCTGGCCGTCCTGGACGGCGATGCTCTGGACCACGCCGCCCACCAGCGTGCCCACCCGCGCCTGGCGGATCGGCTGCACCTGGCCGCGGGCGGTGAGCCGCGCCGGTTCGGGCGGCGGGGTGGGGTTGGCGGGCGCCGCAGCGGGGGTGGTGAGGAGACGGGCACCGACCACGAGCAGGACGAGCGCCAGCGCGCCGGCGAGCGCCAGGCCCCGCCACGCGTACACCGCCCTGCCCCACCAGCCGCGCGCCGCGCCGGGCGGCCGGGCCGGTGCCAGCGCACGGACCGAACGCGTCACGCCGCCAGCTCCTTCACCCGTCCGTCACGGATCTCCACTCGGCGCCCGGCCACCCCGGCCACTTCGGTGTCGTGCGTGACCACCACGATCGTCCGGCCCTCCGCATGAAGGCGGCGGAAGAGGTCCACGACCCCGCGCTTGTCGTCGCTGTGCAGCTCGCCGGTCGGCTCGTCGGCCAGGATGAGCCGCGGCCGGTTCGCCAGCGCCCGGGCGATCGCCACGCGCTGCTGCTGGCCACCGGAGAGCTGCGCCGGCCGGAACAGCAGCCGGGGGCCGAGCCCCACCGATTCGAGCAGCGCGGCCGCCCGCTCGTAGCGCGTCTCCACGTCCACCCCGGCTGCCTCCATCGGCAGCGCGACGTTCTCGATCGCCGTCAGGTCGGGCAGCAGGTGGAAGCGCTGGAAGACGAACCCCAGCGTCTCCAGCCGCAGGCGGCTACGCTCCTGGTCGGAGAGCGCGCTCAGCGCCCGGCCGTCCAGCACCACCTGGCCGCGCGTCGGGCGGTCCAGCAGGCCGAGGATCTGTAGTAGCGTGCTCTTGCCCGAGCCCGAAGGGCCGACAACCGCCACGAACTCCGCCTCGCCGATCGCGAGGTGCACGTCTTCGAGGGCCACCACCTCCGCCTCGCCGAGCTGGTAGACCCGCCAGACACCATCCAGCGACAGCACGCCTACGCCTCCCGCAGGACTTCGACCGGGTCGACCTGGGTCGCCCGCCGCGCCGGGACGAGGCCCGCCACCAGGCCGAGCCCGAGCGCCAGCAGCGACACCACCACGAAGAGGCCGATGTCCGCGACGTACAGGAATTCGATCGAGTACGCGGGGGCGACGTAGCCGTTCAGGAGCGCGCCGAGCAGGAGGCTCAGCGCCGTGCCGACCACCAGCGCCGCCACGCTGATCAGGATCGCCTCGCCGGTCACCGTGAGCAGGATGGTCCGCCGCGGGACGCCGATGGCGCGCAGGGTCGCGAACTCGAGGCGCCGCACGGCCACCGAGTGGTTGAGCATGTTCCCCACGAACAGCGTGGCGATCGCCAGCGTCAGCCCGATCAGCACCCAGTAGATCGCCATGGCAGCCGCGTTGACCTCCTCCGACTGCCGCACGAGGTCCTGGGGCGAGAAGGCCGCGAGCTGGCCGACGTCCGGCAGGCGCTCCCGAACCAGCTCGGGCTGACGCGCGTCGACGACCACGATGCTGATGACGTCGCCCACGTCCGCCCGCTGGCGGAAGGCGCGGTAGTCCAGGTACGCCACGGCGTCGGCGCTCAGCCCGGCGCCCATGCCGCGCAGCTTGCCAACGCCCACCACGGCGAAGTCGCGGCCGGCCAGCCGGATCGTGCTGCCCACTCCGAGCCCCTTCTCGCGGCTCAGCCTGGAGCCCAGCACCACCTCGTCTGACCGCCTGATCCAGCGACCCGCGTCCAGCGTGAGGACGTTCGGGATCTGGGCCGGGTCGCCGTCCACGCCCACCGCCACGACCAGCTCCCTGGGGGTGTCGCGCCGGCTTGCCCCCTCCCGCTCGCGGACCATCGACCAGCTCATCACACCCACCGCGCTCTGCACGCCGGGCGTCGCCCGGAGCCGGGCCAGGACACTGGCGGCGTTCTTGATCGTGCCGGGCGTGTCGCTCGGCAGCACCGGCACCAGTGTCCCACCCTGGGTCACGACGTACAGGTCGGCACCCGAGCGCTTGAAGTCGGCCGAGTAGTACTCGACCGACGCGCTGGCGACGGCGAGGAGGGTCATGGTGACGCCGAGCGCGATGCCGACGCCGAGGATCATGCCCACGAACCCCCGCCAGCGCCGCAGCACGTTGCGGACGGGGTAGGGGAGGCGGAGCACCCACGTGACGGGCTGGCGTGCCCGCGGCTGGGCGCCGGCGAGGACCGCGGCCATGGAACGCTGGCCCCACTGTACCGCGTCCGTCGGGCGTCGCGCCGGGCGCTCCACGCCGACCCGGCGCGCCCGCTCAGCCCACGGGGCGCGGGCGCGCATCGGCGGGCGCCGGCACCGCCCGCGTGCCGAGGACGCGGCCGTAATCCGCGGGCCCCACGGCACCAGCTCACGGGGGAGGGGGAGAACCGACCCGCGACCCGCCGCGCGTGCGTGTTGACAGCTGCCACGCGGGGACGTACGGTGCACAATGCCGCCGATGCTGTATACAACCGGACTGACACTGAGGGACAGCCGAGCTGGGACCCAGGGACGCTCTGTGTACGACGAGCTGCGCGCGGCGATCCTGGCCGGCCAGCTCGCCTCGGGCACGCGGCTGCGGGAAGGGGCGCTCGCCGAGCGCTACGGCGTCAGCCGCACCCCGGTGCGCGAGGCACTCCACCGGCTCGAAGCCGAGGGACTGGTGCGGGTCGAGCCCCACCGCGGCGCGGTGGTCGCCGAGCTGGCGCTGGACGAGCTGGACGAGGTCTACGACATCCGCAAGGCGCTCGAGACGCTGGCGGCCGTCAGGGCCGTCGGCCGGATCGCCGCGGAGGAGGTGGCCGAAGCGCAAGCGATCCTGGCGTCCGCCCGCGCCGCGCTCACCGCCGGCGATGCCGAGACGTTGGTCGTCGCCAACGACGAGTTCCACCGCGTCGTCTACCGCGCCAGCAACGCCCCGCGCCTGCTCAGCACCATCATGGGCCTCGCCGACATCATCCGCCGCTACCGCCACGCCTCGCTTTCCGCCCCCGGCCGCGCCGCCGAGGTGGTCGCCGAGCACACCGAGATCCTGGCTGCCATCGAACGCGGCGACCGTGAGGCGATCGAGGCGCTCATGGAGCGACACATCGAGCGGGCGCGGAGCGCGGCGCTGCGGATGCAGCTCGAACGCGCCCGCGTGGCGCGAGTCCAGCACCTGGGCCAGAGCTCGGTACAATCTCACCCAGGCGGAGGCCCGCGTGCTTAGCCCCATCGGGAGCAGGTGCGAAGCACTCAGGGGAGCGTGGTGGTGAGGCTCGGGCGGGAGCGCGCCACCGACGTGGTGCTGGCACTCCTGCTGGCCGCCTTCAGCGCGTGGGCCTGGTGGACCGCCGAGACCTCGATCCCGCGCGGCATGCGGACCGACCCGCTCGGCCCAGCCGCCGTGCCGATCCTGCTGGCCGCCGCCGTCGGCGCGCTGGCGATCGGCCTCGGCCTCAGCCGGCTGGTTCCCAACCGCTGGCTGAAGCCGGAAGCCGTCGGCGAAGACGAGTCCTTCGCCCGCGAGACGGGCGGGCGCTTCTCCTGGCTCCGCTTCGGCGGGCTGGTGGCGCTGAGCGTGGCCTACCTCGGGGTCGCGGAACCGCTCGGGTACCTCGTGGCCAGCCCGCTCTACGCCGCGGCCGTCCTGCTCCTGCTTGGCGTGCGCCACTGGCTGCGCGGGGGGCTGGCGGTGGCGGGCACGGTCCTGGTGCTCTTCCTCGTGTTCCAGTTCGGCCTGGCCATCCCCCTGCCCGCTGGCTTGCTGGGAGGGCGGTGAGGATGCTCGAGCTGCTGGCCCAGGGCTTCGCCACCGCGCTCCAGCCAGGGGCGCTGCTCGCGATGGCGCTCGGCGTGACCTGGGGCATCCTGGGCGGCGCCCTGCCCGGCGTCACCGGCTCCGTTGCCATGGCGCTCCTCCTACCGCTCACCTTCGGCATGGACGCTACCCTGGCGCTGATGGTGCTGGCCGGCGTCTGGGCCGGCGCCGGCTACGGCGGCTCGATCCCGGCCATCCTGATCAAGACGCCGGGGACGCCCTCGGCGGCGGCCACCATCCTCGACGGCTATGCCCTGCACCAGTAGGGCAAGACCGGTAAGGCGCTCGGCATCTCGCTGGTCACTGGCACCATCGGCGGGCTGGTCAGCGTCATCTTCCTGATCCTGCTGGTCGTACCGCTGGCCGAGATCACCCTGCGGTTCTCGCCCGCGGAGTACTTCGCGCTCGCGCTCTTCGGCCTCACCGTCATCTCCAGCCTCGGCGGGCCGAGCATGCTGAAGGGCCTCATCTCTGGCCTGCTCGGACTGCTGGTGGCGACGATCGGGCTCGACCCCCTCTCCGGCGCCCAGCGCTTCACCTTCCGCAACCCCAACCTCTTCGACGGCCTGGAGATCGTAGCCGTCATGGTCGGGCTGTTCGCGGTGGCCGAGATGCTCCGGCAGGCTGCCTATCTCACCCGCTGGGAGCGCGTGACCGACCGCAAGGCGGCCACCGAGTTCCCCTCGCTCGGCGAGCTGCGCAGCGTCAGGCGGGCCACGTTCATCGGCATCGTGGTCGGCCTGATCGCCGGCGTCATGCCCGGCGCCGGGCAGACGGTCGCCTCGTTCGTCGCCTACAACGAGGCCAGGCGCTTCTCGAAGCACCCGGAGCGGTTCGGCAAGGGCTCGCTAGAGGGGGTGGCTGCGCCCGAGACGGCCAACAATGCCGTCCAGGGCGGCGACCTGGTCCCGGCGCTGGCGCTGGGCATCCCTGGCTCGAACTCGGCGGCGATCATGCTGGCCGCGCTCATCCTGCACGGCATCACGCCCGGCCCTCTCCTGCTGAGCAAGTACGCCGATGTCGTCTACGGCCTGTTCGCGGCGCTGGTCGTGGTCAACCTCCTCATGCTCGGCATCGGCTTCGTGCTGCTGCGCGTCGCCATGCAGGTGGTCAACGTTCGCACGCCGTACCTGGTGATGGGCGTGATGCTGCTCGTCTTCGTGGGCACCTACTCGATCAACAACAGCCTGTTCGATGTCGGCACGGCGCTGGCGTTCGGGATCGTCGGCTTCCTGATGAACCGCTACGGCTTCTCGCCACCCTCCATGGTGCTCGGGGTCATCCTCGGCTTCCTCATGGAAACCTCCTTCCGCCGTGCGCTGATCCTGTCCAGCGGGAGCTGGCTGACGTTCGTCGAGCGTCCGATCAGCCTGCTGTTCCTCGTCCTGGCGCTCCTCACCCTCTTCTACCCCCTGCTCGCCCGCGGCCTGGACCGTCTCCGGGGGCGGCCGATGCCCGTGGAGGCGGCGTAGCGCCCACGTCCCAGCGGCGAGCCCAGTCCACTCTCAGGAGGTACCCCGTGTTCCGATTCGCATCGTCGCGTGTCCGCCTCGTGCCACTGGCGCTGCTGGCGCTGGTGGCGCTCGTGGCCGCCTGTGCCCCGGCGGCGCAGCCGGCGCCCACCCCAGCACCCACCACGGCGCCCGCTAAGCCGGCCTCTACCACCGCCCCGGCGGCGAGTCCGGCCGCCGCGGCCAGCCCGGTGGCCAAGCCTTCACCCGCGGCCTCGCCGGCCGCCGTGGTCCCCAGCCCTGCCGCCGCCGCAAAGCCCGCCTCGGCCCTCAAGCCGAGCGATTTCCCCACCAAGGCCATCACCGCCATCACTGGCTCCAGCCCTGGCGGTGGTATGGACGTCTTCAGCCGCCAGCTCGCCGAAGGGATGCGTAGCTCGTTCCCCCAGCCGGTCGTGGTGGAGAACAGGAGCGGCGCCGGCGGCGCCAACTCGCTCAATGAGACCAGCAAGCGCCCCGCGGATGGCTACACGCTGGTGACGACGACCGCCGGGACCTGCATCCTGACGCCCTACCTCCAGGACGCCCCGCTGAAGTGCGACAGCTTCGACCCCGTGGCGCGGATCCAGGGCGAGGATTACTTCCTGTTCGTGCGCGACGACAGCCCGTACAAGACGATCGACGACTTCGTGAAGGACGCCAAGACCAGGCGGACCAAGATCGCCGGCGCCTGGTTCGGCACCCTCGATAGCTTCGTGCCCTTCGTCTTCGCTCAGGAGGCCGGGTTCGAGTTCGACTACGTGCCCTTCGAAGGCAGCGGCGATGCGCTCACCCAGCTCCTGGGTGGCAACGTCGACCTGCTCTCGTCCAACGTGTCGGAGGTCGCGGGCCAGTTCGAGGCCAAGAAGATCCGCATGCTGGCGGTCACGACCGCCGAGCGCAACCCGGACTTCAGGGACGTTCCCACCCTGAAGGAGAAGGGCTGGAACGTGGACGTGGTCCAGTGGCGCGGCTTCATGGCGCCCAAGGGCACCCCCAAGGACCGCCGCGAGTACCTGGCCGCCAGCTTCCGCGAGGCGATGCAGAGCAACGTCTGGCAGCAGTTCGTCCAGAGCTCGAAGTCCAAGGACTACTTCCAGGGGCCCGACGAGTTCGGCGCCTTCATGCAGCAGGAGGCGCAGCGCTGGATCGGGCTCATGGACAGGTACGGTATGAAGGAGAAGGCGCAGCGCTGACCTGGGTATCGGGTATCGGGTGTTGGGTGTTGGGGAGTGATGTCCCGATACCCAACACCCAACCCCTGACCCCTGACACCCGATACCCAACACCAACCCCCATGACCCGCGACCCACCCCCCGTCCCCCTGGTGCTGCTGTGCCTGGGCGACCCGGCGGGGGTCGGCCCCGAGCTGGTGGCGCGGGCCATGGCCCGGCCAGAGACGCACCGCGACGGCAGCGTGTGCGTCGTCGGCGATCCCGGCGTGCTGGAACGCGCACGCACCCTGGTCGGCGCGCAGGCGGCGGTCGTCGTGGTCGACGACCCACGGGCTCGGCGCTCCGCCGCCGAACGCTGGCCGATCGTCGCCGTGCCGCTGGCCGGCCCGGTGGCCGATGGACAGGCGAGCGCAGTTGGAGGGCGGGCCGCCGGCGAGGCGATCGCTCGGGCCGTGGAGCTGGTGCTGGGGGGCGGCGGAGGCGAGGCCATCGCGGCGGCGCCGTCCAACAAGCACGCGCTGCACCTGGCGGGGCTCGACTTCGACGACCACACGGCCTACCTGGCGCACCTGACGGGGACGCCCGAGCCAGTACTGATGCCGGTCAGCGACGGCCTGCGGGTGGTCTCCGTGACCAACCACACGTCCATGGCGCGTACCTGCGCGCTGATCTCGAAGGACCTGGTCCTACGGGTGACGCGCAACACGGCGGCTACGCTGCGCCAGATGGGGATCCCGCAGCCGCGGCTGGCCGTGGCAGCGCTCAACCCCCACGGCGGTGAAGGCGGCGACTTCGGCGACGAGGAGGTCGTGCACATCGGCCCGGCGGTGGCGGCAGCCCGCGCCGAGGGCATCGACGCCGAAGGGCCGCTGCCGGCCGACAGCCTGTTCACGCCCGAGAAGCTGTCGCGCTACGACGCCTTCATCACCATGTACCACGACCAGGGCCGCATCGCCCAGAAGGCGCTGGCGTTCGGGAAGATCGTCGTCATCACCGCCGGGCTGCCGTTCTTCTTCGCCACGGTCGGCCACGGGGCCGCCTACGACATCGCCTGGCAGGGCCGGGCGGACGCGGGCAACCTGCTGGCGACGCTCCGCCACGCCATGCAGGCGGCGCAGGCGCGCGCCAGGGGCTGACGCGAACCTCGGGCGTCGGCACGTCGCCCCCCAACCCCCGGCACCTGAGGGCCGCCCGCCGCCCCAGGGTGGCAGAGCCTGCTGTGCTGCCGGTGCGAAGACGGTAGGAACGAGGGGGAAGGGCCATGGCGACCACCAAGGTGTCGCTCAGTCTGCAGTCCCGCCTACCGCCCCATGGCGTAGGCCACGCGGCCGCGCGGGGAGGCAGCGCCGCGCACGACGCCCGTAGACGGGTCGAAGGCGACCGCCGTCACCTGGCCGTGGCTCCAGTCATCGTCCGCCCTGACGTCGTGCCCCTGCGCGCGCAGGGCGTCGCGGACGGCGGCGGGCACGCGTCCCTCGACGAAGCAGCGGCCCGGGTGGGCGGTGTGCGGGTAGAAAGAGCCCGGGAAGTGGGCCGAGTGGACCGAGGGGGCGTCCAGCGCCTCCTGGAGGTCCATCCCGAAGTCGACGACGTTCAGGAAGAACTGCAGCGCCCACTGGTCCTGCTGGTCGCCGCCGGGCGTGCCAAACGCCAGCCACGGCTGCCCGCCGCGAAGCGCCAGCGACGGCGAGAGGGTGGTCCTGGGCCGCTTGCGCGGCGCCAGGGCGTTCGCGTGCCGCTCGTCCAGGTAGAACATCTGGCCGCGCGTGCCGAGCGGGAACCCGAGCCCTTCCACCACCGGCGACGATGGGAACCACCCGCCACTCGGGGTGGCCGCGAAGAGGTTGCCCCGGCGGTCCACGACGTCCACGTGCGTCGTGTCACCGGTGTAGACGCCCCACGGCGTGCGGGCCGCGCTACCGCCTCCTTCGGGCACCGGCGATGGGTCGCCAGGGCGCAGCTCCAGGCTGGCCCGGTCGCGGTCGATCAGCGCGCGCCGGCGCGCCGCGTACCCATCTGCGAGGAGGGCTTCGAGCGGCACCTCCACGAAGGCGGGGTCACCGTAGTAGCGCTCGCGGTCCGCAAAGGCCAGCTTCGCGGCCTCCAGGTAGACGTGCAGGTACGCGGCCGAGTTGTGGTCGAGCGCGGTCAGGTCGAACCCTTCCAGCAGCTTGAGCTGCTGCAGCAGGACGGGTCCCTGGCTCCAGGGGCCGCACTTCAGCACCTCCACGCCGCGGTAGCGGGCGCGGACCGGTGCTTCGACCCCCGTTCCCTGCTCCTGGTAGTCCGCCCAGTCCTCCAGCGACAGCAGGCCAGCGTGCGCCTGCCCGGACGCATCCAGGAACGACCTGCGCGACGCGAACGCGACCGCCCGCTGTGCGACTAGCCCGCGGTAGAACGCGTCGAGCGCGGCCTGGATCGACGCCTCGCGTCCTCGACCCTCCTCGCGGATGGCGGCGTCGAGCACCTCCTTCATCGTGCCCGCCCAGTCCGGGTTGCGGAAGACGGCGCCCTCGTCTGGCACGCGGCCGTCGGGCAGGTAGATCGCGGCAGACGTCGGCCACTCGGCCAGGAAGCGCTCCTGCGACCGGGCGATGGCGCCTCGCAGCGTGGCGTACACCGGGAACCCGCTCTCGGCCAGCTCGACGGCGGGTCCGAGCACCTCGGCCAGCGAGACGGTCCCGAAGTGGAGCAGCGCCGTGCACCAGCTCGCGAAGGCCGCCGGGACCATCGCCGGCAGCAGGCCGTCGCCGGGGATGGCGGTGATGCCCTGCGCGCGGAACCACCCGATCGTGGCCCGGCGCGGCGCCCAGCCCTGCCCATTGATCGCGACGCTGCGGCCCTCCTCCGCCAGGTGGATCAGGATGGGGGCCTCACCGCCGAGCCCGTTGCTCTGCGGCTTGAGGACCGAGAGGGCCAGCCCTGCCGCCACACCCGCGTCGATCGCGTTACCCCCGCGCTCGAGGACGCCGAGCCCAATCGCCGCGGCGACGTAGTGGCCCGCCGCTACCATGCCGAGCGTGCCCTCGAGGACGGGGCGGGTGGCGAAGCTCCCGCCAATCGCGCCCGTAGCCCCCACCCCGACCTCGGCAGCCGCCGTGCCGTGCGAATCGACGTCCATCCGTCGACTGGTGTGTCGCAGCTCAGCCATGCGCTCCTTCTCTCCGTGCCTATGGTAGGCGCTGCGCGCCAGGGCGACGCACGTGGGCCAGAACTCGGCCTGACTCCGCGCGGGCGCGGCCCACGTGCGTCGCCGTCCAGGGAACCAGGAGAGCAGCGCTTAGCGCCCGCTGCTGACGAGCAGCTCGACCTCGAAGCCCCGCGGTACGACCTCGCCGGCGGGCGGAGTGGTGCCGAGGGCAGTGCCACGCGGGCGGTCGTTCGCCGTCTCGCGCACCCTGAAACGCAGGCCGGCTTCGGTCAGCAGGCGAGCGGCCTCGTCGCCCCGCCGACCCGCCACGCCGGGCACGACCACCTGGCCGGTGCCCACGGAGATGGTCACGGTCCCGCCCGGCGGCAGCGGTGCCCCGGGTTCGGGTGTCGTGGCCACCACCCGTCCCTCCTCGGCGTTCACGTTCACGCCGACGACCCTCGCGGTCAGCCCGACTGCCTCGAGCGCGGCGAGCGCGTCTTTCATCTGCCGGCCGATCAGATTCGGCACCGCGATCGGGCGTGGGGTTGGGGTGGGCGTGGGCGGCCGCGGCGTGGCGGTCGGCGAAGGCCGCGTCGGCTCGGGCGTGGCGGTCACGGCGGGCGTCGCGGTTGGCTCCGCTGGGGGCGTGGGCGTGGCCGTGGCGGTCACGGCGGGGCTGGGTGCGGCCACGGGCTTCGACCCCGGGCTGGGTGCCGGGCTGGGCGACGGCTCCGCCGCGGCCGGTGGCGAGCCGCCTTCACGGCCGACCCAGGTGAGCCCGAAGAACCCGGCACCCAGCGCGAGGAGGATCGCCGCCAGCACCAGCATGAGGGCGATGAAGCCGTTCCCAGCGCCCCGGCGGCGGCGAGGGCTGCCTGTGGGTGGAGGGCGGCGAGGAGGCGGGGCTGGCTGCCCGCGGCGCGGCCGCTCGGTAGGCGGTGGCTGCCGCCGCGCCCGCGGGTGCCCCCACCATCCGCGCCGTCGGCTGCCCGGCGCTCGGCGCGCTCAAGGCGCGTCCGAGCTCGGCGGCGCTCCCGAACCGGTCCTCCGGCCGCTTCGCCAGCGCCCGCAAGATGGCCGCTTCCAGGCTGGGGGCGAGCCGCGGGTTCAGCGTGCGGGGCGGAACGGGGCGCTGCTGGGCATGCGCCAGCGCCACGGCCAGCTCCGTCTCGCCGGTGAATGGCACCAGCCCCGTCGCCATCTCGTAGAGCACAACGCCCAGGCCATAGACGTCGGCGGCGGGGGTCGCCGGCTGGCCGCGGGCCAGCTCCGGCGCCAGGTAGTGCACTGAGCCCATCACCGCGCCGGTGCGGGTGAGCCCGCTGGCGGCCAGTGCCTGGGCGATGCCGAAGTCCGCCAGCCGGACCCGCCCATCGGCGCCCACGAGCACGTTCTGGGGTTTCACGTCGCGGTGCACGACGCCGCGCCGGTGCGCGTATTCGAGCGCGCCGGCCAGAGCCGCGCCGGTCTCGCGCACCTCCCCCTCAGGCAGCAGCCCCGAGCGGCGGATGCGCTCCTTCAGGCTCTCGCCCTCGGCCAGCTCCATGACGATGAACGGTGTGCCCGACGTGCGGTCCTCGCCCACGTCGAAGATCGCCACGATGTTGGGGTGCGCCAGACTGGCTGCCGCGCGCGCCTCACGCCGAAAGCGCTCCAGGAACTCGGGGTCATTGGCGAACTGCGGGTGCAGCACCTTCACCGCCACCGGCCGGTCGAGCAGGGTATCGAGCGCCTCCCAGACCACGGCCATGCCGCCACGGGCGAGCTCTCGCAGCAGCCGGTAGCGCTCGTTGAGCACCACTCCGCCAGCGATCACGCCTCCTCCACCCCCTCCGAGAGGTCGCCGTGGCGCCGCCGCAGCTCGCGGAACCCGTACGCCTGGACCAGCGCGACGAACGCGCCCATCGCCAGCGCGTAGAGCGGCAGGAACACGAGGCTGAGGAGCCCGACGAGCGTCAGGGTGCCGACGAGCGTCAGTGTCGCGGGGGCGTGTCCGAGCGTCAGCAACGCCGCTCTTCGGTACAGGTCCAGCAGGCGAGGCCGCTCGCGGTGGAGCGCCAGGGGCACGAGGTAGAGCTGCATGCCGAGCCAGAACAGCGCCCCGTACAGCCAGAGGACGCCGACCAGCTTCAGCCACCCCTCGCCCACCGCGGCGTAGAAGGAGAGGTTGACTGCCAGGAGCGCGAAGCCCACGAGGCTGGTGAAGGAGAGCGCCAGCGCCAGGCGCCACGTCCGGCCCAGCGTCGCCCAGGCCATCGCCAGCCGCGGCGCCTCGCCAGCCGCCGTCGCCCGAGCCAGCGCGCCCAGGCCGAAGGTGCCCGGCGTAGGGAGGAACAGCACCAGCCAGGCGGCCGCGACCGCAGGCCAGACGATGCCTTGCTGCCCTGCCTCCGCGGGCGCGCCGACGAACGGCAGAAGCAGCGCGACGACCAGGACGAGGAACGGGAGGCTGGTCGCAAGCCAGACGAGGTTCCCGCCGACCAGGACGACGGTCTCGTCATACAGACCAACCAGCGCCGCCCAGAGCACCCGGAGGGGTGGCATGCCTGGCGATTGTACGGCCGGCCTGCGGCGGCGAGTCCGCTGAACGCCGCGCGCGAGGCGGCCGGGCAGGCCGTCAGCGGCTGACCGGAAGGTTCAGACCCATCACGCTGACCAGCGCGAACAGCGCGGCGGCGAGCACGAAGCCCAGGAGGAGCGTCAGAATGAGAGCCATGAAGAAGCCGCAGCCGAACTTGAAGCCGTCACCCACGGTGACGGCGAGTGGGACGTAGAGCACGTCGCTACCCACCTGCTCGTCGCCCACGTGGACATACGTGGGGCTGACTGGGTCGGGCTCGGCCGTCGGGGCAAAGTCGGGCGGCGACGGCAGGCCCGCCGCCATCTCGGCCCCCCCCACCCCGGCCAGCTCGATCCGGCTGGTGGCGTCGACGTGCTCGGTGTCAGAGGTGCTCACTGGATCGGCCAGCCGGGGGCGCACCTATTCTATGCAGGCGTGGCCCTCCGGCGCCGATTCGTCCCCGGGCTCTCGCGATCTTCCGAGAGTCTCACGGCGCTTCGTCCACATAGCCGCCCCTCGCCCTGCGCGGGGAGAGGACGCGAGTGCAGCGAGCGGGTGAAGGGGCCTGCCTGCCCAGCCGGCGGAGCATCGAACCACGCTGGTTGGTGCCAGGCCCCGGGACCGCCAGGCGGCCGCGGCTTCAGCGCGAAACGGCTCACGCGGTTGCCAGGCTCGCCTGCGCCGCCTGGTCGTGTGCGTGGTAGCTGGACCGCACGCGGGGGCCGCTCTCGACGTGCTTGAATCCCATCTGCTTCGCGGCCGACCGGTACGCGGCGAACTCGTCCGGGTGGACGTATCGCTCCACCGGCAGGTGCTTCATGCTCGGGCGCATGTACTGCCCGATGGTCAGGACGTCCACGCCCTGGGTGCGCAGGTCGCGCATCACGGCCAGCAGCTCGTCCATCGTCTCCCCGAGGCCAACCATGAGCCCAGACTTCGTGGGCACGCGCGGCGCCAGCTCCTTCGCGCGCCGCAGCAGCTCGAGCGACTGCGTGTAGACCGCCTTGGGCCGGACCCGCCGGTACAGGCGCGGGACGGTCTCCAGGTTGTGGTTGAGGATGTCGGGCCCGGCCTCCATGACCACCGCCAGGGCCTCCCAGTTACCCTGGAAGTCGGGCACCAGGACCTCCACGCCGAGCCCCTGATCCTGGCGCTTCAGTTGGCGGATGGTGGCCGCGAAGATCGCCGCCCCGCCATCGGCCAGGTCGTCGCGCGTGACGGAGGTGATCACCACGTGACGTAGCTTCAGCCGGGCGACCGCCCGGGCGAGCCGCCGCGGCTCGGTCCAATCGACCTCTCCGGGCCGGCCCGTCTTGACGTCGCAGAACCCACAGTTGCGGGTGCAGACATCGCCCAGGATCAGGAATGACGCGGTGCGAAACTCGCCCCAGCACTCGCCGATGTTCGGGCAGAGCGCCTCCTCGCAGATCGTGTGCAGCCCCTGCTCGCGCATGAGCCCCTTGAGCTCCCTGAAGTGCGGCCCCTGCGAGAGGCGCACCTTCAGCCACGCCGGGCGGGCTCCATGGAGGGGCGGGGCGGTCTGCGGCGAGAGCGGCCGTGCACGGGGGACGTTCAGGGTGGGAAGCTCGAGCATCGGGAGGGATCCGGGTCCGGGGGTAGTGGGAAGTGGATGGGGAAAGCCCTGCGTCACTGCCGGGGCCGCAGCTCGCGCGGGCGCGCCTGCCCGGGCCGCCGGCAGAGCCCCGCGCTCGTGGCGGACCGCGTAGTGCGAGGCTCTCGGGGTTGGGGGTTGGGTAACAGTCTACTCGGACCGGTCCCCGCTGGTGGCCAGCCGGCCCGCGGCCTTGGCCCTGGCTGCGCCACCCCCTGGCGCCCGGCCGCGGGGGCAGCCGAACCCGTGGATGCCAGGTGGAACGCGTCACTCGGTGGGTGAAGGCGGCGACCTCGGATGCACGTATGGCGGTGGGCGGCCGAGGAGGGGACCGTGCGTGCTGCTCAGCCAATCGTCAGCCGCCGCTCAGCGGGCCTTCAGCCCGCCGCGCGATGCTACCGGCGCGGGCGAACGTGGCCCACGCCGGCGACGCCGTCTGAAGGTGGCGCTCGCCCGCCGCGGTGGGGACTCGCATGATCGACGTGGTCTGCAAGCACGATGTGAGCCGGGAGCCGTACGTCTTCTCGTTCGACTACAAGGGGGAAACGTACCGGTTCTGCTCGATGCGGTGCCGGCGGCTCTTCGAGGCCACGCCCGGCGCCTATGCGCGGGCGCTGCCGCGCCTGTGGCGGCAGCTCGTCAGGTTCTTCAGGGCCGAGGACAAGGAATCGGGCCACAGTTGCTGTTGACGAGGAGGTCGATGCGCCCGGACCACGGCCCCGGAGCAGGGCACGCCCATCCGGACGTCCGGGGCGCCCGGCGCCCGAGGCTCACGGCCGGAGGCCTCCAGCGCGCTAGTGGGTCGGTTCTGATGTCGGCAGCCATTGGCATGCTAGGCCGCGGATTACCGCCGCGCTATCGGTCGGTGTGGGTAGCCCGCCGCGCCGGCCAGGGCGTGGTGGCGTGCACGGGCCCGCTGGCGCCGGGCGGCACGCGTGCCGCCCCACACGAAGGGCGCCGGGTCGGCGTTCCAGCCCCGGACCTGGGCGGCCAGCCAGTCCATCACCTGCTCGGGGCTCTCCGGGAGCTGGCCGTCCGGCGCCCGCCGCGCCGCCGTCGCGCAGGATCGCCCGCACCCGCGCCGTCGCGGGCCCGCCGACCAGGAACGCGATCAGGGCGTAGGCATCGAGCAGGGTCACCGGCGCTGGCGGCGCCGCTCGGCGAGCCGCTCGTCTGCGCGCGCCGCGCGTGGGGCTGGCGCGTGCCTGCGCGCCGGGACACGGCGGCATTCCCGCCACGCTGGACCAGGCAGCTCGCCCGGGCTCAGGACGTGGGCCGGCGCTCCGCGGATGCGTACCATAAAGGGTAGCCCACGTCCTGAGCCCGGTCACCAGGAAGCGCAGCGCGCTCGGGGGCCGGGGCTGGCGCAGCCCCGGCCCCGTATGGCGCTAGGAGCCGGCTGGCTGGCCCGTGAAGCGGGTCACCAGGTCGACGATGCCGCCGAGAATGACGGCGCCGATCAGCGCCGGCAGGACGAACAGCCCGTCCAGCTCCGGCCCCCAGGTGCTCGCGACGCCCAGCCACTCGCTGGCCACGTAGGCGCCCACCGCCGCGCCCAGTCCGGCGATCACCCACTCGTACGTGTAGCGTGCTCTGCCGACCGCCTGAGCCGCGAAGCCCAGTACCGCCGCGCCAACCAGCAGCACGATGAATCCCCAGATACCCATGGTCGTTCTCCTTCCTCCAACGCATCTCACTCGGCTCGTTCACTGGTACAGACCTCACCTCCTCTCCTCAGCGCGCCGCTCCGCCCGTGAGCGGAGCCGCGACGAGCGCGGAGTATGGCCTGCCCGTCCGAGGGCGCTCCGCTCCGGGAGCCGGTTCGGCCGCCGCCGTTCCGGGCGGTGGCCGGGCACGCCGGCAGTCCGCCTCCGTGTGGATCGCTCCCTGCATGCGCGTTCCTCCTGTCCATATCGGTACCGCTTGCACACGAGGGTCGACAGCGCCGAACCACTCATCCTGGGGTGAGTGAAAACCCCTACCTGCGCGTGCGACGCCACCTCCCCGTCGCCGGCCCCGCCGCAAGACGAGTGCCGCCCCGGCGCGCAGAGGCAGGAGCGTATGCGACGGAGACGAGCTCGGGTTCAGTCAGTCCCGGTAGGCCCGCCCACGGGGTAGCACGCGCACAACCCGCAGGACCGGCTCAGCGTCGTCGTAGGCGAAGCGCACCCGCCAATCGCCCACCCGGAGCCGCCACTGACTCGGGTGGCCCTCCGGCTTCTTCACGTTCCCCTGGCCGGTTTCGGCACAGCGCAACACGGCTCGGACGACGCGTTCCTGCACCTGCGGGTCCAAACGACGAAGGTCCTTGCGAGCCGGTTCCGCCCAGGCGACCTCCTCCCACGTCACCAGCCGAACTCGCGGCGCAACTCCTCGGTCGAGACGGTCTCCCCGCGCTCGAGCGCTTCCAGCCCCCGCGGCAATGGCAGCCCGCTCCTCCTCCGTCTCGGGCTCGTCGTCCACCGCTGCCGTCAGCAGCGCGCGCCGCACCGGGTCCTGCTTGGCCGCCTTGAGCTCCTCCAAGTACCGCTCAGCCACCGGCACTTCCTCGTCGCCAAGCTCCTCCACGAGCTGGTGCAGCCGCTCCCTCACGATCGCCACGGGCGTGACTCCCTGTCGCTCTTCCGCCATTCAATGCTGCAGTGCAAGGGTGGCGTCACACTCTGGGCGGGATAACGCGTCACTCGCGCGCTCGATTCGAGCCCAGCCACCGGGGCTTGACTCCTGTGGCGGTCGTGATGCCCCCGGCCGATCCTGGCTACTTGAACCCGGTCGTCGTGATCCCCTGGACGAAGTGCCGCTGGAAGAGGAAGAACACCACCACCATGGGCAGGGTGGTGAAGACCGAGCCGACCAGGATCCAGTTGAGGTTCGCCTGGTAGACCTGGCTGGCCAGACCGGAGAGGCCAACCGGCAGCGTCCACATGTCGTTCGAATTCAGCACCACCAGCGGCCACAGGAAGTCGTTCCACTGGCCCTTGAAGCTGTAGATGGCCAGGGCCACCATGGCGGGCTGCGAGAGCGGCAGGATCACCCTCCAGAAGGTGGAGAAGCGGCCGGCTCCGTCGATGACGGCCGCTTCCTCGAGCTCACGGGGGATCCCCTTCATGAACTGGGTCATCAGAAAGATGCCCACGCCAGTGGAGATGTTCGGCAGGATCACCGCCACGTAGGTGTTGATGAGGGAGGCCATGTTCAGGAGGAGGTAGCGCGGGATGAGCTGTACGGCCAGCGGAATCATCAGCGTGGCCAGGACCGCGACGAAGATGGCGTCCCGCCCCGGGAAGCGGAGCCGGGCGAGCGCATAGCCGGCCAGCGCGGACAGGAAGACGTTGAGCCCCGTCACCGCCAGCGAGAGGACGACGCTGTTGAGGAACCAGCGCGGGAAGAGCGGCAGCTCCTGCCAGACCGCCACGTAGTTCTCCCACAGCCAGCGTCGTGGGAACAGCGTGGGTGGGTAGGCCGTCACCTCGGCGGGGGTCTTGAACGACCCCAGGACCATCAGGATCAGCGGCGCCAGGGCGACGACCGACAGCGCCACCAGCAGGACGTAGAGCAGGAGCTGTCCGAATGGCAGGGGTAGCGGCCGACGCCTCCGCCTCGGCTGCACGGCGGCAGATTCCCGAGACAGAGCCAGCGTCGAGTCCATGGCCGCTCCCTCAGTACTCGATGGTGACGTCGATGAAGCGGCGCTGGAGGAGCGTCACCGCCATGATCAGCACGAAGAGGACCGCCGCCATGGCCGCCGCCAGGCCGACGCGGAAGTCCTTGAAGCTCTCGGTGTAGATCAAGTAGACGGGCGTCAGGGTCGACTTGAGGGGGCCGCCCTGGGTCATCACGTACACCTGGTCGAACACCTGCAGGGAGCCGATGGTCCCGAGGGCGATGGCGAGGAAGATCGCGGGTCGCAGCAGGGGCAGCGTGATGTGCCAGAGCTGCCGCCAGCCCACGGCGCCGTCCACCGAGGCGGCTTCCCGGATCTCAGTGGGGATGTCCAGGATCGCTGCCACGAAGATGACCGTGAAGTCGGCCGCCGTCGACCAGATGGTGGTGGTCATGATGGCCGGCAGCGCGGTCTCTGGCTGCTGGAGCCAGGGGATGTCCCAGGGCACGCGGACGAGTCCGAGCGTGAGGGTGGAGACGAGGCTGTCGAGCTGCCCCAGGTTGAAGTTGATCCACCCGCCCCGGTCGTACAGCCACTTGAAGACGATGCCCATGACCACGGACGAGGTGATGGCCGGCAGGTAGAACGTCGTCCGGAAGATGCCTCGACCACGCACGACGCGTTGCACCAGGAGCGCTAGCGCCAGCGCCACCGCGGTCTGCGTGGGTACCACGACCGCGGTGTAGTAGACCACGTTAAGCAACGCCCGGCGGAAGTCTGAATACGTGAGCAGGCGCTCGTAGTTCCGCAGCCCCACGAACTCGCTGGTGAACAGGTCCGTACGCTGGAAGCTGACGTAGAAGGCGTACAGGCTCGACCCGAGGATCATGACCCCCAGGATCAGGATCGCCGGAAGCAGGAAGGTGTAGGCAGCGGCGGTCTCGGCAAGCGAGCGGCGCCGGCGGCCGCGTCGCGACGCGGCCGCCGGCGCCAGTGCAGAAGCCATTCGTACCTCGCGCTAGTCCCTGATCGCCTCCTCGATCTCCCGGGTGGCCTGGGCGATCGCGTCTGCAGATCCCTGCCGGCCGAGCAGGACGCGCTCCAGCGCCTCGTTGATCGCCGTGTTGACCTTGTTGCTCCGCAGACCGAAGTTGAACGGCCAGGCGTACGCGTTGCCCGCGAAGATGGCCGCGCTCGCCAGGTTCTCGCCGAAGTACGGGTCTTCCTTCAGCGCCAGCCGCGTCGGGAGCGCGAAGCCGCTGCGCAGCACGCGCGTCTGGTTCTCCAGACCGGTCAGGTAGTTGACCAGCGCCCAGGCCGCGTCCGGCGCCTTGGTCCGGGCGGAGATGGAGTAGCTCACGGTGAAGAAGAGGTTCGCCTGACCTGCCGGACCCTTCGGCAGCTCCGTGGCGCCGTAGTTCACCTCCGGATACTTCTGCTGCAGGTAGGGGATCAGCCAGCCGCCCTCGAGGACCATGGCCGACTTGCCGAGCCCGAACGCATCGCCGGCCCAGCCAACGCCGGCCCCCATGTCGGCCGGCATGGCGCCGATCCCTTCGCGCTTGAAGCTGGTGTAGAAGTCCATCGCCTGGACAGCCTCGGGCGCGTTGAGCAGCACCTGCGAGTAGTCATCGCTCATCACGCGGCCGCCAGCTTGGTAGACGAACGGGACGAACCGCGCCACGTCGGGCGGCGTGGTCAGCCCCCACACGCCAGGCTGCGTGAGGGTCCCGGCGGCGTTCTTCAGGTCGTCCCATGTCCAATCCGGCGTCGGGTACGGCAGCCCGGCCGCGTCGAACTGGTCCCTGTTGTAGAAGAGCGCCAGGGTGTTGAAGTCCTTGGGAATACCGTAGATCGAGCCTTCGTACCGGTACGCGTCCAGCGGGGCCGGCGCGAAGTCCTCGGAGTAGGTGCCCGTGGATGCCATGTAGTCGTCCAGCCGCAGGAGGGCGTTGTTCCTCATCAGACGCAGTGCCTGGCCCAGCTCGACGTAGAAGACATCAGGCTCGTTGCCGGCCGCAATCATCGCCTCGAGCTTAGGCTGGAAGTCCTGCGGGACAGGCTCGTACACCACGATGATCTCTGGGTAGAGCTGGTCGAAGTCCGCAAGCTGGGCGCGCAAGAGCCGCTCCTCGGCCGGACTCGACGTCCACCCCGAGAGTCGAATCGTCGTCGTCTGCTGCGCCGCCGCCCCGGTGGCGAGCGGCAGGAGCGCCAGGATCAGGGCTGCTGCCAAAACACCAGCTCGTGCCAGCACCCTCGGTATCGCACCACGCATGGCATGTCTCCTCTCTGTGTGTCCACCTCCCGACCCGCACGGTCTGGTCGCACGCCTGCGCCGTGTCGGACCGAGGTGGGCTGACCGTCGACCGCTCAGCGCTCGGTCCCTCCGTCCCCTCCCTTCCCCGAGGCGCGAACCCACCTGGCCATCCCGGAGTGCAACGACCCGGAGCAGCCAGGCAAGCCGCGCGCACCCGTGTGCCGTGGAACGAGCGTCTCCACGCTGGCCAGGCGTGTCAGTAGCGTGGGCGATTCGGGAAGGTGTGTCAAGGCGTCGCGCCAGCCAGAAACTCGTGGATCCATTCGGCGAGCGGTCCGGCGTGCACCAAGTGCGTGAACAGGACTCCGCCCAGCCCCGGCAGGCGCCCGGCGCGCCTCGGATCCCGAGCCGCATGATCCGGCGCCAGGGTTGCTGCCAGGGTAGCGGGAGGTAAACGCCACGCAACCGTAGGCAGCGGGCTCCATCACATTGCCACCCGTGCCGCCAGTTGACTCTGCCGTCCACCGAGCTCGTGCCCGGCCAACCGTGGCCGGGCCGCGCCTGGACCCGGGCCCCGCGGGCGTGGGAGCGCCCGGCCCACCGCCCAAGCCGACGCGCGCCTCACCTGCGACCGCTCCGCCGCTCCAGGGCGGCACGGCTCATCCAGACCTCACCCGGCCAGCGTCCGGCGGCGACGGAGGCAGCTTTCCACCCCTGGTGGTGGTAGAGGGCGACCAGCCCCACGAAGAAGAAGCGCACCAGCGTCCACTGCCAGGTGGTGGGTAGGGGCCGCACCTCGAACCCCAGCCGCGCTCCCGCCCGCGCGAAGAGGCTGACGCCGTGGAGCGCCCGCACCTCACCCAGCCGGCCAGCGGCGATCCGGCCGCGCAGGGCCTCCAGGTCGCCGTCCACCGCTCGCACGAGCGACCAGGGATTGGCCCGCGCCTCCGCGGCGCGCGCCAGCAGCGCGCGGTTGTCGAGATGGAGCTCGACGATACGGTCGCCCGCGTGAACCACGCTGCCGTCGCGGAGCACCACGTCCGGCCCGCGGTAGCGGGTGAGGTTGAAGCGGAGGACGCCGCCCGCCTGCACCGGGCGGACGTGCTGCCACCACGTCGTGAGACGCTCCCACCACGACCAGACGGTCAGCACGCCCACCGCCCGGCCCTCGCCCGCCTTCCCGAGGCGCAGGAGGAGCCAGGCGAACCGCGAGAGTGGCTGCACCCGGCCGCCGGCCGCAGCCCCAGTCCGTGAGCCGGTCTGGGACCGCGTGCCAGCCTTGAGGACGGAGAAGGCACCCACCAGAAAAACCTCCCAGTGCGCGGCGGCGCCGGCGCCCTCCTCAAGTCCCTCCGTCCCGCGCGCGGGACGGAGGGACTTCCCTGGCAGCATGCTGAAGACCAGCGCCACCTCCGCCGCCAGCCAGCAGGCCGCCCGGCAGACGCGGCTCTCAGCCTAAGCGCTCCACGCCGATTCTTCCAGTGGGCTCACCACCCAGTCAGCCGGCCGGCGTCCAGGGCCTCCAGTTCGCGGCGTGGCGAGCGTCGCTCCGTCCGCGCGGCGGCCTGGAGGTGTCCGCGTCCAGGAGGACCTTCTCCCCTCTCGCCTGGCCGGGCGTGGGGAGCATCGGAGCACACCGGCCGGCATCCCCGCCGCCCCACTCAGAGTGGAGGAGTGCGATACGCTCCCGGCATGGCCGGGGCCACGGACAGGCGCGTGGTGGTGTCGGTGCATGATGTAGCGCCCTCTCACCTCCACGAGCTGGAGTGGCTGCTGGGCCGCCTGGATGCCGTCGGCGCGCGCCCGCGCGTCCTGAAGGTCGTGCCGTGCGAGGCAGCCGGCGCCGTACCCTCCGCCCTGCCGACGCTGGTGCAACTGCTGCGGCGCGAGGTCGCCGCTGGCGCCGAGATCGTACTGCACGGCCTCACCCACCGCGCCGCCGGCCCGCTCCGCGGCCCGCTAGAATCGCGGGTGCGGGGTCGGCTGCTTGCCGGCGCGGCGGCCGAGTTCCTGAGCGTCGACCCCGGCGAGATGGCGCGGCGCGTCGAGGCCGGCCGACGCGCGCTCGCTGCCTGGGGGCTGGACGCGCCCGGGTTCTGCGCCCCCGGCTGGCTGGCAGGGTCTGAGCTGCTGCCCATCCTCGCCGAGCAGGGATTCGCCTATTACGCCGGCATGGCGACGCTGTGGGACCTCCGGTCGGGCCGCCGCCTCTGGACGCCCTGGTACGGCTACCTGGGTGCCGGGGCCGCCCAGGAGCGGCTCATTTCTCTCGTGGGGGCAGCGCTGCTCGCGGCCAGCCGCCGGCTGCCGGTGGTGAAGGTGTTCCTCCACCCGGACCGAGCGCCCGAGTCGCCGGCCTGCCAGCGCGTCCTGTGCGCGCTGGAGCGACTGCTCCTCTCCAGGCGCCCGGCCACCTACGGACAGCTCCTTGGCATCTGACGTCGGCGTCTCGGTGGTCATCCCAGCCTGGAACGAAGAGGGGTACGTGGTCGCAGCCCTGGCCTCGCTGGTTACTCAGTCCTGGCCGCTGCATCGTCTGGAGGCGGTGGTGGTCGACAACGGCTCCACCGACGCCACGAGCGAGCGGGTGCGTCGCTTCGCCGCGGCTAACCCGTCCCTGCGCACGCGGCTCGTGGGGCTGCCCACCCGCGGTCGCAGCAAGGCGAAGAACGCGGGCGCGTGCGCCGCGGGCGGCCACCTGCTGCTGTTCCTGGACGCCGACTCGCGCGCCGCGCCGGACCTGGTGGAACGGGTGGTTGCCCGTGCGCGCGACGGCTGTCCGGCGGCGAGCATCCGCGTCGTGGCCGATTCCGACGATCCGCTGGATCTCCAGTTCTTTCGTCTGTTCGAGTTCGGCAAAGCGCTGTTCCGCATTCGCGCCCAGATGTTCTTCTGCGAGCGCGATCTCTTCCTGGCGCTGGGCGGCTTCGACGAGCGGCTCGAGATCGCGGAGGACCGCGATCTCCTGGTCCGGATCGAGCGCTCCGGCCGTACCGTCTGCTCGCTCACCGAGAGCTGGATCGCCACGTCGCCGAGGCGGCTGCACGAGCTGCCGCTGCGCCTGGGCATGCTGCGGATGTTCGGGCGCTGGGCCCTGGCCCACGCCGGCATCGGGCGCACTTGGCGCTATTGAGTCGCTCAGATGCGCTCGAAGCGGGCCACGTCCAGGACGAAGACTGTCGCCCCGCCGACCTCCACCTCCACCGGGTACGGCGCGAAGAACTCGCCCGGCTCCATGACCGGTGGGACCGGGGTCATCGCCTGCCGGCGGGTCACGCAGATCTCGCGCACGGTCTGCATGACTGTCTCGACTTCCGCGTCTTCCACGCCCAGGAAGATCGTCGCGTTCGCCTCGCGTAGGAAGCCACCGGCGGTCTTGATCCGGGTGGCGCGGAACCCCTGGCGCGTTAGCTGCGTCAGCAACCGGCCGGCGTCTTCTGCCTGGACGATCACCACGACCATCTTCACGGGTTCAGACGCGCCTCCACGTGCGACCAGAGCTCGTCCGCTAGGAGGTCCGGGGGCTGGCGGGCATCCAGGACCCGCCAGCGTGCCGGTTCGGCCGCGGCCAGTGCCAGGTAGCCCGCGCGCACGCGCGCGTGGAACGCCCGCGACTCAGCTTCGAAGCGGTTCCAGTCTGCCAATGCTCCGGCGTCCTGGCGATCCTTGCGCGCGAGCCCGTCGGCCACGGGTAGGTCGAGGAGCACGGTCAGGTCGGGGGCCAGCCCCCGGGTCGCGAAGGATAGCACTGCCCGCAGGCCGTCGAGGTCCAGTCCCCGGCCGTAGCCCTGGTAGGCCAGGGTAGAGTCGCCATACCTGTCGCACACCACGTGCTCCCCCCGCTCCAGCGCCGGGAGGATGGCGCGCTCCACGAGCTGTGCGCGTGAGGCGCACATCAGCAAGGCTTCAGCGCGCGCCGCTATCGCCAGGTCCGCGCCCTGGAGCAGCAGGTCGCGCAGCCGATCGCCCAGCGGTGTTCCCCCCGGCTCGCGCGTGAGCAGCGCACGCAGCCCCCGCCCGGCCAGGCGTTCGGCCAGCAGCCGTCCCTGAAGGGACTTCCCCGATCCCTCGGGCCCTTCGAGCGTGATGAACAGCCCTCGGCGCGGCGGCGTCAATCGGCCTTGGAGATGCGTACGCGACGGTACGGTTCTCTGCCCGTGCTACGCGATTGGAGGTTGCTCTGCTCGGCCAACTGATGCTGCAGCCGACGGATGTACGAGCTCTGTGGCGACAGGTCGATCGGCCGCGAGGTCTCCAGGACTTGGGCAATCGCCTCCTGCGTCTCTTGCAGCGCGTTCTCCGCCACGCCAGGCACGGGCGTCTGCTCGAGGTGTGCCAGCCGGAACAGCGCCTCCTCGATCTGCGCCGCCGAGTTCGAGCGCAGCACGTGCACCGGCACCCCTTCCGCCTCGGCGTCCCGCAGCGCCTGCGGCTTCCGACGGTAGTAGTTGCGGACGGTGAGCACCACGTCGGCCTCGCGCTGGGTGCCGGTCACGCTGGCGGGCAGCCCCAGGCTCCGAATCTGCGCCTCCAGCCGCGCCCGGTTCACGCCGAACGGGTAGATGCGGATAGCGCGGCGGCTGTCTCCTGGCGCCTCTGAGGGTGCCCGGCGGTCGATCGTCGGGCCCTGGCGGCCCTCCTCGAAGCCGAGTTCGTCGACGAGTCCGCCACTCGGCCCTCGGGCGCGCCCGGCGCGCGCGGGGCCGCCGCTAAAGACGGACCGCGCAGCGGCGGCCAGCCCAGCGGCCCGCGGTGGCGGGAACGAGGGCTCTTCAATCCGCACCTGCCCGTCCTTGCCGCGCCGACGGACCGTTGGCAGCGAGGGCTGGCCGCGCAGAATCGCGTCCACCACGTCGGCCACGTTCTCGTGGACGGCCACGTTGTACCAGTCCTGGATCTCCACCACGACGTCGAAGGTGGGCGGCGCTTTGCGCTCCAGGACCGACTTCTGAGTCCCGCGGCGCCGGGCTTCCTCGTCGCTCAGCGTCACGCTCTGGATCCCGCCGATCAGGTCCGTGAGCGTGGGGTTCATCATCAGGTTCTCCAGCGTGTTGCCGTGCGCCGTCGCGACGAGTTGGACGCCGCGCTCGGCGATCGTCCGCGCGGCCGCCGCTTCGAGCTCGGTGCCGATCTCGTCGATGACGATCACCTCCGGCATGTGGTTCTCCACCGCCTCGATCATCACCGCGTGCTGCATCGAGGGTGTGGGCACCTGCATGCGGCGCGCGCGCCCCACCGCCGGGTGGGGGATGTCGCCGTCACCGCCGATCTCGTTCGACGTGTCCACAATCATCACCCGCTTGCGCAGGTCGTCGGCCAGCACGCGCGCCGCTTCGCGCAGGAGCGTCGTCTTCCCCACGCCCGGCCGCCCCATCATCAGGATGTTGCGCCCCGACTCGACGATGTCACGGATGATGCCGATCGTGCCGAACACCGCG
This sequence comes from uncultured Chloroflexota bacterium, assembly GCA_964435115.1. Classification (GTDB taxonomy): domain Bacteria; phylum Chloroflexota; class UBA6077; order UBA6077; family CF-72; genus CAYSYM01. Next base: position 19,830 of record CAYSYM010000002.1, on the reverse strand, counting down.
CGCCCGACCCGGCAGGTGATGCCGACCACGCGGCCCTCGCGGTTGCGGATCGCGGAGATGCGGTGCAGCGTCCGCTCGATGCCAGCGCGGTTGTCGTCGCCGAAGCTCCCGATCCGCTGGATGACGTAGTCGATGTCCTCCTCGGTCACGGCGTGCGCGGACAGGATCAGCTCGCGCCCGGGGAAGCGCGCTTCCGGCTCTCGGCCGAGGTCCAGGACCACTTCCAGCAGGTCGTGGCGGTCCGGCAGCGAGCGCAGTGGGTCGCAGATGTGGGGTGGCAGGACGTCCAGCAGCGCATCCAGGTCGTCCGCGACGATGTGCTGGGGGGAGGCCAGCAGCAACTCACGTGCCTGCACGGGCTGGGCAGACGGGTCCATCCTCGCCAATCAGGTGCCCGCAGCGCTTCGCGGTTCGTCCTCTCGAGCGCTGAGCACGTGGGCCGCGCCAGCGCCGGGGCGGGTCGAACGGTCGCCCACGTGCTCAGCCTCCGACGACGTTGGCGGGCAGGAGGCGTGCCTCACGCACGCGCGCGGCGAGCATCTTGACGTACGTCTCGTGCTCCGCCGCGACTCCGCAGCCCACCTGCTCCGCGGCCCGGGCGAGTGGCCCCTGGTACTCGCGCACGCCGAGGTACACCGGTGCCTTGTTGCTTACCTGGAGCAGCGCGTAGCGCAGCAGCTTGTCCGTCGCCTCCTCGTAGCGCGGATGCACGACGAGCTGGAGGAACTGGCTCCGCTGCCCGAACGTCACCTCCAGCCAGCCCACGAGGCTCGTGCCCAGCTCCCACACGTACTGCTGGCGCGCGCCGACTAGGGTGGGCTGCCAGAACCGGCTTCCCACGTGCAGGCCGAGCCACTCGTCCATCGTCATCGCCTCGGCCGCACGGACCGGCGCCGGCACAGCGGCCGAGTAGAGCTGGAAGAGGGCATGCTCGTCCGCGCGCAGCCGCGGCCGGGCTTCGAACAGCTCCGTCTTCCGCGCTTCGAAGCCGGGGGCCAGGACGTACAGCGTTGTGCCGGTGTAGCGCTCGAACGCCGCGCGCCGCGCCACCTGCTCCCCGCGGCTGTCGGCGGGCAGCTCCAGGAACACCCGGCGCGCGCTGTGGTTCGCGGCGTGCGCGGCGACCCGCTCCAGCAGCTCCACCGCCACTGCGTCCGCCCCTTCGTCCGCGTGCAGGTGCTCGACGTCCCACGCGAGCCCGCCGGCCCGCGGTCTTGCCACCGCGAACCCGACCGCCCGCCCGCCGTGCATGCCCAGCCACGCCCGCCGACCCCCGGGGCGCTGCGCGAAGGCGACGGAGGCTAGACTCAGGTACGGTACCCGCCCGCTGTGTGGCTCGACGCGCGGCCAGCTATGCGCCGTGATCTCCGTCCCATCACCTCGACGATCGAAGGAGGCAAGCGCCACCATATCCGTGGGGCGCAGCAGGCGGACTGGCATCTTGGACGGGCCGTACGACGACACCACTCATTGTACCGGAGCGAGGAGGACGATCTTGCTCCATTCCATCCCGCTGACAGGGGCTTCCAGGGCTGAGGTGTGGCCTCCGCCCGTCGTTCTCCCGGGGGCTCGGGGGCGTCAGCCCCGAGAGCCGAGCTACCGACGCGCGCGGCAACCTGCCGCCATGGCACGCGGAGCCCGCCGGCCATGACCGACTGGTTCGACACGGCCGGCGAGAGCCCCTGGCAGACCCGCGCGCGTAGGATCCTCTACGACAACGGGCAGCTGCGGCTGCGCGAGGACGCCGTCATTCAGCCGGACGGCAGCCCGGGAAGCTACACCTACCTGGAGGTCGCAGCACTCATCGTCGCCGTCGTGCCGCTGGACGACGATGGCCGGGTGCACCTGGTGCGGCAGTGGCGGTACCCGTGGGGGTGTAACTCGTGGGAGATCCCGGCCGGACATGGCGAGCCGGGTGAGACGCCGCTGGCGGCGGCGCAGCGCGAGCTGGCCGAGGAGGTCGGCCTGCGGGCGTCGTCGTGGGAGCCGCTCGGCGGCGGGTTCGGCAGTGCGGCGAGCACCGCCCGCTTCCACCTCTTCCTCGCGCGTGGCCTGGCGCCGGCGGGGCCAGCAAGCCGCGACGGCGCCGAGCACGACCTGGTTGCCCGCGCCACGCCGTTGGCGGAGGCGGTCGCCGCGGCGGTGGACGGCCGTATCCTCCACCTGCCCAGCGTGGCCGGGCTGCTGCGTGCCGCTCGGCTGCTCGGCATCTGAACGGGCCAGTCCCTACCACCCAACACCTGGCATCCGCCACCCCGTATACTGCCCCCGTCCTTTCTGCTCCCACCGCGAGTGGGGGCTGCTACCCAGAGAAAGGAGGTCCGCGGTGCGAGGCTACGAGCTGATGGTCGTGCTCGACCCGAACCTTGACGACACAGGGACAGAGGCGCTGACGGGCCGCGTCTCCACGCTGGTGGAGCAGCGCGGCGGAACGGTGGAGCACATGGAGGCGTGGGGACGGCGCCGGCTGGCGTATCCCATCGGCCGGGTGAGGGACGGCGTGTACGTGCTCTTCCGTCTCCAGCTCCGGCCAGAGAGCGGGGGCGAGATCGAGCGCGCGCTCAAGCTGAACGAGAGCGTGATCCGGCACCTGCTGGTTCGCGCCGAGGAACCGCAGCCGGCGGCGGCTGGCGCCTAGGGGCGCAAGGAGGGGACCATGGCCGGATTGTGCAAGGTGAGCCTCATCGGGAACCTGGGCCGCGACCCCGAGAAGCGGTACACTCAGGCGGGGCGAGCGCTGACCCGGTTCAGCGTGGCCGCGACCACGCGGCGCCGCGACAAGGACGGCAACTGGCAGGACCATACCGAGTGGTTCAACGTCACGGCGTTCGACCGCCAGGCCGAGTCGCTCGCCGAACGCCTCACCAAGGGCAGCCGCGTCTTCGTCGAGGGGCGGCTCGAGTCGCGGACGTACGACGGCCAAAATGGGCGCGGATTCGCCATGGACGTCGTCGCCAGCGACGTGGTGCTCCTGGACTCGCGCCAGCGCGACGCTGAGGCCGGGGCCGACGCGGTGGCCGCCGGGGAGCGGCCCGCAGCCGCCGGCCAGTCCACCACCAGCGAGGACAGCGGCGACCTCGAGGACCTGCCGTTCTGACGGGACGCGCGGCGTCTCCCCGAAGAACACGTTGACGCTGCATTGGCGCGCCCGCGTCCGGCGCGGGCTGGCGAGGAGATCTCTTCCGCATGGCAACCACGACGAGGCCCCGACGACGGGTCGGCGAGTTCGGCGGCGGCCGCAAGTTCACGCCGCGCCGGAAGGTCTGCACCTTCTGCGTGGACAAGATCGACGAGGTCGACTACAAGGACCTGGCACGGCTGCGGCGATTCGTCTCGGAGCGTGGCAAGATCGAGCCGCGCCGCAAGACGGGGACGTGCGCGAAGCACCAGCGGTCGCTCAACGTGGCCCTGAAGCGGGCGCGCCACCTGGCCCTGCTGCCGTACACCGCTGAGCACATCCGCGTGACCGGCGTGCTGGTGCGCGAGCCGGCCGCACCCCGCGGTCCACGGCCGGCCCGGCCGCCCGAGGAAGCCACGATTCCCGCGGGCGCGGCCGCTGCTCCGGCGGAACCCGTCGCCCTGCCAGAAGGGGAGGCGGTGGGCGAGGGCCGGCCACCCCCAGCCGAGGGCCCTTCAGCCCAGGGTACGGGTGAGGAGCCCACTCCGGCCGGCTCGGACTCGTAGCGGCCAGTGCCCCGGACCCCGCCCAGCCCTCGGCGCGTCCGCCCGCCCGACGAGGGCAGGGGCGCTTCCGTCCGTACGACCGCTACACCTTCCAGCCGTCGCCAGCTCTCCAAGTGGCAGCGCGAGCAGCGCCAGCACCGGGTGCTGCTCTACGCGGCCCTCGGGCTCGGCGCGATCGTCGCCGCCATCCTCGGCGTGGGCTGGTGGCTCGACACCTTCGTGCGCCCGAACGACGTGGCCGCCGTCGTGGGCGGCGACGTGATCACCACGGGCCAGGTCGTGGAGGAGATGCGCCCGGAGGCGAGCGCCATCGAGGAGCAGGCCCGCCAGGTCACCGGCGGCCAGCGCAGCACGCAGGTAAGCCAGGCGGTCGAGCAGCAGAAGCGTGCGCTGCCCGACCAGGCGCTGGATGCGCTCGTGCAGGAGCGCATCCTCGCCCAGGAAGCGGCCCGACGCGGCATCGCCGTCTCCCCGCAGGAGGTGGACGCCCGCCTGCGCGAGAACGTCGCCGAGCTCGAGGCGTTGAGTGCTCCCGCCCCAGCGTCGGCGGCCAGCCCGTCTCCGACATCCGAGGCGCCGCCGGCCGCCGAAGCCTCGCCCACCGCCGTCAGCACACCGACACCGGCTCCCACGCTCGAGCCCGGTCGCTACGAGGAGGCGCTCCAGCGCCTGCTCGACAGCTTCGGCCTGACCGAGCAGCGCTACCGGGCCCTGCTCGGACAGCAGCTCCTGCATGAGAGACTGCAGGAAGCCCTGGGGGCCGAGATACCCACGTCCCAGGAGCAGGTGCGCGCCCGCCACATCCTGGTGGCGGATGAGGCAACGGCCCGTGACGTGCTGCAGCGGCTCCAGGGCGGGGCCGATTTCGCCGAGCTGGCGAAGCAGGTGTCCACCGACGCCGCCTCCAGGGACACCGGCGGCGACCTCGGCTGGTTCCCCCGCGGGATCATGAACGAGGCGGTCGAGAACGCCGCCTTCGCGCTCCAGCCGGGCGAGCGCAGCGACGCGGTGCAATCGCCCAGCGGCTACCACGTGATCGAGGTGCTCGAGCGCGACCCGAACCGCCCGATCGCACCGGGTCAGCTCGAGGCGCTCAAGGAGCGCGCCTTCACGACCTGGCTGAGCGCGCGTCGCTCCAGCCCTGACGTCAGGCTGGAGCTGGACCGCGCGGAGCGTGACTGGACGCTGCGCCAGATCGGCGTCAGGCCCTGAGCGGGAGGCGGCCGGCGCTCAGCGCCAGGGCTGCATGAGCAGCGCGCCGAGCAGGTGGAGGATGAACCACCCGGCGGCGATGGCGAGGAGCACAACCGCCACCCACGCTGGACGCACCGGCGCGGGCTCGTACTCCCCGCGGACGGGCTGCGCAGTGCGCCAGGGCAGATTCGCTCCCCCTTGCAGCACGCGCAGCTCCTTAACGGGGTCGCGCACCACTCTGTCGCACGGATCGGCGCACGCGCCGCCCGGGACGTATGGCAGCAGGGCGCCGCTCCCGCCGAGCAGGGCGCTGAAGCGGGCCTCGCGAGCCCGCGCCCGCCGGCGCCGGCGTGCCGCCGCCTCCAGCGTGGCCCGAAGCGCCGCCTGCTCTTCGTTCTCCATCGCCAGCCTCCGGTCGCGCTCGCGGCACACGGCTCCGCCCGGTCCGGCAGCCCGCCTGTGTCACGGGCCTACACCCAGTGTAGGCCGTCCGCACCCGCGCTCCAAGGCTTCTGCAGGGTGTTTCGGTTTTCCCCATCCCCTCCCCCCAAGGGAAGGGGAGCGAGGTTCCCGCTGCGGGCTGGCGCCCCCCAGGCCCCCAATGAGGACGGCGCACGGCTGGGCGCACCTAGAGCTGGAAGATCCTGAAGGCCTGTGCAGGATGGAATCAGACCCTTCCGATGTTCCACCCCGGGGCTGGACCGGCCCTGCCGGATCGGCACGTGGCCGGTTGTCGGCCGGGCAGTCAGGCGGCCGCCAGCACCAAGTCTTCGACGGTTTCCGCGCCGGTCCCCTCGTCGACGACCCGGATACGCTGCCGAATGGCGGCCACCTTGCCCAGCATGGCGGAAGCCGAGCAGTAGCGTGTGGCCGACAGCTCGACGGCGCGCCGGACCGACTCGAGGCGCACGCCGTGCCCGCGGACGACATGCTCGATCTCGATGGTCGTGAAGACCCTTGGATGCTCCGCCGCGCGCTCGGCGTGCAGACGCACCTCGTAGCCGGTCACGTCCTGCCGCATCTTCCGCAAGATGCTGACGACGTCCATCCCGGTGCAGCCACCCACTCCCAGCAGCAGCATCTCCATCGGCCGGAGGCCGCGGTTCTCCCCGCCCGCCTCCACCGCCGCGTCGAGCGTCACGGTGTGGCCGCTCCGAGCAGCAGCACGAAACGCCAGCCCTTCGATCAGCGTCACGGTTGCATCCATCGCCGGACTCCTCTAACTCCAGGCCCCGCTTGGGACACGCCGGGCCATCGCCTGCTCAGCATACCCGGCCGCGGGGGACGCTTGGGCGGGTGTCCGCCTGATCCGGGCCGCGCCGGGGCATCCGCGTGCACCCGGACGCCCTCCCGGGCCGGACTCGGCTGGGACGCACGGCCCGCGCGCCTCTCGGGAGGAGCTACGCTGGGCTTCATCGGAGTGCAGCAGGGGTCACACGCGGTTACATCCGGGGCATCCCCTGCCGGGCCCGTGGACTGGGCCGGCGACGGCCCCGGCCACCCGTCAGCGCACGGGGCGAGCACCCCTGAGGAGGAGAAGGAGAAGTGCTTCCGTGCGTGGGAGTGGGTGCCGCCTCAGCGCCCCGGTGGCTCCGCCCCAACCTGGCGGGCTAGGTCGCGCGCGGCGCGCCGACGCTCCTCGCTCTGGCTTCTGAGCCCGCGTTCGATGAGTCGCTCGTGTCCTGGCACGGGGGCCTTCGGCACACGGGCGGACGCGGGCGCGTACACGCGCTCCGCTCGGGGCGTGTCGCGTAGCGCCGCCTCCTGCTCTTCATCGCTGAGCGGCCGAGCGGGCTGTGACGCCAGGGCATCTATGGCCGCCTCGCGCGGCAGGTCGTAGTTTCGCTCGCTGGGCGGGAGCAGGTCGCCAGCGGGCCTGGGCATCGCCTCTGGTAGCTCGGGCCATCGTGCATCGGTCATAGGAGCCTCCTCCAGGGGCTCGCCCGGTGGGATGGACGAGCCCTGCCTCCGCGGCCGCAAGGCGCGTGCCACCCGCTCGTGGGAGCCGTGCCGCGGTACCTCGGCCATCCCACGCACGTGGCACCAGGCGGGGCGCAGCCGGTGCCGTGGTACGATGGCGTGACGCGTCGAGGCGGCCCCACCCATGGAGGACCCTTGAGACCGGGTAGTGACGGACGGCTCGTGCTCGTGATCGAGGACGACCTGGCTATCTCCGGCGTCATCGCCGGGGCCCTGAGTGAAGAGGGCTTCCAGGTCATCGAGACGACCAGCGCGCAGGCCGGCTTGCGCATCGCCCGACAGCGCCAGCCGTGCGTGATCGTGCTCGACCTCATCCTGCCGGACGGATCAGGGCTGGACGTCCTGGAAGGAGTGAAGCGCTTCGCCGAGACCCAGCCGATCCCCGTGCTCGCGATTAGCGCGGCTCCTCGCCTGCTCGAAGACCCGGCCGCGCTGAAGGCCGACGCCGTGCTAGCCAAGCCGTTCGAGATGCAGCGCCTGGTAGACATCGTGCAGCGCTTCGCGACGCAAGCAGCGGCGCCACGCCACCGGCCCGTAAAACCGCTCGCGCGCCCGCGTTCGGAGTAGCCGAGCACCGCGAACCGGACCATCCGCTCCGCCCTCCTTGCGGGAGGGCTGCAGCCCACAGCACCGCGCTTCTCCCCCGTTCACCTGCTTCCCGCCTGTCGCGCCCGACACCCCGGGTGCGCGGCCGGGGGCGGTGGTGAATCCGGCGCGCGGCGGGCTGTCGGACGGCAGTGGTCCAGGCCGGCCCGCCCGCGCTGCCTCCGAGCGTGCCGTCGAGGGCCGCTGGAGGCCCTGGCCGGATGGACGAGGGCGGGTCAGTCCGTCGAGACGACCTGCTCGTCCGACGACCCCGGGCCGGCGCTCACGCCGCCGCACGTGCCGCAGGCGGCCGGGGGCTCGGGAGAGTATTCGATCTCGCCGCACACGCTGCAGAGCCAGCGGTTCTCTCCCCAGAGCATTGGGCGCATGGCAGATGCTCCTTTCGCAGCTCGGCGCTTCGCGCGTCAGTTCGCTCCCCGGTACAGCCCACCGACCGCACCGCCACGGAGCTCCTGGGAGCCACGATAGCGCCCAGGAGCCCCGAAGTCCCGCTGGCCGGACCAATCTCTGCCATAGATGGCCCTTATCGCCGCGCGGGCCCCGATGCACGCGGGCAGCAACCCGGCCATCGCGGGGGTGCAGGCGGAGCGGCCTACCTAGCCGAGGCCCTAGCATAAGTCACGCCACCTTGAGGCACGTGAACATCCCCAGCCTACGGAGGAGCGCGCCGCGGCCGCTCCTCCCCGACGCGGCGCCGCGACGTCATGAGCGGGACTCGCGTAGCTCTCTATGCGGCGATCACCAGGTGCCGAAGGCGGGATTCGAACCCGCAAGCCCTTTCGGGCGTTCGTTTTTAAGACGAACGTGTATGCCCTTCCACCACTTCGGCGGGCGTGTGTCCGGCCGGTGGGCTGCCCGCTGGGCGTTGCGTTCCACGACCCCGGCCGTACTGGGCGGATCGACCACTCCTGGCAGCGAGCCGCCCAGCCGCGGCGCAGGCTCGTCGCCGCGACATTGTACCCGCGTGGGCTCCCAGGCACCGATCTGCTGAGCGCTTGCCGCGGTCCCGGGCGGGGTGCGGAGCCGGGTGGCGGGCGCGGCGCGCCGTGTATGCTGGGACGTGGCACGCGCGGGGCGCGCCCTGGAGGGTGGAATCGCCCGGCGCCCGCGGGCGCCGAGCCGGATGCAGGGCACGGCGCTTCGAGGACGGCGGCGCCGGTTGCCGGGCAGAGTGAGCATGGCCGAAGCGGGAGTCGCGGATTCGTCCCAGTGGTGGGAGCGCCTGCGCTACGCGCCGCTCCGCTGGATCACCGTGCTCGCCCCACCGCTCGTCCTCGGCGTCTTCGAGTACACGCGCCATACGCTGCTGGACCACGTGCTCTCCATCTGGGCCGGGAGCGTGCTCGTGGTGCTCGCCGCCCTGGCCGGCTCGTACGCCTTCTCGAGCTTCGTCTTCGGCGTCATCACCCGCCTGCAGCACGACCTCGTGCGGCGCAATGACGAGCTGGGAGCCCTCAACCGCGCCGGCACCGAGCTGTCCGCGCTGCTGGATCTCGACCGGGTGGTCGAGTTGATCGTGCACAAGACGCGCGACCTCCTCAGGGCGGAGGTCGCCGGTCTGAGCCTCGTGGAAGAGGACGGGAGCCTGGTGTGGCGGTCTCTCCTCGGCGGCAGCGAGCGGTTCCGCCAGATCCGCCTTCGCCCGGGCGAGGGCGCCGCCGGCTACGTCGTCCAGACGGGCCGCCCCCTCGCGGTGCGCGACTGGCTCCACCCACCGCCGGAGCTCTCGGCCCGCGCGCCCATCGCCGGCCAGGAGGGTCTCCGAGGCGTCCTGGCCGTGCCGCTCCGGAGCGGAGGCCGGGCGATCGGCGTGCTCATGGTGGCCAACCGCACGCCGACGGCGTTCGGCGAGAGCCAGGTCGTCCTCCTCTCCAGTCTGGCGAATCAGGCGGCGGTTGGCATCGAGAACGCGCGCCTGTACGAAAAGGTGCAGCAGCTCGCCGTGCTCGAAGAGCGAGAGCGCATTGCCCGCGAGATGCATGACGGCCTCGGCCAGGTGCTGGGCTACGTGAACACGAAGACGCTGGCCGTGGCCCGGCTGCTGGAGGTGGGCAAGGTCGACGAGGCGCGGACGCAGGTGGCCGAGCTCAAAGTTGCCGCCAAGGAGGTGTTCGCGGACGTCCGCGAGGCGATCCTCGGGCTGCGCACGACGCTCGGCCCCGGCCGGGGGTTCCTCGCCGCCCTGCGCGAGTACACGGCCGGGTTCGAGCGGCAGAGCGGGATCTCCGTCGACCTGGAGGCGCCAGACCACGAGGCTGAGCTGAAGCTGCCGGCGAGCGCCGAGCTGCAGCTCATCCGCGTCGTCCAGGAGGCGCTGACCAACGTGCGTAAGCACGCCCACGCCAGCCGGGCGTGCGTGCGCCTGGAGGCGATCGGCGGGTCGGTACGACTGGTGGTGGAAGACGACGGGCAGGGGTTCGACCCAAGCCGACCCGTCCACGAGGGTGGGCCACGCTTCGGACTGCAGACCATGCGGGAGCGCGCCGAGGCGATCGGCGGCAGCTTCGCCGTCGAAGCGCAGCCGGGCGCTGGCACCCGCGTGCTGGTGACCGCGCCGCAGGAGCGGCGCGAGGAGGCGGTCGGTGCGCGTGCTGCTGGCTGACGACCACGCCCTCTTCCGTGACGGCGTGGCGAGCCTCCTCCGTGCCTGGGACATGGACGTGGTGGGCCAGGCGAAGGACGGGCTTAGCGCCGTCGAGCAAGCGCTGGTGCTGCGGCCCGACCTGGTGTTGATGGACATCGCCATGCCGGGCCTCGGCGGCCTGGAGGCCACCCGGCGGATCAAGGCGGCACTGCCGGAGACGAAGGTGGTGATGCTCACCGTCTCCGACGAGCAGCGGGACCTGTTTGAAGCGGTCCGGGCTGGCGCCGAGGGCTACCTGCTCAAGGACATGGACGGCGCCGAGTTCGGCGAGATGCTGGCGGGACTGGCCCATGGCGAGTCGCCCATCTCCCGCTCGCTGGCCGGCAAGCTCCTGGCCGAGTTCGCGCGCCGGGCGCGCGGCGAGCGAGCGTCGAAGGAGGGGGACGAGCTGACCGAGCGCGACCGGGAGGTGCTCCAGCTCGTCGCGCGTGGGGCCAGCAACAAGCAGGTCGCGCACCAGCTCGGCATCAGCGAGCACACGGTCAGCTACCACATGCGGCACATCCTGGAGAAGCTCCACGCGCGCACCCGCGCCGAGGCAGTGGCCAGGGCGGTCCAGGGAGGCGTGGTAGCGCCTGAGAGCCCAGCCTGATGGGCGCCCACCGGCGTCCCAGAGAAGTCGTGAGGCCAGGCCACCAGCCCCGTGTCCGCCCCGCAGGGACGGTGGGAAGCGCAGCAGGTCCGGGCGCCTGGCCGGGCCTACCCAAACGGGTAGGCCCGGCCAGGCGCCCCTGCATGAGCTTGTAGGCCGCCTCCGCCAGCCGGCTACAAGCTCGTGTGTGGGCAAGACCGCCCCGCCGTGCGTGGGACCGGTGCCGCCGCCTGACCATACTCCTGCTGCGAGAGAGCACCAGTCGGAAGGAGCAGCACGATGCCCAGGCAGCCGTGGAAACGAGGGGTGGTGTGGAGCCTCTTTGTGGCGAGCCTCGCGCTCGCGGCGTGCGCGCCGGCGCGCATCGGCGAGGCGCCGAAGGCCCGCACGGGAGCCGCGCCGCAGGCCCAGGCGAGCACTGCTACGGTGCGCGAGGTCACACTCACAGCGAGTGAGTGGCGGTTCGCCCCAGCAGCGATCCAGTTGACGGCGGGACAGCCAACGCGCCTCGTGCTGAAGAACGACGGCAAGATCCTGCACGACGTCGCCCTGATGGGGCTCGACGCCCAGATGGCGGACGGCCAGATGGAGATGGGCCAGGCTGGCGAGCACGCCGAGGGGGCGACGCCGAACGTGAGTAGCGCCATCGTCCACGTGGACGCCGAGCCGGGCAAGACGGGGACGGTGGAGTTCACGCCGGCCAGGTCCGGGACGTACCGCTTCGCGTGCACGCTGCCGGGCCACGAACAGGCCGGCATGGTGGGCCAGTTGACCGTGGCGCAGGGACCGATGGGCTCCCGCTGACCGGCTGCGCCACCTGGCGCGTCGCCCGCCAGACGGGACGCCGCCAGGCGCAACCCTCCCGCGCGCGTGCTGCCGGGGCGGCCTGTGGGCCGCCCCGGCTCGCTGCTTGGCGATCCTGCCCCGCTCGCGGCGATGGGCATGGCCTACACTTTGCTGCACCCCGCCGGTGACCCAACCCGCCGGAGCCCCTGATTGGTGACTGCCACCCCCGCCGCCCCACCGGCCGCCCAGCGCCTCGACCAGCTCGCCGTCAACACGATCCGCACCCTCTCCATCGACGCCGTGCAGCAGGCGAACAGCGGCCACCCGGGGCTCCCGCTGGGAGCCGCGCCCATGGCCTACGTCCTGTGGACGCGCCACCTCCGCCACAACCCGCGCGACCCGCGCTGGCCTGACCGCGACCGCTTCGTCTTCTCGGCCGGCCACGGCAGCATGCTCCTGTACAGCCTGCTCTACCTCACAGGCTACGACCTCCCGCTCGACGAGCTGAAGCGCTTCCGACAGTGGGGTAGCAGGACGCCGGGCCACCCAGAGTACCGGCTGACGCCGGGCGTGGAGCTGACCACCGGCCCCCTCGGCCAGGGGTTCGCGAACGGGGTCGGTCTGGCCATGGCCGAAGCCCACCTGGCGGCCACCTACAACCGCGACCAGCACACGATCGTCGACCACTTCACCTACGGTATCGTCTCCGACGGCGACCTGATGGAAGGCGTGGCCTACGAGGCCGCCAGCCTGGCCGGACACCTGCGGCTGGGCAAGCTCATCTACCTGTACGACCAGAACCGTGTCACCCTGGCGGGCGCGGCCGACCTCACTTTCAGCGAGGACGTGCGCGCGCGCTTCGAGGCGTGCCAGTGGCAGGTGCTGCGCGTCGACGATGGCAACGACCTCGAGGCGATCGATCGGGCGATTCGCGAGGCGCGCGCTGAGCGCTCCCGGCCGTCGCTCATCATGGTACGCACGCTCCTCGGCTACGGGAGCCCCGGCAAGCAGGGGACCTTCGAAGCCCATGGATCGCCGCTCGGCCCCCAGGAGGTCGCGGCGACCAAGCGCAACCTCGGCTGGCCCTATGCGGAACCCTTCACCGTCCCGGACGAGGCGCTACAGCTCTTCCGGCAGGCCGTGGACCGTGGCGCCCAGCTCCAGACCGACTGGCAGCGGCGCCTGGATCTCTACGCCGCCGCGTCCCCCGACCTTGCCGCTCAGTTCCGACGCACCCAGGCGGGCCAGCTGCCGGCCGGCTGGGACGCGGACCTGCCAACCTTCACGCCACAGGATGGCAAGCTGGCCACGCGTGCCGCGGGCGGCAAGGTCATCAACGCCGTCGCCCGGGCGCTGCCCGAGCTGGTGGGTGGCTCGGCCGACCTGAACCCCTCCACGAACACCGCCCTCACGGGTGGCGGCGACTTCCAGAGCCCGGCCGAGCCGGTCGAGGACCGCCAGGGCGCGGTAGGGGGCCCGTGGGGCTACGCGGGTCGCAACTTCTACTTCGGGGTGCGGGAGCACGCCATGGGCTCCATCACCAACGGCCTGGCTTACCACGGGGGGCTGATTCCGTTCAGCGCCACCTTCCTCGTGTTCAGCGACTACATGCGCCCCGCCCTGCGCCTGGCGGCGTTGAGTGAGCTGGGCTCCATCTTCGTCTTCACTCACGACTCCATTGGCCTGGGGGAGGACGGACCGACGCACCAGCCCGTCGAGCACCTCGCCGCCTTACGCGCCATTCCCAACCTGCTCGTGTTCCGGCCGGCCGACGCGAACGAGGTCGTCGAGGGCTGGCGGCTGGCCGTGGAACGCCGCCACAGCCCGACGGCGCTCGTCTTCAGCCGCCAGGCGCTGCCCGTGCTCGACCGCGCGCACCTGGCCCCGGCCGTCGAGGCGCGCCGGGGCGCCTACGTCCTGGCCGAGGCGAACGGCGGCACGGCTGACGCCATCCTCATCGGCGCCGGGTCGGAGGTCGCCCTGGCGCTCGCGGCACGCGACCTGCTCGAGCAGGAAGGCGTGCCCACCCGCGTGGTCAGCATGCCTTCGTGGGAGCTCTTCTCCGAGCAGCCCCAGCCGTACCGCGATGCGGTACTCCCACCCGAGGTGTGGGCCCGCGTCGCGGTAGAAGCCGCGGTCCCGCTCGGCTGGCCGCGCTGGGTGGGCGACCGCGGCGACGTCGTGGGGCTCGACCGCTTCGGCGCCTCCGCCCCGTACGCCGACGTCTACACGCACCTCGGCTTCACGCCCGCGCACGTCGCCGAGCGGATCCGGGCCGTCCTCCAGCGGAGCGCCAAGCGCGAGGGCATCCGGCCAGGGACGGCGCCCGCCGGGCGCGCCTCCTTCTCAAAGGCAGCGAGTGAGGCGCCGTGAGCTCCTCAGACGCCGGGGGGAAGGCGAAGCCCGGCGCCAACACCTGAAATCTGCCGCCCAACCCCCGACCCCCGACCCCCAACACCCCGATGTGAGACCTCCCCCATGCGCATCGCCATTGCTTCCGACCACGCCGGTTTCCACCTCAAGCAAGCCCTACTGCGACGCCTCGCCGCGGACAGCCGGTACACGCTTGTCGACCTCGGCACGTATGCGGCGGAGCCGCCGGTGGACTACCCCGACTACGCGCGGGCAGTGGCCAGCGCGGTGGCGCGCGGCGAGGCTGACCGCGGCATCCTGGTCTGCGGGTCGGGCGCGGGCGCGTGCATGGCAGCGGCCAAGGTGCCCGGCGCGCGGGCCTTCTTCGCCGGCGACACCTACACGGCGCACCAGGCAGTGGAGCACGACCATGGCAACATCCTCTGCCTGGGCGAGCGGGTGACCGGCGGCGAGCTGGCCCTGGACATCGCGCGGGCCTACCTGGCCGCCACCTCCAGCGGCGAGGAGCGCCACCGACGCCGGGTGGCGAAGATCGACGCCATCGAGGCGAGCAGCACTTTCCCACTCGAGGCGCTGCGCTGCGAAGGGCAGAGCCTCTGGCTGGACAGCATCGCGCGCGGCATGCTGCTCTCGGGCGAGCTGCGGCGGCTCGCCTGGGAAGACCGGGTGGTGGGCGTCACCTCCAACCCGACCATCTTCGAGAAGGCGATGAGTCAGGGGCCCGAGTACGAAGCGCCCGCCCAGGCCCTGGCCGAGCAGGGCAAGGACGCCGAAGCGATCTACTGGACGCTGGCGATCGAGGACATCCAGGCCGCTGCCGACGCGCTGCGGCCCATCTACGCGCTCACCGCCGGGCGGGATGGCTACGTCAGCTTGGAAAACCCCCCGGCGATCGCCGCCGACGCCCCGGCGACGATCGAGATGACGCGGGAGCTGTGGCGTCGCCTCGACCGCCCCAACGTCATGGTCAAGATCCCCGCCACCCCGGAGGGGATCCCCGCCATCGAAGCCTCGATCGCCTCTGGCATCAACGTCAACGTGACCCTCATGTTCTCGGTCGACCTCTACGTGGAGGTGGCGCAGGCCCACCTGCGCGGGCTGGAGCGCTTCTTTCGCGGCGAGCCGGCCCGCCTGGCCCACACCGACAGCCTCGTGCCCGCGCCCGTCTCCGTGGCGAGCTTCTTCGTCAGCCGCGTCGATACCCTGGTAGACGAGCTGCTCGGCGAGAAGATCGCCGAGGCGCCCAGCGCTGAGGTTCGGAGCCGGCTCGAGGCGCTGCTCGGCCAGGCAGCCATCGCGAACGCCCGCGTCGCCTACCAGCGCTTCCGCGAGCTCTTCGCCGGCCCGCGCTGGGAGGCGCTGGCGCGGCAGGGCGCCCGCGTCCAGCGGCCGCTGTGGGCGAGCACCAGCACCAAGAACCCGCGCTACCGCGACGTGCGCTACGTGGAGGAGCTGGTCGGCCCGGACACGGTGAACACCGTCCCACCGGCGACGCTGGTCGCCTTCAAGGACCACGGGCGAGTGGAGCGGCGGGTCGATACCCCGGAGGAGGTCGAGCGGGCGCACCGGACGATGCGGGCGCTGGCCGAGGCCGGCATCGACATGGACGCCGTGACGCTCCGACTCCAGAGGGATGGGGTCCGGGCGTTCGCGGACTCGTTCGACCAGCTCCTCCAGCGACTGGAGGAGCGCCGCCAGGCCCTGGTCGGCGCCCGCTGAGCGCCGTCCCCGGAACAGCAAGCGAGACAGGCCGGGGCGTTCATCCCGGCCTGTCTCGCTCGTGTAGTTCGCGCTCGCTCAGTTGAGCTTCGGGCCGCAGGCCTTGTGGTAGAAGACGGTCCGGCGCCGCGGCGCCAGGGTGACCACCGGGAACAGCTCGCGCATCACGATGCGCTCGCCCGGCGTCGGGCAGCTCGGCGAGAAGCATACGTGCGTCGAAAGCTGCGCTCCAAGCAGCTCCTTCATGCGCGCGCGCTCGGCGGCCGTCTGGTTCTTGTTGCTCTCAGCCATCCTTCCCTTCCTCGTGTGTCGATCTTCGGCCGGCCCGACGTGCGTCGTCTCCGGCGCGCCCCGCTCTGAAGGCGGCGCGGCCCGCCGCTGCCGGGTGTGCCCCGAGGCCGCCCCACCTCCGTGCGGTCGCGCGTAGCGCGACGGACCCGGACGCTCGGTACGAGCCACGTGGAACGGGCGTCGGCCACACCCCGTAGTTGGCGGGCCGCGCAAATTGTACCCGATTCCTCGGCGACGGCCCTCATTCCATCCCGGCCGCGGCATCACGATGGCGATGTCGCCGGCCGGCTTGCGCGGAGTGCGACAATGGCCGGCGTGCGAATCCTCTTCTACACCGGCAAAGGCGGCGTCGGAAAGACGTCGGTCGCCGCGGCCACCGCCCTGCGGGCGTCTGAGCTGGGCTACCGGACGGTCGTCCTGAGCACCGACCTGGCCCACTCGCTTGGCGATAGCCTGGACCTCCCGCTGGGTCCAGAGCCCACCCTTGTCGGACCCAACCTGTGGGCCCAGGAGACAGACATCTACCACAACCTCCAGACCCACTGGGGCACCGTACAGCAGTGGCTCAACGCCCTCATGGCCTGGGGAAGTGGCGGAGCCGGCGACCTCGTCGCCGACGAGCTCACCATCCTGCCGGGGATGGACGAGCTGGCCAACCTGCTGTGGATCAACCGCCACTGCGAGTCGGGCAGCTACGACGTGGTCGTCGTGGACGCGGCCCCGACCGGCGAGACGCTGCGGCTGCTCTCCTTCCCCGACCACATGCGCTGGTGGATGGAACGGCTGTTCCCCCTCCAGCGGCGGGTGTCAGGGGTGGTACGGCCGGTGCTCGGCGCCTTCACCGACCTGCCCATCCCCAGCGATAGGGTCTTCGCGAGTGTCGAGGATCTCTTCCGCAAGCTCCGCCAGCTCCATGACATGCTCGTGGACCCCGCGCTCACCAGCGTGCGGCTGGTGCTCAACCCGGAGAAGATGGTCGTCGCGGAAGCGGAGCGGACGCACACCTACTTCCACCTGTTCGGCTATCCGACAGACCTGGTGGTCGCCAACCGCGTGCTGCCACCCGAAGTGACCGACCCGTACTTCGCGGCCTGGAAGGACACGCAGGCCACCTACCTCCGCCATATCGCCGAGGGGTTCGACCCCATCCCCATCAAGGCCGTGCCCCTGTTCCAGGACCAGGTGGTGGGGCTGGAGCCACTGCGTCGGATGGCCGCCACCCTGTACGGCGACGAGGACCCGACGCGGATCTATTTCCGAGGCAAGACGCATACAATTGAGCGCCGGCCAGGGGGTGGATACGTGATGCAGATCCCGCTACCGTTCGCTACCCGGGGGGACGTCCAGCTCCGCCAGACAGGTGACGAGCTGTTCGTCCGCGTAGGCACGCACCGCCGCCACGTCGTCCTGCCGCGTGCACTCGCCGGCCTGCAGGCCCGGGGCGCCCAGCTCGACGAGGAGCGCCACATGCTATCGATCCGCTTCGACGAAGCCCGCGCCCCCCAGGGCGCAGGAGCGCGGGCCTGAGGGCGATGCGCTCAGTCTTCCAGATGGCCAGGTACGTGAGCCACACCGGCACCGATGCGCGTGGCAGTGCGGCTCACCCGCTTGGTCCAGCGCTCATGAGGAGGAGGTACGCCATGCCCGACAAGACGCAGCCCGCATCCACCGCCGCGGAACGCACCGGGGAGAGAGGAGAGGCGGTGGTGATCCGGGTCCCCACGCTCGACCGCCTGCTGCGCCAACTCCTGCCGGACGACACTGTGCGACACATGTACGCCGCGCAGCGCGAGCAGCTCCTTGCCGCCCGCTCGCTGATCGACGCCATGGTGGACCGGCTGGACAGGATGGAGCGGGACGAGCCGACCCGGCGCAAGCAGCGGATCGAGATCGCCGTGGAGTGATGTTGCGCCCTCACTCCGTCTGGCTGAACCAGCGGACGGCGAGGGCGAGGACGGGCACGCTGAGCGCCGCGAGGACGGCGACCTCGCTCCAGATCGGCAGTGGGTCGCCCGTCGGCCCGGCGATTGCCAGGCCGGCCAGGACCGCGTCTGGCACCCCCGACGCGCCGAGGACCACGCGCCGGATGGCGTCGACGGCGTAGGCCGCCGGGTCGAGCCGCGTGAGGGCGGCGAGCCAGGGCGGCAGGCCCTGCAGGGGGAAGAAGGCGCCGCTCAGGAAGAGGAGCGGCATCAGCACGAAGTTCATCACCACCTGGAAGCCTTCCATGGTCGTCATGCGCGAGGCGATCGCCACGCCGAAGCCGCTGAGCGTGAAGGCTAGCAGGAACATCAGGCCCAGCAGCTCGAGCACCAGCACCGGGTTCAGGCTCACGCCCACGAACGGTGCGAGGACGAGCAGCAGGCTCGCCTGGAGCATGGCGACCGTGCTTCCGCCCAGCGCCTTGCCGACGGCCACGGACGCGCGGCTGATGGGCGCCACCTGGATCTCCTTCAGGAAGCCGAACTCACGGTCCCAGACGATGCTCATGGCCGAGAAGATGCTGGTGAACAGCACGCTCATCGCCAGGATGCCCGGGTAGATGAACGTGGTGTACGAGACGCCAGGCAGCCCGGTCGGCGCGCTCCCGCCGCCGCGCGGTCCGCCGAGTCCACCTCCGATGGAGGCGCCCAGGCCAACGCCGAACACGAACAGGTACAGGATCGGCTGGAACACAGACGGCAGGATCCGCTGCCGGTCGCGCCACCAGCGCAGGAGGTCGCGGTACCAGATGACGTAGACGCCGCGCAGGTCGGCGGCCAGGCGCGATCTCGGCTGCCGCGCCCGAGCGCCGACCCCGGCCGCCACGCTCCCCGTGCTCATCAGCCTCGCCCGCCCCACACCCGCGCGCGCTGGCGCAGCCGCTCGACGTCGCTCGCCTCCTCGTCGCGGATCGCCCGCCCGGTGAGCTTCATGAACACGTCGTCCAGCGTTGGGCGGTTGACCGTGACCGCCTCCACCCGTGGCGTCACGCCACGCACCAGCTCGGGGACGAACTGGTCGCCGCGCTCCACCTCCAGCCGCAACTCGTCGCCGTGCGCGACCGCCGCCAGCCCCCAGCGCGCCTCGATCTCCTGGGCCGCCTGGTGGTTGTCGCTCGTGCGCACCGTCACCACGTCGCCGCCCACCATCGCCTTCAGCTTGTCCGGCGTGTCCAGTGCCACGACCTGGCCGTGGTCGATGATGGCGATGCGGTCGCAGTACTCGGCCTCGTCCATGTAGTGCGTGGTCAGGAACAGGGTGATCCCGTCGGACTGCCGCAGGCCCAGCAGGTACTGCCAGATGAGCGCCCGTGTCTGCGGGTCGAGCCCCAGGGTGGGCTCGTCGAGGAAGAGCACACGCGGCCGGTGCAGGAGGCTGCGCGCGATCTCCAGACGGCGCTTCATCCCACCAGAGAAGCTCTTCACCTGGTCGTCGCGGCGGTCCCAGAGGTCCAGCAGCTTCAGCAGCGCTTCGGCCCGCGGCCGCGCCTCGGCCCGCGGGACATCATAGGCCAGGGCGTGGAAGTCCAGGTTCTCCTGGGCCGTGAGCTGGTTGTCGAGCGTGGGATCCTGGAAGATCAGGCCGATCGAGCGGCGGACGTCGTCCGCCTGGCGCACGACGTCGTACCCGGCCACCTGGACGCGGCCAGCGGTCGGACGGAGGAGCGTGCACAGGACGGAGATGGTGGTCGTCTTGCCCGCCCCGTTCGGGCCCAGAAAGCCGAACAGCTCGCCCGGCCTGATGCGCAGGTCCAGTCGGTCCACGGCCGTGAAGTCGCCGAATTTCTTGACCAGTTCCTCCGTCTCAATGATGTGCGTCATGCCGACCCGTCTCTGTACATCCGGTTCGTTCTTGTTGTCTTCCAGTATGGCCGCCGTGCTAATGCACGTTTTCCAGCAGTTTCTGGGCGAATGCGCGCAATTCATCGGCCTTGGCCAGCATCAGGCCCTTCTTGGGATGGCCCACTAAGATGAGCCGC
>CAYSYM010000001.1:0-178141 GCA_964435115.1 uncultured Chloroflexota bacterium | reverse complement strand
GCTCCCGGCCCCGGCTCTCCCGGTAGGGGGCCGTTCGACTGCCCACTCCTATGGGGCTGCGCCCCCCGGGCCCCCCGCTCGTTCCGCAGGCACCCCGCAGGATGGCGTGCCAGGCAACGGGTGGAGACCTGGAAGGCCCTAGGTCCCGGTGCCAGGACGCTGGTGACCGTCGATCGGAAAGCCCGGGCGGTCTGGCGGCGCCCTACGCCCGGTCCAGCTGCCGGAGCTGGTAGAGGTCGATCAGGCGGATCAGCTTATCGGCCCAGGCCGGGTCGGTGGCGTAGCCGGCGGCCAGCAGCGCTCGCGCCGCGGCGACCGGGTCGCCCGCCACCGGCCAGACCGGCGCGTAGCGCGGGTTGGCGCGCAGGAACGCGCCCAGGTCGCGCAGGCTCTCCTCCAGGGAGAAGTAGGCTCGGAACGGCGCGGTGGCCGTCACGCGCTCGCCGTCCACCACCTCCCAGGTCTCCTTCTCGTAGACGCCAGCCGGGCCGGCGCCGCGGAGCGCTTTGATGCCGAAGTAGTTGCGGGCCTCCTCGGCCAGCGCGCTCCGGCCCCAGCCGCTCTCGTTGATGGCGATGGCGACGACCAGCGACGGCGGCAGGCCCACCTCGCCTCGGAACCGCCGGGCGAGCGAGCCCACCTGGTCGATGAACCGCTGCTGGTCGGCGGTGGGAGTGATGGCGGCCGCTGCGGGCGGGGA
This sequence comes from uncultured Chloroflexota bacterium, assembly GCA_964435115.1. Lineage (GTDB taxonomy): Bacteria > Chloroflexota > UBA6077 > UBA6077 > CF-72 > CAYSYM01. The sequence continues at coordinate 177,441 of CAYSYM010000001.1, read as the reverse complement.
GGGAGCGGCGCGCGGCGCAGGGGCGGCGCTGCCCCCTCCGCCGCCAGGGCGCACCTCGGTGAACCACCACCCCTTCCCAGGCGTCCGGGCGTAGATCGCCAGCGTCAGCGGGCCCGCGCCCAGCCGGCCGGCCGGAATGGCCAGGCTGAACCCGGACGCGGCCCAGTACGGGTTTCCCAACGCCAGGGCCACGTCCGGCCGTGGCTGCGCGACGAGCGCCTTCCCGAGGAAGACGCCACCCTCGCCGGCGCGTCCAGCATAGACGTGCACCTCGTCGATGCCCGCCCACCCCGCGGCCGTGCGGTCGACCACCCAGCCGGCCACGCGGATCGGGCTGCCGGGACTCACCGTCGCGCCTCGGGTCGGGGTGTCGACGAACCCCGCGTAGGTGTTCTCGCCCACCCCACCCGGCCCGGGCTGCCACGTCTCGGCCAGGGCCGGCGCCGCGGTCGCGGCGAGCGCCAGGAGAGCCAGGCCGAGCGCCGCCCACCAGCGCGCTGAGCTGTCTGAGGGCGTCTCTTCGAGTGCGTGGCGCAGGCGAGCCGGGCGGGACAAGAGCGAGGCGTCTCCGGTGGCCGGAGGAATCTAGCGGCCAGATCAGCGGGTACACCAGGGTTCGCGCCCCCGCCGGCACAAGCTGTGTGAGATCTGTTACGTCCCGGCCGGCCGACGCGCGGGGTACACTGCCGCTTGCGCACGTGGCGCTCCCGCGTGAGGGAGACGCGGCAGTGGGCCAACGTCTGGCGCGGATCCGCGCCGGTACCGCCGTGGTGCCGAGCCGCCGGCCGCCGGGCCGGCTGAGGATTGGAACGAGACCCAGCGCGTATGGGCGGAGCAGGGGCCTTTAGCTGGAACTCGGAGCTGCCGAGTGGACGCAGCCCCTTCTGGATCAGGGACGAGGGGCTGGCGGGGGCCGGCCTCCACCCCGGCGACGCCGTGAGCGTGGACACCCGAGCCGACCCCGAGAATGGGGACCTCGTGGTCGCCGAGGTGGAGGTGGACGGAGACGCCCGGCGCCTGGCGCGGCGCTACGCTGCAGCCGCCGACCGGGTGCGGCTGGACCCGGTCGGCGCCGACCTGCAGTCGCTCGTGCTGCCCGCCGAGCGTGTCATCGTGATGGGGGTCATCCGCGGCCGCCTCCGCTTCACGGGGGGCGGGGCGCAGGTGGTCGAAGAGCCTCTCCCGGGCGGCGCTACTCCGTAGGCTTCGCGTTGGGCGGGGCCGGCGACGGCGGCCGTGAGGCGGCCAGCTCCTTGGGCCGGCCCCTGGCCAGGATGGCGTACATCGCCCGCCCCTCCATCTCCGGGGCGCGCTCCACGACGGCGATATCGGCGACGGTCTGCGCGATCTCGTTGATCTGCGCGCGCGCCACTTCCGGGTGGGTCGCCTCACGGCCCCGGAAGCGCACCACCAGCCGCACTTTGTGGCCTTCCTCCAGGAACTTCCGCGCGGCCCGAGCGCGCACCATCAGGTCGTGCTCGTCGGTCCGCGGGCGCAGCCGCAGCTCCTTCAGCTCGGACGTGTGCTGGTGCTTCCGCGCCGCGCGCTCCTTCTTCTCTTCCTCGTACTTGTGCTTGCCGTAGTCGAGGATGCGGCAGACTGGTGGCTGGGCGTTCGGCGCAACTTCCACCAGGTTGAGGTCCCGGGCCCGGGCCCTCGCCAGCGCCTCGGCGGTCGGTACGATGCCAATCTGGTTGCCCTCTTCGTCGATGAGCCGTACTTCAGGAACGCGAATCTGGTGGTCGACCCGGGGCCCTGTCTGTACGGGCGGGCGCTGCAGCAGTGAGCGGGGGGATGGGATTGGGGGATACCTCCGGCAGTAATGGGCGAATTGTGCCTTACGCCACGACCCCTGTCAGCTTTTCCGTCCGATAGCCGTGAGTGGCGCTCGCTACCGCCGGGGTGCGGCGGGCGGGCCGTTGCCTGGGAGTGGGCCACCGGACCACCGTGGTGCAGCCTCAGCGCCTCCCACTTGAGGACTCTCCAGCGTGAACAAGAAGCGTGCCAGGAGGGTGACGTGCGACACAAAACAGACCCGCCAGGGCGGCGGGTCCGATGCCAGACAAAGTATACCACCGCAGAATTGCTGGGAGGGAAAGAAGCGCGTGCCCCCGCTCCGCGTCGACCTCGGCACCGCCACGGATGTGGGACTCGTGCGCGAGAGGAACGAAGACGCCTGTCTCGCGCGGCCGCTGGAGCCGGGATCGGCGCTCCCGGGCATCGTGCTGGCGGTGGCCGACGGCATGGGCGGCCACCGGGCGGGCGAGGTGGCGAGCGCGCTCTCCTTGCAGGCCCTGCTGGAGGCGCTCCGTCCTGCGCTGGCGGCGCCCGGCGCGGGTCGCGCGGCCATCCTGGAGCGAGCGGTCGCGGCGGCCAATCGGCAGGTGTGGGCCCTCGCCAACGCGACCCCCGACCTGGAGGGGATGGGAACCACACTGGTATGCGCCGTCGTCGACAGCGACGGCGAAGCCACCATCGCCAACGTGGGCGACAGTCGCGCTTACCTCGTGGCCGGCGCGAGCGCCCGACTCCTCACCGTGGACCACTCACTCGTCGGGGAGCTGCTGCGCGCCGGACGGATCAGCGCCCAGGAGGCGCACACCCACCCCTACCGCCAGGTGCTGAGCCGCGCGCTCGGCGTGCAGCCCGATGTGGCCGTAGACACGTTCGGCGGGGTTCTCCTGAGCCCGGGCGACTCCCTGGTGCTGTGCTCGGACGGCCTGTCCGCCTACCTGGAGCCAGCCGAGCTGGCATCGCTGGTCCGCGCGTCGCTCGGCGCGCAGGACACCGCCGATCGGCTGGTGGCGCTGGCGCTGCGGCGCGGCGGCCATGACAACGCCACCGTGGTCGTGGCCAGGGCGCTGGGGTAAAACTACGCTGCAACACCGACCGTCTCGGCCACGCGCCCCGGCGCGCCTTTGACCTGCGCGCGGTTCCTGGCCGACACCTGAGCGTGAGTGAGGACCACCGTGCCTATCGCCTGGGAACGCGTTCGCGAGTTCGCCGACATCCTCTACGAGCGCGCCGAGGGAATCGCCCGGATCACGATCAACCGACCCGAGGTGCGCAACGCCTTCCGACCCCAGACCGTCACCGAGCTGCAGGATGCGTTCGCCCATGTACGTGACGACGCGACGACCGGCGTCGTGCTCTTCACCGGCGCAGGGAGTGCGGCCTTCTGCGCGGGCGGCGACCAGCGCGTGCGCGGGCACGGCGGCTACGTCGACCCCCAGGGCGTGGCGCGACTCAACGTGCTGGACCTCCAGCGCCAGATCCGGCTGCTGCCCAAGCCGGTGATCGCTGTCGTCGCCGGGTACGCGATCGGCGGCGGCCACGTCCTGCACCTGGTGTGCGACCTGACAATCGCGGCCGAGAATGCTCGCTTCGGCCAGACCGGGCCGAAGGTCGGCAGCTTCGACGCCGGGTACGGCGCCGCCCTCCTGGCGCGCACGGTCGGCCACAAGAAGGCGCGCGAGATCTGGTACCTGTGCCGCCAGTACACGGCGCAGGAGGCGCTAGCGATGGGGCTGGTCAACACGGTGGTGCCGCTCGATCAGCTCGAGGCCACGGCGATCGAGTGGGCGCGCGAGATTCTGGAGAAGAGCCCCACCGCCCTGCGGTTCCTCAAGGCGGCGTTCAACGCCGATACGGACGGCCTGGCCGGCCTGCAGCAGCTCGCCGGCGACGCGACACTCCTCTACTACCTGACCGATGAGGCCAAGGAGGGGCGGGATGCCTTCCTGGAGCGGCGCAAGCCCGACTTCTCCCGGTTTCCGCGGTTCCCGTAGGCGCCGCCTGCGGCCGCGCGTGGCGCCGATGGGAGCCCATCCAGCACGCCGCGCCTCCCGCTCGCCGGGGCGCACCCCGAACGTGCGGCACGCTCAGGGGGTGGCGTGAGCGCCGCCACCGCGGCCGCCACGGCCCGGGGCTGGCAGCCCTGGCTGCTCGCCGCCCGCCCGGCCACGCTGCCGGCCGCGGTGGTGCCGGTCCTGGTGGGCACGGCCGCAGCGGTCGACCTGCCCCACGTCCGCCTCGGCCCCTTCCTGGGCGCGCTCCTGGCGTCGCTCCTCATTCAGGTGGGGACCAACTTCGCGAACGACGTGTTCGACTTCCACCGGGGGGCCGACACGCCCGAGCGGCTCGGACCCGTGCGCATCACCCAGAGCGGCCTGGTCCCGCCGCGCCAGGTGCTGGCAGCTACCTACGCCACGTTCGGGCTCGCGACCCTCGTCGGCATCTACCTCGTCGCCGTGGGTGGCTGGCCGATCCTGGCGATCGGCGTCGCGTCGATCCTGGCCGGGCTCGCCTACACGGGGGGCCCCTGGCCGTTCGGCTACCACGGGCTCGGCGACCTCTCCGTGTTCGTCTTCTTCGGCCTCGTGGCCGTCGCCGGCAGCGCCTACCTCCAGACGCTTAGCCTGACGCCCCTGGTCGGCTGGGCAGCAGTCCCGATTGGGCTCCTGGTGACGGCGATCCTGGTGGTGAACAACCTGCGCGACATCGACACCGACCGCGCAGCCGGGAAGCGGACGCTCGCGGTACGGCTCGGGCGGTGGGCGACCCGGGTGCAGTACGCGCTGTTCGTCTTCGGCGCCTACCTGGTGCCGCCGGCGCTCTGGCTAGCCGGCGCCCTGCGCGGGTGGGCCCTCCTGCCGTGGCTCACCCTCCCCCTGGCGGTCGCGCTGGTGCGGCTCGTGTGGACCGCGGAAGGGCGGCCGCTCAACCGCGCGCTCAGCGGGACGGGCCGGCTGCACTTGCTGTTCGGGCTGCTCTTCGCCCTCGCCCTGTGGCTGTAGAGACGCTTCCGGAGTGGCTGCGCCAGCGGGCGCGGACCACGCCCAACCGGCTAGCGCTGCTGTGCGGCGGCGAGCGGTGGACATTCGCGGAGCTGGATCGCCGCGCGACCCTCGTCGCGCTGGCGCTGGCGGGCCTGGGAGTGGAGGGCCGCAGCCGTGTCGGAGTCCTGCTTGAGAATGGGGCGCCGTTCGTCACGCTCGTCCACGCGCTGGTCCGGCTCGGGGCCGTCCTGGTCCCGCTGAACACGCGTCTCACCGCCTCCGAGGTCGGCCGGCAGGTCGACGACGCCGGGGTCGGGCTGCTGGTGCACGACGCGCCGCACAGGGCGGTGGCTCAGGCGGTCGGGCGGAGCCGGGCGTCGCTCGCCCTGGCCGCGGTGGACGACCTGACTCCCGGGAGCGCGGCTTCCCCCGCGGACGCGCGCCGGCTCGGGCGCATCCGGCTGGACGCCACCCACGCCATCGTCTACACGTCGGGCACGGCGGCCCGCCCGAAGGGGGTCAGGCTGACCTACGGCAACCACTGGTGGAGCGCGGTCGGGTCGGCGCTCAACCTGGGGCTCCAGCCTGACGACCGCTGGCTCGCCGTTCTGCCCCTGTTCCACGTCGGCGGCCTGTCCATCCTGCTCCGCAGCGCCATCTACGGCGTCCCTGCTGTCCTCCACCCACGGTTCGATCCGCTGGCCGCCAACCGAGCCATCGACGAGGATGGGGTGACAATCGCCTCGGTCGTCAGCACCATGCTCCAGCGCCTGCTGGAGGTGCGGGGAGAGCATCCCTATCCGCGGCGCTTCCGCTGCTTCCTGCTGGGCGGCGGGCCGGCGCCGCGCCCGCTGCTGGAGGCGTGCGCACGCCTCGGCGCGCCGGTCGTCCACACCTACGGGCTCACCGAGGCGGCCTCGCAGGTGGCCACGCTGCCGCCGGAAGACGCGCTGCGCAAGCTCGGCTCGGCGGGCAAGCCGCTGCTGCCGACTGAGCTGCGGATCGAGCGCGACGGCCGGGCGCTCCCACAGGGTGGCGTGGGCGAGATCGTCGTGCGCGGACCCACGGTGATGCCCGGCTACGTGAGCCAGCCCGCGGCCACGGCGGAGGCGCTGCGCGGCGGCTGGCTGCACACCGGCGACCTCGGCTACCTGGACGAGGAGGGGTACCTCTACGTGGTCGATCGGCGCGACGACCTCATCGTCTCGGGGGGCGAGAACGTCTCCCCGGCGGAGGTGGAGGCAGCGCTCCTGGCGCACCCGGCGGTTGAGGACGCCGGCGTCTACGCCGAGCCGCACCCGGCCTGGGGCCAGGCCGTGACGGCGGCGGTGCAGCTCAGGCCCGGCGCGCGGCTCGACATGGAGGAGCTGCAAGCGTTCTGTCGGAAGCGTCTCGCCGGCTACAAGGTCCCGACCCGGATCCGCTTCCTGGACGCGCTGCCGCGCAACGCCGCCGGCAAGCTGCAGCGCGCCAGGCTCAGGTCGACCTGACCTTCGCATCCCCCTCCCGCGGTGCGACGCGCGCGGGCCGCCACGGCGCCGGTCCGCGTCAGAGGGCGGCCCGCTTGTGTCGGCGTCGCGCCGGGTCGTCGGCGCGCGGCCCCGCTCGTACAATTGCTGGCATGGCACACGGGTCGGGGGAGCCCACGGGGAAGCGGAAGCGCGGCAGGACATCCGACCGGCGTCGGCCAGTGCGGCGAGACGACCCGGCCCGGGCAGCCGCTCCGAGCTTCAGCTTCCGCGAGCGGCTGAAGCGCGACCGCTTCCTCTTCGCCCTGAGCCTGAGCTTCCTCGCCTTCACGACGTGGGCGCTCGCCATCACCTGGAAGCTGGTGGGCGATCCCCTCCTGCTCGTGCTGACGATCCTCTCCGTCGTGCCGGCCTTCTACCTCTTCTACCTGCGCGACAGCCCGACAGGGTGATGCCGGCGCGGCCAGAGTCGACAGCCCTGCACCGCTCGCGGTGGCCCAGCCAAGCCAGCCCAAGCCGCTGATCCAGGTAGAGGACGTCGCCTTCGCCTACCCGGCGCCCGGCGGCGAGGAGCGCCGGCGCGTCGCGCTGGACGGGGTGTCACTCGTCGTCCACGCAGGCGAGTACGTGGCGATCCTCGGCCACAATGGCTCGGGCAAGAGCACGCTCGCCAGGCTGCTCAACGCCCTGCTCCTCCCGCGCGCCGGACGGGTGCTCGTAGACGGCCTGGATACCCGCGAGGCCGTGCGGCACCCCGACTTGCTGCGGCAGGTCCGCCAGACGGTGGGGCTGGTGTTCCAGAACCCGGACAACCAGCTCGTGGCAACGGTGGTGGAGGACGACGTGGCGTTCGGTCCGGAGAACCTGGGGCTCCCGCGGGAGGAGATTCGGCGGCGCCTGGACGCTTCACTCGCGGCGGTCGACCTGGAGCACCTCCGCACACGGGCGCCCCACCACCTCTCGGGCGGCCAGCGCCAGCGGGTCGCCATCGCCGGCGTCCTGGCGATGCAGCCACGGGCGCTCGTCCTCGACGAAGCGACGGCCATGCTCGACCCGGAGGGCCGGCGCGAGGTGCTGGAGGTGGCGCACCGGTTGAACCGCGAGGCCGGCACCACGGTCATCCAGATCACCCACTTCATGGCCGAGGCGGCACGCGCGCAGCGGGTGATCGTGCTGGATCACGGGCGGATGGCGCTGGAGGGTACGCCGCGTGATGTCTTCAGCCAGGTGTCCTCCCTGCGCCAGCTCCAGCTCGACGTCCCGCAGGTCACCGACCTCGCCCAGCGCCTGCACGCGTCCGATCCAGGCGTGCCGCCCGATCTCCTGGCAGTGGACGAGCTGGCGGAGGTGCTGCTCCAGACGAGATGCGGCCCGCGCGCGGTGGTCTCCGCGCCGCCATCTCAGGCAGCGCCGGACGCCCTCCAGGCGCCGGCTGCCCGGCCGCCCAACGGCCTGGCCGCGGACCTGGTGATCGACGTGGCCGACCTCTGGCACACGTACCTGGCCGGCACGCCCCTGGAGGCGGTCGGCCTGCGCGGGGTGAGCTTCCAGCTTCGCTGGGGCGAGATCGGCGGCATCATCGGACACACCGGCTCCGGTAAGTCGACGCTCGTCCAGCACCTGAATGGCCTCATGCGGCCGCAGCGGGGCCGTGTGGTTGTGGCCGGGCAGGACCTCGGCGACCCGCGTGGGGATATCCGGCGGGTCCGGAGAACGGTTGGGCTGGTATTCCAGTTCCCGGAGCAGCAGCTCTTCGAGCCGACGGTCGGCGACGACATCGCGTTCGGGCCTCGCAAGCTCGGGCTCGGCCGCGAGGAGGTGCGGCAGCGCGTCCGCGACGCGATGGAAGCCATGCGGCTGGGGTTCGAGGCGTTCAAGGACCGCTACACGTTCGGGCTGAGCGGCGGCGAGATGCGGCGCGTGGCCATCGCCGGCGTGCTCGCCCTGGAGCCCGAGGTGCTGGTGCTGGACGAGCCGACCGCCAGCCTGGACCCGCGGGGCAGGGACGACCTGCTGCAGACTCTGCTGACGCTGCACCGCGAGCGCGGCCTAGCGATCGTGTTCGTCTCGCACAACATGGAGGAGGTGGCCGGGCTCGTCGAGCGGGTCTGGGTGCTGGCCGGGGGGCACACCACGCTCGCCGGCCCCGTGCGCGAGGTGTTCCGCCAGGTGGGCACCCTCTCCGAGCACGGGTTGGGCGTGCCGCAGGTGACGGAGCTGATGGACCGCCTGGCACGGGCAGGCGCACCCGTGCGGCCGGACGCGCTGACGGTGGAAGAGGCGGCCAGCGAGGTGCTCGCGTGGACGAGTTCGACCTGCTGAGCAACGTCACCTTCGGCCAGTATCTGCCGGGACGGTCGTTCCTCCACCGTCTGGATGCGCGGGCCAAGGTGGTGGCGTTCGTCGTGATCATCGTGGCCATGAGCGCGGTCCTCTCCTACACCGGGAACCTGGTGGCGCTCGGCCTGGTCTTTGCCCTGGTCAAGGTGGCCGGGGTACCGCTCGGCTACGCCCTGCGCAGCCTCCGCCCGGCGGCGCCGCTCATCGGGCTGTTCATCGTCTTCCAGTTCCTGTTCGGCGGGAACTTCGACGCCGCGACCAGCACGGTGCTGTGGCAGTGGTCGGCGCCGGTCGCGCTCGGACCGCTGCAGCCCCAGCTCACGGTGACGACGGGGAGCATCAAGGCGGGGGTCGTAGTGGCGTTCCGAGCGGTGGAGTTCGTCGTGCTGGCCAGTCTGCTCACCTTCACGACCGACACCACCACGCTGACCCACGCCATCGAGCGCCTGCTGCAACCCTTCCAGGTGGTGCGTGTGCCAGCTCATGAGCTGGCGATGATGGTGACGATCGCGCTGCGGTTCGTGCCCACGCTGGCCGAGGAGACGGAGCGGATCATGAAAGCGCAGGCCTCTCGTGGGGCAGACTTCGGCCGGCCTGGCGCCTGGCGCTGGGTCACGGCGACCCGCAACTTGATCCCGATCCTCGTGCCGCTGTTCGTGCTGACGTTTCGCCGCGCCGAAGAGCTGATCCTGGCGATGGAGTCGCGCTGCTACGTGGGTGGCAAGGGCCGCACGCGGCTGGGCCAGCTCACGATGCGGGCGACCGACTGGCTGGCGCTGGCCGGGGCAGCCGGCGTGGCAGCGCTCCTGCTGTTCGTGACCTACCCGGCGTAGCCCCGGAGGCGTACGCTTCAGGCAGACGGCAGATCTCAGCTCTCTGGCTTCTGACGTCCGACCTGATCACGGGGGAGGGACTTCTCAATGGCAGCTCGAGCAGGATACGCGGACGCCGAGGCGCGCGCAGCGGGCGTGCCGCGTGAAGTGTGGGTCGCGGCGGCTGGCGCTCTCGTCGCACTCGTCGCGTACGCCCTGCCCTGGTTCACGCTGGGCGGCGGCACGTACAACGGCATCTCGTTCGCGGAGAGCCCGCCCCAGGCGCCGCAGCGCGGCGCCTACATCCTGGTCCTCGCAGCGCTGACCACGCTCGTCATCGCCCACTTCTGGAGGCGCAGTGGGGTGAGCCGCCGACACGCGATGCTGGTGCTGGCCGCCGGCGTGCTCGGCCTGCTGGTCTCGCTCACCTACCTGCTGACGGCGCTCCTGCAGCCCGCCCTCAGCGCCTGGGTCTCGGGCCTCACCCAGGGGACGCCGAAGCCCAACGCGAACCTGTTCGGCCTGGGCGAGCTGCAGGGCCTCGGTCCGGGTCTGCTTGGCATGGTCGTCGGCTTCCTCGCGGTGAGCTGGGCGGGCTGGTCCGGGGCGCAGGCGGCGGGCGCGCTGGCCGTGGAGGCGCCGGCCGAGGAGTACGCCGTCGCCAACCCGATGGTGCGCCGCGTGGTGGTGGCCGGCCTGCTCGGGGCGATCGCGGCCTTCCTCGGGGCGACGCGGCTTGGCTTCATTCCCTTCCCCACCGGGATCCAGGCCACCATCATGCACGTGCCGGCCATCATCGGCGGGATCGCGGAGGGCTGGCCCGTGGGCTGGGCCATCGGCACCATCTTCGGGCTCTTCAGCTTCCTCACAGCCACAAACCCGCTCTTCGCCGACCCGCGCGTGGCGATCCTCCCGCGGATGTTCATCGGGATCACTGCCTACTTCACGTTCCGCGCGCTGCGCGGCACGAACTACTCACTGGCGCTGGTCGTCTCGGCGGTCGTCGGCACGTTGACGAACACCATTCTCGTGCTCACGACGGCGACGCTCCTCCATCCGGAGCTGATGAGCCCGACGCTCGCCCTCACCGTGGCCTTCACCAACGGCATCCCGGAGGCGATCATCGCGGCGATCATCGTCCTACCGATCATGGACGCCGTGCGCGGCCGGGGACGCGCGCGCAGGTCCACCATCTGAGCCGACCCGCGGCTCCGCCGGCGGGCGGGTGCCGGGTGGTGGGTGCATCCCACCTGTTGAGGCCGCTGGAAGAATGGGCGCGCAGCGGCTGGACTGAGGCGCCCGTGGGGTCCTGGCCGGTGGTCGAGCTGAGGCGCTCCAGGGTGCGGGCCGGGCGCGGCCGCCGGTGGTGGATCGTGCTCGGCGTCGTCCTGGTGGTCGTGCTCCTCCTGGCGGTTCGCCCGGCGCGTGTGGCGGCGCTTGCGCTGCTCCTGCTACCCGCCCTGTTCCCGCAGGCTCCGGTCAATCCCCTCGCATGGGCGACGCCGACGCCAGCGCGCGACACGGCCAGCTTCGCCTACTCGGCCGGGGTGGTGGAGGCGGACGTGTACCAGCCGGGGACGCCCGGGCCGCACGCGGGCGTGGTGCTCCAGCTCGGCGCCCGCCTCGAGCGGCGTGACCCGGTGCTGGTGCGCTTCGCCGACGCGCTGGCGCGCCTCGGCGTCGTGGTGCTGGTGCCCGGCTCGGACAACCTCCTGGCCGGGCGCATTCTGCCCGAGGAGCCAGAGGCGGTGCGCCGGGCGTACCAGCTCCTGGTGTCCCGGCCCGACGTCGACCCGGCTCGCACGGGCCTCCTGGGCTTCTCCATTGGCGGAGGGCTCAGCGTGATCGCCGCGTCTGAGGAAGCGCTGCGTGACCGCGTGCGTTTCGTCAGCAGCCTCGGCGGCTACTTCGACGCACGCGAGCTGCTGCTCGCCGTGGGCAGCCGCTCGATCGAGGTATCGGGCGAGGAGCGGCCCTGGCAGCCTCACCCCCTAACCCTGGAAGTGCTGGCGACGCAGCTCGTGGACACGTTGCCGGCGCCGGTCGACCGCGCCCTGCTGGCGCGCGCATTCCTCCAGCGCCAGCCGGTCGACGAGGCCGAATGGGCGTCGCTCACCCCGGCGGGCCGGGACGCTCGGCAGCTCTTGGAGGGCGTGTCGCGCGAGGAGGCGCGGGCGATCGTGGCTCGGCTGCCCGAAGCCACGCGGTCCCGCCTGGCCGCGATCTCGCCCTCCAGCTTCCTCCCCGGCCTGCGGGCCCGCCTGTACCTCATGCACGACACGGGCGACTCCTACATCCCGTTCAGCGAGACGCGCCTTCTGGCCGCGAGCGCCCCGGCCGGCACGCTCCAGCGGTACGTGGAGACGTCCATCTTCGAGCACGTCTACCCGGATCGACCCGTGCCCTGGTACACGTTCGTCCCCGAGCTGTGGGCCCTCTCCCAGTACGTGTACGCCGTGCTACTCGAGCTGCTGTAGGCTGCCCGCGGGCGCGCCGGCACGCTGCTCCTCGTGCACTGGGTAGTGCGCGTTTCGCGCAAATAGGGCACACTCCGTGGGGCAGACATGCGGAACGTCGCGGCGGTGATCATGGCAGGCGGGCAGGGCGCGCGCCTGAGCGTGCTGTCCGCGAAACGGGCCAAGCCCGCGGTGCCGTTCGCCGGCAAGTTCCGCATCATCGACTTCACCCTCTCCAACTGCGTCAACTCGGGCATCTACCGCGTGGCTGTGCTGACCCAGTACCGGCCGCACAGCCTGAACGACCACATCGGGATCGGCCGGCCGTGGGACCTCGACCGCATGCACGGCGGCGTGCGCCTGCTCCAGCCGTACCTCGGCCGCAAGGAGAGCGACTGGTACCGCGGGACGGCCGACGCGGTCTACCAGAACCTGCCCTTCCTGGCCGACTGGCGGGCAGACGTGCTCCTGATCCTCTCGGGCGACCACGTCTACAAGATGGACTACAACGCCATGCTCGCGTTCCACGAGGAGCGCCGGGCGGACGCGACCGTGGGCGTGATGGAAGTGGCCATGTCCGAGGCGCACCAGTTCGGCACGATGGTGGTCAACGCCGAGGGCCGCGTGGTCCGCTTCGAGGAGAAGCCGTCCCAACCGTCGAGCAACCTGATCAGCATGGGGATCTACGTCTTCGAGCGCGACGTCCTGTACCGTCGGCTCGAGGAGGACGCGCGGCTGCCGTCGTCCCGGCACGACTTCGGGCGGGACGTGGTGCCGCGCATGGTGCAGACCGACCACGTCTTCGCCTATCCGTTCAAGGGGTACTGGCGGGATGTCGGGACCATCCAGAGCTACTGGGAGTCCAACATGGGGCTGCTGAATGAGCCGCCCGACTTCGACCTGTACGACACCGACTGGGTGATCCACACGCGCTCTGAGGAACGCCCTCCGGCCCACCTCACCGACCGCGCCAGGGTCACGCGCAGCCTCATCACCCACGGCTGCATCATCAACGGCACGGTCCAGCACTCGGTGCTCTCGCCGGGCGTGTTCGTGGCCGAAGGCGCACTCGTGCGTGACAGCATCCTCTTCACCGACTGCATCGTCGGGCCCGGGAGCGTGGTTGACCGGGCGATCCTGGATAAGCACGTGGTAGTGGGTAGCACCGTGCGGCTGGGTGATGGCGAGGACGGCCCGGCGAATCGCACCGAGCCGCGCAACCTGAACACGGGCATCACGATCGTGGGCAAGGGGGCGCGCATCGCCAGCGGCGTGCGGATTGGCCGCAACTGCCGCATCGGGTCCGACGTCCTGGAGCGTGACTTCGAGCGCTACCTGTCGCACGACGGACGTAGCGGCGGCGAAGTGCCGAGTGGCGAGACCGTGGAGCACGCTGCCGCCGCTCCAGCTCGGTCGCAGTGACCCAGCGCGGGGTCTTCCGAGCGGTGCTGGCGGCCGCGCTGGCCGCCGTCGAGCCGGGGCGGGCGACGCGCGCGGCGCTGCGGCTGGAGAACGGCCGCCTGGTGGTCGGAGACCGGACGTATGAGCTCGCGCGGTACCGCCGGGCGCTCGTGGTGGGGGCTGGCAAGGCGGCGGCGCCAATGGCCGCCGCCGTCGAAGAGGTGCTCGCGGACGCGCGGCTGCCGGTGGAAGGCACGGTCAACGTGCGCTACGGGCACACGGCCCCCACCCGCGGGGTGAGGGTGGTCGAGGCCGGCCATCCGGTGCCGGATGTCGCCGGCGTAGAAGGCTCGCGTGCCATCGCGGCGCTCGTCCAGCCGGCGGACGAGCGCGATCTGGTGATCTGCGTCGTCTCAGGCGGCGGGTCCGCCCTCCTGACGCTACCGGAGGGTAGAGTGACGCTGGAAGACCTGCGCCAGGCGACCGAGGTGCTGCTCCGGTCGGGCGCGACGATCGCCGAGATCAACGCGGTGCGCAAGCACCTGGATGCCGTGAAGGGCGGCGGGCTCGCCCGCCTGGCTGCTCCGGCGTCCGTGGTCGCGCTGGTGCTGAGCGACGTGGTGGGCAACCCGCTGGACGCGATCGCCTCAGGCCCCACTGTTCCCGACCCAACGACCTGGGTGGACGCCGCGCGCGTGCTGGACCGCTACGGCCTGTGGGAGGCGGTGCCGCGGCCCGTGGCCGAGCGCCTGCGCGCCGGGCTGGCAGGGGAGCTACCCGACACCCCCGGCCCGAGCGACCCACTCTTTGAGCGGGTGCAGACGCAGGTGGTGGGGAGCAACCTGGCCGCGTGCGAGGCGGCGGCCGCCGCGGCGGAGCGGCAGGGACTGCAGAGCCTCGTGCTGACGACCTACGTGGAGGGGGAAGCGCGCGAGGCGGCCCGCGTGCTCGCCGCACTCCTGCGGGAGGTGGACGCCAGCGGCCACCCACTCCCGCGCCCGTGCTGCCTGGTGGCCGGCGGCGAGACGACCGTCACCGTGCGCGGGCGCGGCCAGGGTGGGCGCAACCAGGAGCTGGCGCTGGCCGCGGCCTGGCCCCTCCGGGGCCTGCCCGATGTCCTACTGGCCAGCATCGGCACGGACGGCAGCGACGGCCCCACCGACGCGGCCGGCGCACTGGTGGACGGGACGACGCTCGATCGCGCGGCGCGCGCCGGCCTGGACGCCGGCCGCCACCTGGCCGAGAACGACGCCTATCCGTTCTTCGATCGCCTGGGCGACCTGGTCCGCACAGGCCCGACCAACACGAACGTGAACGACCTCTACCTGCTGTTCGCGTGGTAGGGGGAGCCGGCGCTTGCGCCGGCGCTCAGACGGCGGCTGGCCGGGACTTGCCGTTCGTCCCGTGCACCACGTACGTACGCGTGCACATGGGGCAATGCTCAGGAAGCTGCGCGATGCCGCGGAGCTGGTTCAGCTCCTGCTCGCCAGCGCTGAAGACGAAGGTGTCACCACACGCGGCGCACTCGAGGCGTTGGTCGGCGAAACGCCGGGAACTCATAGCGTGGTCCAATCTGTCCACCCGGTGGCCACCTGGTAGCGGCCACGCGAGACGACGCAGGCTAACAGAAGCCGCCTGGCGACGGCCTCCGCATACTACCAAGGGTGCGGTGGCTGGACCAATAACTGGTACCAGCCGCCAGCGGGGCCGGCCAGCCCGTCAGTCTATAGCTCGCCAACCGGGTCGGTGCGGTCGAGCCTCCGTGCGCCACACGCACTCCTCCGACGTCCTCGGCACGTGGCCGGGCCAGCGCTGCGGTGCCTACCGAGCGATGTCCGCGCGCCCAAGCCGGTTCGGCATAGCGGACTCACGCCGCCACGCCGAGGGGGAGGTCGAGCTGCATCTTCGCCAGGGCCGCGTCCATGGTCGCCTGGCTCTTCGAGTCGATGGGTACCAGCGGCAGGCGCGGGTTGCCGACGTACATACCTACCCGGTTCAGCGCGTACTTGAGCGGGATGGGACTGGTCGTGGCGAACAACGCGTCGACGAGCGGCGTGAGCGCGTGGTGCAGCGCGGCCGCGCCCGAGGTATCGCCCTCCAGGTAACGGCGGATCAGCGCGGCGATCTGCCGGCCCACGAGGTGGCTGGCAACCGAGACGACGCCATACCCGCCGAGGGAGAGAATGGGCAGGATGTCGCCGTCGTTCCCGCTCCACACCGCGAACCCCTCCGGCGCGCCGCGGATGATCTCGCCGATCTGCTTGAAGTTGCCGCTGGCTTCCTTCACGCCGATGACGTTCGGCAGATCGCGAGCGAGCCGCAGCGTGGTAGCGGCCTCCATGTTGCGCACCGTACGGCTGGGCACGTTGTAGAGGATGAGCGGCAGGTTGACGGCCGCCGCGATCGCGCGGAAGTGCTGGTACAACCCTTCTTGCGGCGGGTTGTTGTAGTACGGGACCGTCGCCAGGATGCCGTCTACGCCGAGCGCGCGGGCCTCACGCGAGAGCTCGATGCTCTCGGCGGTGTTGTAGCTCGTGGTGCCGGCGATGACGTGGCAGCCGCGGGCGTGCGCGACCGCCACGACGAGCTCGAAGAGCTGGAGCTTCTCGCGCGTCGTGAGCGTGGGCGCCTCGCCTGTCGTCCCACACACCACCAGGCCCTCACTGCCCGACTCGAGCAGGAGACTCGCCAGACGCTTCGCCTGCTCGACGTCCAGGGTGCCGGCCGCGTCGAATGGCGTCGCCATGGCGGTCAGGAGTCGACCAAACTGTGCCATCTTGCACCTCCCGGTACGTGATTCGTTGCTCACTGGACGAGGCGCCTCAGCTGGCGGACCGGCGCTGGCCCGACCGCGGGGTGCGTGCGGCCCCCATGCTGGGGCCAGCGCCGCGACCCCAGCGCCGAGCGCGTCCGGTCAGACCTCGGCCATCTCACGCGGTCCGGTGAGCCAGCCGTTGCGTGCCACCAGCTCGAACACCTGGATTGCATTCAGGGCGGCGCCCTTGCGCAGATTATCGCCGACGACCCACAGGGCCAACCCTCGCGCATGCGAGGGGTCGCGACGCACCCGCCCGACGAAGACCTCGTCGCGGCCGGCGGCCGCCAGCGGCGTCGGGTAGCCGGATCGTTCGGGGTCGTCCACGACGACGAGGCCCGGCGCGGCGGCCAGGATCGCGCGCGCCTCCGCCGGCGCCATGGAGCGCTCCAGCTCCACGTGGATCGCCTCGGCGTGGCCAACCATCACGGGCACCCGGACGCACGTCGCGCTGATGGCCAGGTCGGGGCTGTGGAAGATCTTGCGCGTCTCATCGACCATCTTCAGCTCCTCGCTGTAGAGGCCCTCGCCCTTGTACCCGCCGATCTCCGGCACGAGGTTCTGGGCGATCTGGTGGGGGTACACCGCGGCCCGCGGACTCCGGCCGGTCACGAGGTCGTCCGTCTGGGCGCGCAGCTCGTCGACCGCGCGCCAGCCGGTACCCGAGACGGCCTGGTACGTATCCACGACGATCCGCTGGATGGGGTTGACCCGGTGGATGGGCCACAGCGCGACGACCATCTGCGTCGTCGAGCAGTTCGGGCCGGCGATGATGCCGGGGTGCGTCCTTGCATCCTCGGGATTCACTTCTGGGACGACCAGTGGGACGCGCGGGTCCATCCGCCAGGCGTTGGACTTGTCCACGTCCAGCGCGCCGGCTGCCGCAACTGCCGGCGCGTACACCCTGGCCTGCTCGTCGCCGACGGCGGTGAGCACGAAGTCGAGGCCTTCGAACAGCCTGGGGTCGGGCTCGGCGCGCTCGACCAGGTACTCCGTGCCCCGGACGGTGAGCCGCGTGCCCGCGCTGCGCGCCGAGGCGAAGAGGCGGAGCGCTCGGACGGGGAGGTCTGGCCGGTCCCGCTCTTCGAGGATGCGCAGGAACGTTCGGCCCACCTGTCCGGTCGCCCCGATGACGCCGATCGAGTAGCCGCTCCCGCGGCCGCGGGGCGGGTGGGGGGCGCCGAGTGGCCGCAGGCCGCCGGCCGTGCTGCCGTTCACCACCTGCCCGCCACTCCCCGCACGCTCTGCCGGCCGTCTGGCGCCCGTCACCCGAGACCCATGAGGGTGTCCAGGCCGCGGACGAGGCCAACTCGGTGCATGACCTCGCGGACGGCCAGGGCGACGCCGGGGACGTAGGCCTCGCGCGTCGGGGCGTCGTGGCGGATGGTGAGCACCTGCCCGAGCGCCCCGAAGAGGACCTCCTGGTGCGCGACCAGACCCGGGAGTCGGACGCTATGGACGCGGACGCCGCCTTCCACCGCGCCGCGTGCCCCGGGCAGGATCCACGTGGCCACGGGCGGATCGCGCAGGTCCTGGCCGTGGGCCGCTCGGATGGCCCTGGCCGTGGCGACGGCGGTGCCGGAGGGCGCGTCGAGCTTCTGGTCGTGGTGCAGCTCGACGATCTCGGCGGCGTCCATGTAGCGCGCGGCGAGGCGGGCGAAATGCACCATCAGCACGGCGCCGAGGGCGAAGTTGGGCGCCGAGACGCCGCCGATACCCCGTTCACGGAGCGCGGCGTCGAGCGCGTCCAGGCTCTCTGGCGCGAGGCCGGTGGTGCCGCTGACCGGCCGGACTCCCGCGCGCGCGGCTTCCAGCAGGAGCCCGGGCGCCGCGTCAGCCGTGGTGAAGTCCACGAGCACATCCGTCGCGGCGAGCAGGCGCTGCCGCTCGGCGCCATCTGTCCGGTCGAACCCGCCCACCACGTCGATCCCGTCTTGCTGCCCGAGCGCGGACAGCATGAGCTGCCCGACGCGTCCGCGGGCGCCGGCGACGACGACCCGTACCACGCGGCGAGGATAGCAGAGGAGCGGCGGCAAGCGGCAGCCTCAGTGGAGCCGCCGCCCGCGCGGCGACACGCTGGGCCCGCCTACGTTGCGGCTGGCCCGCCGCCTTCGCCCCCTTCGCGCCGCAGTGTGGCGCGCCGCCCGCGGTCGGACCCGCGTTGGCGGGGCGTACCCTCGGCAGCCGGGCGCGGACGCTCGCCGCCGAAACCGCCATCACGCCGCGGGCGCCGCTCACCACCGAAGCCGCCCTCGCGGCGGGGCTGCCGCTCGCCACGCTCCCGGAAGCCGCCTCGGTCCCGGTCACGGTACCCACCGCCGTCGCGCCCGCGCCGCTCGGCAAACGGCCGCCGCTCGGCCTCGCCTGTCCCTTCCTCCGCCGCCTCCTCGCCCTCGGCCGGTTCGAGGAGGGCGCGCCGCGACAGGTTGATACGGCCCTGGCGATCGATCTCGGTCACGAGCACCTGGAGCTCGTCGCCGATGTTCACCACGTCCTCGACACTCGGCACGCGGTAGTTGGCCAGCTCCGAGATATGCACGAGCCCTTCCTTGCCCGGCAGGATCTCGACGAACGCCCCAAAGGGCAGGATGCGCGTGACCTTGCCGGTGTAGATCTCGCCCGCCTCGACCTCTCGCGTCAGGTTGCGGATGATGGCGATCGCCTTCTGCGTGTTCTCCGCGCTGGTGGAGGCGATGTTCACCGTCCCATCGTCCTGGACGTCGATGGTGGTCTTCGTCTCCTCGGTAATCTTGCGGATCATCTTGCCGCCGGGGCCGATGATGTCGCGGATCTTGTCGGTGGGGATCTTGATGGTCGTGATGCGTGGCGCGTACTCGCTCACCTGCGCGCGCGGCTCGGAGATCACCGCGTCCATCTTGTCCAGGATGAACAGGCGGCCCTCCCGCGCCTGGGCGAGCGCGTTGCGCAGGATCTCCTCCGTCAGGCCCGCGACCTTGATGTCCATCTGGATCGCGGTCACGCCCTGGCGCGTGCCCGCCACCTTGAAGTCCATGTCGCCCAGCGCATCCTCGACGCCCTGGATGTCGGTGAGGATGGCGTACTTACCCTGCGCGGTGCCGTTCTCGGTGATCAGGCCCATAGCCACCCCGCCGACCGAGGCGCGCAGGGGCACGCCCGCGTCGAGCAAGGCCAGCGTGCTGCCGCAGGTCGAGGCCATCGAGGTCGACCCGTTGGACGAGAGCGTGTCGGAGACGACCCGCAGGACGTAGGGGAACTCCTCTTCGCTCGGCAGCACCGCCAGCAGGGCACGCTCGGCGAGTGCGCCGTGGCCGATGTCGCGGCGGCTGGAGCCGCGCAGCGGCCGCGCCTCGCCGACGCTGAAGGGGGGGAAGTTGTAGTGGTGCATGTAGCGCTTCGGCTCGTCGAGCCCGATCGAGTCGATGCTCTGCTCGTCGGCCTCCGTGCCGAGCGTGGCGACGCTCATCACCTGCGTCTGGCCGCGGGTGAAGAGGCCGGACCCGTGGGCGCGTGGCAGCACGCCCACCTCGACCGAGATGGGGCGGATCTCCTTCGGGCCGCGGCCATCCGGGCGCCTACCCTCCTCGAGGATCTTGCGGCGAACGAGGTCCTTCTCTAGGCTCTCGACGAGCCTGGCGACCTCCTTGGCCTCGAACCCCTGCTCGACGAACTCGGCGATGGCCTGCCTGCGGACATCGCGCGTTGCGTCCTCACGGCCGGACTTGTCCGGGTTGTAGATGGCGGCCTCGAGGTCCGTTCGCAACCGCTGCTGGAGCTTCGCCTTCAGCCCCTCGTTGACGGGTGGCGGCGGGGCCTCCTGCTTGGGCTTACCGGCCAGCTCGCGCAGCCTCTCCTGCGCCTCGAGGATGGGCTGCATGGTGCGATGGCCCAGCATGATCGCCTCGAGGACGAGGTCCTCCGGCAGCTCGTGCGCCCCGGCCTCCACCATCAGCACCGCGTCCCGGGTCCCGGCCACCGTCAGGTCCAGCGCCGAGTCGTCGTAGAGCTGGCGCATCGTGGGGTTGACAACGAGCTGGCCGTCGATGTAGCCGACCTTCACCGCGGCGACCGGGCCCTGGAAGGGGATGCTGGAAAGGTGCAGCGCGGCGCTGGCGCCGATGACGCTCAAGATCGCTGGTTCGTTGACCTGGTCGGCCGACATGACCAGGTTCACGATCTGCACGTCGTTCCGGTAGTGCTTGGGAAACAGCGGCCGGATGGGTCGATCGGTCAGGCGGGCGGAGAGGATGGCGTGCTCGCCGGGCCGCCCCTCGCGCTTGATGAAGCCCCCGGGGATCTTGCCCGCCGCGTACATCCGCTCTTCGTATTCGACCGTGAGCGGGAAGAAGTCGATCCCTTCGCGCGGTTCGGGCGAGGAGACCGCGGTGCAGAGCACCATGGTATCGCCGTAGCGCAGCATCACCGCGCCGTCTGCCAGGCCGGCGACGCGCCCCGTCTCCATGGACAGGGTCCGGCCGGCAATCTCTACCTCGATCTTGTGGACTGCCACAATGTGCTCCTACATCACCGGCCGGACGGCGCCTGCAGCGCGCTCCGACCGTTCAAACGATGGCCAGGCGCCGCGTCCGCCCGCGGAGCGCGGCCCACGGGGCCGGCGCCTGGGGCACGCTCACGCGACGTACCGCGATCCGCCGGCCCGCTGTTCGACGCCGTCCTTCCGCCCAGGCGGCCTGGATGCTCGCCCCGGGCACAGCGACCAGCCGCTCCTAGCGCCGGAGGCCCAGCTCGCCAATCAGATTGACGTAGCGGTCGTGGTCAGTCCGGTCCAGGTAGTTGAGCACTCGGCGGCGCAGCCCCACCATCTGGAGCAGGCCGCGGCGCGAGTGGTTGTCGTGCTTATGCTCGCGCAGGTGCTGCGCCAGGTCGTTGATCCGCTTCGTCAAGATCGCCACCTGCACCTCGGGCGACCCGGAATCAGTCGCATGCCGGCGATGCTTCTCGATGACGGCTGCTTTCGCAGCCGTGGCAAGGGCCATAGGTGAATCGTCCTCCTCGTCGGCCACCCCCGGGGCGCAGCCTGCCGGGGTGCCCCAGACACAACGCGTCCTCGTCCTTCGTGTTCGGCCGAGTATAGCACGGGCCTGCGTGGTACCCCGGCATGGAGGCTGGACGGGGGCACCGCCCCCGTGCGCGCGCGTGGATCTCGCGGCGGTTCGGCCCGACGCTGCGTGCTGGGACGCCCCCGCGGTCGAACGCAGGGACACGTCACCACACGCACACGATGGAACCCGAGTCGCCGACAGGTGGGGAAGGCGAGTTTCCGGTTTATATAGAATATGTCGCGATCTCCCGAGGCTGAGGGCGACCCCTGCCGAGGCGTCGGGCCAGCTCCGCACGATCATGAGCCCGAACAGCAAGGTCACGGACGTCCACGCGCACGCCGTGCCGCCGCGGCTTGTTGACCGCCTGCGCCAGACCCCGGAGCAGCTCGGGGTCCGGCTCGACGACCAGGGACGCGTGGTGCTGGGGACGTTTACATCCCGCCCCTTCGTGTCCTCCCTGGCGCACGTGCAAGAGCGGCTCGAGGCGATGGACCGGCAGGGCATCGACGTGCAGGTGCTGTCCGGGTGGGTCGAGTGGCTCGGCTACGACCTGCCAGGCGACGAGGGCGCCCGCTTCGCGCGGGCGCAGAACGAGGCGATGGCGGAGCTCGTGCGGGATCACCCTACGCGCTTCATCGGCATGGCTACTGTGCCGCTCCAGGACGGTGACCTCGCCGCGCGCGTACTGGACGAGGCGCTGCGCGACCTGGGCCTGCCCGCCGTCCAGATCGGCACCCAGGTGGCCGGACGAAACCTGGACCTCCCGTCGCTGGAGCCCTTCTGGTCCTGCGCCGAGGAGCAGGGCGCCTTCGTGCTCGTCCACCCCCTGCAGTCTCAGGTGGCCGGTGCGGAGCGTCTGGAGGCCTATTACTTCGTGAACCTACTCGGGAACCCGTTCGAGACCACCATCGCCGCCGCGAGCCTCATCTTCGGGGGTGTGCTGGAGCGCCACCCGGACCTCAAGGTGTGCCTGGCGCACGGCGGGGGGTTCCTGCCGTACCAGCTCGGGCGGCTCACGCGGGGCTTTGAGGTGCGTGCCGAAGCACGGGCTCACCTGGGAGAGGACCCCCGCCGCTCCTTCGAGCGGCTGTACCTGGACACGATCCTCCACGACCGAGACGGCCTGCAGGCGCTGCTGCGCCTGGTAGGTGCCGACCGGCTCCTCCTGGGCAGCGATTATCCCTTCGACATGGGCGAGGAGGACCCGGTTGGGAGAGTTTACGGGCTCACGGGCCTGCGCGAGGAGGAACGCCAGCACATCCTGACCGGGAACGCAGACCGGCTGCTGATCGGGCGGACGCCCGGTGCGGAGCGCTCGGTACCATGAACCGGAGCTGGGAGCGCAGGGAGGAATTCGCATACCCGATCGCGCCGGCGGGCGGTGGGCGGCTCGACGCTCCGCGCCCAAAGCCGACCGCCGGGAGATAGCCGAGCGAGAGCTGGCGTGGAGGAGGCGTGAGCACGACCAGTTACGTCGGCCGGAGTCTGCCGCGGCACGAGGACCCGCGGCTGCTGCGGGGGGAGGGGCGGTTCGTCGGCGACGTCCGCCGCGCCGGCATGTTGCACGCGGCGGTCCTGCGCAGCCCGCATGCGCATGCGCGCATTGCGCACCTGGACACCTCCGCCGCCCGCGAACACCCAGCGGTGCACGATGTGCTCACCTACGCTGACATCCCCGCCTTCAGCCGTCCGATCCCCATGCGCATGTCGATCCTCCCGTCGATGCAGCCGTTCCTGCAGCGACCGCTCGCCCAGGGGAAAGTGCGCTATGTCGGGGAACCGGTTGCGGTGCTGCTCGCGGACAGCCGCTACGCCGCTGAGGACGCGCTCGAGGTGATCGACGTCGAGTACATGCCACTGCCGGCGGTGGTGGATGCACGGGCAGCGAGCCAGACCGGCGCCCCGGTGCTCGAGGAGGCCCAGAGCACGAACGTCGTCGCCACGTACGCGGTCGCCTACGGCGACGTTGACCGCGCGCTGGCCGATGCGGACGCGGTGGTCCGAACCACGTTCAGGATCAACCGCCAGACTGCCGTCCCCATGGAGACGCGCGGGCTGGCGGCGGAGTGGGACGCGGCGCGATCGGTCCTGACCATGTGGGGGACGGCCAAGGTGCCGTTCTTCAATCGCTCCATCATCGCGGAGTATTTCGGGCTCCCCGAACACAGCGTCCACTTCATCCAGACGGATGTTGGCGGTGCCTTCGGTGTGCGCGGTGAGTTGTACCCCGAAGATTTCCTGGTGGCAGCCCTCGCGCTCCGCAGCCAGCGGCCGGTTCAGTGGATCGAGGACCGTAAGGAGCATTTGATGGCCACGAACCACTCGCGCGAGCAGCACCACGAGGTGGCCATCGCGCTGCGCCGGGACGGGAGCATCCTGGGGATCCACGATCGCTTCTGGAACGACATGGGCGCGTACGTGCGTACCCATGGCGCCACCGTTCCCAACAACACCGCGGCGTACCTGCCCGGCCCGTACCGCATCCCGCACTACCGGTGTGAGGTGACCTGCGTCCTGACGAACAAGACCCCGGCGGGCACCTACCGCGGGCCCGGGCGTTACGAGGCCAACTTCGTCCGGGAGCGCCTGGTGGACGACGCGGCGCGGGCGCTCGGGATGGACCCTGCTGAGATCCGCTGCAGGAACCTCATCCCGGCCGAGGCGATGCCGTACGAAGTCGGGACGGTCACGCTCGGCCGCAAGGTCACCTACGACAGCGGCGACTTCTTGAGTCTGTTCAGGCGAGCGCTCACCCGCATCGGCTACCCGGCGCTACGGGAGAAGCAGGCGAAAGCCAGGCGGGAGGGGCGCTACCTTGGGATCGGTATCGCCTTCCAGGTGGAGAAGTCCGGCCTCGGGCCCTGGGAGAGTGCCCGCGTGACCGTCGACCCATCCGGCAAGGTGATCGTCCAGAGCGGCGTACCTTCTGTCGGCCAGGGGGTGGAGACAGTGTTCGCGCAGATCTGCGCCGACGCGCTTGGTGTCCCGTACGAGGACGTGACGGTGCGCTACGGCGACACCGAGCAGCTACCGTACGGGATGGGCGCGTTCGCCAGCCGCGGCGCCGTGATGGGTGGCGGCGCGGTGCAGCAGGCGGCCCGCCGGGTGCGGGAGAAGATTCTGGCGATCGCGGGCCGCCGGATGGAGGTGCACCCCGACGACCTGGAGATCCGCGAGGGGATGGTACAGGTGAGAGGTGCGCCCGGGCGGGAGCTGACGCTACGCGAGGTGGCCCGGGCGGCAGCGCCCACCCAGGCACTCAGGGCGGGGTTCGAGCCTGGGCTCGAGGCGCTTGCGCTGTACGAGCAGGAGAAGATGACCTACGCCTACGGCGTACACCTGGTGCTGGTGGAGGTAGACGCCGAGACTGGCGAGATCGAAATCCGTCGCTACCTGGTCGATTACGACGTCGGCCGCATGCTCAACCCGATGCTGGTGGAAGGACAGATCGTGGGCGGGCTCGCCCAAGGCCTCGGCGGCGCGCTGTACGAGGAACTGGCCTACGATGAGCAGGGGCAGTTGCTGGTGGCCTCGCTGGCCGACTACCTCCTGCCAACCACGAGCGAGGTGCCCGCGATCGAGGTCCACCTGAGCGAAGACTTCCCCTCGCAACTGAACCCCCTCGGCATCAAGGGCGTCGGCGAGGATGGCACCGTGGGTGCCGGCGCGGCCCTCGCTAACGCCGTCGCTGACGCCCTCGCTCCCCTGCGTGCCACAGTCAACACCCTGCCCCTCAGCCCCGTCCGAGTGCGCCGGCTCATCGCGGAGGCGATGGAGTTCCGGGCGGGCAGTGCTCCGCCGGACCGAACCGACGCCTGAGGCAGCGTCATCGCTCCTGCGGGTCAGCGCCACTTCCCCCTGGCTCCACGCGCGCGCGCGCGTCGGCGACCGCCAGATTGACAGCGCGCGGCACGAGCACCTTGATCAGCTCTCGCTTGTAGGCGGGCGAGCCACGCACGTCGTCCTCCGGGTCGGCCGCCGACGCGGCGCGCGCGCCCGCCTCCGCCAGCACCTCGCTGCCGAGGGACTCGCCCGCCAGCACCGACTCCGCCTCGAGGGCGCGGAAGGGCGTCGAGCCAACGGATCCCAGCGCTACGCGTGCCTCCTCGATCACGTGGTCGCCCTCCGCGAGCCGCACCCAGACTGACACATCCACCGTGGCGTAGTCGTCGAGTGAGCGTGGCAGGAACTTGATGAAGGCAAGCCCCGAACGGCGCGTGCGCGCCGGGATGCTGATCCGGGCGAGCACCTCGTCGGGCTGAAGCGCCGTCTCGTAGTAGTCGCGGAAGAACTCCGTGAGCGGGATGGTACGTTCGCTACGTGCCGAGCGAACGGCCACGGAAGCGTCTAGCGCCAGCAGCGTCACCGGCGGATCCAAGTGCGGGTCGCCGTGGGCCAGGTTGCCGCCTACCGTGCCGGAGTTGCGGATGCGCGGCGTGGCCACCCTAGCGAATGTCTCGGCGAGCGCGGCGTACTGCGCCCGCACCGCGGGCGAGGCGGCCGCCTGCGCGTGCGTTACGGTCGCGCCCACGGTGAGCCGCCCATCCCCCAGGGCAATCGCGCCCAGCTCCCGGACGCGCTGGATGTTGATCAGGCAGCCGGGCGCGAGCAGACGCTGGCGCATGAACAGCACCAGCGCTGTGCCCCCGGCGAGCAGTTTGCCCTCGTCACCGTACGCCGCCGCCAGCTCGGCTGCCTCCGCCAAGCTGCGCGGCTCACGGTACTCGATGTCACGGCCACTCACGTCCGGCCCTTCGTGTGGCGATTGGTTGGAGACGAGCCGTTCGGTCTGTCCGCCCTCCACGGCTTCCCATCCACCTGCCTACTCCTTGGTCGGCCGCGCGAGTGCTTTCTTCGGCACCACACGCGCTGTACCGTCGCGCCCGGTGCGCTCTTTCTCGCGCAGTGCCCAGAAGACCTTCTCGGGCGTGATCGGCAGTGTCTTGATCCGCACGCCGGCAGCCTCGTAGATCGCGTTGGCGATGGCCGGCGCGGTCGGGTCGAGGCCGATCTCGCCGATGCCCTTGGCCCCGAACGGGCCGGTCGGCTCGTACGAGGGCACGAACTCCTGCTTGAAGGGCGGCATGTCGGCGATACAGGGAATGCGGTAGTCTGAGAAGTTCGGGTTGAGTGGCCGCCCCCCGTCCATCGTCAGCTCCTCGGTGAGGGCGTAGCCGATACCCTGCGCCACGCCGCCCTCGTTCTGTCCCTCGGCGCCGAGCGGGAAAACGACAGTGCCGGCGTCGGAGGCGGCGACGTAGTTCTGCAGAGCAAACCAGCCGGTCGCCGGGTCAATCTCCAGCTCGACCGCGTGGGCGCAGAAGTTGTACGAGCCGGACTCATTG
This sequence comes from uncultured Chloroflexota bacterium, assembly GCA_964435115.1. GTDB lineage: Bacteria > Chloroflexota > UBA6077 > UBA6077 > CF-72 > CAYSYM01. The sequence goes on along the minus strand of CAYSYM010000001.1, from coordinate 150,983 downwards.
CCGTACCGCTCCGCATCCTGGATGCGGGAGGGCGGGTCCCAGGTGCCCAAGGCCGAGATCGGCCTGCCGCCGCGGCGGTACAGGCGGCTCATCGCCACATCCGCCACGGTCACCGACTTCTCCTCGGCCGGCACGCCCGTGACGGAAACGACGCCATGGTGGACCTGCAGGTCCTCGGGCGCGGCCTCGAGCATTCCGGAGGCCGTGTCCAGGATCTCCTGCTTGATCGCGCGCGCCGCCTCGCGGACGGCGTTCCCGGCGATGTAAGTGGTGCGGCTCGCGTACGAGCCCTGGGCGTAGGTCGTCGTGCCAGTGTCCGCCTGAGAGACGGACACGTCCTCATACCGGACGCCGATCTCCTCGGCGGCGATCTGCGCGAAGATGGTGCTGGCGCCGGGGCCGGTCTCGCCCTCGCCGGACCAGACCTCTACCTTGCCGTCAAGGTTGACGTTGATGACCACTGAAGCGCCGTCGAAGTCGCCGAAGTGGCGCTTGCCGCTCACATGGATGCTGGCTGCCATGCCGAGGCCGTGGTTCGGCCGGCGCCGGGCGCGCTTCTCCTGCCAGCCGACGAGGTCGGCTGCGCGGCGCACGCACGCCTTCACCTCGGCGCTCAGGATCTCCTGGCCGTGGATGCTGGTGTATGGCGCGTCGATCAAGTTCTTCAACGCCACCTCGACCGGGTCCAGGCTGAGGTGCACGGCGCCCATGTCGATCATCTGGTCGATCGCGAAGGCCGCCTCCGGGTTCCCGAAGCCGCGGAACGCGCCGGTCGGGATCTTGTTGGTGTGCACGACGTACAGCTCCGATCGCACGTCCTTCCAGCGGTACATACCGTCGTGGCGAAGTGCCGTTACCCCGCCAACTGCCGGGCCCTTGGCGGAGTAGGCGCCGTTGTCGGTGATGACGCGCAGGTCCTTGCCCACGATGGTGCCGTCGCGCATGAAGCCCATACGCACCCAGATCCTCTGGGCGGGGCGAGGGCGGCTCGCGAGGAACTCCTCCTCGCGGCTGTTGACAAGCCGTACGGGGCGGCCGTCAGCCTTCATCGCCAGCAGCCCGCAGATCACCGCGTTGTTGTCATCGCACGACTTGCCGCCGAAGGCGCCGCCCACAGCGCTCTGGATGACGCGCACGTCGCTCACATCCAGCCCAAGCGCCCAGGCGATGCGGCCGCGCGCCATGAAGATCGTGGCGGTGTTCATATGGATGGTCAGCCTGCCGCGCGCGCTGAACTGGGCAATCGAGCCGATCGTTTCGATGGACGCGTGCCACTGGATGCGTGTCTCGAACTCATCCTCGAGCACGAGGTCGGCCGCCAGGAGAGCGGCGTCCGGTTCACCACGCTGGACCATGAAGTGGAGCGCGATGTTGTTGGGCTTCTGCTCATGGATCTGCGGGGCGCCGGGCTGCATCGCCGCGAGCGGGTCGAAGACCGCCGGCAGCTCCTCGTACTCCACCTCGATCAGCTCGAGTGCCTCCTCGGCCGTGGCCGCGTCCACAGCGGCCACGGCGGCCACCTCGTCCCCCACGTAGCGCACCTTCCCCACCGCCAGCACATACTGGTCCTTCTGGAAGGCGCCCCACTTGCGCTTCGGCGTGTCCTCGCCAGTGACGACGGCGTGGACACCGGGGAGTCTTCTGGCGCGGCTGGTGTCGACGTGCACTACGCAGGCGTGTGGGTAGGGGCTACGCAGCACCTTCGCCTCCAGCATGCGGGGCAGCTTGATGTCGGCGATGTACTGGGCTGCGCCGGTGACCTTCTCCACCCCGTCTACCCGCGTGACGTTGTGGCCGACGATACGCAGCGACTGGCCTTCAGGTGGGGGGACCGCCCGGTGCCGCTCGATGAGGGTCACTCCTTCCCTCCCGCCAGCTCCGGCTCGGCGCGCCGGATGGCGTCAATGATCTTGTAGTAGCCGGTGCAGCGGCACAGGTTGCCGAGCATGCCCTCACGGATCTCCTCGTCGGTGGGGTGCGGGTGCTCCTTGAGCAAGGCGGTGGCGGCGATAATCTGGCCGGGCGTGCAGTACCCACACTGGAAGCCGCCGCACTCGATGAAGGCGCGCTGCAGGGGGTGCAGCAGCCCATCCCGGGCGAGACCCTCGATCGTCTGGATGTGGCGGTCGCGCAGGGTCACGGCAAACGTGAGGCAGGCGCTCGTCACCTGGCCGTCGACGAGCACCGTGCAGGCCCCGCACACACCGATGCCACAACCTTCCTTCGTGCCGGTCAATCCCAGGTCATCGCGCAGCACCTCGATTAGGCGCCGGGTGGGCTCGACCTCGAGACCGTGGGCGATGCCGTTGACGCTGAACCGGACGGAGTACTTCACGCAGGGAGGGCCGCGTCTAGCCCGCCGCGCCGCTGCGCGGTGGCACCTGGCAAGCGGTTGCACATGATATATACGGCGGCGCAGCGGCTGCGCGTGCGACACGGAGCCGCTGCACACCACGTGAACGGCCCCCACTGCCTGGTGCGAGCCCGCTCAGAAACGGCCAGAGGTCCGGGGACTCTCGCTCGGGGAGATCGCCCAGCGGCACACCGTGCGCCGCCGCAGTCGCATGGCGCGCTAGCATTGAGCGAAGAGGTCCAGCAGGCGCTGCGTCTGGTGGAGTGCGGCCGGTCGCAGCAGGGCTAGCTGCACGCCCGCATCCCAGTACTGCTCTACGCGCGCGACCACCTCGTCGGGCGTCCCGCTGGCCGTCATGCCCTCAACGTACGAGTCCGGCACCGCCTTGACCAGCGCCTCCATCCCGCCCTGCTCGTACGCCTCGGCGAAGCGCGGCAGGTCCGCCTCCTTGATAGACGGCTCACCGACGCGCATCTTCGGCTTGGCGATGAACGGGATCTGCACGGGGTCCATCTTGGTCGCTACTTCCCAGCGGATCGCGTCGAGCGCCTGCTCGTGGGTGTCCTCGATGGAGCAGTTGACGATCTGCAAGACTTGGAACCTTGACCAGTCTCTCCCAGCCCTCTCCGCCGCCTCGCGGACGATCTTGAGGGCATTGTGGGTGTACTCGGGCGAGCACACGGCGTTGAGAACCACGCCGTCGCCGATCTCACCGGCGATCCGCAGCCCTGTCCGGCTGGTGGCCGGGATGTAGAGCGGGACGCACGTGCGAACGGGCTTCCAGGCGAGCCCGACATGGTCGAAGCTCACGTGCGCGCCGCGATACGATACCTTCTCACCGGTCAGGATCAGTCGCATCGCCTCGACCCACTCGCACAGCGTCTGGGCCGGATCGGCCGGGGGGAGCGCGTGGACTCGGGCGTGGCTGTTGGTACAGGCGCCGGGCGCCAGGATCATCCGCCCACCCGTCAGTTCGTCCAGGCTGGCCAGCGTCTGTGCCATGAGGATTGGGCTGCGCAACCGCACGATCTGCGTCGCGCCGATGACGAGCCGCGTGGTCGCCATGCCGATCGCGGCGAGCGCGGTGACCGAGTCTCGCATCAACTCGATCGTCTCGGAGAAGAAGCCCATCTCGAATCCGCGCTCCTCCGCCTGGTGCATCAGCTCGGCGATCTCCCGGGCGTCGGCGAACTTGCCGTAGCCCAGCGCGAACCCTACGCGCGCTCGTGCCATATTTCACTCCTTGTCCTGGTACGCAGTCGGTCCGCCGAGGTGTTGCGGGCGCACCCGTAGCCCGGCTCTATCCCACCCGGAACGACCGCGTGTTCCCCCTCCGCCCCTGCTCGTCAGCACTGGAGGCCTCACCGAGAGCGCTCAACTCAGGCTTAGGCCGCCGTCGACCACGAGCGTCTGGCCGGTGACAAAGTCGCTGCCGCTCACCAGGGAGAGGATGGCGTCGGCGATGTCCTCGGGGGCTGCTACGCGGCCCAGCGGGATGCTCGTAGCTGCGTCGGCGACGCACGCCTCGTACGCGTCCCCAAAGTGCTCGTGCATCCAGCGCGTGTCGGTGAAGGCGGGAGCGACGGCGTTGACGCGGACGTTGGGTGCCAATGCCACCGCCAGCCCCCGCGTCAGGTAGATCAGCGCCGCCTTCGCCGCGCCGTAGGCGAGCGAGGAGATCGTCGTCGTGGCGAGGATGCCCGAGATCGACGCCACATTGACCACCGTCCCATGCGTCTCGGCCAGCAGCGGCGCTGCGGCGCGCACGCAGCGGTAGGCGCCTTTCAGGTTGACGTCCAGCACCTCGTCCCATATTCCGTCGGTGAGGGCCTCGAGGTCGGCCAGGGGTACCCAGTGGGTGGTGCCGGCGTTGTTGACGAGCACGTCGAGGCGTCCAAAACGGTCGCGCACCCGGTTCACCATGTGCCGCACCTGGTCGTCGTTCCGGATATCGGCTGGCACGCCTAGCGCCGCTGCACCGTGGCTCGCCACCTCGACTGCCAGCGCCTCCGCTTCCTGCCGCGCCGTGCGGTAGTTGATCGCCACTCCGCCAATGCCTGCGGCGGCTAGCCGCAGCACGGTCGCCCGCCCAATCCCGGTCGCGGCGCCGGTGACCAGAGCGACGCGCCCCGCCAGCTTCACGGCGCCCGTCTCCCGCGGCGCACGCGCGTGGCATCCTCGTCCACCACCCATCGGTCCGACAGGCGCACCAGATCATCCCTGGAGCCGGTGTAGCGCACCACCACTCCGTAGTCCCGGGCCGCGGCCTCCTCCGTGATGTACCCCGCCACCACGTCCCGGCGCACGCGCTCGGGATCGCGCGCGAGCGGATCGCCGTAGCCACCGCCCCCCGGTGTGTTCAGGTGGACCACCTGGTGCGGTCGCAGGTCCACCTGCGACTTCGGGTTGGGCCGCTCGCCCGTGTCCAGGAGGACCTCCCCCGTCGCCCCTGGCCCGCCGCCGAACAGGCCGGGCGCCGGGTACTTCGTGCGGTCGACGATGCAGCTCACGCTCCAGCGACCTGCCCCGCGGCTGGTGAAGGTGGTGAGCTGGCCGAGCCCGCCGCGCCGCACGCCGGGCCCACCGGAGTCCGGGCGGAGCTCACGGCGGAGCATGACCAGCGGCGAGAGGCTCTCGATCACCTCGGCTGGTACCCCGGCCACGCCGCTCGGGAACCCGACCGCGTTCAGGCCGTCCTTGGTCGGTCTGGCTCCAGTGCCGCCGACCTGGAAGACCGTCATGGTGAAGGGCGGGTCCTGCCCGCGCCACACGCTCAGCCAGATCGGGTCGGCGCTGGGCGCAACGAGGCGGTCCGGCAGCGCGCCCGCCAGGGCCGCGAAGATGGCGCTCGGCAGGAAGTGGCCAACCGCCTGGCGGCTGGCTACGGGCGCCGGGTCGAGCGCGTTGAGGATGCAGCCCGGCGGCGCGGCGACGTGCACCGGTCGGAAGCTGCCTTCGTTGTGCGGTACCTCCGGGTAGATCGCCGCCTTGACGGCGAAGCTGGCGTAGGCGTGCGTGTAGTTGAGGACGACGTTGATGCCGCGGGAGCTCTGCGGCGACGAGCCGGCGAAGTCGATCCGGATCTCATCGCCGTCGATGCGCACCGCGCAACGGATGACGACTGGCTCGTCGAAGCCGTCGCTGCACGTCTCGCTCCGCCACTCGCCATCAGGGAGCGCCCGAATGTGCTGGCGGACCACCGCCTCCGAGCGCGCGATGATCTCGTCGGCGACCGGGTCGAGGCTGTCCAGGCCGAACTCGTGCAGGGTCTCGAGCAAGGCGCGGCCGCCGGCGTCGTTGCTGGCCGCCTGCGCGTAGAAATCGCCCACCACCTCGTCCGGCTGGCGGACGTTCGCGCGGACGATGCGCAGCAGCACGTCGTTCGGTCGGCCCTGGTCGAACAGCTTGAGGATTGGCAAGCGGAGCCCCTCCTCGTACACCTCGCGCGCCTCGGCCGAGAGGATGCGGCCGCCAATGTCGGCGCTGTGGCAAGTATTCGCAAACAGCGCCACCGGCCGGTCACCGTCGAAGATGGGCGTCGTGATGGTGATGTCGTTAATCTGGCCGGCGGTCATCCACGGGTCGTTGGTCATCAGCACGTCGCCAGGCGCCAGCGTCTCCAGCGGATAGGCAGACAGGAAGTGGCGCATAGACGTGGCCATGGCGTTGATATGCCCCGGTGTCCCGCTGATCGACTGGGCAACCATGCGGCCCCGGGAGTCGAACAGGCCGCAGGCCAGGTCCTGGCTCTCACGCACGATGGTGCTGAAGGCGGTCCGCATGAGCGCGTCCTGCTGCTCGGTGGCCACCGACAGGAGCCGATTCCAGATCACCTCGAGCGTGACCGGGTCGATGGGCGCCTCAGGCACCGGAGAACTCCACCGTGACGTTCAACCAGTCGTCGACGTGCGCACGGCCGCGAGGACCTACGAGGAGCGTCGACTCCCGCTCTTCGACAATGGCCGGACCGCAGAACCTCGTCCCGGGCCCGAGGGCGTACCGGTCGTACACGGGAGTCTCCACGTAGCCACCCAGCTCCGGGAAGTAGGCCAGGCGTGCCGCCTTCGGCGCCACTCCCCGCCCCGCCCCACCCCCCGGCGGCCGGAGGTCCAGGCTGGGCTGCGGGCCGCTGGCGACCACGCGCCAGTTGATCACCTCCAGCGGCACGTCCGGGCCTGCACGTCCGTAGAGCTGCCGATACGCCCGGTCGAACGCCCGAGTGATCGCCCGCGCATGTCCCGCCTCGAGCGTCCCGTCGGGTAGTGGGACCGAAACCTCGTGCCCCTGGCCGACGAAACGCATGTCAGCCGTGCGCTGGTAGCGGATCTGGCTTGCAGAGAGGCCGGATCTCTCCAGCACGGTGCGGCCCTCGCCCGCCATATCGTCGAGCAGACCGTTGACGAAGCCCCAATCCAGGTCATCGAGCCGGCTGTAGGCACTGCGCACGAAGTCGAACGCGAGTGGCGCGACGAGCAGGCCGAAGGACGACCCGACACCGGCGCCGAACGGTGCGATCAGCGCTGGCAGGCGCAGGATCTCTGCCACACGGTAGCCATGCACCGGGCCGGCGCCGCCGAAGGCGAACAGCGGCATGCGCCGCGGGTCCTTGCCGCGCTCGCCCAGGTGCGCCCGCGCGGCGTTGGCCATGTTCTCGTTGACAATCTGGTGGATACCCCAGGCCACTTGCTCGGCGCTCAGCCCGAGGGGCTCGCCGAGCGCGTCGAGCGCGCGACGCGCGGCGTCCATGTCGAGCCGCATCTGGCCACCCAGGAAGTAGCCTGGGTCAAGGTAGCCCAGGATGAGGTCGGCGTCCGTCACGGTCGCCCGCGTGCCACCCTGCCCGTAACAGGCAGGGCCGGGGTCCGCGCCGGCACTCTCCGGGCCGACCTTGAGTAGCCCCAGCGCGTCCACACGGGCGATGCTACCGCCGCCTGCTCCGATCTCGATCATGTCGATCACCGGGATTCGGATTGGCAGGCCACTGCCCCGGTGGAAGCGGTAGACACGGTCGACCTCGAACTCGTGCACCTTGAGCGGTTGCCCGCCTTCGACCGCGCACAGCTTGGCGGTGGTGCCACCCATATCGAACGACAGGAGGTCCGGGTAGCCCGCTCGGGCACCCTGGTGCGCCGCGGCCAGCGCGCCGGCCGCCGGCCCGGACTCCAGCAGGCGTACCGGGAAGCGCGCCGCCGTCGCCGGCGTGGCGATCCCACCACTCGAGAGCATGACGAAGAAGCTGCCCACGAACCCGAGCCGGTCCAGGCGCTGCTGGAGCGCGGCCAGGTAGCCGGCAACTCGACGCTGCACGTAGACGTTGGCCACGGTAGTGCTGGTGCGCTGGAACTCCCGGATCTCAGCGACCACCTCAGAGCTGAGCGACACGTCGACCTCGGGCGCGACCCGGGCGATCAATTCCGCGGTGCGGCGCTCGTGCACTGGAGTGCGGAAGCTGTTGAGGTAGGCGACGGCGATGGCGGTGATGCCGTTGTCGCGCAGTTCGGCGACCAGGCGGCAGACATACGCTTCGTCGAGTGGCTCGAGGACGCTGCCATCGGCGGCGATCCGCTCGGGCACGTCGAATCGCAGCTCGCGCGGGACGAGCGGGCTCGGCAGATCGAGGTTGAGGTCGTACAGCGCGTAGCGGTGCTCGCGCCCGATCTCGATAGCGTCACGGAACCCTTCGGTCGCGAGCAGCGCAGTCGGAGCCCCCGTGCGCTCGATGAGCGCGTTGGTGACGAGGGTGGTCCCGTGCACCAGGGTGCCGCGCTCGCCAGGCGCGACGGCCGCGCTCGCGAGCGCCTGGCGTATCGCGGTCTCGACGGCCAGGCTGGGGTCGCCGGGGGTCGTGAGGGTCTTGCCAAAGACAGCACGCCCGTCCTGGTCGATCAGGAGCAGATCGGTGAAGGTGCCACCAATGTCGGCGCCGAGGCGGTACATGGGCCCGGCCACATATTATATTTATATCTGTCGCCATGCCACCGCCCGGCCGGGCCGCTGCTCCGCGTTCGACGCCGTGCCGAGTGCGGCGCACGTGGGGGCAGGCCACCCGGGCCGAGCTCATGACCACGACGCATGGGCGCGGCAGAGGGCGAGCGCAACGGAGGCTCGTGGAGGCGCAGAGGGCATGGAGCAGCACCGGTGCCAGGTCTCACCAACCCCGCGAGTGAGGTGGGACGCCATCGGGGCGGCGACCGTGCCGGTCGCCGCCCCGGCGCTGGCGGGGACTGCGCGCCGGAGGGAGGGGCCTCGTCCTTGCCGAACGCGGAGTCAGCGCGCGACCGCGGGTGGCTTCGGCATCGCCAGCGCCTCGGCGAGCAGCGGCCGCATGCGGGTGAGGACCCGCTCGAGGGCGGACCGCATGGTGGCCTCGGCTGCCGCGCCGTCGCGGGCGCGGTAGGCCGCCAGCAGCGCTTCGTGGACCTGGCGGTGGTGGGTTGGCTCGTCGGAGAGCGCGATCGACGCCCGCAGATAGCGCTCGGCTGCATCGCGCAGCCCCATGACCAGCTCGTACAGGCGTCGGCGGCCGGCCACGCTGTACTGCGCGCCGTGGAACTCACGCTCGAGCTGGAGAAAGGCCGGCCATCTGTCGTCACGGGTGAGGTCTAGCCGGCCCATCTGCCGTGAGAGCGCCAGCATTCGGGCCAGCGTTCCTTCATCCATGCGTTCCGCGCTGAGGCGCGCTGCCAGCGGCTCATTCACGAGGCGGAGCAGATAGATGTCCTCGAAGTCGTCCACCGACAGCGGTCGTACGACCGCGCCACGGTGTCGCTCGATGGTGAGCCAACCTTCCGCCTCCAGCAGGCGGAACGCCTCGCGCACGGGCGTCCAGCTCAGCCCGAGCTGCCGTGAAACATCCTCCTGACGTAGGTGCTGGCCGGGTCTGAGGACACCGCTCACGATGGCCTCGCGCAGCAGCGATGCGACCAGGTCCTGCTTCGTGGTGAATGTCCCACGGATCCCCTCGGCGAACGCGCCCAGGTCGGGGATACCAGCCTGAGAGCTGCCGTCTGGCGGTGGCGCCGTGGTACGCAAGGTCATCGCAGTGGGCGCCTCCGGAGCGCAGGTTCGCGAGCGAGGGCGCAGCCCGAAGTGTCGCGACGCGACCCGCGAGCTCCGGCGGGCTCATCGTCCGACCCCTCTTCGGCTGCGCAGCGCGGGCGTTATCCTTCACTATATATAATCGCCCGGCATGGCGCAGTGCACCGCGCCCGGACAGCTTCGGGACGCGAGTCTGATGGACGACCGCGTGCCCTGGGCCGCGGATGTCCCCCGCCCGGAGCTGCCGCGCATGGAGACGCCGCAGGCGCAGACTGCCAACGCTATCCCCGACGCATTCGACGCCCGACGTCAACGCACTCCTGCCGTCGCCGGAACGCGTGCGGCGCGTGGGGGAGGGCCAGCATGAAGCCACCGCCGTTTGAGTACCACGCCCCGACGGCCCTGGAAGAGGCGCTCGACCTCCTCGCCGAGCTGGGTGACGAGGCGAAGGTGCTGGCTGGGGGCCAGAGCCTCGTGCCGCTGCTCAACTTCCGGCTGGCCCGCCCGGCCCACCTGGTCGACCTGAACCGTATCGCGGACCTGGCCTACGTGCGGGCGTGGGATGGGGGCCTGGCAATCGGGGCGATGACGCGCCAGCGCGCGCTCGAACGCGACCACGCGGTGGTCGAGCGTGCGCCGCTGCTGGCGCAGGCCGTGCCCCACATCGGCCACGTCCAGATCCGCAACCGCGGGACGATCGGCGGGAGTCTGGCCCACGCCGACCCGGCGGCGGAGCTGCCCGCCGTCATCGCCGCGCTGGATGGGCAGCTCGTCGTGCGCAGCAGTGCGGGCGAGCGCGTGCTGGGCGCCGACGCGTTCTTCCTGACCTACCTCACGACAGCGCTGCAGCCGGACGAGCTGCTCGTAGAGGTGCGGGTGCCAGGCCTGCCGGCCGGCGCCGGGACGGCGTTCCTGGAGCTGAGCCGCCGGCACGGCGACTTCGCCCTCGTCGGCGTGGCCGCCGCGCTGGTGCTGGCGGGGGACGGCCGGTGCCGGGACGCCCGGCTGGCGCTGACGGGCGTGGGTGCCTCGCCGGTGCGCGGGCGCACCGGCGAGGCCGCGCTGCGCGGGCAGGTCCCGAGCGACCGGCTCCTCCGCGAGGTGGGGCGGCTGGTGGCCGCGGGGCTCGAGCCCGACTCCGACCTGCACGCCAGCGCCGAGTACCGCCGCGACGTCGCCGGCGTCCTGGTGGAGCGGGCGCTGCGGGCGGCGCGCAAGAACGGAGGAGCACAGCCATCGTGAACGCCGAGCTTCGCCTGATCACCGTGACCGTGAACGGCAAGCGCTACCAGGGGCGCGCCGAGCCGCGGCTGTTGCTGAGCGACTTCCTGCGCCATGAGCTGGGCCTGACGGGCACCCACGTCGGGTGCGAGCACGGTGTCTGCGGCGCCTGCACGATCCTGCTGGACGGCGAGGCGGTACGCTCGTGCCTGCTCTTTGCCGTCCAGGTGGACGGACGCGTGATCACGACGGTGGAGGGGCTGGCGCCGAGCGCCAGCGAGCTCCACCCGCTGCAGCAGGCGTTCTGGGAGAAGCACGGGCTCCAGTGCGGCTTCTGCACGCCGGGCTTCCTCATGACGCTGCTGCCCTTCCTGGAGGAGTGCCCGAATCCGACCGAGCAGCAGGTGCGCGAGGCGATCTCCGGCAACCTGTGCCGCTGCACCGGCTACCAGAACATCGTCGCGGCGGTGGTGCTGGCCGCGGAGCGCCTGCGCACCGGCGAGTCCAGCGCCTCGCCGGGTAGGAGCGGGTGAGCGAACCCGAGTGGCGACCTGGGGCGGTGGCGGCCTCGGGCCGGCGCGCTGCCCGTCGGCTCGGTTGGGAGCGTCGTCCGGCGGAGCGAGGATCCGGACTTCCTGGCCGGACGGGGCGACTCCGCCTAAGCGTGGCGCCGGCCGGGGCCGGTTTCGAACGCAGCGGCTTGCCCCCGTTCAATCACGGTTGATTGCCGTGGACCGTGCGAGGTTCCACCCACGAAAGGCACCAGCATGCCTTCAATACTCATCTACAACATTGGTGCGGTCGTCACAGGCGATCTCGATCAACCTCTGGCTGACGCCGATGCCATCTTCGTCGAGGAAGGGTTGATTCAAGAAGTCGGCACGACGAGAACGGATGCTGACACGGTGATCGACGCGTGCGGTCTCATGCTCACCCCAGGGCTCGTGGACGGTCACACGCACCCCGTGTTTGGCGATTTCAGCCCCACCCAGAATTCGGTGGGCTGGATGCACGCGTACCTGCACGGCGGTACCACCACTCTGATCTCCGCGGGTGAGCTGCACCTGCCAGGACTCCCCCTCGACACCCCTGATCCGAAGCTCTACCGCTACCTGGCAGTCCTTGCCCGCCGTTGCACCGCAGTGTTCCGCCCAGGCGGGTCCAGGCTGGTAGCCGGCACCATGCTGCTGACTCCGGGCATGGATCCGGGGGACTTTGACGAGCTGGCCGTCGAAGGGTGCCGCGTCGTCAAGTTCATCTTCTTTCCGTACGAGGAGCGCCTTCACGAGGCGATCTCCTACGTGCGCTGGGCGAAGGAACGCGGCCTGACGGTCAAGATCCATTCGGGCGGCGTGTCGCGCTCGGGACTCAGCCGCCCCGCAGGAGCCGCTGTCGTGAAAGCGCTGCAGCCGGATATCGTCGCCCATGCCACGGGTGGCCCGATCCCCATGCCGTTTGACGAGCTGCAGGAGATCGTCGAGCAGACAGACGCCTACCTCGAGATCGCCTACGCTGGCAACCCTCGCTGGACGGTCGACCTGCTCCGCCTGATACAGGAGCGCGATGCCTTGCAGCGCGTGACAGTAGGGACGGACACGCCTTCGGGGACCGGTACGACACCGCGGGGAATGCTCCGCATCGTCGCACTCATCGCCTCGCTCGGCGGGGTTCCGCCGGCGCACGCGCTGTGCCTTGCAACCGCCAACACCGCGCGGGCCCACGGAATCGAGGTCGGAATCGTCCGGCCCGGCAGCCCGGCCGACCTCCTGCTCATGGGTCGCATCACGGGCTCTGCCGGGGCAAACGCTCTCGAAGCGCTGGCCACGGGAAACCTGCCAGGGCTCTCCACGGTCATCGTGGATGGAGAGATTGTGGTCAGGGAGCGCAGCCAGCAGACGCCCCCACCGGAGCGCCTCGCAAGAATCGTCAAGTCGCGAGCTTAAGCAACTGTTCAGGAGAGATCGAATTGGGCAATGTGGAGTTCGGCCTAGGGCTCTTTCCAACCGAAACCGCGACGCGGATAATTGAGCTCACCAGGCTCGCCGAGGAGCTGGGGTACACCTGCGCCTACATCGGCGACTCGCAGATGATCTGGCGCGAAGCGTACACCATCCTGGGTGGGGCAGCAGTGGCCACCTCCAGGATCACCCTTGCGGCCGGCGTCACCAACCCGGTGACGCGCGATCCGGCCGTCATCGCTGCTGCCTGGGCGACGTTGCACGAGATGACGGGCGGGCGAGCCCTTCTCGGAATTGGGACAGGCGACAGCTCGCTTGAGACACTGAACAGGCAGCCCGCCACTCTCGCCAAGCTCGAGCAAGCGGTGCGGACGGTACGCGGCCTGCTTGCGGGTGAGACGGTGACACACCCCGAATCGCGTGCGCCGGTGCGCCTCACCTACGCCAGAGCCGGCACGCGGATCCCTGTCTACCTGGCTGTGAGCAGCCCCAAGATCCACCGCCTGGCCGGCAAGATCGGCGACGGCGCCATCGTGCTGGTGGGCACGGATCCCAGGTTCCTGGCAGCGTCGCGACGCGAGATCGCGGCCGGGGCGGCTGAGGTCGGGCGCGAGCTCGAGGCCGACGGGTTCCGCGTCGTCTGCTGGACACCATGCTCGATCCAGGACGATGGAAGAGCGGCGCGAGCCGCAGTCAAGGCGCACGTCGCGCGGGTCCTGAAGCGCAAGTTGCCCTTCGAGCTCGACGAGGAGACCATGGAGGTTGTCAGGCGGATCCGCGACGAGTATGAGTACTACGAGCACATGGTGCCCGGCACCGCGCACGGCGATCTCGTGCCCGATGACCTCGTGGAGAAATTCGCCATCGCCGGCACGCCGGCTGAAGCGCGCGTGCAGATCGAACGTCTCGTGGCCACGGGCCTGGTCGACGAACTCGCCATCATTCCGCACACGCAAGCGCCCACGGAGCGAGAGCGTACCATCCGAGCCGTGGGCGAGATGATCACGGCGGTAAGCGGACGGGAGCCCTCTCGCGGTGACTCCTCCCACTGGCCGCTGGGTGTGTGACCTAATCTGCCACCCGTCGAGCCTGGATCGCCCGCAGCACCTTTTCGGGCGTGATCGGCAGCTCCGTGAACCGCACGCCAAACGGGCTCAACGCGTCCGCGATAGCAGAGGCCAGCACGCTACCTGGAGTCACCGTACCGCCCTCGCCCATGCCTTTGATGCCTAGTGGCGTGAATGGAGAAGGTGTTTCCAGATGGCTCACCTCCAGTGGCGGAATCTCCATCGCGGTTGGCACAAGGTAGTCCATGAAGGACGAGGTGAGCAGTTGCCCATCCGTGCCGTACACGAGCTCCTCGTACGCGGCGCCGCCCAGACCCTGGGCCACTCCGCCGTGTACCTGCCCTTCGACCACCATGGGGTTGATCATCGTGCCGCAGTCTTCGACCACGCAGTAGCGCAGAATGCGGAACGTCCCCGTGTCAGGGTCAACCTCGACGATGCCAGCGTGGCTGCCATTCGAGTACGTCCCACCGCCGGCGTCATAGTGGCCGGTGGCTTCCAGCTCCGGCTCCATGCCCGGTGGGAGCTTGGCGACATTGTGGTACGCGACACGGGCAACCTCGCGCAGGCTCACTCGGCGCTCAGGGACACCCTGTACCTGCGCTAGCCCATCTCGGATCTCCACGTCTTCAACGCCGACCTCGAGCAAATGCGCTGCGATACGGGCAATCTTCTGGCGAAGCTGGGCTGCAGCCATGGCAATCGCACCACCACCGCAGACGGCGCTGCGGCTCGTGAAGGTTCCCATGCCATAGGGACACAGAGCCGTATCGCCATGAACCACTTTCACATCCTCGAGAGCGACCCCCAGCTCCTGCGCGGCGACCTGCGCGAGCGTGGTGTGATGCGCCTGGCCGTGATCTGACACACCCACTGCCACGAAGACTTTGCCGGAAGGATCGATCCGCACCTGGGCGGAGTCATAGCCGGCCAGGTTGTCCATACCGCGTGCGTTGAAGGACCTGGACCCCTGGGCCGTCTGCTCAACGTACGCCGCGATCCCTATCCCGAGGTACCGGCCTTGTGTGCGAGCGCACCGCTGCTCCTCGCGAAACCCGCGATAGTCGATCATCTCGAGAACTTTATCCAGGGATTCCACGTAGCTCCCGCTGTCGTAGACCTGGTTTGTAGCGGAGGTGTAGGGCAGCTCCTCTGGCTGAACCAGGTTGCGACGCCGTACCTCCGCCGGGTCAAGCCCCGTCCACTCGGCGATCAGGTCCATAAGGGATTCCATCACCAGGCTGCCCACCGGGCGCGATACGGCGCGGCACGGTCCCACCGGTGACTTGTTCGTGACGACTGCTCGCGTCTGGTACTGGTAATTGCGCAGGCGATACGGACCCGGCAGGTGCCTACCGGTCTGGAGCGTCTCGATGGCCGACGTAAACGGGTAGACGGAGTAGGCGCCTACATCGCCGACGAGGTCGAACCGCACGCCGAGCAGGCGCCCTTCCTTGCTGGCAGCCGCTTCTACCACCAGGTCCTGCTGGCGAGCATGGGCTGCAGCCTGCAGGTGCTCCTGGCGATCTTCGATCCAGCGCACGGGACGCCGGAGGCGTAGGGCGAGCAGCGCGACCGCCACCTCCTCGGGGTAGATAACCGCCTTGATGCCGAATCCCCCGCCGACGTCCGGCGCGATCACCCGCAAGCGGTGCTCGGGGAAGCTGAGCACATCTGCGAGCGCGGTACGTAGAAGATGCGGCACCTGCGTGGACGACCAGACTGTTAGCTCACCCGTCCCGGCTTCGACACTTGCGAGCACCGCGCGATTCTCCATCGGCACGCCCGTGTACCGTCCGGTGCGGAATTGGCGGGTGATCGTGAAGTCGGCCTGAGAGAAGGCCCCGGCGGCGTCGCCCGCCTCGAACGAAGCGGCCACGTGCGTATTCGAACCCCACTCCTCGTACAGCAGTGGCGCACCGGGTGTGGTCGCTTCTCGGGCATCCACCACTGCCGGAAGTAGCTCGTACTCCACTTCGACGGAGTCGAGGGCATCCTCCGCCTGGTAGCGGCTCTCGGCGACCACGGCAACCACGGGTTGGCCGACGAAGCGTACCTTGCCGGTTGCAAGGCAAGGCTGCTCACACGCATTGAAGTGCGGCACCTTCAGGTAGGGACGGAGTGGGCGTGCCAGTTCCGCCGCCTCCTCACCGGTGAGCACAACGACCACCCCCGGCTGCTCGGCCGCCCGCTGCATCTTGATCCGGCGAATGCGGGCATGAGGATGCGGACTCCGCAGGAAGGCCACCTCGAGTTGGCCGGGCAAGCTCAAGTCCGCCACGTACCGTCCGTGACCGCGCAAGAGCCGCGGGTCCTCCGTGCGCCTAACCGGGCCCAGCATGCTCGGGTCCCTCTGGACACGCCAGGGGGCGGTGCACAGGGGTGATCACGACCCTACGCCCGTCGTACTCGACTCGTGGCGGGTGGTGCCTCCAGTCCGGCACGCCCGCCCACCCCGCCGCGGCGCAAGGCACGACATCGGGCATCAGTGGCGGAAGGTGTCCAGAGTGCTCGGAGCAAAGACATCCTCCACGCAGAAGTCACGCGCGAGCAGCCCCTGCTCGGCCAAGTGCCCTTGCAGGGCTTGAAGGACCTTGCGGTTCGCTTCGAAGCCGTAGGGCCAGAGATCGCGGCCGCGCAGCGCTCGCTCCTGCTCCACGTACGCGACCGCCCAGGCGAGACTGGCCGACAGGGCGTCGCTGTCATACAGACGCTCCAGCGCCTCATCCTTGGCCTGGCAGAATGCCTTGTAGAGGCTCAGCGCGACCCAAGGGGATCGCTCATACACGTCGCGCCGGAGCACAACGGTGTGCATGATTGGGAAGATTCCGGTCCGGCGGTAGTACGCTGCCTCTACATCTGGGAAGTTCGGGAAGAGCCGTGCCACCCGTGCCGAGCCTGCCCGGAAAGGAGAGGGGATGCTCGGACTGATGAGTGCATCGATCTCGCCCCGATCCAGCATCTGGGCTAGGGCTCTATCGGGTGGCGCGGGTTCGACTCTCACATCCCCTGCAGGAACGGCGCGGATACGGTCGCGCCGGCCCGGCTGCTCGATCCCGCCCAGGACCCAGGTGAGATCACCGGGGTAGACGCCGTAATCGTGCTGGAGGAACGCTCGGACCCACACGGCCATCGTCATCCCGTACTCGGCACAGCCGACCCGCTTCCCCTTCAGTTCTTCTGGCTTCGTAATGCCTGCGGCTGTGTGGATGTACACGCCGTTGTGCCGGAAGGTCCGGGACGGAAACACGGGGATGGCGACGAAGCGGGTGTCACCCTGGGAGCGCAGCACGAAGTAGTTCGCACACGACAGCTCGGACGCGTCGAACTCCTGGAAGCGCAGCATGCGCCAGAACGTTTCCGGGGAGGAGAGCGGCACGTAGTTGAGCCGGATCCCTTCCGGCTGGATCCGGCCGCCGATGAGGGCCTCCGTCCGGTCGTAGCGCCCGCCGGCGTAGGTCAGGTGAAGCAGCCCGGGCTCTGAGGCCATCAGCGTCCCTCGTCGTCCGTGGACACGCTCAGCACCACTCCTCGAATGTGTTGAGCGGCCAGATCCTGCAGGGGTCTGCGGCGCTGTTCAGACACGACTCCCAGGCCGCTCTCACCCACGGTGGCGCCCGAATCGCCTGGACCCTTGCGGATCGTGGTGAGCGGCCCCGGGCGGCATCGCTCTGGAGGCTGCGGGGCGGAAGAAACCGAATCCGCTGGCCCAGCCGTCTTGATGAGCGCGCGCAGTTCGGCAGGGCTGATCGGCATGCGCGTGACTACAACGCCAAACGGGGCCAGCGCATCGTCAATGGCGTTGGCAATCGTGGCCGGGACCGGCATCGCCCCGCCCTCACCTGCCCCCTTGATCCCTTCCGGGTTGAGCGGTGACGGCGTCTCCAGATGTGCGAGCTCGATGCTGGGAACTTCCATCGCTGTTGGTAAGAGGTAGTCAGCGAACGTCGTTGTCAGTGGCTGGCCGTGCGAGTCGTAGATCATCTCCTCATACAGGGCGTTCCCAAGACCTTGCGCCACGCCCCCGTGTACCTGTCCGTCGACAACCAGCGGATTGATCACTGTGCCGCAGTCGTGCACGACTGCGTAGCGCAGGACCGACACCACACCGGTTTCCACGTCCACCTCCACGACTGCCACGTGGACACCATTGGCGTAGGTATTGCCCTGGGGATGAAAGTAGTGAGTAGCTTCGAGCCCGGGCTCCAGGCTGTCCGGGAAGACCACGGCGGGTGGCGGAGACGTGACGACTTGGGCCACTCGAGCCAGGCTCACCTGGCGGCTAGGTACGCCTCGCACCTGGATCATCCCGTGCCGGATCTCCAGATCGTCCGGGCTCGTTTCCAGCAGCACGGCCCCCACCTGTAGAGCCTTCTCCCGGACCGCACGTGCAGCCGCGCTGACGGCGTTGCCGGCGACTACCGCCGTCCGGCTGGCGTAGGTGCCGAGCCCTAACGAAATCCCCGCCGTATCACCCGTGATCACCGTCACGTCGTCCAGATCCACGCCAAGTCGGTCGGCGCAAAGTTGCGCCAGGGTCGTCTCGTGCGATTGTCCCTGGGGGGTGGCGCCGGTCAGGACGTTCACTTTGCCGGATGGAGCCACGCGGACCGTGGCGCCCTCGAAGGGCCCGCGCCCCGTCGACTCCACGTAGCACCCGATGCCCAGGCCCAGGTAGCGCCCCTCCCGCCGGGCAGCAGCCTGTTCCCGGCGGAACGCGGGCGCATCCACCAGGTCGAGTGCCATCCGTAGGCAGGTCGGGTAGTCGCCGCTGTCGTAGACCACCTCGGAGCCATCCCGGTCCTTGAGCCCCAGGTGGTAGGGGAACTCCTCCGGCCGGACGAAATTACGGAAACGCACCTCCGCCGGGTCCAGGCCCAGGTGGCGAGCAACCAGATCCATCGTCCGCTCCATCACGAACACGGCGGGCGGGCGACCGGCCGCCCGGTAGGGCGCGTTCGGCGCCTTGTTGGTGTAGGCGGCACGCATCTCGGCGAGGTAGTTGCGCAGGCGATACGGGCCGGGCAGTGTCGTCATCGCGTTGAATGGGACGACCAGGCCGAAGGGGCTGAAGGCGCCGTTGTCGGCCGTGAACCGATCCCGGATGCCGAGGATTGTCCCGTCCCGTCGTGCCGCGATCGTCACACGGTGCACCTGCTCACGTGCCTGGTACGTGCTGAGCAGGTTCTCGCGCCGATCCTCGACCCAGCGGACAGGTCGGCCGAGGCGCCGAGCCAGGTAGGGCACCAGGAACTCCTCCGGGTAGAAGCGGTTCTTCACGCCGAACCCACCCCCAACCTCAGGCGCCATGACCCGGATGGCGTGTTCCGGGAGCCCCAGCAGCATGGCCAGAACTCTCCGCACCGTGTGCGGCGACTGGGTGGAGTCCCAGAGGGTCAGCGCATCGCCGAGCTTTGAGCACTCGTACCGCGCCACCACCCCGCGCGTCTCCAGCGGTTGCCCGCTGAGCCGACCGAAGCGAAAGGTGTCCTCGAGCACGACGTCGGCTTCGGTGAAAGCGCGCTCCGGATCACCCACCCTCTGCGTTACCGCGGCCGTGAGATTGCTGTCCGCTCCTTCGTGCAGCAGCGGTGCTCCGGGCTCCAGCGACGCTTCCGCGTCCGTCACGGCTGGGAGCGGCTCATACTCCACCGCGATCAGTTCCAGGGCGTCCTCGGCCGCATACGCGTCTTCGGCGACGACGACCGCGACCGGTTGGCCCACATACAGCACCTTTTCGGCCGCCAGCGGGTACGGCATCCGCGGTCTTAGAGCAGCGTGGGGCACCAGCATTGGAAGCAGCGCGGCATCAGGTCCGAGGTCGTGGAAGGTGAGGGTCGCCAGTACTCCCGGCTGAGCCCGCGCCGCGTTGGCGTCAACCTGCACGAGCCGGGCATGGGCATGGGGAGACCGAAGGATCGCGGCGTGAGCGAGGCCCGGCAGGTCGATGTCGGCTACGAACAGCCCCTCGCCACGGAGGAGCCGCCAGTCCTCGCGGCGGAGGACGGCCCGGCCCACGTACGCCCCCGATGGGTCGAGATCGTGGGTTGCTGGCGAGCCCATGCCGGATCTATCGGCGTGCCACCAGGGTCGCTGCTGGCTGCCGGGCATCGCCCAGGATCACCGGCGCCCACTTCTCCTGCACCATCGCCTTCATCTCGGCACTCCAATCCGCGACCACTGCGAAACGGTCCCGCCACTCGTACGGCTTCGTCGCGTCGATGATGAGGCGCGAGTTGGTGAAATCCTTCCGCGCACGCTGCTCGGGTGAGATACGTGGATCGAGTGGTGTACTCCAGGCGCGGTGGATGATGTCGAGCGACTCGGCAGGGTCGGAGCGCGTGCACATCGCCCAGATGACGTCTTCCAGGTCGGTAACGTCCACGTCCTCGTCGACCACCACCACGAAGCGCCCGGCGTAGGCGCCAGCGTGGCAGGACACGACCGCGTGGCCAACCTGGCGAGCATGGCCCGCATACCTCTGCGCAATGCTGACCGCGACAAATAGGCGCGAACCACCAGCTTCGTGGCACCACACGCCCGTGACCCCTGGCACGCCAGCACCTTCGAGCTGCTCCCAGATGAGCGCCGAGCGCATCAGTCCCCGGTACGCCGTGTACTCCGCCGGCGGCTTCCCCGGCAGCGAGCCGAGCAGGATCGGCTGATTGCGGAAATAGAGTCCTTCGACTCGCACGACCGGCTCCGGGTGTGGATCGCCCGCGTAGTACCCCGTCCACTCGCAGAAGGGGCCCTCGATGGCCGTGGCCTCGGGGTCGAGGTAACCCTCCACGGCGATTTCGGCGCTCGCCGGAAGCGGCAGACCCGTGATGGGGCCAGGTACCACCTCGAGCGGCTCACCGCGGATGCCGCCTGCGTAGTCATACTCGCTTACCCCGTAGGGGAGCTCATTGCCGGCGACCATCAGAAGCAGCGGATCCTGCCCGAAGGCGATAGCCACGGGCATCCGCTCGCCTCGCGCAACGTACTTCTCCCGTAGCAGACGTCCGTGTTTGCCGGGGGAGATGTAGATCGTCACGGCCCGCGGGCCCTGCAGCATGACTCGGTAGGCGCCCAGGTTCACCCAGGTGCTGTCAGGGTCGCGCATGATGTTGACGACGCCCGTGCCGATGTACCGTCCACCATCCAGGGGGTGCCAGCGCGGTACGGGGAAGTCGTTCAGGTCTACCTCCTCACCGTGGACGACGTGCTCCAAGAGCGGCGCATCGACGACCGTTCGTGTCGGCACCGCCCGGATGGACCGCATCCGCTCGCGCCACATCGGCACCAGGTCCCGGTAGTCCCGCCCCGTCGGCAGGCCCAGCACCATGGCAGACCGGTTGGCAGACCCCATGGCATTGACGAGGATGCGATGGCCCCGGGGGAAGCCGAGAATCGCGTCGAAGAGGACGGCGGGTCCGTTCCGTCGGTGCTGCGCCAGGTCGGTAACCGCGCCAATCTCGAGGTCCGGATCGGCTCCGCGGACTGCTCGGAGCTCACCGAGAGCATCCACCTGGTCGATGAACGCGCGCAGATCTGGCATTACGCACGTCTCTCGCGCTCGCTCGAACCCGGGCCACGGCGTGTACCATCGCGCACCAGCCCCGGAGCCTGTCTCGGGCGCCGCTTCACCCGTTCAGCCCCGGACGCCAGCGATTGAAGTGCCGCTCGAGGAGGGCCATCGCACCTGTCAGCGCCAGGGCTGTCAGCGCAATGACGGCTACCCCTACGAAATAGCGGTCCGTCTGCAGCGTATGGCCGGCCACGTGGATGAAGTAGCCGACGCCGCCGCGCGCGCTCGTGATCTCGGCGAGGATGAGCCCGGTGAAGCCTGTGCCGATCCCCAGCCGAAGCCCGCTGATGATGAACGGAACGCTCCCCGGCAGCACCACATCTTGGAACAGCCGCGCTTGGCTCGAGCCGAAGCTGTACCCCATGCGGACGAGACCAGCGTCTAGCGCGCGCACGCCAGCAATCACGTTGATGACTAACGGGAAGAACACCCCCAGAAATACCATCACCACCTTGGGGGCGAAGTCGATGCCGAAAAACATGAACATCCATGGCAGCAGCACGACGCGCGGCGTCGCGTAACCCACGATGAGGAGAGGGTCGACGAGGTAGTTGAGACGCCGGTACCAGCCTGCTACGAGGCCGAGTGGAATGGCCACCACGATCGCCAGCACGAAGCCGGTTGCGAACTCCGTGAGGCTGATCCACAGGTCCGTGTAGAACTCGCGCGTCTGGGCCATCGCCCAGGCCGCCGCAGCGATGCTGGTAGGGGCCGGCAGGAACACCACATCGACCAGTCCCAGCCGCACGGCCATCTCCCACATGAAGAAGAAGAGAACGCCGGCCACCAGCGGCAGCACCTGTCGCCGACTGGCGGCCCGGGCGCGCGGCCTCGGCCGGGCACCGGCCCGCGGCCGCGTCGGAGCGTCCGCCGACGCTGGCTGACTGATGACTCCCTGCTGCACCGCCTATCTCCTACCTCTACCCGCCAATCGATGGCCGCCAGCGGTCGAACGCTCGCTCCACGCGATACAGGAGCTGCGTGCCGCCGACGCCAAACGCCGCGATTACCACCACCCCCGCGAGCATCTGCGGAATGCGGAACTGGGCCCCGTTGAAGGTCACCAGGTACCCAATGCCGGCGTTAGCGCCGTACAGCTCAGCTGTCACTAGCCCGACCAAGCCGCGAGCCACACTCAGCCGCAGGCCGGTCAGGATGAACGGCACGGTACCTGGCAGGATCACCGAGCGGAACAGGAAGCCGTCACTCGCGTCGAAGCTGCGCGCCACGCGTACGAACTGACCCTCCAGTGCGCGCACACCTGCAATCGTACTGATCACCACCGGGAATACTGCCCACAGAAACACCATTCCGATCTTGGATTCGACGCCCACTCCGAGCCAAAGAAGGAATAATGGCAACAAGGCCGCTTTGGGGATGCTGTAAAGCGACGTAATATACGGCTCTACCACATCGCTCAACGTTCGGTACCAGCCCACCGCAAGCCCGAGCAGCAGGCCAACGAGCGCCGCTATCGCATAACCGACGGCGAACTCGTAGCCACTGACCTGGAGGTTCTCGAGGAAACTCGGGGACGTGTACATGCCCGCGGCCACCCGGGCCACAGCGCTCGGCGAACTCAGCAGCACCGCGTTCCCCAGCTTCAGCTGGCTGGCGGCTTCCCAGGCGCCGAGCACCAGCAGCACGCCTGCCAGCCCGAGCACGATCCGCTCATTGGCCAGGTACCAGCGGGTGAGCGTCCTGGCCTGGTCCGGCCGACGCAGGGGCACCCGTGTGCCCGCCGCGCTCACGCTCTGCACTGCTGCCATCTGTGTCTCCTCGCATCCCCCCTCTCGCCTGCGGGCCAGCCGCTCACCCTGCGGGAGCCGCTGGCCCCGGCTGAGCTACGCTACGGGAGGCAGTTCGGGCAGTCCTTGTACAGGTCGGCGATAAAGCCGCTCCTGTCCAGCTCGTCCAGAATGCTCGTATCGACGACATCCGTCGCCTTCACCTTCTCCTTAATCGACGGATCCTGTTGGGCGAGCTGGTCGATGATGGACTGCACGCCGGCCACCGTCGGCAGGGGCTTGCGGTTGATCAGCGTCACCGCGTCCGTGTAGGTGGCGTCGATCGTCCCCTGGCTGGAACCCTTCATGTACTTGGCGATGATCTCCTTCACCCTCGCCTCATTAGCCGGGTCCTTCATGAAGCGGATGCTCGAGACGATCCCTTTCAGGACGTTCGTCACCTCTTCGCGATTCTGCCCGAGGTACGCCCTGGACACAGTGAGGCCGTTCTTCTGGAAGTTCAGGTTGAGATCCTTCAGCCGCGTCAGCACGTTCAGCCCCAGCGCCCTGGCGTCCGGCTCCTGGGCTGGCTCCAGCATGCCGGCCGAAACCGTCTTCGCCCGCAGCGCGGCCAGGCGGGCGCTCTCCTGGCCGATCTGCAGGCGGGTGACGTCCTTGTCGGGGTCCAGCCCCAGCGTCTGCAACGCTCGGACCATTGTGAGGTCTCCCTCAGAGCCGAAGGTCGAGATGGCAACCCTCTTGCCCTTGAGGTCGGCCGCCGACTTGATCTCCGGCTGTGCCACCAGGATGTCCGTCACCCGTTCCGCATTCGTGCTGAGCAACACCAGGTCAGCGCCGGCCGCACGGGCGGCGACCGTGGGCGGGCCGGAGTTGGCGCCGTACTTCAGGCTGCCGGAGACGAGCGCCTGTGTCAGGGTATTTGAGCCCTCTTGGAAGATGATCTCCATGTCGATGCCGTACTTCGGCCACTGCCCCGTCTCGAACGCCACCCATTCGTTGACGTCGATCGGCGACAGGGTAGAGTAGGCGAGCTGCAGCTTCTTCAGGGTCTTGGGTGCCGCGGTCGGCTGCGGCGCGGCCGCCGTCGTGGGCGCTGCGGCTGGCTTGCTGGCTGTGGGCGCCGCCGCGGCCGGGGCGGCCGGCTGGGCAGCGGTCGTCGGTGCGGCCGGCGCCGCCGCGGGTGCGCAGGCAGACACCACGATGACGGCCACAAGTAGCGGCGTCAGAGCGCGACGAGAAATCATCATCACATCCCCCTCTATGTAAAGAACGTTTGGTCGTGCCTTTTCCCGTGGCCGGGCGGACGCCGCGGCCCGGCGCCCAGAGCCACCTCTTCGCTGGGGTCAGCCCAGCGCCTCCGCCGGCGCCGCCGCCGCCTGTTGCGGCGCGCTCCGCTCTGCACGAATCGCCTGCTGGACATCGCTCTTGATCAGGTTCCAGATGTGCTCGTCATAGGCGATGAACTGCGGATCGCGTTTGATCTCGAGAGCGCGCGGGCGGGGCAGGTCGATGGGTACCACCTCTTTGGCGCGCCCCGGGCGCCCGCTGAACACCACCACCCGGTCCGACAGGTAGACCGCCTCGTTGATCTGGTGAGTGATGAACACGACGGTCTTCCTGGTCTGCGCCCACGTCTCCAGCAGCTCCTGCTGCATGACCTCGCGCGTCTGCGCATCCAGGGCGGCGAACGGCTCGTCCATCAGGAGCAGGTCCGGATCGACGGCCAGTGCCCGCGCGAGGTTGACGCGCTGCTGCATGCCGCCGGAGAGCTGGTGCGGGTAGTGGCGCTCGAAGCCCGAGAGGCCGACCAACGCCAGGTACTGGCGTGCCAGCGCCTCCGCCTTGCCACCCCGGGCCCCCTGGCACTCCAGGCCGTACGTGACGTTCTTGAGCACGGACCGCCACGGGAGTAGCAGGGGGCTTTGAAAAACGATGGCCCGGTCCCGCCCCGGCCCGCGCACCTCGCGCCCGTTGAGGAGGAGCTGGCCGCCCGTCGGTTCGAGCAACCCGCCCGCGACGTTGAGAAAGGTCGTCTTCCCGCAGCCACTGGGTCCGACGATGCTGACGAACTCGCCCTCGTAGACCCGCAGATCAAGCCCCTCGATCGCCGTCAGCCACTGCTTCTGAGCCTCGAGGTAGAAGTCGACCTGCAGCGCCTGCGCTTCGAGCTTCAACGCACTCCCGGCCACGCTCCCAGACTCCTCCCGCTCAGCCGATACCTTCACAGCCACCGTGCCGCACCGGCACCCGGCCCATCCAGCGGCATACTACTGTATACGATCGAAGGGTAGCCACCCCGGCCCGTCCGTGTCCACCCAAGCGAGCTGGCCGTCCGCAGCCCGTGAGCCCCTTCAGTCGCCACCCCAACGATAGCGCGAGGTAAATATAATACGCACGATGGGCGGGGCGCGCACGCTGCCGCGGGTCACAATCGTCGCCACAGGCGGCACCATTGCCAACACGCCAGCAGGTCGGGTGAGCGTCGACCAGGTGCTCGCCGCCATCCGCGTCCGGCACCCCGCCAGCAGCCCGGCCCGCCACGCTCGCCTCAGCGTGCTCGACCTGCTGCGAGAGGGGGCCGAGACCTTCGTGCCGGCTGACTGGCTGGCGATCAGCCGCGCGGTCAACCAGTGCGTGGCGAGGAGCGACGTGGACGGCGTCGTCGTCACCCATGGGACGTTCACCGCCGAGGAGACCGCCTACTTCCTGCACCTGACGGTCGGCAGCGAGAAGCCGGTCGTCCTCGCCTGCTCTCAGCGCAAGCACACGACGATCGGGAACGACGGGGACCGAAACCTGCTCGACGCGGTGCGCGTTGCCGCTGCACCTGAGGCGAAGGGGAAGGGTGTGCTCCTTGTCCTGAACGAGGAGATCCACAGCGCCCGCGAGGTTACGAAGACCAACCAGCGGCCGAGCGGATTCGTGTCAGGCGGGCTGGGGTTGCTCGGTTCGGTGGAAGACGACCAGGTGAGCTTCTACCGCGCGCCCACGCGGCGGCACACGGTCGGTTCCGAGTTTGCCGCCGACAGCCTGCCCGCCGAAGTGCCACGCGTAGACATCGTGGCGACGTACGCGGGCGCGGACGGCGTGGCGGTCCGCGCCTTCGTGGAGGCGGGAGCACGCGGGCTCGTCGTCAGTGGCTTCTCCTACAGCGGCAAGCCCCACCGGAACCAGGTGCCAGCCCTCGCGGAGGCCGTGGCGCGTGGCGTTCCGGTCGTGCTGGTGAATCGGGGCGGTGGCGGGCGGGTACCACGGGAGGAGAGTGTCGACGGCTTTGTCCACGGCGACACATTGAGCGCCCAGAAGGCGCGCGTGCTGCTGGCGCTGGGACTGACCCGAACGCAGGCCCACGGCGGCCTGCAGCGGTTGTTCGACCAGTATTGAACTCCGGCACAACCAGCGGTGCTCCGGCGCGCGGTGGGGGTGGAACGCGCGCGCCTGCCACCGGGTCGCGCTTCACTGCCCGAGTGCTTGCCGACGTGGCGGGCCGATCCAGCGCGCCGGGGCGCCCCCTGCGCTACAGCGCGGCGTCACGGCGCCAGCGTAGTAAGTAGCGCTCGCTCGGACGCAGCACGAAAGCCTCGATCGCCAGCATGACCAGGGAGAAGGCCAGCATCCAGGCGATCACCTTGCTCATGTTGACGAACTGAAAGGCGTTGTAGAGCTGCCGCCCTACGCCGTCCTGCTGCGAGATGCTCTCGATGATCACCACCAGCTTCCAGGCGAGTGCGAAGCCCACCCGTCCCCCGGCGATGATGGACGGCATGATCTGCGGGATGACCACCGCGCGAATCATCTCCCAGCCCGCAACACGGAAGACCTGCGCCATCTGGAACAGCCTCGGATCAGCGCCACGTGCTCCGTTCCACACGGGGATCACGACGAACGGGAACACCACCGAAACCAATGCTGCCAGCGCACCGACCTCCGACAAGCCGAAGAACAAGACGCCGATGATTGCCGCCAGCGGCCCGGGGATCGCCAGGCCGACCATCACCCAGGGCTTGAACAGGCCCGCGGCGATCCGGCTCAGGGCCATCGCGACCCCGATCACCGTGCCCAGGGCGAACGAGACCGCGAAGCCGATGAGCACCCGCTTGAGCGTGACCAGCACCTGAAAGTAGGTGTCCCCGTCAGCCAGATTGGCGAGAAACTGCTGCGCCACGCGGGCTGGGCCGGGCAGCAGCCCCTCCGGCAGGGAACGGGCACCGACCTCCCACACGAGGGCGAACACGGCAATCGCGAGCGCCCGGAACACGATGGCTGGCACCTCGACCCCCGTGCGGGTGGGCGGCGGACCGGTCGCTCGGCCGGCCACAGCCCCGGCGGTGCCCATCGCCTCACGCTCCGGCCGGAGGCAGGGGAGCGATCCCCACCCCCGGCCGCACCGACTCGGGCTGCGCCACGTGCGGTCCTGGGGAGGGCCCTACCGCGTGCGGCCCCTGGTCGCGGGAGGAGTAGCCCCACTCCGCGAGCACCTCCTTCACCACATCCGCTTCGATCCGTGCCAGGTCCAGGCTCTCGTAGTCGCGTGGGCGGGGCACGTCGATCGACAGCCGCCGGAAGATGCTGCCTGGCCGGGGGGTCATGAAGTACACGCGGTCAGACATGAACACGGCCTCGCTGATGGAGTGCGTGATGAAGATGATCGTCTTACGGGTCTCCCGCCACAGTCGCAACAGGTCCTCGCGCGCCACGCGCGCCGTCATCTCATCCAGCGTGCTGTACGGCTCATCCATCAGGATGTACGTCGGGTCAATCGCCAGGGTGCGGGCGATGGATACCCGCTGGCGCATGCCGCCAGAGAGCGTGAGCGGCCACGCGTCCTTGAAGTCCTGCAGCCCGACCTGCGCGAGGTGGTGGTCCACCCTCTCGTCCCACTCGACGGGCGGGATGCCGCTCGACCGGAGCGCGAACAGGACGTTCTCGCGGACCGTCTTCCACGGCAGCAGCCGCGGCTCCTGAAAGATGTAGCCCACCCGGATCGCATTGGAGCGGCTGGCGTACAGGTCCTTCCCTCCTACCAGCACCCGCCCCTGGCTGGGACGAATCAATCCGCTCAGGATCGTGAGCAGCGTGCTCTTCCCGCACCCACTCGGGCCGATGATGGTGGCGAACTCGCCCGCCTGCACGGAGAGCGTCACGTCCTCCAAGGCGTGCAGGTCGCCATACCAGTGCGAAACGTCCTCGAGGACGATGTAGTGGTGCTGGGTCAAGGAACCCTACCTCTGATGAGCTACGTGCTTGCCGCCCCGACCGCCGATCGCCAGCGGAAGAGGCGTGCTTCCAGCCGCTGCAGGATCACATATTCGAAGACCGTGACCAGGAGAATGAACAGCACCGCCCAGGCGAGCACCTGGCCCATCCGGAACTGGGTGTACCAGAAGTGGTACTGGTAGCCAATCCCGTTCGTGCGGCCGAAGATCTCGGCCACGATCACGATCTTCCACCCCAGCGCGAACGCGTTGCGGGCGGCGCCCGTCAGGTACGGCATCAGGCCGGGGAGGACCACGTCCCGGATGGTCTGCCAGCGCGGCGCGCGGAACACGCGCGCCATCTCCAGCAGGCCGGTATCCAGGGCCTTCACCCCCTCCCACACGTGCACCGCCACGAAGGGGTACACCACGATGGCGGTGGCGAAGTAGACCCCCGCCTCGCTCGGGCCGAACAGCAGGAGCGCGATGAACGCCCACGCCAGGCTGGGGATGGTGAGGCCCACCGAGACGTACAGCCCGAAGAAGGCCGCCAGGTAGCGGTGGTACCCCATGAGGACGCCCACAGCCACGCCCACCAGCATGGCAAGCCCCACCCCGACGACGGCGCGGACGACGGACACCCACAGGTGGCGATACGTCTCCGGGTCCACCAGGTCCGTCTGGATCGCCCGCAGCGTGTCCGTGGGCGAGGGCATGAAGCGTGAGAAGAGCGTGGATACGCTCCACAGGGCCAGGAAGAGCAGCACCGACGCCACGGGTAGGAGCAGCGTGAGCCACTCGCCCGGCGCGACGCGCGGGCGCGGTGCGGCCGAGACAGCCACTGACTGGGTCACCCGAGTGCTTGCCTCCCCCGCGCCAGCCGCTGCTCAGCTGCGCTCACAGCGGTGGGGTGCGGATGGGGACAGGCCGCGCTGCCGGCTGTCCCCACCGGTGTTAGGCGGCGAAGGTCGCCAGGTCGACCACGGTACCGCCCGGGTCCTTGTCGATCACCACCTTGCTCTGGGCGGCGATCTGAATGAACTCCTGGTGGGCCTTCTGCGCCGCTGCGTCCCAGGATACGTTGAAGATACCCAGCTCGGTGACGCGCTGCTTGAGCAAGGCGAGCGTGTTCGGGTCGCTGACCTCGGTGATCTTCTGGATCTCCGGCTGGTCGAAGATGTTCAGGTTCTTGGGAATCCAGGCCGCCGTCTCCTGCACAGCCCTGGCCACGTTCCTGGCCGTGGCCTTGTTCGCCATGATCCAGTCCTCGTAGGCCGCTGTCACGGTCAACGAAATCGGGGCGCCGGTCGCCTTCCTCCATTCCTCCGAGTACGGGCCGTAGATGACCTTCACCTGCCCGTCGATCAGCGCCCGGGTGACGAATGGGTCGAATAGCATCGTCGCGTCGATGTCACCCCGATCCAGCAGTGGGATCAGTGCCGCTGCGGAGGCCTGAACGAGCTGGAAATCCTTCTGGTAATCCAGGTTGTAGATACGCCGCATCAGCACCGCGAAGGTCGTGGTCATGCCTGAGTTGAGACCGATCTGGCCCAGGCGTTTGCCCTTGAGGTCGGTCACGCTGTTGTACGGCGAGTCCTTCTTGGCCAGGATCACCATGAAGTTGTTGAGGGAGGGCGTGAAGGCGACGATCTTCCGCCCCTCGTTGCGCCAGGTGGCCACCCCCAGCAGCTCGGCATCTGTGGAGACGTCCGAGTTGCGCTGCAGGAACTGCTGGACCGCCGCCTCCTCGGTGGTGGTAATGGGCTCCACGCGGAAGCCATTCTTCTCGGCGATGCCGGACAGCTGCATCGTCTTCACCAGCACGGAGTTCATGCCCTCGGACAGCCCCTGGGTGCGCACAACCGGCAGGGTGGGTGCGACCGTCGGCGCGGTGGTGGGCTTGGCCGCGGCCGGGGGTGCGGTCGGCGCCACTGGTGCGGTGGCGGGCTTCGGCGCAGCCGTGGGTGCCGCGGTCGGCGCCGGGGCCGGCGCTGCCTGCTGGCAGGCGCTCAGAAGGGGTAGCCCGACCAGTATCCCGGACGCGAGTCCGGTCCATCGGATGAAGTCCCGCCGGGTCCTCGTTTCAACCCTCTCGTTCACTGAAGCCACAGCCGTGTCCCTCCCTCAGGTGGATGTGGAGGTCGCCCCGGTGCCGCACTGCGCGGCCCTCTACGCCTGGAACGGTTGAAAGCGAGCCGTGCTCGCGAGCCATGCCTGCCGATCGCGTGAACATAGGTCAGCGGCGGCCGCTGCGTAGACCTTGGTGCAGTCCACCAGGTTGCGCACGCTCAGGATTTCCCCCAGCTCCCGGTCGTACATGCTGTACTGACGCTGCCGGTTCATGCCGCCGGGCCCGTAGGTGATGGCGGGTATGCCGTACTCGTCGAGCGTGGAGCCATCGCTCGAGACGGAGTAGCGGTACGCCTCCGGGTAGATCGGCTCGCCGCGGAGCACTGACCGGTGGGCCTGCTCCACGGCTTGGACCAATGGATGCTCCAGCGGCACCTCGTAGCCATTGCGAGCCAGGTAGATCTCAACCTCGCTCTTGAACTCCGGGTCGTCTCGGGCTAGGTCGTCCAGGATGTCCTGGATCTCGTGTTTGACGCTGTTGATGTTGGTCCGCGGCACCATCGTCACATGGATGTAGAGGTAACAGTAGGGCGCCGGGCAGAGAGATGGCTTGTACGGGAAGCCAGCCTGGATCGCGGAGATGCCCACGCGCGGCTTCATCAGCGGGTGCGGGTGCCGTCGTTCATACAGCGGCTCCCACTCCTCCAGCCGATCCATGACTCGGCGCATCTTGGCGAGCGCGTCGATCCCGTTCTCCTTGCTCCACGTGTGCTGGGTGACGCCGAAGGTGGCGAGCTTGATGAACAGGTACCCGGTATTCCCGGGCTGCACCCTGAGGCCGGTGGGCTCGCCGATGATCGCGAGGTCGGAGGTGGCCCCCTGCATCACCAGCCAGCGGGTGCCGGTGCCACCCCCTCGGAACTCACAGCCCTGGTACTGGTCGATCGGCGCCTTCTCGATCTCTCCGACAACCGCGGCGACGACGACGTCACCCCTCAACGGCATGTCCGCCCGCTGCAGGGCCTTGATCGCGCCATAGTAGGCGGGGAAGGCGGCCTTCATGTTGGAGCAGCCGTTCCCGTAGATCCACTCGCCGTCCAGGATGCCCGACCGGTTGCGCTGGCCCATTTGCAGCCCGGGCTCGTCACCCACGGTGGTGGTATCCATGTGGCCGTTGAACATGAGGGACGGCCCGCCCCCGCGGCCGCGGAGGGTGGCAATCATGTTCGGCCGACCCGGCTCCACCTCCTGGTACTTCACCTCCATGCCCAGCTCGGTGAAGCGCTGGCCGAGGTACCGCGCGAACGGCTCCTCCTTGCCGGTGGGGCTGGGGATGTCCACCATCTCCAGCGTCATTCGTGTCAGCTCGTCGCCGTCCACCAGCGTGTCGAGCCGTTCGTGGAGCTCCGCTAGTCCCGGCCCTCCGGTGTCCTGTGCCTCGTCTATCGCGACCATTCTCGCCCCCCCCACGTCATCACGTGCTGACGGTCCCGTTCGCCATCGGCCCAGGCCGTCGCGCAGCACGTCGACGAAGCGCCTGGGCAGGTCCACCCCCGGCTGGTGGGGCACGTGGCGCACGACCAGCGGCAGCGGCTGCTTCAGGCGGATAGTCTCCTCGCCAGACGGGTACGCGGAGCCTAGAGCGCCAATTATATATGACATATAGCCCGCTTGGAACCCCTGCCTGGCCTCCGGGT
The DNA here is from genome assembly GCA_964435115.1 of uncultured Chloroflexota bacterium. Lineage (GTDB taxonomy): Bacteria > Chloroflexota > UBA6077 > UBA6077 > CF-72 > CAYSYM01. Next base: position 119,066 of record CAYSYM010000001.1, on the reverse strand, counting down.
GCACCCGGAGAATGGCAGGGCTACCGGGGCGGTGGGGCGGGGCGATAGCGTCGCGGGATCCTGAACGAGACGCCCCGTCGCTGTTGGTCCAGCGACGGGGCGAGGAAGGCCCGGTCCGATGCTTGACCTCGCTGACCTTCCGCCGCAGATCGTACCGGCGGTGGAAGCCTTCGCCCACCGCTTGGCGGCCCACGTGCGCGTGCACCGCGAGGCGTCGCTGGAGGTGCACGAGCAGGGCGTGCTGGACGCCTGGCGGGCCGTGCCCGCGGGCGCTGCCCGGGCTGTGGGCGGGGGTGCCCCGCCCATCGCTGGCGTCCCCGGACGGTGCACACCCGCCTCGGCCTCCTGGTGGTGCTCCGCACCCGCTACCGCTGTGCAGGCTGTGGGCGCACCTGGAGCGGGGCCGACCAGACGCTGGGGCTGGCGGCCTGGCAGCGCACCAGCGAGGGCCTGGCGCGCTGGGCGGCGCACCTGGCGGGGCTGGCCCCCTGCGCTGAGGCGGCCGCCGTGCTGGCGGAGTTGGGTGGCGTGGCCCTGGGCACCGAGACGCTGCGCACCCACGCCGAGCGGGTGGGGACCGAACTGGAGGGGGTACAGCAGCACGCCATGGCGTACGTCCAGGCCCACCAGGCGCCCCTGAAGCGCCGATGTCGCGGCCCGGCCGGCTGGTGGTGGAGACGGATGGGGTCCTGGTGCGGTATCGGGATCGCGGCAAGGACGGCAGCCCCTGGCACGAGGTCAAGCTGGGCATCGTCAGCGGCTGGGCTTCCGAACGAGGGCGCAGCGCGGACGGGTCCCGCCCGCTCGATGACGCCCACCTGCAGGCGCCCAGCTACGTAGCGGCGCGGGAGAAGGCCGCCCCCTTCGCGCGCCGCCTGGGCACCGAGGCCGCGCGCCGCGGGGCGCTCGACGTGGTCGCCTGGCACGGCACCGCCGCCGATGGCGGTGGGCACGAGGCGGTGCTGCGGCCGGTGGTGATGCTCGGGGATGGCGCCACGTGGATCTGGCACGAGGCCGCCGCCGTCTTCGGGACGGAGCGCACGGAGATCGTCGACTGGTACCACGCGAGCGAACACCTCTGGGATCTGGCCAAAGTCCTGCATGGGGTGGGTTCGCCGGAGGCTGCCGCCTGGGCAGAGCAGGCGACCCATCGGCTCTGGCACCACGGGCCGACCGCGCTGCGGGCCTTCCTGCGCCAGGCGCGGGCGGCCACGGCGGACGCGCGGCAGGTGCTGCGCCGGGAGCGGGGCTTCTTCGCGGCCAACGCGGCGCGGATGGCCTACCTCCGCTTCCGCCGCGCGGGGCTGCCGGTGGGCTCCAGCGCGGTGGAGGGCGCCGCCAAGCACCTGGTGCAGCAGCGCCTCAAGCGGGCCGGCATGCGCTGGAGCGAGCCCGGCGCCCGCGCCATCCTGCACCTGCGCTGCCACGCCCTCAGCGGCCAGCCCCTCAGCTCCCTGCCCGTGGCTGGCTGATCACCACCCTTCTTCGGGTACGCCCGCTGGGCGGTCGCGCTCGCGCCTCCGCTCACTCGTGGCCTGAGAGGCTAGTGGAGCAGAAGCGGGTTGCCGACGCCGAGCGCGGCTTCGAGCCCGCGCTCGATCAGGTCCAGGTGGCGCTCGCACTCCGGCGACACCTCCGTCGCGGCGCGTCGCGCGTACCGCAGCTCGTACCGGCGGGGGCCCGATGTCGGCCCAGCGCCCCAGGGCGGCAGCGAGAACGCGAGGGTGCAGGACTGTCCCGAGTCCAGAGCGCGGTACTCGACGACGGCGCGCGGTGCGGGCGGCGTGGCGTCCCATCCGACCTCGCGAGTCTCGAAGCGGCGCGCGGCAAAGACCAGCTCCGGCGACTTCGTGGCCAGATGCGGCGTGCGCTGCGTGATCTGGAACCCATCGCGGCTGACCCGTGCGCCCGCTCCGTTGGCAGACCACATGATCTGGGCTGTTTCGTCGTTCACGGCGGAGTACGTCTCGTAGCCGCTCGTGGTCTCGACCAGGGTGTGCACGTCGTACGTGACCGATGGGAGCGCTTCACGCAGCAGCCGTACCTCGTCGAGGGCGGCGCGCGCTGCTGCCGCAGGCAGCGCGCCTGCGCTCCCCCACCACGGGAACAGGTGAGGGAAGGCCTCCGGGCCGAGCTGGCGCATCAGGCGCAGCAGGTGGCCCGTGGTACCCAGTTGACCAACGTACTCGTCGAAGACGCGCATCCGCGGATGCACGCACGCCTGGTCTGCCCAGGCGTCGAAGGCGAGGTCCTCCTCATCCGTCGCGGCAGCCAACCCGCCTGGCTTCGCGTTGTAGATGACGCCGTCCGCGGCGATCTTGACCCACTCGCGCGGGCAGGGGGGATCCGTCGCGGTCAGCCCCTCACGGTAGCAGGAGCAGCACACGCTCAGGTCGTAGCCCACGCCCGTATTGCCGGCCGGGGTGCGCGCGGCGTCCACGGAGCCTCCGCGCGGCGTCCAGCGCGAACGAGCCCAGATGGAGCCATAAAGCCCGAGCGCTGAACGACGGGCGAATCAGGACACCTCGAAGCCATCAGCCACGCGGCAGAAGTCACGGAACGTGCGCAGCCAGGTGGCCGTCGCTGAATAGCTCTGCTCGGGATGCTCACGAACAGGCTCGAAGGAGGCAGGTTCGTTCGTCACGCTGAGGTCCCAGAGCACGCGGTCGCCAGGACCCAGGCCGCGAAGGTACTCCTCCAGGAACGCCGCGATCTGGCGGGCTTCTGCTGCTGTCACCCGTATGCCCGTGCCATTGATGCCCATGCGCTCGATCGTGTCCGCGTCGAGGAGCGCATGGGCACGCAGCAGCTCCAGGGTAGGGCGCCAGTTCCACCAGTTCACCTGCAGCCAATCGTCAGGCGCCTGCTCGTAGCTGGCGGGAATGAGGAGGACGGTCATCGCGGAACAACCCTGCTAGGACGCCGTGCCCAGTCGGGCCCGGCCTATGCGCGCAACCCAACGGGACGGCCGCGGCCGGGTTGTTCTCGGCGCGGTCGACGACGCGGGCGTTGCGGGCGGTGGTGCGCGGGTCGGCGTGGCCCAGCATGTCCTGTACGCTGCGCCGATGCCGGGGTGAAGGTACCGCTGCACCGCCTCTCCGGCGGGCTGCGATCGCCGATACTCCGGTGGAGGCACACATGGGTCAACGACGCGCACACAGGGTCGGCCGAACACGCCTGGTCGCGTTCGCGTTGCTGGTAAGCCTCCTCTCGTCGGGAATCGTCTGGGCGGAGGCGAACGAGCCGCTATCGGAGCCCAGGCCCGCCGCCGCGGTGCCGGTGGGCAATGTGCACTGGGCCAGCTTCACCAGCGATCCCGACCACGTGCTCATGGGCGGATCGAACGCCATCCTGGTGTGGTCCCCGTCTGCCACCGCCGTGTGGCCCGCATCGACGGCAGCTACGCGTACCTCGGCGGGGCCGCCGACGTCTTGTGGACGATGCGCCAGGACGGCGTGATCGAGGGCTGGGATGCCAACACGCTCGCGCATCTCACCACCATCGGCACCCGGCCAGACGACTGCCCCGGGTGCTACCGCGTGTTCAGTTTCGACGGCAGCGGCGCGTTCAGCTTCTCCGATGGCACGTTCGCCGTCTGGACCCCGCAGCGAGGCCCGACGCGGTACGGGTCGCCCGGTGGCGAGCGGATCCTGGCGCTCAGCCTCAGCGCCGACAAGACCCGCGCCATCGTGGCGCGGCGGGACGGCCGCTACGAGTTCTGGGACCTCGGCAGCGGCGGCGTGGCGCGTGTAGTCGACGCCTGGGTGGGACGAACGCAGATTGCCGACCGCGGCAGCAGCGTGGTGGCGGTGACCGACGTGGGCGGTGGACACCTGGTGGTCGCGGAACTCGCCGCGTGCGATGGCTGCCTGCTCCGCGAGATCGTGGTGGACGGCGACGCGTGGCTCACCACGTTCTCGGTCGCGGGAGACGCCGAGCATCTCATGGCCTACCGCAGGCCGTCGCCCACCAATCCCGACCAGAGCGTGCGCGTCCAGCGCTGGGACATCTCCAGCGGCGCCGTCCTGGGCAGCCTGCGGGTGGCTCCCGAGGACCTCCGCCGAGCGCCGATCATCCCGATCTACTACTCCCACGCCCTCGTGGCGCATGACGCCACGCTGTCGCTGGTGTCTCTGGCCGACCCGGACCAGACGGTCTGGTCGCTGCCGCTGGATCCCTCCACGCGCCTCCACACGCTGGGACTCGGCTGGAATCGTCTGGCGCTCATTGAGCCCCTGCGCGTCGTCATCTGGGACGTGCCGCCCAATCCCGCCTACTGATGAGCTGACCGCGCTGGGGCTCGACGCGCCAGTGGCTCGAGCGGTGCACGCTGGCGGGCTGAAGACCTCTCCCCCGAGCGCCTGCCCGCCTCAACGCCCGCCGCGACCCACGCCGAAGGAGCGCGGGTTCGGGGGGCGTTGAGCATGCACACGGGCACGACGAAGCGCAGCCCGTCGGCCAACGCCACGTCCCCTGCCCCAGGGGCAGGCCAGCGGCAGCGTAACCTGGGTGTCGACCAGTCGGGCGTTGGCGGCGGTCAGGGCTTTCGCCCGCACGTCACGCTGCTGCATCCACGCCAGCCGGCCACGGCTGTGCGCCGCAGCGGTGATTCTGGAGTACCCTACCCTCAGTGCGTTGACTCGAGACGCGAGACGCCATGACCGGTGAGTTCCCACGCCCGCGGACGGAACTTGGTGTCTTTGCGCTCAGGCGGCTTGCGGAAACCGACCTGCAAGCACTCATGTCGCTCCGTCACCTTGCGCACAATCGGGCACTGCTTGGGTTCCCGGTCGCTGACGGCGGTGCGTGGCAGGAGTTCCTCCGCGACATCCAGAGTCAGCTCTGGGGCATGCCGATGCTCGCTGTCGCGCGAGGGAACCCGGCGGGGATGATGTGCACGATCTCAGGCAACCCCACGAGCCTGAGTGCCCGCCTGCTGGTACTGTTCAGCGAACCAGGCGAGGCCATCACGCCCCTCGCCCTGTACATCCGCCATCTGTTCTGGGGTTCGCCGCTGCAGCGCCTCTATTTCAGTTGTCCCAGCACCCCTCCGACAGGCAGCTACCTCCAAGTGCTCACGTCCGTTGGTTTCCAGGTCGAAGGAGTCCTCCCCAGCTACGCCCTGATCGCCGACGAACGGCGCGACGTCACCGTGATGGGCATTCTGCGCGAGGAATTCGTCACGTGGGCGCCGACACATGACGAGCGCTTGCGGTTGTGATCCGAGGCCGGAGATGTTCGTCCCCGCCGATGTCCTCACTGTCGTGCAAGGCCGTTGGGTCGAGCTCGAGACACTCGGGGCAGGCAATGCGGGGGAGATCCAGCACTTGGATCGCCGGCGTGACCTGCTACCGCAGATGGGTGGACCCATCCTGCGCCAACTCCCCGGGGATTCATTTGGTGCGCCGCTAGCGGTCCGCGCCCGGGCTACGGGTCGTCTGATCGGAGTGGCCGCGAATCAGCCGCTCACAGAGTACCCGGGGGTCACTGCCGTGAGCTTCTACGTAGACCAGGCAGAGGTGCGACCGGGCCTGGCCCTCGAAGCAGCCATGCTGTACGCCCAGTACGTGCTGACGCAGGGTGCGGAGGTTCTCCACTCCGAGGTACTCGAGTTCAATCGCGCGGCGCTGCGACTCCTGAGTCGGGCGGGTATCCGGCCACAGGCGCGCCTTCGCCGTCACCTGTACGTTGCCGGGGAGTTCTGGGACGTCTTGGTCTTCAGCCTGCACCGCTCCGACTGGGAACCGCTTCAAGCAGCCTTTGCAGGTATTCTCCCCGCGCCGGCCTCTCCGACGTCCAGTTGAGCAAGGCGCCTAACTCCCCGCAGCGTTCGTTGGTTCTGGGCGCGCCACGACAGCGTGTCGGTAGTACTCGTAGGCGTCTCCAACCGTCACGATGTCCCACGCCATCGCCTCCGGGACATCGACGCCCAGCTCTTCAAAGAAGAGGACCAGTTCAAGCAGACGCAGTGAGTCGAAGGCGAGGTCGTCGAGAAAGGAGGTCGCGGGTGTCAACGCGGCATCTCCGAGCTTGAACCTCTCGCCAAGCAGACGACAGAAGGCATCGATCGGCATGACGTCTGTTGGCACGATCCCTCCTCAACCGCCGGTGACGACGGATGGCTCTGCTGCTGGCACGCTTGCCCGAAACGACGGGGAGTCCCGGTCCACGACCTCTTTGAGCAACTCCTGTCGCAGCAGAAACTTGCGGACCTCCCCCGATTCGGTCATCGGGAGGGCGTCAAGGAACCGTACTGCGTTCGGAATCTTGTGCGCGGCAAGCTTGCCATGGCAGTACAGGAGAAGGTCCACTTCCGTCAGCTCCGAGTTGGGCTGTCGAACAACAAAGGCCCAGACCGATTCACCGATCACTCCATCAGGTAAACCAACAACTGCGGCCCGGCGGACGTTCGGGTGGCGTTCCAGCTCGCGTTCGATATCCGAGGGGAAGATGTTCTGGCCGCCCCTGATGATGAGGTCACGCTTCCGTCCGACGATGCGCACGCTGCCTCCCTCATCGATCGTCGCTAGGTCGCCCGTGTAGTACCAGCCGTCGCGATCGAGGCCCGCCATGGTTCCGTCAGGTGCGTGGTCGGTGGTCACCCCGCCCACTCGGCAGGCCAGTTCCCCGATGCAGCCGGGCGGAAGCCCCTGCCGAGCATCGTCCACGACCTTGACCTCCACGCCAGGCAGCGGCTTTCCCACACTGGCGGGCTGCGGGGTGTCCGGGTCCTCCAGACGGGTGGCAATGACCCCACCCGCCAACTCCGTGGCACCGTAGCCGACTACGACCGCGCAGCCGAAGTCCGCGCGGACCCGGCGCACGAGGTCAGCGGGGGTGGGCGCCGCTCCCAGGCCTACTAGCAGGAGAGAGGACAGGTCACAGTGATGCGCGGCCTGACTCCCCAACATGACGGTGAGGATGGTTGGAGATCCGGAGAAGAACGTCACGCGCTCATGCTCAATGAGCTGCAGCGCATCCACTGGATGGAACTGCTCCATGACCACGAGTCGATCGCCAGCGAGCAGCGCTTGGATCAGCACGGTGTATCCGGACATGCCTGAGAACGGCATCGGCGTCAGCCACGTCTGTTGCCGGATCGCTCGCACCGCGTGGACGTGGTGCCGCCACAGCATGCCGGCCAGAGCAGCGGCTCGGCGCACTGACAGTTCCTGGAAAAAGGCGTGCCGGACGCGCACCGTCAGGAGAACCGCTGCGAGCAGCCTGCCGTGCGTGTGCTGGACCGCCTGAGGAATGCCGGTCGTACCGGATGTGTAGAAGATCACCGCGAGATCGTCTGGTGCCCGCAAGCCGAGTTGCGGCGGCGACGCCGAACCCGTAGCACCCATGACCTCCCCGAGCGTCAGCCCGTCCGCGATGGGTCCTTCACCGGTGAAGATCGCCAGGCGCAACGACGCACTCTCGCGGCGCAGCGAGCCGATAGCCGTGCCCAGATCCAGGCCAGGAGCGTGCCGTTCAGACACCACAGCGACAGGCGCCGCGGAGTGCAGGATCGCGGCGATTTCTGGCCGCTGCAGGCGCGGATCAAGCGGGACCACCACGCCGCCAACGCGCAGCACGGCGAAGAAGGACCACACGAAGGGGAGACCGTTTCGGAGCAGAAGGACCACACGGTCGCCCGGCTTGATACCCAGCTTCGTGAGACCGCAGGCGAGCCGGTTCACCCCGTCTTCGAGCTCGGCGAAGGTGAGTCGAGCTGATCCACACACCACCGCCTCGCGACGTGGGTACGTGGTCGCAATGGCGGAGAGAGCTTGGCTGAGGGTCATGCCCTGATCCAGGCGTGCGCGCGGACGGCTCATCGTGGCTCTTCCTCACTGCTGAGAGACTGGCGTCGATACTCCGATCGAGCAGCAACGCGGACGGCTTCCTCCCGATGTGCCTGCCCCTTGAAGAGCGACCAGTAGGCACGCGCACGCTCCGTCAGCTCCGCCGGGGTCCCGATCTCTGCGACTTCGCCGTCCACCAACACGATCACGGTGTGCGCTCGCTGGACCGTGTCGTACCGGTGCGTGGTGAAGATGACGATGCGCTCCTGAGCCAGGCTCGCGGCCAGCTCGAAGATGCTCTGCTCCCCCTGCGGGTCCAGACTGGCGCTGGGCTCATCCAAGATGATCAGCGGTGCCTCGTGAAAGATGAGCCTTGCGAGTGCCAGTCGCTGCCACTGACCTCCGGACAGATCAGTGAATCCACCGAAGCCGGGGCCCACTACCGTGTCGATGCCGTCTGGAAGACCCGCGACGAACCGCTCCAGTCCGGCCGCTTGGAGGGCACTGCGAACCCCCGCCTCCTCGTATGGGGCGCGGTCACGCCGCATGGTGACGTTCTGCCGGATAGTGAGGTGCAGGTGCGAGGGATCCTGAAAGAGCACCGCCTTCGAAAGGCGAGCCACGGACACACGCTGCCCAGCACTGGTCGAGGCCACGACTGACCCACTCGTCGGATCGACTAAGCCGGTGACCAGCTTGACCAACGTGCTCTTGCCCGCGCCATTCGGGCCCACCACGGCGGTCATGCCGACGGTGAACGCACACGATACGGTTGAGAGCGCCTGCTTCTGGGTTTCCGGATACACGTAGCTGACGGCGTCAAGGACCACCGATGTCAACTGCGCGGTCTCGATGGGGGACGCGGCTACCTCACCGACCGGCGCGACCAGCGCTAAGCCGGGCAGGGTCGTGACGGGTGCTCGCAAGAACTCCGTGACTTTGGCGCTGTACGCCAGGGCCTCCCCCAACGCTCGATAGTGGTAGGAGAGCGCCTGACCATTGGAGACGAGCAGATACAAGCCAGGGATCAGCACGCCGACCTCGACCAGACTGAGCTGCCGCCACGCCAGGAGGACGAACGTCGCGACCAGGGCCAGACCGACACCGACCATTTCCACTGAGGCTGCAAGCATGCGGAGACCCTGATACCGCCAAGTTAGCCGCTTGAGGTTGTGCAGATAGCCATCCGCAAGCGCTGCGTACTCGTCAGCGAGCACACCGCTCCGATACACCCGGAGGTCGCGTTGGCAGGCCGCGTCGATCTGCAGGGTGGAGAGGTACTGCATCCGCAGGAGCCCGGGAGCCGAGCCCGACTGGAGGTCAACCGCCGCCTTGCTGAAGCGAGCCTCGACGAGGATCGCGGGGACGGACACCAGCAGCACGGTGATGACCAGCACTGGGGCTAGGCTGAGCACCGTGGCGGCGAGCACCACCAATGACAGGGCGGCAATTGCGGTCGTCAGGAGCGACTCCACCAAGACCGACAGACGGAACGCACCCTCCCGTACGACCAAGCCGTACCGGGCCTGGAAATCGTTGTTTTCGAACGCCGGGTATGGCACGCCGGCCAGTTTCTCCATCATGGCCTTCGTGACCACTACCCAGGACTCCTGCCGCAGGATCGCGGCTGACGCATCGCGCGCCACGGCCGCAAGGCGACTGAAAAGCAGGGCGACCAGCAACGCGACTGTGGCGGCACCCACATCCCCGGCCAGGCCGCCGGCTGTGGCGCCCCACTGCTGCTGCATGAGTTGCAGCAGCCAGCGCAGCACCAACAGAAAGACGGGATACATCGCCGCGATGATCAGAACGCTGGTCACGCTCACGACGAGCGCAGCACGATTGCTCCGATCGAGGAGCCGGATCGCCCCCCCCAGTACCAGCGGGTCAAAGCCCAGCGCAAGGAGGCGGAGTAGCCGAGCAGGCACCCGCTTGCTGAGTTCGCTGGAAGTCATCCTCTAGAACTCCAGCCGGGGCTCATGTTCATGGCACCACTCCAGGAACTCGTGGCGAAGTATGCCCAAGATCGCGACATCATGTCGCTGGCTGGAACGTTGTCCGTGTTTTCTCAGTGTTCCCTCGATCTGAAATCCAAGCCTCTTGTACAGCTCTAACTGTCTACTGGTTTCGTTCAGGACCGGGCAGTATGTGTACGCACGTTCTAGTGGGAAGTTCCAAATCAGGTGTCGGAGATACATCGCCAGAGGTAGCGGTGAATCCACTCGACTTGTCAAGAGGCTTATGAGCTCAGTGTGTTGGTTCATCACGTCGCTTGAGCCATTCATCAGCACCGCGCCTGGAGCATCGTCCACCCAGGCAACCATCGGGAGTCCCCACACCTGAGCCCCGACGTTCTGGATGATCATGCTGCACGTATTCTCAGATTCGGGAAGGTGGGCGATCAGGCGGTTCCATCCCGTGTCATAGATCTCAAGGAGGAGTGCGACGTCACTCGGTGAAATCCGGCTCAGTCTGAACCCATCGAGTTGCAGCACCGGTGGAGCGATGTTGGCCTTCGTCATGACATCTGAACCGGCACGTCTGTGGCAGCAGGCTCCTGGAGAAGAAGGTCGGTCAAGGCCGCAGTGAGCGGGATTCCCAACTCAAGCTCCAGCCAGAGCCACTGACCATTCGGATTGAGTTCGAGAAAGACGAACTCCCCGTCCGGCGTCAGGATCATGTCGAGCGAAGCGAAGTTGATCGGGAAGCTCCGCATCAGACTTCGGATGGCGTGGCGCACGTGTGGAGGCAAGGCATCTGGCTCGTACTTACTGGGAGGTGAGGGGTGGCCGTGATTGTTGAAGACCCATCCTCCGCGCCAATCGGTAGCTGTATTGTTATGTGCCTGTGAGTCGAGTCTCACGGGAAAGATACGCTCACCAATGACGACGCACCGATACTCCGCGGCCTTCTCGATGTAGGGCTGGAAGACGGTTGGCGCGAGGGCCACTGAGTCGAGCGGATGGTCGGCGGGGAGCACGGCGGTCAGGGGGAACCGCCACCCGTCTTCCGTCGCGGCACCGACGACGCGCAGGGACTTCACCGCACAGGTCTGCGCGCCGAGCTCGTCACGGAACCGTGCGACGGGCAACGGATCGTTCGAGATCAGCGTGTGAGGCGTGGTAAGGCCGGCTTCCGCTGCACGCACGAGCTGCAGCGCCTTCACTTCGGCGAGTCGGAGCACGAACGGGTTGGCGATCCAGAACACGTCCAAGATCGCGCAGAGCGTGCGGATCGCGGCAATTGGCTGCTCTTCCACGTACTCGCGGGCGGCTGGATCCGTCCCGGACGCCGGGGTCGGTATTCCCTGTCGTCGGTACCAGGCAGCGGAAATGTTGTCGAGCGAGACCCGGTGGTGCCGTGTCGCCAGTTCGCCTTGGACGCGCCCGTCCCGAACTTCGATCGTCAGCCAAGAGCGTTCGGGATACTCCTGCGGATGGAAGCGAAAGACGGGAACACCTCGACGCTGCAACTCGCGAACCACGGCGTCAGCATGTGCATCGCCTGGATTGGTAATGATCAAGACGGTGTCGGCCATGTCACCTCCCTCCGCCAGGCGCCTCCTTGAGTGGAGCAGCCGCCCGTCGCACGAAAACAGCGCTGGATCCCGCTCGGATGATTGACGGGGCCACTGGCCAGACAGGCGGGGCGCCCAATACCTGGCAGGCGAGGCGCGACCACCCGCGCACCTCTCACCAGCCAGCCCAAATCACTACTTCCGAAGTATCCAGAGGGCTGGGCTGGGCAGCGGCCGCGCTCCCTCGTCGGCCGCAGGTCGCGCTGGCCTGGATCGCTCCTGGGCCCCGAGCTTCTCACGAAATACAGGGTGTACCGTGCGGCAGCCAGCTCCAGCTAGCCCGCCAAGAACGGGCAACTGCGGCAGCCAAACGCTGCGCAGCGCCCGTTCAGGCGTACTGGGGTACACGTCCAATGTTCGGCCCCGGCGAGGCCCTGACCGCGTGACCCTCGCCCACTACCCACCGGAGGGCGTCACGGCGCTACTAGTCGTCCGTGACGTTGTCCCCGACCTGATCCCCGCCTATTGTGAGGGTTCCTGCTTGACAGGTTGATCCGCCATCCAAGATCTCGGGCGGAGCATCATCGCCAACCACCGTCGCCTGCGCAACTGGGTCGTAGTAGCGCCCCAGTTCCGCCTCGGTGACGCTGTACTCGGGCAGCAGCTTCCACTCGATGGCGGTGGTCAACTCGAGGGCCAGTGGTAGTCGGGTGCCACCGTCCTCTGCCGCCGTGCCGGCTCGCCTCGCTTCAGGGGTGGGGCGATAAACGGCGGCGCTTGCCGCCCGTACCTTAGGCTCCGTGACGGCGTGATCGCCGTCTACTGCTGTCGTCAATTCAAGTAGGAGAGGAGTCGCTTGCCTCGCACTCATCCCGCCACTCCTTGCCCGGTCGCACAAACCAGGCGACTGACCCTAGAAATGGCTGCGGCCCGCCTTGCTCAGCTCTGCCAATCGGCCACACCCCCCTTGTCGTGCTCGATGGGAGACGTCTGGCGGAGCACTCCCCGGCCGGCGATCACGGTACGGCGGCTGCAAACGCTTGTCAAGCCTGCGAGGTGCCTCACCGGAAATCCGACCGAAGGCAGGGTTCGGTGCCTCACGAAGAATCCGACCGACGGAGGGAGCGGTCGGGTGCAGCGAGCGAGTCGGTACGAGTACGCGCGGGCCGTGGCGCCGCGGTATGCACGCGCCACCAAGCGCGAGAAGGGGCGCATCCTGGACGAGTTCTGCGCCGCGACGGGCTACACACGGAAGTACGCCCTGGGCCTGCTGCGGCAGCCCCCGCCTGAGCGCCAGGCACCACGGCACCGCCTGCGGGCACGGCGGTATGGGCCGGCCGAGGTGGCCCTGCCGCGGCTGTGCTGGGAGATCGCCGACGGCATCTGTGGCAAGCGCCTGGCGCCGTTCCTGCCCGAACTGCTGGCGCACCTGGTCGCCTGCGAGGCGCTGCCCGAGGACGTGGCGCCGGCGACGGTGGCGCGGGTGGGGCAGATGAGCGCGGCGACGATCGACCGCCTGCTGGCGGTCTTCCAGCCGCCCCTGCTCGGCCGCGGCCGCAGCCTGACTAAGCCCGGCAGCCTGCTCAAACAGCAGATCCCGATCAAGACCTTCGCGGAGTGGGACGACGCCCGCCCCGGCTTCCTGGAGATGGACCTCGTGGCCCACTGTGGCCCGAGTGGGGCCGGGGAGTTCCTCTTCACCCTGAGCACCGTGGACGTGGCCACCGGCTGGGTGGGGCTGCAGGGGGTGCGCAACAAGGGCGAGCTGGCCGTCTTCGCGGCGCTCACCCAGGTACGCGCGGCCCTGCCGTTCCCGCTGTTGGGGCTGGATAGCGACAACGGCGGTGAGTTCATCAACAAGAACCTGTATCGCTACTGCACGCAGGAAGGGCTGACGCTCACCCGCGGCCGGCCGTACCACAAGAACGATGGCTGCCACATCGAGCAGAAGAACTGGAGCGTGGTGCGGCGGCTCGTCGGCTACGCCCGCTTCGAGGGGGTGGTCGCGCTGGCCGCGCTCAACCAGGTCTACGCCCTGGCCAGGGACTACGCGAACTTCGTGCAGCCCAGCCGCAAGCTGGTGGCGAGAGTGCGGGACGGGGCCAAGGTGACCAAGCGCTACGATCAGGCCCAGACGCCCTACCAGCGCCTGCTGGCCAGTGGGGTGCTCGCCCCCGAGCAGGTCCAGCAGCTCGCCGCCCGCTACGCGGCGCTGCACCCCGTGCGGCTCAAGCTGGCCCTCCAGGACGCCCAGCAGGCCCTCGCGCAGCACGCCGTTCGGTCAGATCCTTACGTGAGGCAGCGATGGCGGAAAGTTCGATCCCTACGTGAGGCATCGCGGCTGCGAGGTGCCTCGGCCTCCTGGTAGGACCTTCCAGTTCTCCCCCTGTTGCCTGGCACGCCATCCTCCGGGGTGCCTGCGGAACGAGCGGGGCGCCCGGGGGCGCAGCCCCCTGAGGGAACAGACTCCTCCCCCTCCCTGGGGCGGGGGCCGGGGGTGGGGAGAACCGAATCACCCTGGGCCTCCTGGGGGCGCAACCGAGGGGGTGGGGGGTAAACCGCGCCTGGTCGCCACCCGCTGGCGCCGGGCGGCGCGAGAGGGGTCGGCGCCAGGCGCTATACTCACCTCGAGAGCCACCAATAGCGCGGGAGCCCGGAGGCGCCGGGCTGAGAGGGCGCGACGAGCCTGCGCCGACCGTTGGAACCTGACCCGGGTCATGCCGGCGGAGGGATGCCCTGCGCAGCACGCACGTCGAACACGACCCGGGCCCATCCATTCGGGGCGTGTCCATGGCCAGCGCACAGCCTGAATCGCGGATGAGTTGGAGTGCCCGCTTGAAGTGGGGCACCCCGGTCGCGTTGACCATCGCCGGGTCGGATTCCGGCGGTGGAGCCGGCATCCAGGCCGACCTTAAGACTTTCCAGGCGCTGGGTGTCTACGGTGCGAGCGCCATCACGGCGATTACTGCCCAGAACACGCGTGGCGTCCGTGCCGTCCACGAGGTCCCTCCCACCGTCGTCGCCGCGCAGATCGACGCCGTCGTCGAGGACCTCGGGGTGGACGGCGCCAAGACCGGTATGCTCTCAAGTGTCCAGATCATCACGGCGGTCGCCGATCGCATCCGCGCGTGGGGCCTGGGCTCGATCCTCGTCGTCGACCCGGTGATGGTGGCGAAGAGCGGCGACCGCCTCCTGCGCGAGGACGCCATCCAGGCGCTGGTGCACGAGCTCCTGCCCCTCGCTGCCGTGGTGACGCCGAACCTGCCGGAGGCGGAGGTGCTGGTGGGCCGGCCGCTTCGAACGGACGAGGAGATCAGGCGGGCGGCGCGTCAGATCGTCGACCTCGGCCCACGAGCTGTCGTCATGAAGGGCGGCCACCACGAGGGCGACCCGGTCGACATCCTCTTCGACGGCCGCCAGTTCCACCTGTTCCCGGGACGGCGGATCGAGACGAGCAGTACGCACGGCACGGGCTGCACCTTCTCCGCGGCGATCGCGGCCGGGTTCGCGCTGGGTGCCGACGTCGTGGAGGCGGTGGGGAACGCGAAGACGTACGTGCAGGAGGCGATCGCCCGGGCGCGTCCGTTGGGCGCGGGGCACGGTCCAGTCGCCCATGACTGGCTGCTCGCGCGCGCGCCCTTGCGGGAGCAGGAGCCAGCTCGCTGAGGGGCGGGCATTCATGCAGGTGGGGGAGATCCTGGGCGCGGTGCGGGCGAGGCGGCCGCTGGTCCACTGCCTCACCAACGACGTCACCGTCGGTCGGGTGGCCGACGCGCTGGCTGCGCTCGGCGCGCTGCCGGTCATGGCGAGCGCCGAAGAGGAGGCTGCCGAGATGGTGGAGCAGGCCCAGGCGCTGCTGCTCAACCTGGGGACGCCGCGTCCCGAGCGGTGGCGGGCGTGCGCCAGCGCGGGAGCGCGAGCCACCAGCCTTCATCTGCCGGTGGTGCTGGACCCGGTTGGCTGTGGCGCGACGGCCTGGCGGACGACGCAGGCGCGGGCGCTGGTACGCCGGGTGCGACCGGACGTCGTGCGCGGGAACGTGCCCGAGATGGCTGCCCTGGCGGGGCTGGAGGCGCCACGGGCCAGGCTGCGCGGGGTCGCGGTGGAAGACGCCGACGGATCGTGCGGCGAGGCGGAGCAGGTGGCCCGGCTGGCGAGCGGCCGGTTGGGCTGCGTGGTCCTCGCCACAGGTCGGACCGACGTGCTCGCCCATGGCAGCCGTGCGGAGCGCTGGCCCGCCGACGTGGCGCTGCTGCGCGGCGTGGTTGGCGCGGGCGACGTCCTGGCTGCAGCCATCGCCGCGTGCCGGGCCGTGGAGCCGGAGAGCTGGAGCGCGGCCCGAGCCGGCCGCATCATTTTCACAGCCGCGGCTCGATTGGCCGCAGCGCGGGCGGATGGGCCTGGAACGTTCTGGCCGGCCTGGCTGGACGCCGCGAGCAGCCTGCAGCCAGCGTCTATTGCCGGCATCCCGGCGACGTCTGGAGTGTGTGGATGACCGAGTGGACCCCCGAACGACTGCGCCAGGTCTTACGCCTGTACCTCCTGGCCGACACGGGCCTCGGCCCGGCGGATGAGCTGCCCGACCGCGTGGCCGCGGCGATCCGCGGGGGGGCGACGGCCGTCCAGATGCGCGCCAAGAACGCCACCACGCTCCAGCAACTCGAGCTGGCGCGCGCCCTCGTGCAGGTCTGCCGGGCAGTCGGCGTGCCGTTCGTGGTGAATGACCGGGTGGACGTGGCGCTGGCGGCCGAGGCGGATGGCGCCCACGTCGGCCACATCGGCGAGGAGGACATGGCGCCCAGGGACGCGCGACGGCTGCTTGGCGCCGGCGCCATCGTGGGCGTCTCGGTGGGGACGGCACAGGAGGCGCGCCAGGCGGCCACGCAGGGCGCCTCGTACGTTTCCGCCGGCCCCATGTTCGCCACGGCGACGAAGGCGAACGCCGGGCCGGCCGCGGGCGAGGCGCTGCTGCGGGCCGTGCGCGCGGCGACCCGCCTCCCGCTTGTCGTCATCGGCGGCATCACCCCCCACCGGGCGCCCACCCTGTACGCGGCCGGCGCCGATGGGGTGTGCGTGGGCGCGGCCATCCTGCGCGCCGCCGACCCCGAGGAGGCGGCACGAGCATTCGTTCGCAGCTCACGGGAAGGAGTGGTGGCATGAGTGAGCCAGAGGTGCGTGTTCGGACCTGGGAACGGGGGGGCGGTCTCCCGACGTCGCAGAAGCTGGCGTTGACGGCGACGTTCGTGGCGCTGGGGGCCCTCCTCTCGTACGTCTCGATCCCCGTCGGGCCGGCCAAGGTGTTCCCGTTCCAGCACCTGATCAACGTGGTGGCCGGCGTGCTGATCGGCCCGTGGTATGCAGTGCTGACGGCGTTCGGCATTAGCGTCCTGCGCAACGGGCTGGGGACGGGCACCTTCCTGGCGTTCCCCGGCTCCATGATCGGCGCGTTCTTCGTCGGCGTGGGCTACCACTACGTCCGGCGGACCGACCTGATGGCGTTTCTCGAGCCCGTGGGCACGGCGCTCGTCGGCGGATTCGTCGCCTATCTGCTCGTCGCCCCACTCGCCGCGCCCCAGCTCGTACTCGGGTTCGCACCACTCAACCCACTGAGTCCCCAGGCGTACCTGGGCCTCTTCAGCGGCGCCCTGGCGATCATCGCGTCGTTCGCGGCCAGCAGCATCCCGGGGGCGGCGCTCGGCTACCTGTCGCTGGTGGCGCTGCGGCGAGCCGGCGTCGGACTGGCTCCGCGTGCGCCTGCGCGCCGGGGTGCGGAAGGGCACTGACGCGTCGGACGCACCCGCCGTCGTCCTGCACGACCTCACGTTCTGGTACCCGGGCGCGCCTCTGGCGCGCCCGGCGCTGGGCGGCGTCAGCCTCGACGTGCGGCTGGGCGAGCTGGTGGTCCTGTGCGGCCCGAGCGGCGGCGGCAAGTCGACGCTCCTCCGACTCCTCCTGGGGCTGGTCCCACAGTTCTCGGGCGGCCGTCTGGCGGGCGAGGTGTCCACGCTCGGGCTCGATCCAACGCGCGTCCCCCCGCGGTGCATGGCTGAAGCAGGCGTTGGCCTGGTCTTCCAGAATCCGGCCGAGAGCTTCGTGGCGGAACGCGTCGCCGAGGAGGTTGCGTTCGGGCCGGAGAACCTGGGCGTGGACGGGCGGGAGATCGACGCCCGCGTGGCCGAGAGCTTGAGGACGGTCGGGCTGGCCGGTTGCGAGCGCCGCCACACCCGGTCGCTCTCCGACGGGCAGCAGCAGCGGGTGGCGCTGGCCGCGGCGCTGGCGCTCCGACCACGCCTGCTCCTCCTGGACGAGCCCACGGCTCACCTCGACGTGGCCACCGCGGAGGAGATCCTGGCGCTGGTGGCAACCCTGCACCGTACCTACGGCACGACCATCATGCTCGCCGAGCACCGGCTCGGCCTGGTCGCGCGCTTCGCCGAGCGGGTGGTCGTGGTGAGTGGTGGACAGGTCCTGGCGGATGGCCCGCCACGGGAGGCGCTGGCAGAGCCCGGCCTGGTGGCGCTCGGCGTGCCTGTCCCCCGCGCCGCCCAGGCTGCAGGGGCGCTCGGCGTGCCTCCACCCCTCCCGCTCACGCCACCCGAGCTCGCGGAGCGGATCCTGGAAGCTCGTCGGGAGGGGGCCGCGCGCGAGGGACGCGAGCCGGCTGCCGAGGGATCTCTCGGCCCGCGGGCGGGAACGCGTGCCTGGACCGCCTCGGCCGCGAGGGCGTGCGGCCCGACCGGTGGGCGGGGCTCCGACGGGGTCGCGCTCGACTTCGACCGGGTGTCGTTCGCCTACCCGGACGGCCAGCGGGCGCTATCTGACGTGAGCTTCCGTGTGGCCAGGGGAGAGGTGGTCGCTGTGATCGGTCCGAGCGGGGCGGGCAAGAGCACGCTCGGCCGCCTCGCGCTGGGGCTGCTGCGGTCGGCGAGCGGCACGGTCCACCTGGGTGGTCTGCGGACTGACCGGACCCCGCTCAGTCGCCTCGCTACGCTTGGCGGGCTCGTGCTGCAGAACCCGCTGCACCAGCTCCTGGCGGATCGTGTCGACCGGGAGCTGATGCTCGGCGTGCTGGACCTCCCGGCCGTGCAGGCGCGCGAACGCGTGGAGGAGCTCCTCCTGACCTTCGACCTCGTGGACCTGCGGGACCGCCACCCGCTGGCTCTGAGCGAGGGCCAACGTCGACGCGTCGCGCTCGCGGCCGTGCTGGTTCGTCGCCCCCGCGTGCTTGTGCTGGACGAGCCGACGCTGGGCCAGGACGAGCTACAACGACATGGGCTGGCGGTCGTGGTCCGTTCGCTCGCCGAGGGGGGCAGCACCGTCGTGGCGATCACGCACGACGCCGAGTTCGTCAACGACGCGTGCGATCGGGTGCTGGCCCTGCGGGCGGGCAAGCTGGAGGCGGACGCGCCGACCGAGCTCGGCCGGACTGACCCGGGGCGACTCGCTGCGCTCGGGGTCCCCCTGGCCGACGTGCCTGCGACCGCCTTGTGTCTCCGGCGACGTGGCCTCGCCGTGGCCGCTCGGGACACGCGTGAGCTGGTGAAGGCGCTGGCGGGGTGACGGCGCTCGACCCGCGCGCTCAGCTCGCCTGGCTCGTCGCGCTCTTGGTGGCGACGTTCGCCGGCGCGGATGTCGGCCTGGCCAGCACGGCGCTGCTCAGCCTGGCGGGCGTCATCGCCGCTGGCGCGGTGGCACCCTGGCTGCGGCTCGTGGGCGCCCTGGCGCCCCTGGTTGTGATGGTCGCTGCGCTCAACGCGCTGGCCGGCCTGGGCAGCGAAGGCGTGCGCCCCGCGGCGCGCCTGGTCATCGCCGGCACGGCCGGCTTCGCCTTCGCACGCGCGGCGTCCGGCGAGCAGCTCGCCGCGGGGCTGCGGGCGCTCCGGGTGCCCTACCCGATCGTCTTCACGCTGGTGACGGGGGCGCGCTTCATCCCCACCGCGGCCGCGGATCTCGCCAACCTGAGGGACGCCGCCCGTCTGCGCGGTGTGCGGCTGGACGGGCCGCCGTGGAGCCAGCTGGCCGGCTGGCGACGCCTGCTCGTACCGCTCCTGGTGGGAACCGTGCGGCGCGGCCTGCAGCTCGGCGAAGCCATGGAGGCGCGCGCGTTCGGCGCCAGCCCGCGCCGCACCACGCGGCACCGACTGGCCTGGCGCCTCACGGACAGCCTGGCGCTCGGGGCGGCGACGGCCTACGCCATTGTCGCCACCGTGGTGGCGCGCTGAGGAGCCCCCCGAGGGTCCTCCGGTGCTCCCACCCCCGCGCCAGGGGACTTGCTTCGCTCGGTCGGCTTTGGCTCCCGGGCTCCCGGCCGTAGAGGCGGCGAGGCCCCCTATGGACAACAGGAGCGCCCTGGGAGGCCCCGGCCAGACGGAGGCGTTCAGTCCGTGAGCGGACGCCTGGCCGGGCTTGGCGAGAGCGCCCGGCGGGAGTCCGCCTGGTGGGCTCAGGCAGCGCTGCCGAGGAAGGCGTGCACCCGGGTGGTGAACGCGGTGATGGCCGGCAGCGAGCGCAGCCGCTGGTAGCTCCGCGAGCGCCGGTAGAGGGCCAGGCTGCCGCGGTGGAGACCGCGCAGGACCGCGCGGGCGAGGCCACCCCGGCCCGGGCCGAGGTCGCGACAGTAGACCAGGCGCGGTGCGGCCTCCAACCGGCCGGCCAGGATGGCCTGGGCGACCCCGGCCACCATTTTCTCCTCCTCGAGCTCCCAGGCTGGCCGCCAACCCGGCGCCCGCCCGGGTTCGTACTCGAAGCGCGCCACCAGCGAGAGATCCGGGTAGTCGGGACCGAGCAGGGCGTGCGCGACAAGGTGCGCGTACACGTCGAGGCGCTCCTGGTCCGAGAGCCCGCGCCGCACCACGATCTCCGTGCCGTGGGGCGACGAGATCAGGAAGCCTTTGAGGTCGTGGAGCGCCGCGCTCTCGTCACAGCGCACTCCCAGCTCCTCGAGCAGTCGGCGGGCGGCTGTGGCCCGCGTCATGTTCGCCTCGGCCGGGTTGGCGAAGGCGTGCGGCCGCAGGAGCCGCGCGAGGTTGGCGGCCGTTGCTTCGGCGTGTGGGACGAGCTTAGCCACTGGCGTGCTCGCGTGTCTCGATCCCCAGGATGTGCCACAGCAGGCGGCCGCGCAGGACGACCTGGTCGGCGAGGCTGAGCTGGCGGTAGCTGCGCAAGAGATCGTCAAAGGCGCGCAGGTCGGCTGCTGTCCACGGCAGGTAGTAGCCAGTGAGGGCCAGCAGTTCCTTGAAGACGAGCGAGCTGAGCGCTTCGCAGCACAGGGCCCAGCCCACGATCCGCTCGAGCGTCAGCGGCGCGTCGAGCAGACCTTGCTCGTAGCGACTCACCATGCTCTGCGTCACGTGATAGCCCAGCTCTTCCAGCTCGCCTGCCAGGCGCGCCTGGCTGCGTGGCGGGCGCGACTGCTCCTGGCGGATCTCCCGCAGGCAGGCCCCCACGCGGCCCTTGATGGCTGACCAGCGCGCTACCTGCACTTCATCGCGGTCACTCAACGGACGGGTTCTCCTCCTCCGCTTGAGGATACGCCGCCGCGGGCCCGGCGCCTATGCGTCTGCGGCATTGCGGTCGGAAAGACAAGGCGGTTCCCTGGAGGTGGTTACAATGCGCCCGCCGCCGGCAGGGTGGTGCCCCTGCGGTGGCTCAGCTATTGTGTGTTCCGAAAGGACTGAAGCCTTTGATGCACGTCTTGGGTGCGCCGGGCATCACCACCGTGCTCCGACGCCTTGAGTTGGAGACGCGGGAGTCGATCCAGTTCCTGGACATTACCGACGAGGTGGCCGACATCGTTCGCGCCTGCGGGCTGCGCGACGGGGTCGTCACGGTCTTCTCCCGGCACACCACCGCTGCGGTCCGCGTCCAGGAGAACGAGCCGCTGCTGCTGGACGATCTGCGGGCCTTCCTCGAGCACAGCGCTCCGCCGCACACGCACTACCGCCACAACGACTTCCGTATCCGAACGGTCCACATGCACGACGACGAGCGGCCGAACGGCCACTCGCACTGCATGCAGCTCATGATGGGCGCGAGCGAGACGATCCCGGTGATGGACGGCGAGCTGCAGCTCGGCACGTGGCAGCGCGTCTTCCTGGTTGAGCTCGACGGCCCGCGAGCCCGCCGCGAGCTGCTGGTCCAGGTGCTGGGCGCCGGCGACTAGCGCTTCGCGCCTCCATGCGTGAGGTGGCGAAGCCAGCGGGCCGCCCCGGCGTCGCATCCCGCCCCCTTCTATCCACGAGCTCGGCGTGTGCGCGCCCTGGAGGAGGCTAGCGGGGGCGCCGTGCCACGCCTCCGTCTGAAGGCCCGCCTGCTTGACGGCGTGCTGGGCGCGCTGGCGCTCGGCACACTGTGGCGGGTGGTCTCGACCGCACTCGGCTACGGCGCGCCCGCGTGGTTCCAGGAGGAGCTGCCGCCGCTGGTGCGGCTGCTCACGCGCGGGGAGCCGATCACGCAGATCGACTCGCGCCAGTACGGCGTTGTGGCGTTCCTGGTCTTCGACCCGGCGGTGCGCCTCCTCGGGCCAGACTTCGCGGCCCTGTCGCGCTACGCCATGGTGGTCGACCTCGTGGCCCTGGCCGGCGCCTTCCTGCTGGTGGCTCGGCGCTACGCCCGGGGCGACCGTCGGCGCGTCCTGGCGCTGGCCGTGTTCTGGTTCAACTTCGTGCCGCTGCTGTACGTCCTGGCGCAGCGCATGGTGGACGCCTGGCAGCTCCTCTTCGTGTCCGCCTCGCTCTTCCTGTTCACCGCGCGCGGCCGGCTGCGCCTCCTGGCCGGCGTTCCGCTGGCCCTGGCCACCCTGACCAAGCTGCTGCCGGCGCTGCTCTTGGTGTACCTGTTGGTCAGGGAGTGGCGCGCGGCGGCCATCGGCGGGCTGGCGGGCCTCATCCTCCTGGGTGTCGGGCAGGTGCTCTACGGGCCCCTGATGGGGCTTGGCTACCCGTTTGCCCTGCTCGGCATGGGCGGGAGCACGGTCGCGACGTGGTCAGTGCAGTTGGAGAACAACTCCGTGCGTGGGCTCGTCTACAAGCTGGCGGCGGGCTTCAGGCTCGAGGGGGAGCCCGGCCGCCTGGCGCTGCCCACGGCGTGGGCGCCGGGGCTCAACCTGCTGGCGTACGCGCTGGCCCTGGCGCTGCTGCTGCACCTGCTCGTCGTGGCCTGGCGCAACCGGGACACCGACTCTGCGGAGCGGCGCTCGCTGGAGTTCAGCGTGGCGGTCGTGGTGATGCTGCTGGTCTCGCCGCACACCGCGCAGGACTACACGATCGTGATGCTGCCCGTCTTCACGGCCCTGGCGTTCCTGTGGCTCCAGGGCGTGCCTGGCCGCTGGTCCCGCTGGTCCGTGGGCGCGACCCTCGTCTCGGCCCTGCTCATCGGCGTGTTCGTGCCCGTCCAGGTATTGGCGCGCACGCGTGTCCTCGAGGCCCTCTTCGACGTGACCGGAACCGTGCGCACGCCCTGGCTCGCCGAGCAGATGGGCTCGGGCATTGGGGCCTACCAGTTCTTCGGCTTCACCGGCCTCGGGCTGCTGCTGGCGTGGCTGGTGCTCGCCCGCCTGGAGCGACGCTCGGGGTGGAGCGCCACGGGCTGGCGCCACGCCCGCACGGATGCGAGCACGGTGGCCAGCAGCGGGGCTGCCAGCATTGCCAGCCACGGGACGAGGATGCTGCGCTGGCGGACCACGGTCCCCAGGTTGGTCGAAAGGAGGGCCAGTCCAACGAGGATGGCCGCCGGATAGACGAGGAGCATCAGCCAGGTGGCCGACCGGCGTCTGCGCTCGCGCCAGGCGGCCAGGAGGGCCAGGCCGAGCAGGGCGTCGAACGCCAACGTGTCCGGGGCGGAGAGGCGCCGCTGCAGCGGCTCGGGCGACCACGGAGGGGTTAGCACGAACAGGAGACGTGCTCCGAGCGCGCCGCGCGCCAGCACGTCTGCCCACCCCACGTTCGCGTCCGTGAGCGGCTGCACGTCTTCCGGCTCGACCACGGTCCGCGTGCCGTCGCCGAGCAGGACGACGTAGCGCGGCGGGTCCTCGACGTAGTCGGCTGGCATGGCGGTGGCGAGCTGGTCCTGGTTGGGCAGCTTCACCCGCACGACGCTCCCGAGCGTCAGGAAGGAGGGATCTGGCTTGGGGGGGAACGTGGCCGGGTCCTGCCGGTTGATGCCCGGGGTGAGCTGCATAGCCGCGGCGCGGTATTCGAGCGCACGCGGCGAGAGCTGGTCGGCCAGGTTGGAGCGCCCAGATTCAAAGCCGGAGGACAGGCCGACCAGGACGATACCGCCGGCCAGGGCGGCAAGCAACGCCGCCGGCTTGAGCCACTGCAGTGCGCGCGGCGCGGGCGCGGCCAGGACCCCGACGAGCAGGCCGGCCAGGAGTGCGAGCGCCACGTTCGCGCGCAGGGAGGCGAGCACCAGCATGGCCAGGCTCGTCCCGGCCGCGACGAGCAGCCCCTTCTCCACCCGCCCGTTCGGGGTGGTCCGCGTGAGCAGCCAGGGAACGAGCAGGGTGAGGAGAATCGTGGGCGACTCGCGCAGCCCGGTGCCGGTCCAGAAGGCGAGCATGGGCCACACCGCTGCCAGCCAGGTCGCCACCCGCGCGGCCGGGAGCCCGAAGAGCGCGCGGGCGGTGCCGAACACCAGCCCGAGCGAGAGCGTGGCGAGGGCGGCGTTCAGCAGGCGGATGGCGGTGAAGTCCGGGCCGACCAGGAGGTAGGTGAGGCCAATGAGGTCCAGCTGCGGCCCGGCGATGTGACGCCAATCCAGGTCCGGGTCGCCCGTACCCGCGGCCAGGATGGTGGCGAGCTCCACGGCGGCCTCGTGGTACGCGCGCTCGTCGTCGAAGACGACCGCCATGCCGTAAGACCGCAGCCCGTACGCGGTGAGCCCGAGGGCAACCGCCACCCGCAGGGCGAAGGCCGTGGCGGCGGCGGCGAGCAGCCAGCGGTCGCGCGCCCCGGCGAGACGCTGGACTGCCCACCAGACCCCGAGTGAGAGGGCGAGGGTGAGCCCGGCTGCGAGCGGGCTGAGCAGGGCCGCGGCCGCCACGAGCGCGAGGGCGGTGAGGGGCCAGAGCCAGCGCTGCCAGGAAGTGAGGGGGCCGGTTGCGTCCGCTTGGACCGAGGCTCTGGCTGCGCAGGCAATGACCAGGGCGAGCGCCAGGAGGACGAACAGGTCGGCCCGAACCGTCCACGGGAAGATGGCGATGGTGTCGGCGTTGCGGGCGCTCCGCTCGAGCGCCCGCTGCAGCGCGGCGTTGCTGGTGAGGCTGGCGGCGATCGCGGCGGCGCTGAACGCGGCGGCCAAGAAGGCCGCGGCGGAGCGCCGGGCCGAGCACGCGCGCCACCGTGTGGCCCCGGTCAGCGCCGACGCGGCCCACGGGCGTAGCCGCCTCAGGAGGAAGCGCGGAGCGCGGAGGTCTCGCAAGAACGTGCCAGCCGAGCGCGCCATGGCGTACGTGCGTCGAACTATAGGTCGCCCATCCAGGCGCGCGTCGCGGGAGCGTCCGCGAGCGCGTCGCCAGACGCGCCGGCGTTCGCCCACCGCGTGCCGGCGCAGGGGGCCGACGAGCCGGTCGAGCAGCGCAGGGCCGGTACCTTCGTACCGGTCCGGCTGGTACCAATGGGGGTACCGGGACCCGACGCGGGGGTTGGGAGAGCCACTGGGCCCGGTGCATGATGCGCGGCATGGCGGAAGGCGAGCGGTCTCGTCTGAACGCTTCGCGCTCGCCCTCCCGAGTGGCTGAGCACGTGGATCACAGCAGGGCCGGGTCGTGGCCGGAGGGCGAGGCGAGACTGCCCCGGCCCACGCTCGTGCGCAAGCAGGTGCGCATCAACCTGCTCCCGTACGGCCTGCGCTGGGACCCGCCAGGGCTGGAGCGGGCGCGCCAGCTCGCATGGCACGCCGTGCAGCCGCTCCTCGCCGAAGGGTGGGAGCTGCTCACGCCCGTGCAGGGAGCAGGGGTGCTCGTTCAGGGGCGGTCGGTGGCGGGGCCGGTTGTGCGAGCCGCCATCGTCGCGCTCCAGCGCCGAGCGTGAGAGTGGGGTGCGCGGGCTGGCTGCACGGCGGCTAGCGGGAGGCAGAGCGCGTGGCCTCGGGCGCCTCGTGCCTGTTACGCTGCTGCGGCGGTGCGTGGGCAGGTGGTCGCCATGGTTCCAGGTGGCCTGTCGGCGGCGGACGCGCGGGCTCGTGTGGGCCTGGCTGAAGGGCGCGCTCGCGGGCTCCTGGCTCGGTTCGGCGCCCCGTTCTGGTGGCGCGTGTGGCTGGCGGGCATCGTCGCGCTCGCCTTCGCGGGCGCGCGGGGCTCGGAGCGGTACGCCAGGGAGTACCAGACGCTGCCGGCGCTGGACTGGATCGAGACGCTCCCTGCCCTGAGCCAGGCGGCGTCGGTCCCGGCTGCGGCGGAGCTGAGCCGAGGCCTGCCGACGGTGGTTCCCGGGCTGCTGCGAACCGCCGGCCCGGATTCCTTTTCGCCTGTCTTTGGGCCCTACGGCATGTTCCAACGCTCGATCGCGGGAGTCCGGGAGGCCGCCGTGACGTGGTTCGACCTCGCGCCTGCCGCCGCTGGGGGCGAAGGGCCCGCTCGCGTGGGGTTCAGCGTGCTCGTCTTCCACCAGTCCGCCCGAGCCAGGGCATGGGTGGACCTGTACGCCTTCCAGCCCGACTTCGGCCGATCCGAGATCGGCGCGCCGGTGTACAGGACGAGCGGTCCCGACGAGCCGGATCGGATCTGGGTAGCGGGGCCGGACCAGAGCGGGCGGCGCGGAGGGCGAGCGCTGGCGGCCGGGAGCCGGGGGCCAGTGGCGTACGTCGTCGACGTGGCGCTCTCCCCGGCCGGGCTGGGCCCGGCCGAGTCGCCGCTGGGGTCTGCCCTGGCCGCAGACGGCGAGGTGAGGCGCATCCTGCACGCCTGGACGGCCTGGCTCCAGGCCCAGCCGTTCGCCCGCGGATGATCTCGAAGGTCCTTCGAGGGCTCGATACCGCGCTGGCGGGCCTGGTACTCGGGCTCGGCGCCGGGTGGCTCGTGCTGGTGGTGGCGGGCGTGCGCCTGGTGGGCGGGCGCGGCGGCCGCGGGCCCCGGCGGATCATGTACTTCGGGACCGGCCGGATCGCCCAGGTGTTCCCGCGGAACGGCCAGACCCTGTTCCTGGAGGGGTTGTGCAGCGACTTCGACGGCTACTTTGAGCAGCTCTGGAACGTCCACTTCCCGGCTGGCGCGCGAGGATGGTTCGACCTCACGCCCCGGCACCACCTCGTCGATTTTGACGTCACGCTCCCCGGATGGCCTCGGTTGTTGAGACGGAGCGCCACTGCTCTGCGCGAGGTGGCGTTCCTGGCGTGGGTTCTCCCGTACGCGCGGCGCCACGGCATCTCGATCATCGTCGGCACAGACCCCTATCTGCAGGGACTCAACGCGGCCCTCGCCAGCAGGGCGCTCGAGATCCCGTTCGGTGTGCTCGTCCAGCGCGACTACGACTGGGACTGGGAGCAGCTCGGGAAGCAGGCGATGCCGTCGCTCTTCCCCTCACGCAGCGTCGAGAAGCGCGTGGAGCGGTGGGTGTTCCGCCGGGCGGCGCTCGTGCTGGCGGACCGCGGCTTCTACGCCGAGGTAGCCCTGCGTAACGGCGCCGCCCCGGAGAAGGTGGCTACCACCCGCGTGCTGGCGGACCCCGCGTTCGCCCGGGCGCGTCCGAACCCGGGCGTGCGCGAGCGGCTTGGCCTGGGCTCGGGGCCCCTGTTGGTGTACGTAGGTCGTCTGGACCCGGACAAGCTGGCGATGGACCTGGTGGAGTGCCTGGCGCTGGTGCGCCAGCGATTCCCGTCGGCCCGGCTCGCCTGCGCGGGCTCAGGGCCGCTCGAGCAGGCGATGCGCGAGCGTGGGGCGGCGCTGGGAGTGGCGGACGGGCTCCGGCTGCTGGGCCCGCTGGCGCTGGGCGACCTGGCGGAGCTGCTGGCCTCGTGCGACGCGGTGGTGGCGGGCCACATGGGCTACACGCTGGTGGAGGCCGGCCTGGCCGGGACCCCCATCGCCACGTACGATTACGACTTCCATGGCGAGATCCTGGAGCACGGCGTCTCTGGCCTCCTGGTCCCGCTCCGAGACGTTCCAGCCCTGGCTGAGGCGGTCTGCTCGGTACTGGCGGACCCCGCCGACGGCGTGGCCATGGGCGCGCGGACCCGGCGCCGCCTGCTGCGCGAGCACACGCGCGCGGCCGTGTTCCCCCTGTACCAGGCCGCGTACGCGCGGGTGCTGAGGGAGGGCGGCCGGAGAGATGGGACACGCCGGCCGGCGCGTACAGGTGCCAGAAAGTGATTGGTCTCGGGTCTGGGCGTGGCCTGAGAGGAGCCTTCCCGCGGCCGCACCCTGTGCGCGACCGTTCGCACGACCACGCCACAGTGGTGCCGGCGGGGCATGAGTATGTTCCCCGGGGATTGGCCGCGTTGCGCTGGGCCCGGTTCACCAGGATAATCGCCGCTCCTGGCACATGGACGGGCAAGCCTGGTGGCAGCGAGTGACGGAGGGCGCAGGCGCTTGGGTCTGGCGCCTGGGCCGGCTTCCGGTGCTGGTCGTGCCGCCGGCGGTGTTCCTGTGGCTGGCCTGGCAGCGGGCGGCTGCCACCGGGTTCGCAGACGACGTCAGGGCCGCCCCGGGGCCAGACGACTGGAACACGTACAAGCTGTACGCGCCCAGCATCCTGCAGGGCGATGTGGCGCTGGCGGTGGTCAATCAGCCGTACACGCGCCCGGGCGGATTCCTCTACAACTACGCCCTCGCCGCGTTCTTTGGCCTCTTCGGGGTGAACACGGCGCTGGTGTACGTGGCGCAGGCGCTGCTGCTCGGTCTCTCCGCGTCGCTCTTCTACATCGCGGCTCACCCCTACCTCTCGCGGCCTGTAGGGTTGGGCTACCTGGCACTGGTGGCGGTGTTGCTCTACGTTGATTTGGTACACCAACTACTCGTTCAGGTTGCTGAGCGAGAACCTGTTGCTGCCACTGCTGCCTCTCGCGCTCACGCCCCTGTTCCGGGCCGAGACACGGCGGAGCGCAGGGGGCGCAATGGCGAGCGGGCTGGTGATGGGTCTGGTCTTGCTGACGCGCCCCAACTTGCTCCTCGTGGCTGCCGCTGCCTCGGTGCTCTGGGCCGGGTATCGCTGGCAGGAGTCTGCCAGCCGCGTCGCGGCGCTCGCCTTCGTGCTCGCCTGGTCGAGCGTGCTGGCGGTCATGGCGGTCCGCAACTACGCGGTTGTCCAGCAGGTGAGTCTTGCCGCGCTCACCGACACCCGTGACTGGCTGGCTCCCAACAGCTCTGGTGTGGATCGGTACCTCGTGAGTGACCTGCTCGCCTCGCCCGCGCGTACGCTGGAGCTCTACGCTAGACGCCTGCTCTTTGTGATGGGGGTGCTGCCGGCCCTCGAGCCGGAGTTCCGCGTGCGCCCGCACTGGATCGCGGCTTGGCTCGGGTTCGGAGCGTACACACTTTGGCGCCTGCTCACTCGCCATCGCCCCCCGTTCTGGGAGGCCGTGGTCTGGACAGCGGCGGTCTCGTACGTCGGCCCACTGGTGGCAGCAGCGTCGATCACCAACTATGGCTTCCGTATGCTCGTGCCGGGCGTGCCCCTGGTGCTGGCCCTCGGCTTCCGCCTCGTTGATCAGGTTGTGCTGGAAGCAGTTCGTCCCAGCCCGCGTACGAGTGAGTGCGCGGCCGTCAGTACGTGACAGGCGGGTATGGCAGGAGCGGGTGGCAGCGTGCGCCACCGTCTGCCGCCTGGCCTCGCCGCAGTGCTACCTTGGCCTCTGCTCGGCAGCGTGTCCTAAGATGCCAGGGGCTGCGCGGGCGGCCCGGTCCGGCTCAGGCCCTCCCAGTGAATCCGAGAGCCGGGTCCCGGGCCTCCTGCCGCGCGTGCACGCATCCGCTCGGTCGTTCTGGCGCCGGACAGGGGTGACCGCGTGCGTGAGGGGCGCGGCGCGTGATGGCCCGGAGACGGAGGTGGCTGTGACTCACACGGTTCTCGAAGACGGACGAGCGGCGGTTGCCGAGCCAGCGGCTGGCGCAGCCGGAACACCTTCGGCGGAGGAGCTCCCTCCTACGGTTATCCAGCCATCCTCCGGCTGGCAGGCACTCGATCTTGGCGAGCTGTGGCGGTACCGCGAGCTGATCTACTTCCTGGCCTGGCGGGACATCAAGGTCCGCTACAAGCAGACCGTGCTGGGCGTGGCCTGGGCTCTGCTGCAGCCGCTGGCGGCTACGGGGCTGTTCACTGTCTTCTTCGGGGTGCTCGCTGGGGTGCCATCGGATGGCTTGCCCTACCCCCTGTTCGCGTACGCCGGACTCCTGCCGTGGACGTACTTCGCGAACGCGACGACAAAGGTAGGTGGAAGCCTCGTCGCAAACACGAACCTGATCTCCAAAGTGTACTTCCCCCGGCTGGCGATCCCACTGGCGGGCGTAGTCGCGGGCCTGGTGGATTTCGCGATCGGCTTCTCTCTCCTGGTGGCCTTGCTGCTGTTCTTCGGCATGGCACCCGGGCTGACCATGCTACTCGTGCCAGTCTTCGTAGCGCTCGCCGTGCTGACGGCGCTGAGCATTGGGGTCTGGCTCTCGGCGCTGGACGTCCAGTACCGTGATGTTCGGTACGTTATCCCGTTCCTTGTCCAGATGTGGCTCTTCGCCACGCCTGTGGTGTACCCCGCCAGTCTGTTGCCTGAGAAGTACCGCCTCCTGTATGGGCTGAACCCGATGGTCGGCGTGGTCGAGGGCTTTCGCTGGGCGGTGGTGGGGAGCGGCGAGCCACCGACCTTGCTCCTAGCGGCGTCGGGCCTGGTGGTGCTGACGCTGTTCGTCGGCGGCCTGTACTACTTCCGCCACATGGAGAGCACGTTTGCCGACGTCATCTGAGCTCGCAGCCGCTGCGGCCACGGGGCACCGCGGCCGGAGTGATTCACCCGGCTGGTGTGCACCTGCCTGCGCGCGGAGGCGAGGACCATGACGCACCTCGCCGTGCGCGCGGAGGGACTTGGTAAGAGGTACGAGATTGCCGAGGGTCGAGCGCGTAACACGTACCGCAGTTTGCGAGACTCAATCGTCGAGACGCTGCAGGAGCCCTGGCATCGGCTGCGGCATGGGGCGCAGCCCAGAGCTGTCCGGGAGTTATGGGCGCTCACGGATGTGTCGTTCGAGGTGGAGCACGGTGAGGTGCTGGGAATCATCGGACGCAACGGAGCGGGCAAGAGCACCCTCCTCAAGATCCTCTCCCGCATCACGAGGCCGACGCGGGGTCGGGCGGAAGTGTGCGGCCGGGTCGGCTCCTTGCTGGAAGTGGGCACGGGCTTTCATCCGGAACTGACAGGGCGGGAGAACATCTACCTCAACGGTGCTATCCTGGGGATGTCCAGGGCGGATATTCGGCGCCGGTTCGATGAGATTGTCGCCTTCGCCGAACTCGAGGATTTCCTGGATACACCGGTCAAGCGCTACTCGAGCGGGATGTACATGCGGCTCGCCTTCAGCGTGGCTGCCCACCTGGAGCCGGACGTGCTGGTGGTCGATGAAGTGCTGGCCGTAGGCGATGCGGCGTTCCAGAAGAAGTGCCTGGGGAAAATGGCCACAGTGGCGGGCGAGGGGCGGACCGTACTGTTCGTCAGCCACAATATAGGTGCTGTGACGCGGCTCTGCTCGCGAGCGCTGCTCTTGGACTCCGGCCGCGTGTTGGAGGACGGACCAGCCGTCGAGGTAACGGGCGCTTATCTGGAAGAGGCGGTTGGCCGCGGCGGCGAGAGAAGGTGGTTACCTCACGAAGCCCCGGGCACCGACGGCTTGAAGCTCACCTCGATCATCGTACGGAGGGGCGATGGTCAGCCGGCAGGGACCGTAGAGGTCGGGGACCGTATAAGACTTGAGCTTGGTTACAGGGTTTCCAGGCCGGGCCTTTCGTTCCGGTGCTCCGTGATGTTCTTCATGCGGGGCGTGTGCGCCTTCACGTCGATGGAGACGACAGAGGACGCCAAGGAGGCCGTTGGGACGTACTACTCCGAGGTGAGCGTTCCACCGCACCTTCTTGCGGAGGGCCAGTACGTGGTCTGGGTTTCCATCTTCACGTCGCGAGGGACGAAGCGACGATTCGTCAGCCTAGCGGATGCGCTGGCCTTTCAGGTGGTTGATCCAATGAATTCCCCCTCAGCGCGAGGAGATTATACCCAGCAACTCACCGGCGTGGTCCGTCCGTGGCTGGAGTGGAAGCGCTGGTACGATCCCACGCCGGCCCCGCTCCCGCCGGTAGGCCGCTAGCTACATGCGCGTTCTCTTCGTCCTCCGTTCGACAGAGCACCTGCCTTACCACGCTTCAACCGTCAGATCACTGTGCGCACACGGACATGTGGTCACACTGCTATTCAGTCAGCGATGGAGTGAAACCAGCCCATCGGACGCTGTAAACACGTGCCTTGGGAACGTGTATGATTTGAGACCTGGCTGGACGTTGAGTCGTGAAGGCGCGTGGCGAGGCCCTGTCTTTAGCTTGCGTGAGTTACGCAGCTACGTAAGCTACGTGCGCCGCAAGGGGCAGTCTGACTATTACCGGAGACGGTGGCAGCGCTATTTGCCTGGACTCATGAGCCACAGCGTCGATCTACCCGGAGCCTCGTTCATTATTGGGCAGAGGCCGACTGAGGCTGTCTTGCGCAGGTTCGAAGAGCTCGTGCCTCCTGATCGCCGCATCACTGCGTCCCTGCGCGAGACACGTCCGGACGTCCTTGTCGCGTCACCCGTGAACATGCGGTTTTCCGAAGAGGTCGAGTACGTCAAAGCCGCCAAAGCACTTGGGATACCGACGGTGATCCCTGTCTACAGCTGGGATAATCTGACGACGAAAGGCCTGTTTCACGCCCTACCTGACGTGGTCCTGGCCTGGAACCCTGTGCAGGTGGATGAGACAATTGTAGTGCACGATGTTCCTAGAGACAGTATTGTTGTTACTGGAGCGCCATTCTTCGACAAGTGGTTTGACTCTGAGAGGGTTGCAACTGATCGGTCTAAGTTCTGTGAGAGGGCTGGTATCGCGGCAGGTAGTCCCGTCGTAGTCTATCTTGGATCATCAGGCAACATAGCCAGGAATGAGTCGTGGGTAGTAAGTGACATCGTCCGGGTACTGCGGTCGCACCATGATGAGGCGATGAGGGGCATGCGGGTAGTGGTGAGGCCACATCCAGCGAACGCGCGGAACTACGCCGGGGTAGGAGGTGAAGGGGTTAGGGTGTGGCCGGCGAATGGGGCGTTACCGCGATCGGCGGGTTCGATAGCGGAGTTCTCGGATACTCTGAGATTGAGTGTCGCAGCTATAGGGGTGAACACGACGGCGATGATCGATGCCGTGGTTGTGGATAAGGCATGCATCGCTATGATACGGGATGAGTACGGTGCGACGCAGGTACGCGCGGAGCGCTTCAGGAAGTTGCTGGAGGCCGGGGCGGTGGAAGAGGTACGGACGGGTGGGGGTGCGTGGGTGTGGTTGAGCAGGTCATGGGTGGTAGGGATAGGAGGCGGGCAATGCGCCGGGAGTTCGTACAGCAGTTCGTGCGACCGCGGGGAGTGCAGCGGAATGCGGGGGAAGTGGCTGCGCGCGCGATCGAGTTGGCGGCGACCGGGTGGGGTGGGAGAGAGATCAACGCTGCGATTGACGGGCGAGCGCCATGAGACGGGAAGCGCGTGTGCCGGGGACGGGGGAGGGGTTCGGGATGGGCGGAGCACGAGCGGGTGGGCGGGGAGCCGTGGGCGGGGCTGGAGTCCATGGGCGATCGGCCGTCCCGGTTCATCAGTCGACTACGGACTTGGCGATGGGTGGGGTGCGGTAAATGGCGCTGAGGGAATCGAGGGCGGTCGAGGGTCGAGCGGAGTTGACGATTTGCTCGGTGTCTCATGATAGCCGCGGCTACTTGGAGGTGAACTGGGACTTGGTGGGGCACCTGAACCCCGGCATTGACGCAGATTGGATCGTCGTGGAGACCAGCGCTGCGGACTCACCTGCACGCGTGGCAGATGCGCCAGGCAACGTGTGCGTCGTGAGCGGTGGGGAACTCGACCCAGGCAAGGGGCGACCAGCGAGCTACCAGCACGGTGCTGCTCTCAACCAGGCGATCAGGATGGTGCGGACCAGGTTTGTGCTGATCGCGGACCCGGATTTCTACATTGTGCGGCCGGACTGGATCCGTGGGGTGGTGGGGCACATGGAGGTAAACAGAGTGGGGTTCTTCGGGGCCCCCTGGCATCCGCGATGGTACCGGAAGTATCGCTACTTTCCTAGCGTCCACTGCCTGTTCATCGATTTGGCGTCGGTGGAAAGTGAGCTGCTGGATTTCCTGCCAGGGACCCGTGCGGTGACCAGGCGCCGCCGACGCAGGGAGCCGGGGATGGGTGGGCTCGCGGAAGGGGATGGCAAGAACGCAGTCTCCTGGCGTGGAGTGGCGAAGTCTGCAAGCAGCCTCATCTCGAACCTGTGGCATCGCGCGAGCGTTGGTGCGTCGGAGGATACTGGAATAGGTGTATTCAGGCGGTATGGACGCGCCGGTCAGGGATCTTATGAATGCCTTGTTCCGACATTCAGGTTGGACGACGATTATGCGGCACCACCTCCGCGACGATTCAGCCTTGGGCTGGACCTGTTCCTCCCTGACAGGCTAAGTTATCGGCCGAAGCGAGCGGGATACTACACGACCACGAGGTTCCGTGATGTGGGCTTCCTGGATGCCGCGCGGTATGGCTGGGAGGAGTTCATGTGGCAGGGGAAGCCGTTCGGATTCCACGTGAGGGGTCACAGGTTGCGGAAGCGAGGGCTTGGAGACGATTCCGGGCGCGTCGCGGAGGCTTTGGGGAGCACTGGTTGGGTTAGGCTGGAGGCGCATCCGTAGTCAGAGTTATCAGAGGCGTGGTGTGTGGTAGGGCGACGCATTAGGTGCGCAGCTCGGGGAAGAGGTTGGACCTGCGCGTCCGTACCCAGGGTAGGGGGCGTCGGATGAAGATCCTCTTCGCCATGGCTCATATTGGGATCTTCCGCCACCTGGAAGGGGTGGTGCGTGAGCTGAGCGCCCGCGGGCACACCGTGCATGTGCTCCGAAGCCCGATCTCCAAGACGTACATCAGTGAGCGAGCCCTGGAAGCGTGCGAGGCGGAGTGTCCCAGGGTCATGTCCGGCTGGCTGATTCGGCGCCAGGACATCTGGGCGAGGCCGCTGCGCGAGCTGCGGGAGATCGCCAGCTACGCTGGCTACCTGCAGCCGGGCCACCCCTCGCCTCACCTCCGCGAACGATGGCTCGGGCATGTGTCGCCCCGGCTGCGGCCGTTCCTCCGCACACGTGTGGCGTCCGCCACGCTGGCAGACGAGCGGGTTCGCTCGTTTCTGCGCACCCTACAACGGGTTGCGCCACCCGACCGGACGATCGTGGACTGGCTGCGAGCGCACTCGCCGGATGTCGTCGTCAGCTCACCGTTTATCTTTGCGCACTCACTTGAACCAGACTACATCAAGGCTGCGCAGGTCCTCGGCATTCCGACGGCGGTTGCCATCGCGAGCTGGGATAACCTCACGACAAAGGGCATATTTCCACTGATGCCTGACGTGACAATGGTCTGGAACGATGACCTCGCTGAAGAGCTTGTGATGGTTCACGGCGTTCCACGTGAGAGAATAGTCGTCACTGGCGCACCGGTATTCGACCAGTGGTTCCGCACAGAGCCTCGATGGGACTTCCGTTCGTTTTGCATCCGCACTGGTCTTGATCCCACTAAACCGTTCATTCTCTATCTATGTTCCTCAAAGTTCATCGCCAATGATGAAGTCGACTTCGTACGACGATTCGCTGCAGCAGTATGTGACGTTAATGGCAAACACAAGGTCCAGCTTCTGGTGAGGCCACATCCCAATCACAGCGCGATCTGGGGTGGCGCTCGGGATCAGAACCTTGTCGTATGGCCGCGGACGGCGGAGGTGCCTGACACGCCGGAGGCTCGGCAGCAGTACTTTGACTCCCTCTACCACAGCGCTGGGGTCGTGGGCGTCAATACGAGTGCCTTGATCGACGCGGCGGTCGTAGACCGTCCGTGCCTCACCATCCTGAGTAGCGAGTACCATAGGACTCAGCGGGGCATTGGACACTTCCGCCACCTAGCCGCGGGTGGGTTCCTGGAGCAGGCGGTTTCGTTGGACGAAGCCGCCTGCCTTGTCCAGAGGGTGGTGGATGGCCACGACAGGCGAGGCCCACAACGGAGGCAGTTCGTGCGGCGCTTCATCCGTCCCTGGGGGATGGATGTGCCGGCGGAACGTGTCGTGGCTAGTGCCATCGCGACGCTCGCGGCGGGCGCGCCCATTACGAGTGATAGGTTGGTGCATCTGGCGGGCGCGCAATACCCTGCGTCCGCCCCACCAACGGTGGTGACTCCGTCGCCTGTGGCAGGCGGGAGGGGCGTCCACCGTTGAGAGGAATCGCCGCGACTGACTTAACAATCTGCACCGTGACATTTCGCGGTAAGTGGTGCCTCGACCTGAACTGGGAGCTCGTGACGGCACTGAATGGGGGGCAGTCTCTTCGGTGGATCGCTGTCGAGAACAGCGGTCCTGAAGATCAAGGACGCCTCCCGTTCGATGATACGCGGTTCGAGGTGCTGGCAGGTGACCCGCCGACTCGCCCAGGCAAGTACCAGGCCAGCTATCACCACGCCACGGCACTTCAGAAGGCGCTGCCATTGGTCCGGTCCCGCTATCTACTGATTCTGGACCCGGACTTCTTTGTCGTCCACCCGAACTGGATTGGCGAGGTACTGAGTTATATGGTCGAGCGACGGCTCGCGTTCTTCGGCGCACCACACGACCCGGGTCGGCCGGACAAGTACCGCTATTTTCCTAGCGTTGTCTTCATGTTGATTGACCTAGGGCAGGCCGACAAGGCACACATTGACTTCATGCCACGCCTCGATGAGGTGAGAGTGCTTCGGAGCCTCAGAACCCTCCCGCTACTCGGCTGGGCGCTCCTTGGCCGTCCTCCTGGGTCAAGTGCCGTCCCACGCGTGGCTACGAGGGATCTGGCGCGGCACGTACTTCGGTCTCGTTTGATCGAACGGTTCTTCCACTGGAATCAGGCGTGGGGGACGCTGGGCCGATCCACCGATACCGGCTACATGCTATACGGGAGGTTCGCCCACGATCGGCGGTTCAGGAGCGCCTGCATCACACGCGTGTGGGAAAACCCCCTCTATTCAACTGCTGGCTCGGGAGCAGCTCTGGTCAAGCGACGCCTCCATCGGCTTCTAATCCCCGACCGGTTCTCCCTCTATCCGAGGCGCCGAGAGTACTCGAGCACGCATAGCTTCAAGGCCTTCGGCCTGGCAGACATTGCAGAGCTCGGTTGGGAAGAGTACCTCTGGCAGGGACGCCCCTTTGCGTTCCACGTCCGTGGCATGTTCCACGGGCTACGGCAGGTCGAGCCTGGGAATCTCCGGGCGGTCGTACAGTCCTTCATGGCCTCGGATCTGAGTGGATCCTAGAACTTCGCAAATTCGCCACCAGCCAACTCGACCGCTTCGAACTCGCGGTCCGCACGGGCTATCAAGGCGGCCAGGTCGTGACAGTTGAGCAGGTAGTCTGCCGAGGAGAATTCCCTGTTGAGTCCGCGTGGTCGAGCCTTCGACCACCATGGGTGAATCCTGTAGTAGGTTTCCAGGTTTTCAGTGCGCTCGAGCTCTTCTTCCGACACGAGGACCTCGTTGAGCTTTTCACCCGGGAGAATACCGATCTTGCGATACCGGATCGCCCGGCCGAATTCGGCAGATAGGACAGTGGCGATGTCCATGAGCCTAGCTGAGGGAGCCTTACGAATGAGGATCTCGCCGCCTTCTGCGCTGGCGACGGCGTAGAGGACGAGGTCGATCGCGTCGTTCAGGGTGAGCAAGAAGCGGGTCATGCGCTCATCAGTGATCGTGAGTTCCTGCCCGAGTGAAAGCTGGCGGCGGAAGTACGGAACGACGGACCCGCGAGAGCGAAGGACATTCCCGTAGCGCACGCAGGCGAAGCGCGTGCCGCGGTTGCGATGGGATAGGTTCCCCGCTAGCACTAGGCGTTCCTGCAGGGCCTTCGTCATCCCCATGACATTGACGGGTTTGACGGCCTTGTCCGTGCTGATTGCGACGAAGGAATCGACCTGCTGGTCGAGAGCCGCATCAACGAGGTGCTGGACTGCTGTGACGTTCGTTTCCACGGCTTCCAGCGGGAAACGCTCGCACGTGGAGACCTGCTTTAGCGCGGCGGCCTGGACAACGACGTCGACGCCGTGCATCGCCTCCCGGACGCAACGCGGGTCCCGGACGTCACCAATCATCAAGGTGAGGTTAGGACGATCGGCGTAGAACACCCGCATGTCATACTGCTTCTTCTCGTCTCGACTCAGCACTCGCACCTCCCTGGCGTTCAGGTCGAGGAGGCGGTGGACGATGAAGTTGCCGAACGAACCGGTCCCGCCGGTGACCAGGAAGCGCTTGTCTGGAATTAGCATGGCTCGGCCCGCGTCACTGCAGCGCTGGCTGGCGAGACGGCTCTACCGTTACCACGGCATGGGAACGGGGCGTTCGGGCTTGCTGGCCGTAGGGCGGTAGGGATCACGGAGTGGACCCGTGGGGAGGCGCTGCGGCGGTTCGCTGCCTTAGGATAGGGCGTGGATTATAGGAGACCCAAGTGACGCGAGAGCCAGGAGCCTTCAGCTTGCAGTCATCGCCAGCAGGGCACCAAGCCCTCTCTGAGGCGGAAGGCGACCCCATGGCGTACCGACTGCTGCGGCAGGTTGTGCGTCGGGGACTGGAAGGAGTTGGATGGGGGCAAGACCGTCGGTCCATGTGGTCGCGAATCCTGAGGCGGGACGCTGCCATCTGGGACAAAGCGCGACAGTCAGCAGAGAAGGGGCCGCGCGTGCTCGTCGCCACGAGCATGGGCGGCTATTTCCACGGCTCAGTTGTGGAGAGCACGCTGGCAGTTGCGCTCACGCTTCGCGGCGCCCAGGTCGACGTGCTGTTGTGCGATCGCTTCCTGCCAGCGTGCCAACTCACCAAGATCGGCTCTGCTCCGCCGGAAGTCCTGGCAGGCGCGCGGGAACAACCCCGTTGTGCGCCCTGTCTCGCTACTGGGCGCTCAGTCTTCGCGCCACTCGGCTTACCGATTCATCAATACAGCGACCTCGTGACGCCCGTGCTGCATGCTGAGGCGTGCGAGGTGGCAAGTACGCTTCCCCTGGAGCAGGTCAGCAACTTCTCCCCCGGTGGGCTGGCCGTCGGCGAGCATGCCCTAGCGGGCGCTCTGCGCTACTTCGCACGCGGGGACTTCGACACTGAGCCGGCTGGAGAGGCAATCCTGCGGCGGTATCTCCTGTCATCCCTCCTGTCCATGCTTGCCGTGGATGAATTGTTGAAACGCAACAGGTACGATGTCGCCTGCTTCCACCACGGTATCTATGTGCCTCAAGGGCTCGTCGGTGAAGTCTGCAGGAAGCACGGCGTTCGGGTAGTCACCTGGAATCCTGCTTACCGTAAGCATAGCTTCATCTTCAGCCATGACGATAGCTACCACCGAACGATGCTATCCGAGCCGACAAGTGAATGGGAGGCGATGGTCTGGAGCGATGCGCTCGAGCGGAAGACACTGGAGTACCTGGCAAGCCGGCGGGGCGGATCGAATGACTGGATCTGGTTCCACGAGAGACCGATGGAGGACATGGACGAAATGGCCCGTGCCCACGGTATCGATCTCTCACGCCCAGTGATCGGACTGCTGACGAGCGTGGTGTGGGACGCACAACTGCACTACCGCTCCAATGCCTTCGCCAGCATGCTGGCGTGGTTGAGCGAGACGATCGAGTACTTCTCACACCGTCCCGAGCTGCAACTGGTCATTCGTGTCCATCCCGCGGAGGTGCGCGGTGCAGTCCCATCGCGCCAGCGCGTGGCGGATGCGATCCGACAGTGGTTCCCCTCCTTACCCTCAAACGTGATTGTCATCCTGCCCGAGGACCAGGCGAGCACCTATGCTCTGCTCGAACGGTGCAATGCTGCGCTGATCTATAACACGAAGACGGGTATCGAAGTTGCGAGCATGGGGATCCCGACGATCGTGGCCGGGGAGGCATGGATCCGTGGTAAAGGCTTTTCGCTAGACGCTGCTTCTCCCGCGGAGTACTTCAGCCTGCTGGATCGGCTGCCATTGGATCATCGACTTGGAGAGGACCAGGTGAGCAGAGCAAGGAAGTACGCCTACCATTTCTTCTTCCGAAGGATGATTCCGCTCCCATTCATCGAGCCGGGTGAGGCTGATCAGTGGCACCTGCGGATCTCACGACTGCCCGAGCTATACCCGGGCCAATATCTCGGGTTGGACGTGATTTGCGAGGGTATTCTTCGTCGAGCCCCATTCGTCTATCCTGCGGAGATCTTGCACCAGTAGGCAGCGGCCCGATCCTCCGGACGGGACAGTTGCCGGGTGGCTGGCTCAGGACTGGCTGGACAAGGGTAGTCAGAATAGCAGCATGAATGGGCCGGTTCTAGTGATGGGTGGCACAGGGATGCTAGGGCATAAGCTGTGGCAGGTGTTGGCGGCCAGCCGTGAGACGCATGTCGTCGCACGTGCATCGTACCGAGAGGTCGAGTCATTGGAGATGTTCGATCGGGCGCACTACCACGGCGGTGTCGACCTAGGGAGTACCGCGCGTGTCATCAGGGTCGTCCAGCGAGTGAAGCCCTCCGTGATAGTGAACTGCGTTGGGGTGGTAAAGCAGCGGGCGGAGGCGAAGGACACCGTTCGTACAATATGGATCAACGGACTGTTCCCTCACCTGCTGTACGCCGTCGCTCAAACGGTCGGGGCGCACCTGGTGCAGGTGAGTACGGACTGCGTCTTCTCTGGTAGGGCGGGGCGTTACACGGAGTCCGACATTCCGGATCCGCCAGACCTGTACGGCCGGTCAAAGCTGCTTGGCGAAATCCATGGCCCGGGCTGCTTGACGCTCCGCACCAGCATCATCGGTCGGGAATTGAGGACAACCCAAGGGCTTGTAGAGTGGTTCCTGGCAAGCGGCGGTGGGCGCGTCCGGGGATTCGCCGGAGCGATGTTCTCGGGTGTATCCACCATCGTCCTCGCTTCCATGCTCGGCGAACTGTTAGGTCGTGAGCCCCCGCTCTCCGGACTTTACCACTTGGCTGCGGAACCGGTCAGTAAGTATGAACTGCTGCTGCTACTCCGCGAAGCCTACGGTGCGTGCGTGGAGATCGAGCGAGATGAGGGTGTGCGTCTCGACCGGAGCTTAGTGGCTGACCGCCTGATGGCCGCCACAGGCCTGAAGCCACCCGCGTGGCCCGTAATGGTCGATGAGATGGCGAACGACCCTACTCCGTACGCAGTGTGGAGGCGGACGCTGTGGAGCCAGCGACTCCCTGCACCGGACTCTTAGCGTGTCGTCCTATTGACTGTTCAGAGCACCGGGCATGACGCCAGCGGGCACTACATGTCTTGCACTACCGGGCCGTGGCCTTCTCAAGGGCGAAGAAGGCGAATGTATATGAGCGATTTACTCGTTTCCACGTCACCGCGGGTTCGTTCGTCTCGAGGTGGAGCGGACGACACAGGTGGAGTCCGTATTGCGTGGCGAGCGAGCAGATCTCCACAATCTCGTGAGCCTGGAATACCTTCATCTCAGGCATCTCTGGTCCGTACGGGAAGATTCCTTCGCAATCGATTGGTTCCGACCAGTAATCGGTCGACGTCAGCAGGACGCCGCCTGGGCGGAGGATGCGGGACATCTCGCGCAGGTAGGCCGCGGGATCCACGCCGTGCTCGATGACGGAGATGCAGGTGATAGCACGAAAGAATCCATCGGGGTACGTGGTGCTGACCAGGTCCTGGATGCTGAACTGTACGTCCTTCGCCAGCGTCTCGGAGAGGGAACTAGCTCGTACGTCGCAGGCGTACAGGTGCGTAAACCCCAGCAACTGAAGCCACTTGAGGATGACGCTCTGGCGCCCCGAGCCTGCATCAAGTACGGGATCCATGGTACTCGCGTATCGCAGCACGTATGAGATGGCTTTCAAGGTGTCCCAGTTCTTCTGTGGATCGTGATGCGATGGGAGTCCAAGCAGGTGAACGAGCGTGGAGGCGGCAGAGACCTCGGCGCGCGTCTGGAGGGCACCGCACGTGGGGAGGTCGGCGATCAGGCGGAGCAAGTCGTGTGTGTTCGGTAGGGGACGGGCTGTTTGGATGCTGGGAAGGCGCCGAAGAAGGCGGGAGAGCTTCGTCATGCCTCGGACAGTGTAGAACGCTGCTGTCCAGATTCACGTCTGCCGGACGCCCTCTGGTATTATCCGCCGGCCGTGAGAGCTCGCCGATCCGTCGAGCGCGCCTCGACGCCGGGGATCGTGCGTCATGTACTTGGGGCACTGAGGCGTCCCTCAGAGCCTTGACCCGGGTGACCCCAATTCGGACTGAGTCGCACGTCCTCCACATCATCCCGGACACCGCCCGCAAGCCGCGGTACTTCTTCCTGGGGAGCACCAAGGACGTCCAGTGTCGGACCGAGTACTTCCAGGCACGTGGGATCGCGGTCGACGAACTCGTGGCGGCCGATCGCTCCGACCGGGACGCGCTCTCCCAGCTCCGGCGCACAGACCTCGCGCGCTACTCGGCCGCTGTCTTCGAGCTGGCCCTCTTTCCACGCTCGATGCTCTACGTGAAGCGCCACGCGCCCCACATCCTGCGCGTCTTTCGTCCGGGCAACGCTCAGCTGCTCCACCAGCTCGATGGCATGCGCGCACGCCGAGACCACTTCCACCCGTACCCCTGGAAGGTCCTCGCCGAGCGGACCCTCCATGACCTCGCCTGCGCGCGTCTCTCGGACGTGATTCTCAGCATCACCGACTGGGAGAGTGAGTACTACTGGCGGCGGATCGTCCCGCGTTCGCGTATCAGGGACGTTACGTACTTTGTCCCGTCGCTCTACGACCGGACGGAGGCGCGAACGGAGAAAGGCCTCCTGTGCGTGTGCCTGACGACAGCGATCGCGGGCACGCCGTTCATGCTCGATGCCACGCGTACCTTCGCCCGGCTCGTGCGCGGGCTCGGCGAAGAGTGCCAGGCATGGTCCTTCTCTGTCACTGGAGACCTGACCGGCTACGGCGTCGATCTCCCCGGCCGGATCGAGGCGACGGGCTATCTGGACGACATCACTCCCATCATGAACCGGGCGCGGGCGGTTGCGCTCCTTTCCGAGTACGGCTACGGGTTCAAGACGAAGGTCCTCGATGCCATCCGGTATGGGGCGTTCGTCCTCGTACCACAGGGATTGGCCAAGCGGCTGCCGCTAGAATTCCGGCCCTACGTGATCCCGGTGGACACGAGGTCGGTTTCGGCCTTCAAGCAGGCACTGCTGATGGCCGAGCGGCCGTTCCCCCCAGGCGACGTGAACGCCGAGCTGAGGCGGCGGGCATTCGTGCGCCTGGACGAGATCTTCGCAAAGGAGCGAGCAGGCGCGTGAGAAGGTTGGTCATCGACGGGCGCGTCATCGACGACGCGAGTGAGTGCTGGGTCATCGCGGAGATCGGCCACAACCACCAGGGGGACGTGGAGAAGGCGAAGGAGCTCTTCCGCCGGGCCCGGGAGGCCGGCGCGGGCGCCGTCAAGCTCCAGAAGCGGGACAACCGGACCCTCTTCACGAGGGCTGCCTACGACAAGCCGTACGAGCACGAGCACAGCTTCGGCGCCACCTACGGGGCCCACCGCGAGTTCCTCGAGCTCGGGCGGGCCGCGTACCTCGAGCTGCAGGCGTACGCCCGCGAGCTGGGCCTCACCTTCTTCGCCACCCCCTTCGACCGCCCCAGCGCCGACTTCCTGGCCGAACTCGACGTGCCGGCCTTCAAGCTCGCGTCGGGGGACATCCGCAACCTCCCGCTGCTACGGCACGTGGCCGCCCTCGGCAAGCCGATGATCGTCAGCACCGGGGGCGCGAGCCTGGCCGACGTGCAGCGGGCGTACGAGGCGATCATGCCGCTCAACCCGCAGCTCGCGCTGCTGCAGTGCACCGGCTCGTACCCGGCGGACTTCGCCGACCTCGACCTGCGGGTGATCGAGACCTACCGGCAGCGCTTCCCGGACGTCGTGGTGGGCTACTCGGGCCACGACAGCGGCATCGCCATGGCACTGGTCGCCTACGTGCTGGGGGCGCGCATTGTCGAGAAGCACTTCACGCTCAACCGGGCGATGAGAGGCACCGACCACGCCTTCTCGCTCGAGTACGACGGGCTGCGCAAGCTGGTGCGCGACCTGCGGCGGGCACGGGTGGCCCTGGGCGACGGGGTGAAGCGGGTGCGCCCCTGCGAGGCACCGGCACTCATCAAGATGGGCAAGAAGCTGGTGGCGGCCCGCGCCCTCCCGGCCGGCCACGTGCTCGCCGCGGCGGACGTGGCGATCAAGTCGCCCGGCGACGCCCTGCCGCCCTACGAGCTGGAGAACGTGCTGGGCCGCGCCCTGCGCCACCCCCTCGCCGAGGACGACGACATCACGTTCGAGGCGCTCGGCGCCCAGCGCCAGTCCACCACGGAGCAGGTTCCCACGCTTGTGTGACCTCTCCGGCGCGGTGGCCGTCGTCACCGGGGCGCTCGGTCGGCTCGGGCCGGTCTGGTCGGAGGCGCTGCTCGGGGCCGGGGCGACCGTCGTGGGGCTCGATCGCCCGGAGGCGCCCGTCCCGCCTCCGTTCGCGGACCTGCTGCACCGGTACGGTGACAACCGGATGCTGCTGCTCAGGGCCGACGTGCTCGACCGCGCGGCGCTCGAGCGGGCCCGTGACGCGTGCGTGGCGCGCCTGGGCGTGCCGCACGTGCTGGTGAACAACGCCGGCATCGACCAGCCGCCCAACACCCATGCCCCCCAGTACCGGTTATCCGAGATCCCCGGCGAGCTCTTCCGCCAGGTGCTGGACGTCAACGTCTTCGGCACGTTCCAGGTCACGCAGGTCTTCGGGTCGCTCATGGCAGGGGCGCGGCGCGGGGCCATCGTCAACATCGGCTCGCTCTACGCGTCCGTGGCGCCTGACCGGCGCTTCTACGACCACCTGCGCCTCGACCCCCCGTTCCTCAAGCCGCCGGCCTACGGGGCGTCCAAGGCGGCGGTGGTGAA
The DNA here is from genome assembly GCA_964435115.1 of uncultured Chloroflexota bacterium. GTDB lineage: Bacteria > Chloroflexota > UBA6077 > UBA6077 > CF-72 > CAYSYM01. The sequence continues at coordinate 74,583 of CAYSYM010000001.1, read as the reverse complement.
CCTCACCCGCTACCTCGCCACGCTCTGGGGTCCGTCCGGGGTGCGGGTGAACGCGCTCTCCCCCGGCGGCGTGCTCGGTGACCAGGACGCCGAGTTCCGGCGCAAGTTCTGCGACCGGGTTCCGCTGGGGCGGATGGCCGTGGCGCGTGACCTGGTGGGCCCCTTGCTCTTCCTCGCATCGGACGCGTCCGCGTACGTCACAGGGATTGAGCTGCGGGTCGACGGAGGCTTCACCGCGTGGTGAGCGACGCCGCGCCACGCGGCCCGAGCGCGGTGGCGCTGGTCCCCGCCCGCGCGGGCTCCAAGCGCGTCCCGCACAAGAACGTCCGCCTCCTCGGCGGCCACCCGCTCCTCGCCTACTCCATCGCCGCCGCCCTCGAGAGCGGCGTGTTCGAGGCCGTGGTGGTCTCCACCGACTCGGAGCGCTTTGCCGAGATCGCGCGCTACTACGGCGCCGAGGTGCCGTTCCTCCGCCCGGCCGAGTACGCCGGCGACCGCTCGCCCGACATCGCGTGGGTCGCGTACACCCTCACCCGGCTGCGGGGCGAGGGGCGCTCGTTCGACTGCTTCAGCATCCTGCGCCCCACCAGCCCCTTTCGGAAGCCGGCGACGATCCGCCGCGCCTGGGAAGCCTTCCTTGCCGAGGCGGGTGTCGACTCGCTCCGAGCGGTCGAGAAGTGCCGCCAGCACCCGGGCAAGATGTGGGTCGTCCGCGGCGCACGCCTGCTGCCCCTCCTGCCCTTTGGCCCGGCCGAGCAGCCGTGGCACTCCAGCCAGTACCCCGCCCTGCCCGAGGTCTACATGCAGAACGCCAGCCTGGAGATCGCCTGGACGCGGGTCGTCTTCGAGGAGCGCACTATCGCCGGCAACGTGCTGATGCCCTTCTTCACCCAGGGCGACGAAGGGTACGACGTCAACGACCAGGCGGACTGGGTCTACGCCGAGCACTTGCTGCGCACCGGCGGCGCTACACTCCCGTCCGTGCCTGGAGCGCCGTTTCCCGGGGACGGGTAGCGCGCCCAGGCTCGAAGGGTTTCGGATGCCCCCGCACAGACCACTGCCCCGCCGTGGCCGCCGTGGCTGAGACGCTGCTGCGCTACGCGCCCGCGAGCGAGCTCGCGCGGGTGCGCGCGCTCCCGCTCGACCCGGTTGACCGGGCTGCCCTGTTCGCCAACGTGTGCCGCTTGAACACGCTGTACATGATCACGCGGGCTGGCTCGGGCCACATCGGGACGAGCTATAGCTGCATGGACATCGTGGCGTGGCTGTTCCTGGAGAAGCTGCGCCGCGCCGGGACGGAGGCGGGGCCCGCCGACACGTACTTCTCGTCGAAGGGCCACGATGCGCCGGCGTTGTACGCGGTGCTGATTGGCCTCGGCCTGCTGGACTTCGACCTCCTCCACCGGCTGCGCCGTCTGGGCGGTCTGCCCGGCCATCCGGACGTCTCGATCCCGTTCATGGAGACGAACACCGGCTCGCTGGGCATGGGCATCTCCAAGGCGAAGGGGATGATCCTGGCCGACCGCCTCCAGGGGCGAGCGGGCAGCGTCTACGTGCTGACCGGCGACGGCGAGCTGCAGGAAGGCCAGTTCTGGGAGTCCCTGCAGCCCGCGGCCAACCTGAAGCTCGGTGAGCTCACCGTGATCGTGGACCACAACAAGGTCCAGTCGGACACCCTCGTGGAACGGGTGAGTCCCCTCGGCGACCTGGAGCGCAAGGTCAGCAGCTTCGGCTGGGCCGTGGCTCGCTGCGACGGGCACGACCTGGCGGCGTTCTCGCGCACCCTGGCGGCGCTCGAGGCTGACACGGCGAGGCCGAAGCTGCTGGTGGCCGACACGGTGAAGGGCAAGGGCGTCTCGTTCATGGAGCACACGGCAATGCAGCCGGACGAGCGGCTCTACCACTTCCACAGCGGGGGCCCGAACGCGAGCAGCTACCGGCGTGGCCCGGAAGAGGTCTACCGCGACGCGGCGGCCGAGCTGCTGGCGACGATCGACCGCCAGCTTGAGGTCGCGGGCGCGGCGCCACTGCTCACGGAAGCCGTCCCCTTCCCCGACCGCCCGGTCGTGACGCAGCCGCAGCAGCTCGTGGCTGCGTACGGGCGAGCGCTGGTGGACCAGGCCGCACGCAACCCGCGGATCGTGGCGCTGGATGCCGACCTGGCCAGGGACACCGGGCTCCTCGACTTCGAGGCCCGCTTCCCCAACCGCTTCTTCGAGTGCGGGATCGCCGAGCAGGACATGGTATCGGCGGCGGGCGGCATGGCGCTGCGGGGCCTGCTGCCCGCCGTCCACTCCTTCGCGTGCTTCCTCTCGACCCGGCCGAACGAGCAGATCTACAACAACGCCACCGAGCGGACCAAGATCGTCTACGTGGGCTCGCTGGCGGGCCTCCTGCCGGGTGGCCCCGGCCACTCCCATCAGTCCGTCCGCGACATCTCGACGGTGGGCGGCATGCCCAACATGGTGACGCTGGAGCCCTGCACTGACGCCGAGGTGGCGATGGCCGTCGACTACTGCTTCAACGGGACGCCCGAGAGCTGCTACCTGCGGCTCGTCTCCGTCCCGTACGCGGTGCCCTTCGAGCTCCCGGCCGGCTACCAACTGGAGGAGGGTCGGGGAGTGGCGCTCACCGAGGGCGAGGACGTGGTGCTCTTCGGCTACGGGCCGGTGCTCCTGGCCCAGGCGTGGGCGGCCGCGCGCCAGCTCGCGGCGGCCGGGATCGGCGTCAAGGTCGTCAACCTGCCGTGGCTGAACCGGGTCGATCGGGCGTGGCTGCGGGCGACCATCGGAGGCGCCCGCCTGGTCGTGACGCTGGACGACCACTACGTCGCCGGCGGCCAGGGCCAGCTCATCGCCAGCCAGGTGGCCGCGCTCGGCCTGCGCCATGCTCCACGAGTCGTGCCGCTCGGCGTGGAGGATCTCCCGCGCTGTGGCACCAACGACGAGGTGCTGCAGGCCCACGCGCTGGACGCCGAGAGTCTGGTAGGCGCTATCTCCCGTGCTGTGCCGACGGACGGGGCCTGAACCCATCGCCCGACTCGGTCCGCACCTCGGAGCTCACGCTGGAGCCCACGTGCGCGACGCTCGAATCGGGAGCCGGGGGATGCTGAACACACCCGCACGGCCGAGTCCTGCGCTTGATGGAATCGGGCAGGCGAATGAGCACACGCACCGACGGCCCGCGTCGATGGCTTTCCTCGTGTCGACCGGCTTGGTCGTGCTGATCGTTACAGTCCAGGCGGTAACGGCGATCGGATTCTTCGCGGGCATTACAGTCTCGCCCTACCACCTCATCGCAGGCGTCATCGCGAGCGCTGGCTGGTGCTGGTGGGTGGCCGGCGAGCAAGGCGCGGGTCGGCCGCTTGGTCCGCGTCTTATGCGGACGGCCAGCGCAGTCGCCACGATATTCGGCCTGCTACTCGCCGCACTGCTGCTTGCGGGACGCTTCTACGACGTCTCGCCGGACGGCCAGACCTACCACCAGCGCGCCATTATCGACCTCGCCTTTGGGTGGAACCCGGTGTACGCTCCGCAAGCGCCGGCACACTTCTCCATCGTCAACTTCCCGAAAGGTCCGTGGCTTAGCGCGGCATCGGTCTACGCATTGACCGGGCGGGTCGAGCAGGCGAAGGGCTTCAACGCGCTCTTGATCGTCGCTGCATTCCTGCTCGTCCTCGAAACGGTGCGTAGCGTGACGAAGCTGCCCTTGGCGACCTCCGTTCTCGTCAGTGGCCTGGCCGCGGCCAATCCCGTGGCAGTCACGCAGGCGCTCTCGTTCTACGTAGACGGGCAGCTGGCGTCATATCTCCTGATGCTCACCTGCGCAGCCCTCCTCGTTACGTTTCGCCCGAGTAGGATCACTAAGGCTACTTTCGCGCTGCTGCTCGTCGCAGCCGTCAACGTCAAGCTCACTGCACTCGTGTACGTCCTGCTTTTCGGTATTGGGAGCATTGTTGGGACGTACCTGGCCGATAGGGCGAGAGTCAGAGAAACCACCCTGGTCGCAGTCACGGCGATTGCGTTCGGCACGGTGGTTGTCGGATTCAATCCATACGTTGTGAATACAGTTGGCTACCGGAATCCATTCTATCCCATGGCAGGCCCAAATGCCCGGATTGGGTATGAGGATCAGCGGCCAGCCAACTTCAATGACATGAACTCCATTACGCGATTGGCTGCATCACTCTTGTCTAGGGCTCAGTGGGGAACCCAGGCAGCCGAGTTGAAATGGCCGTTTACGTTGAGCGTGGATGAGCTTCGGAGTAACGCCTATCCAGATACGAGGACGGCCGGTTTCGGTCCGCTCTTCGGTGGTGCCATGATCTTGGCAACCGTGAGTCTCGGTCTGAGTGGGTCCGTCGGCGGAAGGCGGGCGGACGTTCGGGCAGCGCTGGCGGTGGTCGCCGGACTTCTCATGTCCGTCGTGATCATTCCAGAAGCCTGGTGGGCGAGATACGTGCCGCAACTTTGGTTGATACCGGTCGTGTCGGCCGTTACTGCAGTGGCAATGGTGAAACGGCGAGTGGTGCAGATCCTGGGTTACGCCGTGCTGGCGGTACTGGTCGTCAATGTCCTTGCAGTTGGCGGTTACTACGCCCTCTACCAGTACCGGCAGACGGCAGAGCTTTCGGCCCAGCTGGCGAGGCTCGCCGGCGAACCTGGGGGTGTTGCCGTTGCCTTCCGCGGCTTCTCGTCAAATAGTGTGCGACTGAAGGAGGCCGGTGTTCGGTACGTCGAGATTTCGGACGACGAGCTAGCCAACCGCGCGTGCAGGGAGCAGTTCACCCTGCTCAACTCTGAAGCGGTCGTCTGTGTCGGAGGTTAGGTGGTGCCTCACGATGGTCCCCGTCGTGCTGCTGCGAGCACCTGTTCCACCACCCGCTGGGCGGCCCGTCCGTCGCGCGGCCCGTAGAGCGTGTCGGCGGCGTGGGCCCGCTCGCGTCGGTCGAGCGCCGGCTCTTCCAGGTAGCGGCGGATCAGCGCGATGAGCTGGTCCGCCGAGCGCACCACCCGTACTCCGCCCGTGTCTACCAGCGAGGCGATGTGCTCGTACTCCAGGAACCGGGCGTCTGACTGCAGGTGCGGCAGGGTGCCGGCCTTCCCGTCGAAGGCCACCATCACCACCGGCGTATCCACCAGCATCGCCTCCAGCGAGATGGTGGAGTTGGTGTTCACAAGCACGTCCGTGTAGAGCAGCGTTTCCACCTGGTGCAGCATGTCGCGGCGGCTCTCGCCCCGCTCGTACGAGCCACCGCCGGGGCCGGTGCCGTACGCCGTCTGTATCCGCAGGTTCGGCCAGCCTTCGAAGCGCGTCCACCGGTCCATCGAATCCACGGGGTGCAGGCGGACGAGCAGGCGCGCGTCAGGACCGAACGCGCCATGCTGCACGGCCGCGTGTAGCAGCTCCACGCGAGCCGGGTCGTGCGGCGAGCTGTGCGCCAGGATCGCCGCCAGTGTGACCAGCTTGCTGTTCGGCGGAAACCCCAGGCTCGCCAGGAACTCCTCCCGCGACCGCAGTCCATCCCGCTTGAAGTACCGGTCCAGGTGGGGGGCGCCGGTCACGTGCACCCGCTCCGGCGGGTAGCCGAACCGAGCTACTGCCTTCTGCTGCATGCGCTCGCTCCACACCACCAGCTCGTCCGCGCCGTAGATGACGCCTGGCTTGCTCTCGAAGGCGTCCCAGTTGACGTCGATGGCGATGCTCGGGACGTGGAACCGACGAGCCGCCCTCTTCCACGGCGTCTCGTAGATCTGCCAGCCAGAGCCGATCGCCACCACGTCGGGCCGGTACTGCCGCATGATGGACTCGTAGGCGCTGGTGGGGGTCAGGGCGAACGCGGCCTCGAGCAGCACGCGCGGCGGGATTGGCACCGCCCCGAGCGCCGCCTTCAACGTCGTGGCCACCCGCCGGAACCTGCCAGACTGCACGTTCTCCTGGCGCTGCCAGCGGATCGCCGTGGCCCGGGTGGGGTGCTGGCGCACGCACCGCTCGATCGCCAGCGAGGTGAGCCGCTGCTGCGGCCGGGACAGTTCGTAGACGGGCAGGTACTCAACGCTCGTCCGCTCGTCCGCGAACTCCTCCACGAACCGAGGATCCGCGGCGAGCGGCGAGACGATGACGACGCGCGCATCTGGCTCCGCCCGCCGTAGCTCCTGCAGCACGCCCGAGCGCAGCATGTTGCGCGCGTTGAGCTTGTGCAGGGCGTAGAGCAGGATCGTCGGCGGAGCCACGAGGCCCGAATTCTACGTCCGCGCGGCTCGGCGCTCCTCCAGCTTCGCCAGGAGCTCCGCGCGCGGCATGGCGCCCAGGTCGCCGGCGCGCCGCTCGCGGACGGCAATCGTCCCGGCGGCCTCGTCCCGGTCGCCGACGACGAGCATGTACGGGACCTGCTGCGTCTGGGCGTCGCGAATCTTCGCCTGCATCTTCTCACGTCGGCTGTCCACCTCCACACGGAAGCCGCGCGCCCGCAACTCCTCTGCTACCACCCTGGCGTAGGCCACGTGCCGATCGGCGATGGGCACCACCACCGCCTGCACGGGCGCCAGCCAGAGGGGGAACGCCCCGCCGAAGTGCTCGATCAGGATCGCCACGAACCGCTCGTAGGTGCCGTAGATCGCGCGGTGGATGATCACCGGGCGGTGCGGCCGGCCGTCCTCGCCGAAGTACTCCAGGCCAAACCGCTGAGGGCTCTGGTAGTCGAGCTGGATAGTGGCAAGCTGCCACGCCCGCCCGAGCGCATCCTGAATGTCTACGTCGATCTTCGGCCCGTAGAAGGCGCCCTCGCCGGGCTTGACCTCATACGGGATCGCGTGCTGCTCGAGCGCGGCGCGGAGGGCGCCCTCCGCCTCGTCCCACAGCGCCGCGTCTCCGATCGCCTTCTCGGGGCGGGTGCTCAAGGAGTACCGCCGCTGGAAGCCGAAGATGTCGTAGAGGAAGTTGCCGAGGTCGAGGATCCCGCTGATCTCCGCCTGCACCTGGTCCGGGCGGCAGTAGATGTGCGCGTCGTCCATGGTCAGCTGGCGCACGCGGAGCAGGCCGTTCAACGTACCTGAGCGCTCGTTGCGCAGGAGGCGGTCGGTCTGCGCCAGGCGCAGCGGCAGGTCGCGGTAGCTGCGGGTCCGGGCTCGGAAGACGATGGTCGACTCCGGGCAGTTCATCGGCTTGAGCGCGTACTCGGTCTCCTCCACCTCGAGCGCGAACATGTTCTCGCGGTAGTTCTCCCAGTGCCCTGACTGCTTCCACAGCTCGGCCTTGACCAGCGAGGGCGTGCTGATCTGCACATAGGCGCGGCGGTCGAGCTCCTGCTGGAGGAGCGCCTCGAGCGCCTGGATGATGGCCATGCCCTTCGGCAGCCAGAAGGGCTGGCCGGGCGCCACCTCGTCGAAGAAGAAGAGCTCCAGCTCCCGCCCCAGCTTGCGGTGGTCGCGGCGCTTCGCCTCCTCGAGCTGCCACAGGTAGTGGTCGAGCTGCTCCTGAGTGGGCCAGGCCGTGCCGTAGATCCGCTGGAGCATGGGCCGCTTCTCGTTGCCGCGCCAGTACGCGCCGGAGACGCCGAGCAGCTTGAACGGGCCGATCTTGCCGGCGCTGGGCACGTGCGGGCCGCGGCAGAGGTCGATCCACTCGTCGCCCGTGCGGTAGAAGCTGAGCGCCTCGCCATCCGGCACGTCGTCGACGATCTCCCGCTTGTACGGGTTGTCGTCGACCCGGGAATAGTGTGCGAGCGCCTCGCCCTTGCTCCACTCGACCCGCTCGAACGGCTCGTCGTTGGCGATGATCTTCCGCATCTCCTCCTCGATGCGGGGGAGGTCGGCCTCGCTGAGTGGCTGTGGCACGTCGATGTCGTAGTAGAACCCGTTCTCGATCACCGGGCCGATGCCGAGCTTGCTGCCGGGGTACAGCCGCTGGACCGCCTTCGCCAGCACGTGGGCCGCAGAATGGCGCATGACGTCCACGGGCTGGTGGAGGCCGCTGCTGCCGTTGTGGGACATGGTGGGAACCTCCCGAGCGACTGAACGTGGCACCCGTCGTCGTGGACGGTCCGGCTCGCTGCGCGAGCCGCTATTCCAAAACAGGAGCGGCCCTCGTCCTGGGACGCCCCCGACTTGCGAAGCAAGTCGGCCTGTCACGCAGAGGCGGCCCTCGTCCCGGGACGAGGGCCGCCGGCTCGTGGTTCCACCCAGGTTCGCCCGCGCTCGTCGAGCGCGGGCGCTCTGTGCGCCGGTAACGGGGCGCTGCCGTAGCCGACTACTGGGCGACGCGCGGGCCGCCGTTCGCCGCCAGGCTCACCGGGGGTGTTCGCTCGGTCCGCGCCGCGGGGCTTCCACCATCCCCCGCTCGCTGCCGCGCGGCCGCCGGGCTACTCGTCCGGATCGTGGCCGTACGTGTTTCTGGTGCGTGGCAGTGATAGTAGCGCAGCCAGCCCAGGCGTGGGGGGTGTGGAGCCGGGCGGCGGCCGGGTTGGTATACTCAAACCACACACGGGCGCGTGGCGCAGCTGGTTAGCGCGTTTCCTTGACATGGAAAAGGTCCGGGGTTCGAGTCCCTGCGCGCCCACCCCATCCTGAACGGCGGACGTCCCCGCCGGAGCCGCTCCGCGGGCCTTCCTGGCCCGTTGGCCACAGAACGGCGGCGGCGTCCGCTGCCCGGACACGGACGGACCGGCTTTGCTGGAGGCCGCGGCGTAGCGGGCAGCCACCGGGAGCCTCGTTCCCACAGCCCACACTTGATGCCCTGCCGGGGGCGGAGCCCCCGCGTCCCCTCGGGAGCAGCCCTCAGGGACCTGCAGCATAGGAGCGCTGGGACGTAACCGAGCCGTCCGCCTGCCTCGCTGGCGTGTCTGAGCGCTCAGCGGTACTTTTGTCTCATAGCGCCCAGTACGTCGCCCGATTGACAGTCCCGCGCGTCCCGGCTGATTCTGAGCACCGCCCGGCGGGCCGCAGGCCCCCTGCCTCTGTCCGCGGCGCCAGCCCAGCAGCCTCCCGAGGACCTGTCTACGCACGCATCGCCGCCAACGTCTGAGCCCCGAGGAGCCTCTCGTCGCGTCCTGGTGACGCTCGGCGCGGTCGCCGTCCTGGCCCTCGCTACCTCCGGCTGTCTCGGAGCGCCCCCGCCCGAGCCGACCCCGGACCCGTTCGCGGGGCTGGCCCGGGCCGCGGACCAGACGTTTCGGGATGGGCTGAAGCTGTACGAGGAGGGCCGCTTCCGCGAGGCCCTGGCCACGTTCGAGCGGGCGCGCCTCCTCAGCCCACAGGAGGATGCGCGCATCCAGGACTTCATCGAGCGGTCCCGCTTGGCGCTGGCGCCCACGCCGACGCCGGCCCCGCCCACGCCGACGCCGGCCCCGCCCACGCCGACGCCGGCGCCCATCTCGCTCAACCCGGCGGCGCCAGACGCCGACCTGGGTGCGCGGTACTTCGGGCAGGTGTACCTGGCCATCGTGCCGGGCCGGAACATGGTGCCGCCACCCGCCACCGAGTTCTACGCCGAGGACCAGATTGGCCTGTACGCCGAGGCCCTCGACCAGCGGCTCAGAATCCCCTTCACGCTCCGGGTCTTCAACCTCGAGACGGGCATGCTCGTCGCCGACGTGCGACAGGAGGGGACGTCGCCCACCCCGTCGGCGCTCGGCGCCCGCCCACCGGTGGCGACGCCGACCCCCGGGCCGGCCAGCTCGCCTGGCGCGGAGGCGAGCGCCCCGCCCGTCTCGGCCACCGGCACCCCGGGCCCGGGCGAGTACCGCGTCGTCCGCTTCTGGGACCGTTTCGTCTGGTACCGCGAGGGCGGCGAGGCGCCGGGCCGGTACCGGCTGGAGCTGTACGCCAACGGCACGTTGACACACGCGCTCGACTACAGCGTGGGGAACGTGCCCGTGGCGCTGCCGGCGACGCCCACGCCCGTCCCCCAGGCCGTCGCCGCGCTGGCCCAACCCGTGGCGCCTCCGGACCCGGGCGTCGCGCCGCCGCCCCCGGTGAGGGGCGGCGCCAGCGCCAGGGCCGTGGTGGCACCCACCCCTGCGCCCACCGCCACGCCGACGCCCTCACCCACGCCCGCCCCGGCGGCCACGGCCCTCGTCGGCGGCCTCCCGGCCGGGTTGGACACCTTCGCAGGGTCCGATCGCGCCTACCTCGCCGACGCTTCCGGCGTCATCTGGACGCTCGACGGCGCCCGCCCCACCCTGGCGCGGCCCTTCAACCTGGATCGCCCCCCGGTGGACCTGGCCGTCGACCAGGCGAGCGACACCCTCTACGTCGCGGCACGGGCCGACCCCGCCGTCCTGGTGGTGAACGGCGAGACGGGGCAGCGCCTCGCCACGATCCCGCTACCCGTCGATCCCGGGGAGGTCCGGCTGGATGCGGACCTTGGCCTGCTCTACGTGGTCCTGCCCGAGCGCCAGGAGATTGCCCTGGTCGATGTCCGGTCCGGACAGGTGCGCCAGTACGCCACGGGCCTGCCCCAGGTCACCGGCCTCGCCCTGGATGCCGGCAGCCACACCCTGTTCGTGGCTCACCTCACCGGCCAGGTGTCCGTCCTGGACGGACAGAGCGGCCAGGTGCTCAGCCGGGTCAGGCTGACGGGCGCCGGGCTCTCGGGCCTGGCCACGGCGCGCGGCCTGGTCTCCGCCATCAACCCGGCCACCAGGGAGCTGGTGGTAGTGGATCCGGGCACGCTGGCAGTGAATCGGTTCCCGCTCCCCGACGAGCCCGGCTCGCTGGTCGCGGGCGAGGGGAGCGGCACCGTCTACGTCCTGGCCAGCACGCTCAACGCGCTGCTGCGCATCGATCCAACGGATGGTGCCGAGGTCGGGCGGGTCCTGCTGCCGGATCGGTCCGGGCGGTTCGGGGTTCGGCTGCCGCGGCGCGACTTCCAGGGCCTGCGGTCGCGCATGGCGATCCGCCAGGCAGATGAGACCGTGTACGTCTCGCAGCCCGAGGCCGGCCTGCTCTCGATCGTCGCCCCGGACCGGTTCCCGCCGCTGGCGCGCGAGATTCCCCGGCCGGAAGGAGCGCTCGCAGCGGCGGCTGCGCCTGGCGCTCCCACTCCGCCGCAGCCGCCGGCGCCCATGCCGGTGGCGCCGCGGCCCGCGCCGGCGCCCGCTCCCACGGCGGCGTCGGACCTCCTGGCCCTGCGACCGCGCACGCCGGGGCGGGGCTCCTCGGAGCTGGTGGCCGGGCTGCGGCCACTCGCCGCGGCCCTGCCCGCGCTGGATTGGGCCATCCCGCGCGGCCGCTTCTACACCCAGGCCAACGGGCAACCAGCCCGGGCTGCGGCCACCGGTTTCGCCATCACGGACGACACCGGCATCAGCTTCTGGTCGACGTTCGAGCGGCTCGGGGGGCCGGATCTCCTGGGCTACCCCACCTCGTCGCGCTTCCAGTGGCGCGGGCGGGTGGTCCAGCTCACCCAGCGGGTCCTCCTGCAGTGGTGGCCTGAGACCACCAGCGCCACGCTGGCCAACCTGCTCGACGACCTGCACGACGCCGGCCAGGACGAGTGGCTGCTACGCGAGCGTGGGATCCCCAGGCAGGAGACGTTCGCCGAGGAGGCGGGCCTGTCGTTCGAGGCGGTGAAGCGGCGTCGGCTCGCGCTGCTGGACGCCGACCCGGCCATCCGGGCCCGCTACTTCGGCGGCGAGACTCCTGACCCGGTCCAGGTGTTCGGTCTTCCTACCTCACGCGTGGTCGACCTCGGACCGCTGGTCGCGCTGCGCACCCAGCGCGGCGTACTGCAGCGCTGGAAGATCGACACCGCCTGGGCGCGCGCCGGCGAGGTGACCGTGGCGCTGACCGGGGACCTGGCGCGCGACCGGGGCTTGTTTGGCGCCCCGGCAGCGCCGTTCACTCCTGTCGAGCCCGGCCCGGGCGACGCGAGCGCCGAGCGGCTGGCGCCGACAGGGCCAGGAGGCTGAGCGGATGGGTCAGAGTGGCGTCGAACTCGGCCAGGCGCCAGCCGCTCGGCTGAGGCTGGCGGCGAGGGTGGGGGGTCTATGATGCTGCGGCGGCTCGCGCTCCTGCCGCGCGCTGCGCGTGCTCCCTCCACGGCGCTCAGCACGTGGGCCGCGTTGGTGCCGATCCGTGCCAGAGCTTGGTCCACGTACCTCGTCGTGATCCTGCTCGAGCTGGCTCTCGTCGTGGCCCCGTACGGGCTGGCGCGGGCGCAGCAACAGGAGGTGCCGGGCGACTACCCGGTCCCTGGCGGCTGGTTCTACGCCCAGGAGAGCCGCTTCCGGGACGACCGCGCGCCGTTCCGCGGCTACACCGTGGTGGACGACCGGGAGGCGTCCTTCTGGACCGAGTTCCGCCGCTACGGCGGTGTAGACGTGCTGGGCTACCCCGTGAGTCGTCGCTACCGCTACCCGGATGATGGTGGCTACCTGTACCAGGCCTTCCAGCGCGGCATCCTCCAGTGGCGGCCGGAGGAGAGCGCAGCCCGCCTGGCCAACGTCTCGGAGCTGTTCACGCAGGCCGGACTGGACGGCTTGCTCGAGGTCGAGGGGATTCCCAGGCCGCGCGATTCATCGCCGCTGCCGTTCGCGGCCGACGCAGCGCGGCGCATGAACTGGCTCACCGAGCCCCGCTTCCTGGCGCGCTTCCTGTGGGACCCGGTGAGCGACGTTCCATTCGAGGTGCAGGAGGCCGCCTGGGAGCTGTTCGGGCTGCCGCAGACGTTCGCCGAGCGGCCTGTCTACCTGCGCGAGCAGCGCGACGGCAAAGCGGGGGCGCCGCTCTACCTGCCCTACATCGTGCAGCGGTTCCAGAAGGGGGCCATGCAGCTCTTCCTGGAGGACCGGCCCAACGACCCGACCATCGTCCCGGGCGACGGCAAGGAGGGGTGCGTCACCATCACCGCCATCGGTCGGCTGGCGCGCCGCCTGGGCTCGGGCCGCATCATCCCGCCGGCGGCGGTGAAGCCCGAGCCTCCGCCCCCACCTGACCGGGTGTACGCCACCTGGTACGTGCCACCGCTGGCGTCTCCGGGCCAGCGGACGATCGACTTCGAGCTGGTCGGGATTGGCTTCGATCCCGGCGAGCCCGTGACGGTCCGCCTGAGCCCGACCTCGCCCACGGCGTCCGCCCCGGCCACGGTGCGCATCGAGGCGGCGGACTCGGATGGATCCTTCGACCGGCTGATTCGCGCCCGGGTGACCGCCTACACGCTCTCTGTCCAGGGCGAACGATCCGGCCGGCTGCTGGACCCGGCGCTGGACACCGCCCTGGACCTGAGCACGCCTACCCAGACGAGGGCCGAGTCGTCGAAGGCTACGTTCTGCTAGACGGAGCTGCGGGAGCCGGTGGGCGGGTTGGCTACCGGTGCCTGACTGGAGCTGTCGAGGCGGGCGACTGGCGGCATCCACTGGAACGTGCGGATCGTCCGTCCGCCTGCGCGGGGTTTCTCTAGATCACCACTTGCTGCTTGCCGTAGCGTTCAGAGCACGCTGACGTCCTCGGCGAGAGCCGACCGAAGCGTCGGCAGCGGAAACCCCGGACACTACTCAGGTCTGGTGTGGCGATGCCGTTGCCGACGGCGACGGCCGAGAACCCGGACAGGAAGAGAGGGAAGGGGTGAGGGGCGCAGGCAGCGCTTGCCTACCACGCCCGCCGAACCGGGTCCCACCTGGCGCCGTCGGGGACGGTCCCGCCAAGGACCGGATCGAGGAACGCCCGCGCCTGCTCGTACCCGACGGACAGCTCCGGGTCGAGGCCCATTTCGGCTGCCATCCTGCTGTAAGGCGTGCTCCACTGGGACGGCGGAGGCAGCAGCCTGTGTGGCAGCGCATGGGTGGTGCGGGTGCCGAACGTGTGTTGCAGCGCCCTGCGCAGCCGACCGGCCTCGAACGGGAAGAGCGACGGAATAGCCGCGAGATCGACCAGGTCCTTGACGCGGGTGCTCGCCCGCCCGCCGGCGTAGGCGCGCGTGTAGGCGTGGACCTTCTCGGCTACATGCTGCTCGAGCGGCAGTGTCGGCACTTCGGCCGGTGGGATGTCGGCGAAACTCAGCAGGTCCGGCCCGCGCAGCACGTCCGGCTCGAGCGGCGGCGGAACGCCGAAGCCGACGTCGAGGGTGAGCTCCTCGAACCGGCGTCCGGCCAGGTACGCCGAGACGTGGTAGCGCACCGCGGCGCCCTCCAGCAGCTGGTCGAGCTTGGCGGTCCGCACGACGGCGAACCGGAAGTGGTCGCCGAGGTCGACCTGCTCCGCCGCGGCGAAGTCCTCGGCGGCCGCCCGCTCATCGTCCCAGCGTCCGAGATCCATGTCCCTCGTCGTCCGGAAGCGCGCCGCGAGTCGAAAGTGGAGCGCCATCGCGCCCTTGAGGATCCACCGGTCCGGCGCCACGACCAGCAGTCGCGCCAGCAGCCGCTCGAACGCGACCAGCTTCCGCAGCCGCACCACCGGCACGCTCCCCTGCCGCGCCGCCGCCAGCAGGCGCTGCTCGAGCGCCGTGCGGAACGCGGCGGCGGTCGCGTACCTCATGCCGAGACCTTTTCGAGCGCGCCGTCGATCAGCGCGGCCACCCGTCGCCCGCGTTCCGCGGCGCCCTGCCGGAGCTCGTCGGGACTGGCTAGGCCGCGCTCGACCGCCTGGGCCAGCGCCATCTCGATCTGGTCCGGCGCCGTGCCGGCCTCAGCCGCATCGAGGATGGTGCGCGTGGCCGAGGTGACGACCATGCCCTCGCGGTAGGTCAGGTCATGTGGCCCAAGCGCCCTGACGGTGGTATGGATCCTCACGCCAGGAATTGCGGGGGCGTCGCGGCGGGAGCGAGGGACGGTGAGGTGGACCGCGTCCGGGATGACGTCGCTCAGGTCGAGCAGGTCGAGCGCGCTGTCGTGCGACACGACCGCCACGTCCTTCCCGACGGCGAGCCAGGCGGCGAGGACCTCCTCGCGCGGGGACGAGGGGTACTCGCGGAGGCGGTAGAGGCCGCGGCGGACGCGGATGAATCGGCCGCGCTTGACGTGGTGCGACAGCAGCGCCCAGCTGAAGCCGCACGCGCGCGCCTGCTCAGCCGTGAAGTAGCCGCCCTGCTCCGAGGCGGTCTCGAAGAGGCGCAGGCGATCCGGTCGAGCCGGCTCGGCGGCGGACGCCGGCTCGGCCGTCATAGTGTCAGGCATACCTCAAATCGTATTTGAGGTTACCCTGACATGCAAGTGCAATTCCCGGTGGGCGACCAGCCCCGACAGCGGGTCCGAAAGCGGGAGGCGTCTGCATGAGATGCGCGATCTACACCAGGGTCTCGACCGACGAGCAGGCGCTGAGCGAGTACAGCTCGCTCAAGCGCCAGGAGGAAATCTGCCGCAACTACATCGACATCCATACCGAGAAGGGCTGGAAGGTCGCCGCCGTCTACGAGGACGCCGGCTACTCCGGCAAGGACTTCCAGCGGCCCGGCATCCAGGAGCTGCTCGAGGACGTCCGCGCCGGCAAGCTCGACGCCGTCGTCACCTACAAGATCGACCGCATCTCCCGCTCGCTCAAGGACTTCTACGACCTGTGGGAGGTGCTCAAGGCGCACGGCGGCACCTTCGTCTCGGCCACCCAGCACTTCGACACCTCCGACTCGACCGGCATGCTGATGCTGAACATCCTGCTCAGCTTCGCCCAGTTCGAGCGGGAGCTGGCCCGCGAGCGGACGATGAGCAAGATGGCCGGGCGCGCCGAGAGGGGTCTCTGGAACGGCGGCAACGTCCCCCTCGGCTACGCCTACGACAAGCAGACGCAGACGCTGACGCCCAACCCGCAGGAGGTCCCGATCATCCACTTCGTCTACCGGCGGGTGATCGAGACCCGCTCCACGTGCACGGTCGCCAACGCGGCCAACGCGCGCGGGTACCGCAGCAAGCTACGGCAGGTCAGGCGGCGGGATGGCGCCGAGCAGCGGATCGGCGGCAAGCGGTTCGACGAGGAGGACGTCAAGGCCGTCGTCCGCAACCCGGTCTACAAGGGCGTCATCCGCTACGGTGGCAAGCTCTACCCGGCGAAGCATGAGCCCATCGTCGATGAGGAGACCTGGGAGCGGGCGAACAAGGCGATCGGCAATGGGCGCGAGGACGACAACGGCCTGCGCTACAAGGACGACCATGTCCATCTCCTCAAGGGCATCCTCACGTGCGGCGCCTGGGGCCTGGCGATGACGCCCTATCCCTCGGGCAAGAAGACGAAGGACGGCACGCCGTACCTCTACTACGCCTGCGTCGACGTCACCAAGGACGGCAGCCAGACCGCCTGCCCGGTCAAGATGCTGCCGGCGCGGAAGTTCGAGGCGCTGGTCAAGCAGGCCCTGGCCGACCTGGGGAACCAGCCGGCCCTCCTCCAAGCCCGCGTGGACGCGGCCAATCGGGAGGCGGTGGAGTCGGTGGCCGATCTGGAGGCGGCCCTGGCCCGCCACTGCGACGAGGCCGGCCAGCTCACCGCGGCCATCCGGCGGCTCATCGAGGTCATGAAGCAGGAGGACCTGCTGGCCGACGACATCAAGGACGAGTATCGGCGGCTGGTGCGCGAGAAGGAGCGGCTCCAGGCGCGCTGCGAGAAGCTGGAGCTCGACCTCGAGCGCCGCCGGAAGCGGCTGCTCGACGTCGAGCTGATCCGCCGGGCGCTCGAGGACTTCGCCCGGCTGGTCGACCTGCTGCCCCTGGCCGACCAGAAGGAGCTCTTCCAGCTCCTGGTGCGCCAGGTCGAGGTCTGGCCCTACGACCCGACCGCCGAGGCGCCGCCGGCTTCGCGGGACACGCTGACAACAAGAATCCGCACCCCGCGGTACCGTGTGCGGATCGCCCTCTACCAGCTCCCCGGCCTGCCGGCCCCCGCGAGTGTCAACCACGCGGGGAAAAGTTCGGGATTTGGGGTACTTGGCTCCGCGAGCAGGATTCGAACCTGCAACCCACCGGTTAACAGCCGGTTGCTCTACCATTGAGCTACCGCGGACTGCAACACTCCCTGATAGTGTACGCGAGCGCCCGGCGAGCCGCCAGGCCGCTGGTCGGCCCCGAATCCGTGAGTCCGAGATCAGATCCGTCACCCAGCGGGTGAAGCTTTCAATCGGGAATCCACGGATTCGGGTCGGCCGCGTGGTGGCCGTCCTGAGCCGCCAGCCGGCCGGGCTGGTGACCGACGTGGACGGCACCATCAGCCCCATCGCCGCCGTCCCCGCCGAGGCACGTGTCCTGCCACAAGCGCGGGCCGCCCTCCAGCGCCTCGCTCGGCGGTTGGCGCTCGTCGCCGTCGTCTCCGGGCGCTCGGTAGCGGACGCCCAGCGCCTGGTCGGCCTGGACGGACTCACCTACGTCGGCAACCACGGGCTCGAGCTCGTCGGCCCGCACGGGCCACAGCCGGTCGAAGCAGCCCGGCCGTACGTTCCGCTGCTCGCGGCGGCGCTCGACCAGGTCGCTCCGCAGCTCACGCTGGCTGGCATCCTCGTGGAGAACAAGGGCGTGAGCGCGAGCCTGCACTACCGTCTCGCCGTCGACCGCGAAGCCGCCCGCCGCCAGCTCCTCGACGCGCTGGCTCACGCTCCAGCGGCACAGCGGTTCCGCCTGGAGGAAGGCCGCCTCGTGGTCAACCTCCTGCCGCCCATCCCCATCAGCAAGGGCACCGTCGTGCGCCTCCTCGCCACCGACCACCGCCTGCGTGCGCTCGTCTACCTGGGCGACGACGTCACCGACCTACACGCGTTCCGCGCGCTGCGCGACCTGCGCGAGACGGCCGGCCTGCACACGCTCGCCCTCGCCGTCGGCACCCCCGAAGCCGCCGCCGAGGTGCACCAGGCCGTGGACGCGAGGCTCCCGTCCCCCCGGGCCGCCGCCGCGTTGCTCGCCGACGTCGCCGCGGCGCTCCCGGCGACGGGCCTGGCCAGGCGGGCAGCAGACGTCGTTGCGGGGGGAACCTCGGCCCGTCGCCACGCTCGCGCTGAGCCCACCAGGCAGGGGCCTCGGCGCCGAGATCCGGGCAAACGGTAGCGCACAGGCCGCCCGGACCCGGGCGCGCCGAGCCGGGCGGCCCCTACCCTGCGTGATACGATGAGCGCAGGACATCCATCCGACGTCCGGGAGGTGCACCATGACCACGTCCCACAATGGCGCGAGCGATCCGTCGGTCGAGAGCTCGGCCCATGAGCTCGCGGGCATGCGGGTGGCCATCCTGGCCGAGACGCTCTACGAGGACCTCGAACTGTGGTACCCGTACTATCGCCTGCGCGAGGCGGGCGCCGACGTCTTCGTCGTCGGTTCGGGCAGCGCCGAGACGTACCAGAGCAAGCACGGCTACCCGGTGGCCGCGGACGCCGAGGCGGAGACCGTGACCGCCACCCAGTTCGACGCCGTGCTCATCCCTGGCGGGTACTCGCCCGACCACATGCGGCGCCACCCGGCCATGGTGAAGCTCGTCCGCGACGCAGTCGAGCAGGGTAAGATCGTCGCCGCCATCTGCCACGCTGGGTGGATGCTCGCCTCGGCCAACGTGCTGCGCGGCCGCACGGCCACCGGCTTCCGCAGTATCAAGGACGACATGGTGAACGCTGGCGCCACCTGGGTCGACCGTGAGGTGGTCCGCGATGGCAACCTCATCACCTCGCGTACGCCGGCCGACCTCCCCGCCTACATGCGCGCCGTCGTTGCCGCCCTTCGCGAGCGCCGCGCCGCGGCCGCCGCCGGCGACCGCGAAGCAGCCGTGGCCGGGTAGCCCTGGGCGCCAGCGCCAGGCCCGGTCTGCTCGTCGGGCAGTCCGGCGGACCCACGGCGGTCATCAACGCGAGCCTCGCCGGCGTCGTGGCTGAGGCTCGCGCCTCTCGGGGCTTCGGTGCCGTGGTCGGCATGCGGGACGGCGTGCGGGGCGCGCTCGAAGGGCGGCTGATCGACCTGGGGCACCTGGACGACGGCGCGCTCCTCCGGCTGGCGCACACGCCAGGCGCGGCGCTCGGGTCGTGCCGCTACCGGCTCCGCCCAGGCGACCCCGAGCGCCTCGTGCGCCTCTGCCAGCAGCGGGGAATCGAGACGTTCGTCTACATTGGCGGCAACGACTCCGCCGACACCTCCCACCAGGTGGCCCAGGCCGCTCGGGCGCTGGGTGTCCCGCTCCGTGTCATCGGCGTCCCCAAGACCATCGACAACGACCTCCCCGCCACCGACCACTGCCCCGGCTACGGCAGCGCCGCCCGTTTCATCGCCCAGACCACCCGCGAGGCCGCGCGGGACACCTGGGCCATGCGCGCCACAGACCCCATCAAGCTGGTGGAGGTGATGGGCCGCCACGCCGGCTGGCTGCCCGGCTCCGGCTGGCTGGCCAGGGAGGAGCCCGACGACGCCCCGCACCTGGTCTACGTGCCCGAACGGCCGGTCAGCGCGGACCAGGTGGTGGCGGACGTGCAGGCCGTCTACCAGCAGCTCGGCTGGTGCGTCGCCGTCCTGTGCGAGAACCAGCCCGCCCCGGACGGCCAGGTCCTCGGCACCGGTGGCCCGCCCCACTGGGTCGATCCCTTCGGGCATCCCTACTACGAGAGCCCAGCCCGGTTCCTGGCGCAGCGCATCCAGCAGGAGCTCCGGCTCCGGGCGCGGATCGACAAGCCGGGCACTATCCAGCGCACGGCCACCGCGTACGTCTCCGGAGTCGACCGCGACGAGGCCGAGCTCGTCGGCCGCGCGGCGGTTCGCTACGCCCTCGAAGGCCGCTCGGACCTCATGGTGACCCTGCAGCGCGTCGGCTCGGCGCCGTACGCAGTGGCGACGGGTGCGGCGCCCCTAGAAGTCGTGGCCAACCAGCAACGCCGGCTGCCGCCGGCGTTCGTCAACGCTCGCGGCACCGGCATGACGCCCGCGTTCGAGGCGTACGCCCGCCCGCTCTTGGGCGACTCGCTCCCCACCTTCCTCCGGCTGTAACCCCGCGGCCGAGCCCGTGAGCGCGCCAGCGGCGGGGCCAGGTGCCCGGGGTAGCAGGGGCTGGGTGCCAGGGAGCAGAGTCGCCCCGGCACCCGATCCCCGCTCAGGGCGCGCCGCGGCCGGCGGCCTCCTCACCCTCGCCCGACTCGAGCGCCTTCGTCTCGCCGCCTGGCGCCAGCCCCTTCCGCGCCTTCAGCTCCGCGAGCTGCTGGTCGACCTCGGTCTCTGTCTCGAGCAGCTTGAACCGGTCCTCCAGCGTGTCACGGTCCAGCTCACCCAGCGCAGCGGCGCGTGCCTCCTGCTGGTTGACCTTCTCCTCCATGCGCTCGAAGCCGGCCAGCGCGCCGCTGGCGTCCAGGCCGGCGAGAGTCGTGCGGATCTGGGTTTCCGCCTTCGCCCGGCGGCTGCGCGCGATCAGCAGGTCCTTCTTGGTCTCCGCCTCGGTGATCTTGGCCTCCAGCTGGCTCAGCGCGTCCTTGAGCGTCGCCACCTGTTTCGACTGCTCGTCGTACTGCGCCTTGAACCCGTCGGCCGTCTGCTGGAAGGCGTTGCGGCGGCTCAACGCCTCCCGCGCCAGATCGTCCTGGCCCTTCTCCACGGCCAGCTCCGCCTTGCGCTGCCACTCAGTCGCCTGCGTCTGGTTGTCCTGGTAGCGCTGGAAGAGCTGCTTCTCGTCGGCGATCGCCGCCGCCACCTGCGTTTTCACCTGCAGGAGCTGGCTGTTCATGTCCGCCAGAAGCTGCTTGATGACCTTCTCCGGGTCCTCCGCCCGGTCGATTAGGTCATTGATGTTCGCCCTCACGAGTGTCGCAACGCGGTCGAGAATTCCCATGGAGTTGTTGACCTCCCTCGAGGAGCTGGGCTGAGGCGCGGTTCGCTCACGCACACTGTACCGCGTGCACCTTGGACGGGGCATGCCGCTCCTCGGTTGCGCCCAGCGCCGCCCGAGTGCCTCGCCGCCTGGCGCCGGCCAACGCCACCCGTGCCGCCCCGCCGAGCCCGCTCGCCGGGTACGTCGCGCTACCCCTCACGTCCTCCCGGCCGTGGGTGCAGCCAGCGCCAGGTCCAGGTCGTCGACCAGGTCGGTCGGGTCCTCGATCCCGGCCGAGAGCCGCAGGATGTTGTCGTGGATGCCGCGCGCCGCGCGTTCCTCCGGTGAGAGCCCGCGGTGCGAGGCGATGACCGGGTAGAGGACGAGGCTGGCCGCATCGCCCAACGTCGGCGCCGGCCGGATCAGCCGCAGCCGCTCCATGGCGCGCATCACGCCCGCCTGGTCCGCACCACGGATGGCGAACGCGAGCACGGCGCCGAAGGCGTCCGGGCGAAACAGGCCCCGCGCGGTCGCGTGGTCAGGGCTCTCGGCCAGCCCCGGGTAGTAGACCCGTTCAATGCGCGGGTCGCGGGCCAGCGCCCCGGCGAGCGCCGCAGCGTTCGCGCACTGGCGCGCCATCCGCAACGCCAGGGTGCGCAGCCCGCGGAGCGCCAGGTAGGCCTCCGCCGGGCCCAGGATCGCGCCAGTCAGCTTGCAGAGCGTCCGCAGCTCGTCCACCCGCTCGGCCGTGGCGCCGGCCACCACACCACCGGTCACGTCCCCGTGCCCGCCCAGGTACTTGGTGGCGCTATGCACCACGTAGCTGGCACCCAGCTCGAGCGGCTGTAGCAGGTAGGGCGTCGTGAACGTGGAGTCGACCACCACGCTGACGCCATGCTCGCGCGCGGCCTGGCAGATCCGCCGCAGGTCGGCCACCCGCACCAGCGGGTTCGACACCACCTCCAACAGCAGCGCCCGTGGCCGCTCGGCGGCGAGCTGCGCGCCCAGCCGCTCGAGGTCGAACACGTCCACGAACCGCACCCTGGCGCCCTGCACCGTGGTCACGTTCGCCAGGAGCGCGTGGGTGCCGCCGTAGCAGTCCTGGCTGGCAAAGATCACGTCGCCCGGGCGCGGCGCGCACGCCATCAGCACGCCGTGTAGCGCGGCCATCCCCGAGGCGAACGCCACCGCCCCCGGCGCGCCCTCGAGTGCGGCCACCGCTTGCTCGAAGGCGGCCACCGTAGGGCTGGCGTAGCGCGCGTACACGTACCCCGGCTGCTCGCCGCCCAGCACGCGGTCGAGCTCGTCTGACGAGTCATACCAGAAGCTGGACGCGTGCACGATGGGCACAGCCATCGGGTGGGCGCCGCCTACGGAAGCCACGTCCGAGCCCGCGTGCACTGCCAGCGTCTCGAACCTGTACGCGGGCCGGTCCTCAGCGCTCATGGACGATCCGCCCCCCAACCACCGTCGTGTCGACGTCCGTCTCCAACAGAGCCTCCACCCCCCGTGCGAACGGATCGCCCGAGAGCACGACGAGGTCGGCCAGCTTCCCCGGCGTGAGCGACCCCTTCCTGGCGTCGGCCCGCTCGGCGTGCGCCGCTCCGCGGGTGTAGGCGCGCACGGCCTCGTGCAGGCGCAGCGCCTGCTCCGGGTACCAGCCGCCAGCGGGCACGCCCGATTCGTCACGGCGTGCCACAGCGGCGTACAGGCTGCGCAGCGGCTCGATCCGCTCCACTGGCGCGTCCGTGCCGAACGCCAGGGAGACGCCGGCGTCGAGCAGGCTCCGCCAAGCATACG
The DNA here is from genome assembly GCA_964435115.1 of uncultured Chloroflexota bacterium. GTDB lineage: Bacteria > Chloroflexota > UBA6077 > UBA6077 > CF-72 > CAYSYM01. The sequence continues at coordinate 52,108 of CAYSYM010000001.1, read as the reverse complement.
CGGTCCGCGACCTCGGCCCCCAGTGCTCGTCGGCCGCACGCCAGTCGGCCACGGCGTGGGTCGGCTGCATGGACGCGACCACGTCGAGCTGCGCGAAGCGGGCGAAGTCGTCCGGGTGGACAAGCTGCGCGTGCTCGATCCGGTAGAGCGCGCGCGCCGCCAGGGGATCCTGCGCCCGGGCCCAGGCGATGGCATCCAGGGCGTTCCGCACCGCCGCGTCGCCGATCGCGTGGACGGCGACGCCCAGACCGGCTCGTGCGGCGGCCAGGAGGTCCGCGCGCAGCTCTTCCGGCTCGAGGGTTGGGATCCCCCGGTAGCCGTCGTCCCGTCCAACGTAGGGCTCCAGCAGGTAGGCGGTCTCGGAGCCGAGTGTGCCATCGGCGAACAGCTTCACCAGTCCAACTCGGAGCCAGTTGTCGCCCAGCCCGGTCTCGACGCCCACCCGCGCGGCAGCGCGCAGGTGGGCGCGCGGGATGCCGTGGAAGACGCGCAGCGTCAGTTCGCCCCGCAGCCAGAGCCGCGTGAACGCGCGCAGCGTGCGCGCGTCTTCCAAGTTGTGGATGCCAGTGACCCCGGCCGCGGCGGCGCTGGGTAACGCCTCGCGGATCGCGGCGATCGTCTCCTCCAGCCCGGGCTCCGGAATGACCCGCTCCACCAGCGCCTGGGCGTTCTCGAACAGCACGCCTGAGGGGCGGCCGTCCTCCAGGCGCTCCACCCGCCCGCCGGGCGGATCCGGCGTGCCGGCGTCGACGCCGGCCGCGGCGAGCACGGCGCTGCTGCACCAGAGGGCGTGCCCGTCGTGGCTCCTGAGCACCGCACGTCGCGGGCCGACCGCTCCGTCCAGGTCGATCGCACCGAGGAGCCGGCCCCAGCGGTGGCGGTCCCAGCCACGGCCGTGGATCCAGGCGTCGTCCGGCAGCCGCTCGGCGGCGGCGCGGACCAGCGCCAGGCCCGCTTCCAGGGTCGCCGCCTGGTCCAGGTCGACCTCGCGACGGCTTCGCGCGTACCAGCCAAAGTGGATGTGGGCGTCGACGAAGCCGGGCACCAGCGCCCGGCCGCCCAGCTCGACCACCCGCGTGGCCGGGCCGCGCAGCGGGGTGAGCTCCTGCGCGTCGCCGACTGCCAGGATGCGCTCGCCGCGCACCGCCAGGGCGTCCGCCCGCGGTTGGGCGTCTTCCATAGTATAGATCGCCCCCCCGGTGAACAGGAGCTGCGCCGGGCCAACGCCGGCGTCAGTACTCGGCAAGGACCACCTCGGCGTACACCTGGAAGCCGAGCGTCCGCGCGACGAAGGCCGACGCACGATTGTCGTGGTCGTGGACGTACAGGCAGAGCCGCCCGCACTCCAACGTGTACCTCGCCGCCGCCGAGACGACGTCGCGGGCGTACCCCCGGCGGCGGAAGTCGGGCGCGGTTTCCACGGCCACCTCCCACACGTCCCCGGCCTTCAGCTTCAACGCGGCCCAGGATACCAGCCGGCCGCGTGGCCCCCGTACGCCGAAGATCTCGCCGTCGAACCGGTGCCGCAGGTGGAGTGCGGCAGGGTCGTCGCGGCCGATCAACTCCGCGCGCGCGGCCGTCGGGCTCGGTCGGAAGGTGGCCGCGTCCGCGGCCCGGAGGAAGCCGAGCAGCGTGAACGCGTGCGGGCACAGCCGCTGCGCTGCGCGCCGCAGGCGGCGGAGCGCGGCTGCATCCAGGCGTGGCAGCGCGACGTCTGATCCCATCGCCTCACGCAGCGGCGCCTCCAGGTCCGGCCGAACGGCCACGGTCGCTCCCTGAGGGAACGCGAGCGCGATGATCGGCAGCGGGTGGCCGAACCACGCAGGCAGGGCGCGCGCAGGCACGGCTCGCACGTGGACGCCCCCCGCGCGCGCCAGGAGCGGCGGGCAACTGAGCATCTCCATGGCGTACCTGTCCAGGCCGGCGATCGAGTCGGGTGAGAGACGGCGCGAGGGAGCGGTGGTCATGGGGCGCGTGGCTGGTGGCGCTACGCGCTCGCCGTGCGCGTGGACCGGGCCCGTCACGCGCACCTGCGCCCCGGTCGGCGCCAGGTGTCGGCGCGCGGGCTCAGCCACCGGACATCAGCCGCGCAAGCGGCGGGCCAAACCACACCGTGAGCAACGGCGCCAGACCGATCGCGGGCAGGAGGTTGCCGACGCGGATCGGCTTGATCTCGAGCAGCCGTAGGCCGATCCCCAGGATCAGCAGGCCGCCCACGGCGGTCATCTCCAGCACGGCCGGGTTGCGGGCCGGGTCCGGGATGCCGGCGCCCAGCGCCCGGGCGGCCAGACTGAGCCCGCCCTGGTACACGAGGATCACGAGCGTCGAGAAGAACACGCCCGGCCCCAGGGCCGAGGCGAACGCGATCGACGTGACCCCGTCCAGCACCGACTTCACCGAGAGGAGGCGGTAGTCCCCGGTCAGCCCGTCCTGGATCGAGCCCAGGATCGTCAGCGGGCCCACACAGAAGACGAGGCTGCTGGAGACGAAGCCCCGGATGAACCGGCCGGCGCCCCGCTGCACCTCCTCGGGTGTCTCGCCCGCGGCGCGGCCGAAGCGGCGCTCGAGCCAGGCGCCGGCGGCGTCGAGCCGCGCCTCGATGCCAATCGCTTCGCCAAGGGCGCCGCCCAGGACCATGCTGGCGAGCACGATCAGCAGGTTCTGCGCCTGGAGCGCCATCTGCGCCCCGATGAGCAGGGTGACCAGTCCCACCGCCTGGAGGACAATACCCCGCACCCGCTCCGGTAGCCGATCGCCGAGCAGGCTCCCGATGGTGGCGCCCACGATCACCGCCGCCACGTTGAGGAGGGTGCCGGTCACCTGAGGCCTACGCGTGCCGCGCCTGGAGGCGCAGCGCCCGCCGCTGCTCGGCCTCGTCCCAGCGGCGCCGCTGCGCCGGGGTCGCCACCTCGAGCGGACGCACCGGGACCGGGCGTCCGGCGGCGTCGATCGCGACGTAGACGAGGTACGCCTTCGAGACGCGCCGCACTTCGCCCGTGAGCACGTTCTCGGCGTCGATGGTGATCTCCGTCTCCAGGCTCGTGTGGCCCGTCCAGGTGACCCAGGCCCGCACGACCACCAGGTCGCCCACGTAGACCGGGCGCTCGAAGGTCATCGAGTCCACCACCACGGTCACGACCAGGCTGCGGGCGTGTCGGCTGGCGCACGTCCCTCCCGCCGTGTCCGCCAGCTTCATCAGCGTGCCCCCGTGCACGTTGCCGTGTGGGTTGGCATCCTCCGGCAGCATCACCTGCGCCAGGGTGAGCTCGCTCGCCTCGGGCGGCTGGGGTACGGTTTCGGCCACGCCCACATCGTAGAGGGGCGCGCGCGCAGCCTGCCTACTCGGCGAAGAAGCGGCCGGCGCTAACGCGCGGGGCCGGGGCGAGCACCGCCTGCAGCACCTCTCGAGCCCGGTCCAGGACCGGGTCGCGGCCGAGCAGCACGTCAGCCGGCTCCGGCTCGACGATCTCGTCTGGCACCACGCCGACGCCGTTGAGCACGCTCCCCTGGCCCGAGCGGATCTCCATCACCGTCACCTGGAGCGCCGAGCCATCGCCAAGCGGGAACACCTGGGCTGCCGCCACGTTCCCCGAGGTGACCGTGCCGATCACCGTAGCGACACGAGCCTCCTGCATGGCGGCGGCGAAGATCTCACCCATGGACGCCGTGCCACCGTCCACCAGCACCACCACTGGGAACGAGTAGAGCGCCGCGCCTAACTGCGCCCGGCTTTCCTCCCGCCCGTCCCGCTCCACTTGCTCGTACAGCGCCGTCCCGGGCGGCAGGAAGAGGCTGAGCAGGCGTGACCCCACGTCGAGCCGTCCGCCCGGGTTCCCGCGCAGGTCGAGGATCAGCCCCTTCGCGCCCTGCTCCTGGAGGATCGCCAGGTCCTGCTCGAACTGGTCGGCCACCGCGGGGTCAGGGAAGCCACGGAGCTGCACGTACCCAACCGTGTTGCCGAGCGTGCGGTAGGCGACGAAGTCGTACGCGATCTCGGCACGCACGATGCTGAGGGTCAGCGGCGCGGCTTCGCCCGGCCGCTCGACCACCAGCTCGACCGAGCTGCCTTCCGGGCCGCGGATGAGGGAGACCGCCTGCTCCACCGAGAGGCCGGCGACCGGCTGGCCATCCACGCGGAGGATCAGGTCGCCGGCGCGCAGCCCCGCCCGCTCCGCCGGCGAGCCCGCGAACACCTCGGTGACCATCAGATCCGGACCCTTCATTCGCGCGCCGATCCCGCCGTACTTCACGTCCCCGCGCGACCACGCCAGGTGCTCCTGGTACTGGCCCGGGTCCATGAAGTAGGTGTGGCCTTCGTTGGCGAACCCCACCATCCCGCGTATGGCCGAGTACGCTGGCACGAAGCCGGCCGGCCAGGTGGGCTGGGTTCCCTGGTAGGCGGCGAGCGCGGCCCGGAACGCGGCAATGTCCCGGGCCCGGTCGCCGGTGAGGGCCGGGGCCGGGCCGGGTGGCGGCGCCGCCTGCTCGAGCGCATCCTGCGCCACCTGCTCCCAGGCCGCGTTGAGCAGCGCCGCTGAGTCCAGCGGGCGGACGAACCGGTCCATTAGGAGGTCGAACGCGCGCTGGACGCTGGTCGCCTGGCGCTGCCGATCAACCTTCTCCTGCGCGAGCGCTGGCGCGGCGTAGGCGCCCGCGCGGGGGTCCGGCGCAGCCGGCGCCGCCGGGGCCCCAGCCAGCGCCAGGAGAAGCGCGAGCCAGAGCGCCAGCAGCGCTCGGACGAGGGGCCCGCTGGCGAGCGTCGTCGGCATCGGCGAACGGGTTATAGCAGTCCGCCCGCCAGCGCGGCGGCGAAACGCGTAGAATCCGCGCCTCGTGGAGATCACCTGGCTCGGCCACGCCGCGTTCCGCCTCCGCGGCCGGGACGTGGTCATCGTCACCGACCCGTACGGTGCCGGCGGCTGGGGCTACCCACCGCTCGCCGTGTCGGCCAGTGTCGTCACCATTTCGCACGACCACCCCCACCACGCGTCGCTCGGTGCGGTGCAGGGCCGCCCGCGGGTCCTCTCCAGTCCGGGCGAGTACGAGATCGGCGGGGCGCTGATCTGGGGCGTGCGCACGCCACGCCGGCCGGACGCACCTGGCGGGCCCGACGGCGCGAACACGGCCTACGTCATCCAGGTGGAAGAGCTCTCGATCTGCCACCTGGGCGACCTCGCGCGGGCGCTCACGCCCGAGCAGCTCACGCCCATCAAGGACTGCGACGTGCTGCTCATCCCCGTCGGTGGGCACTGCACGATCGGCGCCGCCGAGGCCGCGGAGGTCGTGGCCCAGATCGAGCCCCGGCTGGTCGTCCCGATGCACTACGCCACCCCGCAGACAACGGGCTACCTCCAGCTCGACGAGGTGGACCGGTTCTGTCGGGAGATGGGCGCGACCGAGGTGGCGCCCCTGAACCGGCTGAACGTGACGGCGACGAGCCTCCCGAGCGAGGCAACCATGGTGCTGCTCGAACGGCGGCCCTGAGCCTGGCGGGCGCACCAGCCAACGCCGCGGCGTGCCCCACCTCAGCCCACGTGCGGCGCCCCTCGCCGCGGACGCGCCGCGCGCTCAGCGGTCCCAGGCGATGCCGGCGGCGTTCGTCCCGCCAGCCAAGTCGTCCCAGTACATCGACCGCTCGGCCACGACCGGCTGGTCGGCCGTCACCCGCACGGAGACGGCCGCGTTCGGGACCTCGGCGTTAGCGTCGACGGTGAGGCGCCCGCCGGCCGGCACGGGGAAGGCGCGCGAGGTGACGGTGCCGTCCTCGCGCATGAAGTCCACGGCCACGTTGGCCGGCGTGGCGCCCGGGTTCACCACCAGGACGTACTCCTGGAACGGCGCGGCCGTCGAGCCCTCCGGCAGGTACCAGGTGCGGGCGAGCGCAGGCGTCCCCGCGCTGGTGTGGGTCCCTCCCCCGCCCGGGCCAAAGGCCATCGTCCGGTCGGCCACGACCGGCCTGGAGGCGGAGAGGCTGAGGCCGAAGCGTGCGCCGGGCAGGTCGGCGTTCGCGTCTACCGCGACCTTCGCCCGGGGCGGAACTGACAGGGATCGCTTGAGTGGCTCGCCGCCCTCGGGCAGGTACGTCAGCTCCACACGCGCCGCCTCGGCGTTCGGGTTGCCAATCGCCAGCCGTGTCCTGATGCCCGGCCGTGTGTTGCCTTCGGCGAAGTACCAGGTCTGGGAGAGCGCCGGCGCGGCCGTTCCGCCACTGCCACCGCCACCCGCCGGGTACGTTGCCCGCTCCACGATGACCGGCTGGTCCGCCTCCACGCAGGCGCTGAAGCTGGCATCCGGGACCACCAGGTTGGCGTACAGGCTGCGCCGACTGGTGGGCAGCAGCTCGAGAGCGGCGGAGCGCGGCTCGCCACCCCCTTCGAGGAGGAAGGTCACCCTGACGCGGGCCGGAGCGCTGCCCGGGTTCTGGATCAGCAGCCACGTATCGGCACCGTCGAGCGTCACGCCGTCGGCCGTGCACCACTGTGTCTCCGGGCGCGGCACGCCAGGCGTCGCGTGCCCATCACGACGGAAGTACATGGCGCGCTCGGCGAAGATGGGGCGGTCGCTGTCGACGCGGGTGCTGAACTCGGCGTCCGGCAGCACCTGGTTGGCGAAGATCGACTGGCGCGACGTCGGCCGGAGCTGCACGGCCTGCGTGCGGGTCCCCCCGTCGACCAGCATGTAGGTCACGGTCACCTGCGCCGGTTGCGGCGCGGGGTTCTGCAGCAGCAGCCACGTCTGGAACGGCGCACGCGTGCTGCCTTCGGCGAAGTACCAGCGCTGGCCCGGCGGCGGCTCGACGGCCGCGGCCTGCTGCTCGGCGCCCCGGGCAGGGTCGGGCTTGGCCGTCGTAATGCGCGGGTAGCTGGCCAAGGGCGCCGGCGCGGGCGCCTTCACCCACAGGAAGGTCACATCTACCCAGTCAGAGACCCGCATGCCCAGGTCGTCCAGGAACGTCCCGTCGGCGATATCGATCGCCGTGGGGTAGGTCACCCAGCGGCCGAACTGGTCGCGGCCACCGTTATACCCGTCGCGCCAGGCGGCGAGCACCTGCGGGAGGAAGCGCGGCAGGTCTTTGAACAGCTCGCGCTCGGCCGGCGCACTCCAGTAATCGTCCTTCGTGTTCCAGGGGCCCACGTCCCACACAGGCGCCGTAGCCTGCCGGCCGTTATACGTGAGCCGGACTTCGTACTCGTTCCGGCCGTTGCTCGCCAACGCCCGCCTGGATGGCAGCGCGACGAAGCGATCCTTCTCGGCGATGATGCGCCCGTTCGCCGTCCGTCCGCCGACCATCCCCTGCCGCGAGGCCCAGAGGCGGACCGTAGGGTTCTCGGCGGCGGCGGCCGCCACCAGCTCCACCCCGCCCGGCGACGGTGCGAAGACCAGCGCGCCCGCGCTGAGCCGCGCGGGGCCTGACGGTCCGCTCGCCAGCACCGCCCGGGCCTGGACGAAGCGGCCTGGTCCGAGGTCGACCGTCTGCCCGAGCGACGTGGACGTCCAGCCAGACCAGGCGCGGCCGTCTGGAGACGTGCGGACGTCCACTTCGACGTCCCCCGCCGTCGTCGCGCGGACACTCGCCAGGCGCGCCCCGTCCGGGACGACGATGGGGTCCCACACCGCCAGCCCGGAGGGCCGCCCGTCCGCCAGGCCCGGGTGCTCGAGCGGGTCGCCGCCCAACACGAGCGCCCCGCCGTCGAGCTCCAGCCCCACCAGCGCGGCGTCGCTCGCCGGGAGCGCCGCCGATGCCACCGCGCGGACCTCGGGCAGCGCCGTGGCCCGGCTCGCCGCGACCGGGCCTGCGGCCCAGCCGAGCAGGGCGAGGACCAGCACGAGCGACGCCCCGATCACGGCCGCGCGCAGCATGCCCGCCCAGCCTACCGGACGAGCATGCCTGGGCCGGCCCACCGCCCGGCTACGAACGTATCTCAAGCGAGGCCGGCGGCCACCGGCGCTGCCTGCCACGCCGGCACACAACGAGCCTCGGTCCAGCGCTGTTACCGGCTGCCGGCAGGGCGGGCCCTGGACTCCGGCGACGACGGGGCGCGCTCCTCCGGCGGCCGGAGGTGTCGGAAGGCGGTGAAGATGGCGAGGTCGTACGCAATCTTCAGGCCGCCGCCGACGAGGAAGGGCAGGCCGAGCTGGGGAACAGCCAGCGCCGCCCCCGCGAACAACGGCGCGATCGCGGTGGCGGCGTTGCGGGCCACGGACAGCACGCCAGCGGCGGCCGAGCGCTCCGCTGGCGGCACGACGGCCATCGTGTAGGACTGGCGGGTGGGGACGTCAAGCTGGGAGAGGACGTGGCGGGCGAGATAGACCGCCACGGCCAGCGCCGGCGTGGGCATGAGCGGGACGAGCAGCAGGAACAGGTTGGACGGCAGGTGGGTGAACACCATGGTGTTGAGCAGGCCGATGCGCTTCGCGAGCGGCGCCGCGGCCAGGAACGACACCGCGGAGAGCGCGTTGGCGCCGAAGAAGATGGCGCCGAGCAGGCCGATGTCCATGCCGAAACGCAGGGAGAACCAGAGGGACACCAGCCCTGTGACGACGAAGCCTCCGGCGAACGCGTCCACGCCGAACAGCGCGGCGAGCTTCGCCACCGTGGCCCGCGACTCCTGGAGACCGAATGCGAACCGCCGACCATCTGAGCGTGGCGCCACGACCTCCACGGCGGGTGACAGTCGACCGAACAGGGCCAGCATGACGAGCGCGATCCCGACGTAGGTCCACAGGAGGGCGCGGTACCCGCTCAGAGCGTCGGCACCCATCAGGCCCGGCACCCCAACCGCGAGCGCTCCCAGCGCGCCCGCGAACGACGCGACGACGTTGTACGACGAGAAGGTCGCCGTTCGGTCGCGGTCGTCGACCACCTCGGAGAGCATCGCCTGCTCGACGGACAGGAACGGTCCGACTTCCTTGCCGGACGGGCTGATCGTGCCGAGGACCGCCGCCAGGCCGAGCGCGAGCGGATTGCCAGTCAGCGCGAAAGCCATTCCCGCGCCGGCCATCAGCGTGGCGCCGAGGGCCAGCACCCGCCTCCGACCGGCTCGATCGGCGGCACCCGCCAGCAGCACTGTCATCAGCGCGCCGCCGGCGAGGGCCGCGGTGAAGATGGCGCCGATCGTCGCCACGTCGAGCCCCACCGCGGCCAGATACGGGCCAAGCAGGACCGCGAGGAACCCGTATCCGAACGACCTGATGGCGGCGGTCGCGAAGAGGAGGCGTCTGTCAGAATGAGGGGCGCGTTCCTCCACGGGTGCTCGTCCGTCCGGGCTCCATGCTACGCAAGTGGGCCAGGGTCCGGCTCGCTCCGCCGTGGGCACGGCCCGTTTGTCGAGCGGTCGCGAGCACCACGCGCGCAGCGCGTCGCCCGGGACGAGTGCGCTACGGCGAGGCGGCCTCGAAGGTCCACCGGTAGGCGCCGCTGCGTCCCCGCTCGTCGATCACCGTGGCGCGGACGGTGTGGGTGCCAGGTCCCACCACGACGCTGGCCGCCGCGCGCCAGATGCTCTCGCTGCGCTGCTCCAGCGTCACGGGGACGGGCGCGTCGTCTACTTCCAGGCGGATCTCGACGATCGGCGCGTCGCCCCGCCCGCGCGCTTCCACGCTCACCCGGCCGGCCGCCACGCGAGCGCCGGGCGCCGGCTGGGGAAGCAGCACCCAGGGCGCTCGGCCTCCGTCGCCAGGCTCCAGCGTGGGCGTGGCGGTTGCGGGCACGGCGGGCACCAGAACGGGAGTCGGGGTCGACTGCGCCCGCGGGGTGGAAGTAGGGGTGAGCGTCGCCGGCGTCGGCGTGGCCGTGGCGGAGGGCGGGGGTACGCCGCCGGGCGGCTCGGGGGCCACCTCACGCGAGATCACGGGCGTCGGAAACAGCGCGGGTAGGGTGGACTGCGTGTCCTTCCAGGCCAGGAACAGGACGCCGAGCGATGCCCAGAACGCGGCCCCGAGCAGGATGATGGCCGCGAACCCGGCCCCGACCAAGGCGGTGCGCAGCGGCGACGCCGGCGGGCGTCCCTGCTCTCGCAGGCGGGTGATCCGTGCGCTGCGCAGGTCCGTGGATCGAGCCGGGACGATTCGAGCCACGCGTCCACCATACGCCGGGGACGCCCGCCCGGCGCCTCAGCCGGCGCTACACCCGGAGCACGATTCCTGCTACTGCCGGCGACCCCCATTCTCTGGCGAGGCCGGGCCCGTGTTGGCGGCGGGCACCTCGGCGTCGATCGCGATTCAGCGTGGCGAATCGGTCGCAGACCGCCTCACACTGGCGCGGCGACCTCCAGGCCGGCGTCCAGGCCGCGCAATTCGATCCAGACACTCCGCTCAATGTGGGTCGCGCGGTTGAGCCGATCGTGCTCTCGTCGGTAGGCGGTAAAGCAGTCGTGGCAGGTGTGATGGCGCAAGCCCGCGGCCCCGGTACGGACGCTGAACTCCGCCAGAGGCCTCTCGGCCTGGCATACGTTGCACCGCCGCACGGCGCCATGAGAGAACGCACGTTCTAGCGATGGGAGCGGGTGGGTGGACCTGAGCGGACTCGAACCGCTGACCCCTGCGATGCGAACGCAGTGCTCTCCCAACTGAGCTACAGGCCCGGGATAGCGGTAAGTATATTCAGCCACTCGGGTCAGCCGCCAAAGCAGGAGCACGAACCGCGCCGAGGGTGGGGCGGCAGCGCCAGGACGGTCCGCGTCGCCAGAAGTGCGCCGCCTCCGGTGTGGGTGTGCAGCCTGGTCAGGTACCCCCGCTCCCACAGGACCAGGGCTCCGGCAAGGACGTGTCCGCCCGGCCGCCGCCCGCGCGACGCTCGGGGAGCCACTCGGCTGGCTACGCCGGCCCCGCCCGCTACGCGTTCCCGCCCACGTCGGGGAACACTTCGAGCTGCCAGTCGCGCCCCTGCGCCGTGTAGAAGGCACGACCGCCGGCGATGCGGACCCCCCGCTCCTCCAGTTCGCGCAACGTGAAGGTGCGGCCTTCGAACCGCTCGAGCACCTCGGGCGGCGCTTCCGCGCCGGCGTCGGCGCCCACGTCCGCCGGGCGCACCGAGACCACCGTGTATTCGCTCGCGTGCTGCTCCATCTGCGACTCCCGCTCTCGTGAAGCATACTCCCCGCGGCCGGGTGGGCTTGGGCGCGCCCAACCCGTGGCGCAGCCTGACCAGCGACGACGCGTCCTGACCCCGCCGCGAGCGGACGCTCCACTCCCTCCAGACGTGCCCGTCTGCCTTCCGCGGACGACACCGCGGCCGTCCGGCTCGCTCGCTCTCGGCGGGTCGCCTCGAGCATCGCCTAGAATCTGGGACCTTGCGCCTCGGCGCAAGGCAGTGAGGAGGCGCATCTGGGACCGATACCACGGTACGGAGCGGCCTTTGGGCGCGGCCTGATGGTCGGCGCGGGCGCGGCCCTGCTGTACGCCGCCACGCGCGACGCGTCCCCCCTCGCCCGCTCCGCGTGGAGGGACTCCGGCGCCGCTCCCTCCCCGGCGGCTCCGCGGTGGCGGCTCATCGACTGGGCCTGGGCGGCACGCGTCGCCGAGCGCGTCGCGGGGCAGGCGCCCAGCGTCCACCCGCCGGCGCGCGCCCGCCTCGAGGCAGAGTACCAGCAGCTCTTGCGCGAGATCGAGCAGCCGATCGCCGCGTACACCGGCAGCCACCTCTCCCTTGCCAACACCACGGTCGAAGTGCTGGACCGCCCGGCCTGGATTCGCGCCAACATGGCCAACTTCCGCCAGCTCCTCGAGCCGGTGGAGGAGTTCTACGCGCAGGCCGAGCAGGGCAGGGCGGCTGGCACCCGGCTCGCCTCCAGCCCGGCCATGCGGCAGGCGGCGCGCCTCCTGCTCACCGCCGAGCTGGGGCTACTCGTCGGGTACCTCGCCCGCCGCGTGCTCGGCCAGTACGATCTGGCGCTCAGCAGCGAGCAGCCGCTCGCCGGGGGCAAGCTGTACTTCGTCGAGCCCAACCTCAGGCAGGTCGAGCAGGCACTGGCCCTCCCCCGCGACGACCTGCGCCGCTGGGTCGGCCTGCACGAGGCGACGCACGCGCTCGAGTTCGAGCTGCACCCCTGGGTGCGCGCGTACCTGGGCGGGGCGGTGCGCAGCTACGTCCGGCTGCTCGTGGAGGATATGCGTCGCCACGAGGGCGAGAACATGCTGGTAGCGCTCGCCACCCGTCTCGCCACCAACCTGCGGCGGGGCCACACGCTGATGGCCGCGCTCATGACGCCCGAGCAGCGCGAACTGCTCAGCCGGCTGCAGGCGCTCATGTCGCTCGCCGAAGGGTACTCCAACCACGTGATGAACGCCGTCGGCCGCTCGCTCCTGCCGCACTTCGACCTCGTCCGCGCCCGCGTGGAGCACCGCCAGCGGCAGCGCTCCCAGGCGGAGCTGCTCTTCCTGCGCATTACCGGCCTCTCGATGAAGATGGAGCAGTACCAGCGCGGCGAGCAGTTCGTCGACCGGGTCGCCCACGAGCGCGGCATCGGCTTCGCCAACCGCGCCTGGGAGAGCCCCGAGAGCCTGCCGACCGAGGAGGAGCTGCGCGAGCCAGCGCGCTGGCTCGCCCGCATGGAGGCCGCCACGGTGTGAAGGACGTGATGCGTTTCACCGTCATCGACCCGCGCGGTCGGGTGAGCTTCGTCGCTCCGTGCAGCACCCTCGAGGCGCTGGTAGCGGGGTGCGCCAGCCAGCCCCGCTCGCTTGACCAGCTCCTGGCGGCGGCCGAGCCGTTCGCCAGCGGCCTCACCGAACGTGTCCTGAGCGGCCTGTCCGTCTTCGACGAGCACAACTCGCCCAACAACGTCCGCTGGATCCACGCCGCGCTCGACTACTGCCGCCCCCAGGAGACGCCGGTCTTCCGCGTCGTCGACGCGCGTACGGAGGAGGCCAGCTTGAGCCCGGTCCGGGCGGGCGTGGTCGTCTTCAACCTGGTCGCCAAGCGGATCGTCCAGATCCAGAACACGTACGCCGAGATTCGCCGCAAGGGGCGCCTACGGGTGGTGCGCAATAACCAGCCCACCGATCGCGTCCAGCGCTACGAGCTTCCGCCAGACTGGTCGCTGGTCCCCTCGCGCTGAACGGCGGTGCGTGCTCTCGCTTCGGTCCTGCCGGACAGCGCATCCGTCGACACGGCCGGGCACCTGCTCGTCGGCGGCTGCGATCTCGTCCGGCTGGCGGAGCAGTACGGCACCCCGCTGTATGTCTACGACGAGGCCACGATCCGAGCCCGGGCACGCGCCTACCGCGATACCCTGGCCGCCGCCTATCCGGGCCCCTCGCGCGTGTGCTACGCCGCCAAGGCGTACTGCGCCCCCTGGCTGCTGAGGATCGTCAACGAGGAGGGTCTGGGGCTCGACGTGGTCTCCGGCGGCGAGTTGTACGCGGCGTGTCGCGCCGGTTTCCCGCCCGGGCGCATCTACTTCCACGGCAACAACAAGGGCGAGGACGAGCTGCGTTTCGCCCTGGAGGTCGGCGTCGGGCGGATCGTGGTCGACAACCTGGAGGAGATCGAGCGGCTCGGGCGCCTGGCAGGCGAGGCCGGCCGGCAGCAGGAGGTGCTCCTGCGCGCCACGCCCGGCGTCGAGGTCCACACCCACGCGCACGTCAAGACCGGCGTGCAGGACACGAAGTTCGGCTTCAACCTAGCCAACGGCGCGGCCGAGGCGGCTGTTCGCGCCACGTTGGCGCTGCCCTCGCTGAGCCTTGTCGGCCTGCACGCCCACATCGGGTCCCAGCTCTTCGACCTCGACCCGTACCGCGAGACGGTCCGTCGGCTGCTGGGCTTCGCCGCCGCCATGCGCGAGGCGTACGGCCTGCAGCTCCGCGAGCTGAGCCCCGGGGGCGGTTTCGGCATGCGATACACGCCCCGGCAGCGGCCGATCTCGCCCGCGGCGGTGGCGCAGGCGCTGGCAGCAGCGGTTGTCGCGGCGGCCGAGGAGCACACCCTGGCCGATCCCCTCCCGGCGATCACCATCGAGCCCGGCCGCTCCATCGTCGGCCCCGCTGGGGTGGCGGTCTACCGAGTGGGCTCCGTCAAGGAGATCCCGGGCGTGCGCACGTACGTCGCCGTGGACGGCGGCATGGCCGACAACATCCGCCCCACGACCTACGGCGCCGTGTACTCGGCTCTGCTCGCCAACCGGGCGAGCGAGCCGGCGAGCACGACGGTCGCGGTCGCCGGGAAGTACTGCGAATCGGGCGACGTACTCATCCGGGAGGCGGCGCTCCCGCCGGTGCGCGTCGGTGACCTCGTCGCCGTGCCCGGCTCGGGCGCCTACAACCTGGCCCTGGCCAGCAACTACAACCTGGCGCCGCGGCCCGCCGTGGTGGCGGCCCTCGACGGCCAGGCGCGCCTGGTGCGCCGGCGCGAGACCTACGAGGACCTGCTCCGGAACGAGCTGTGAGCTACTTCAACGTGTACAGGTAGGCGGCAACTGCCGCGGCCTCCTCGGCGCTCAGGCCCAGGTTCGGCATGGCCGTGCCCGGCTTGAGGGCTGGCGGGTTCTGGATCCACCTGGCCAGGTCCTCGGGCGAGGTGTTCGGCACGGCGCCGCCCGCGATCTGCGGGCGGCTCGCGATCCCTTCCAGGCTCGGCCCAATCGTGCCGGTCGCGCCTGGGATATTCGGGATCACGTGGCAGCTCGCGCAGCCGCGCTGGAGGATCGTCCGAACGCCCTGCTTCTGCTGGTCGTCGAGCTGCTGGTAGAAGGCGAGCTGCTCCACCTGTGGCTGCTCGGGCAGCTTCGCGATCCCCTCCTGCACGTGCGCCAGCACGACGTCTTCGACCTGCTTCCAGACGGTGTCCCGGCGTCCTTCGTAGACGATCTCACGGTCGCCGTTGAGGATCATGAGCGTTAGCTCGTTGATCTGCTCGTCGAACAGCGTGCCGCCATCTGTCTGGCCCCACGCCGGCATGGGCGTGCCCGGCCGCCCGCGCTGGATCGTCTTGAAGATGAAGTCGTACCGTCGCTTCCGCTCGTCGGGGTCCGTCGGCCGCAGGTCGGCCCGGTTGAGCGGTGGTGCCAGGCGCATCGGCACCGTGTCGGGGACAACCGCCCCCTGCCCTTGCTCGCCGTGGCAGGCGTAGCAGAGGGTGGTGTACTGGGTCACCCCTCGCGCGATGGAAGTGTCGAGGAGCCGCTCGGACGCCTCGGCCTGGCGCGCCGGCTCCTTCAATCCGTAGGCGAAGAAGAGCACACCCGCCACGACCAGCATGCCCATGGTGGCGACGATCTTGCGCTCCATCGCCGCCGCGCCGGTCGGCGGCCCAGGTGGCGCCTCCGGTGGTGGCTGCGAGACGCGCACCGCATACCAGAGCACCGCCACCAGCAGCAGGAGGAGGCCGCCGGCCAGCACCAGGACCGGCAGGCTGAGGGTCACGGCCATTCCCGCGTTGCCTCAGGCCGAGACCGCTTCGCTCGCGCTCGCTTCCGGCCGCATGATCGCCTTGGTCGGCCCCGTCTCGACCAGGATCCGGCCGTTCTGGATCGTCAGGGGGAAGCGGTCCATCGGCCGTGGCGCCGGCCCCGTGATGATCTGCCCGTACCGGTTGTAGATCGAGCCGTGGCAGGGGCAGTTGAAGCGCCCCTTCTCGGCAAACGGCGTGTCGCCCGGGCCGGGCGGGCCGCCCATCACCGGGTCGTTCTCCCGCCACGGCACGGTGCAGCCCAGGTGCGGGCACTTCCACCACAGCGCCAGGAACCCTTCCGGCACCCGCGTCACGTAGAACTTCCCCTCACGCACCACCTTCACGGCGCCCACCTTGAACTCGTCGACGGTCCCCGCCGGAATCGTGCCGCCGAACGCACCCACGTTCTTGGGCCAGAAGAAGCCGAGGACGAAGCCCACCGTCCACTGGCCGAGCAGCGCCAGGATGGCACCCCACCCCAGCCAGCGGAACGCCAGCCGGCGGGTGACCTTGCGCTGCTGCTCTCGCCGCGCCTCTTCCAGCTCCTGGAGCTCCACCGCTTTCTCGGGTGGGATGAAGAGCCCGAGCTCCTTCGTCTCAGCCATGGGAGTCCTCCTCGACGTGTACACGCGCCACGGGCGGAACGGGCGATGCGGTCAATCGAGCCGCGCCTGCGCGGGATCCCACGGCCAGAGGAGGCGCATACCCTGGCCGCGGAAGAACGAGCCGGAGATGGTGAGCACGGCGTAGGTCACCACGAACCCGGTGAACAGGGCGAACAGGTAGTCGCGAATCCCCTCCGGCTTGAAGAGCCACCTGACGAGCAGCAGCAGCACGACGATCGGCACGTTCATGAACAGCAGTGGCACGATCACGTTGGTCATGCTCAGGGCGCCGATGCCGAGCGGGCTGGGGTCGACCAGCCACGTCTGGCCGGTCAGGTTGGCCAGCGCCACCATCATCGGCTTCACACCGACGAACTCGTCGAAGAGGATCTCCGCGATGAGGACGATCACCGTGTAGACGGCCGTGAAGGCTGAGATCGCCTTCGCCTTCGGCGTGCCGAACCACTTGCCGACGTCGCGGGTGTCGCGGTCGATGTAGGGGAGCAGTGGGATGGCCAGGAACACCACGCCGCCCGGGATCAGGACGCCAGCCAGGGCCGGGTGCATGTGCAGCAGCAGCTCCTGGAGGTTCAGGAAGTACCAGGGCGCCTTGGACGGGTTGGGCGTGCGGTCGGGATTGGCGCGGGCATCCAGCGGGGCCTGCAGGATCACGCCGACGACGACGAGCGTCAGGAGCATCAGGACGGCGGCCATGAACTCAATGGTGACCAGGTGCGGCCACACGTAGACCAGCCGCTCCGCCTGCTCTTTCGCGCTCGGCGGGGTCTCGCGCTTGGCCACCGCAGCCACCTGCTCGCGCCGCGCGGCCGCCGCGGCGGCCGCCTTTGGTGGGACGGCCGGGGCGGCCGGTCGCTCGGCCACCGCCGCCACGGCCCGCGCCACTGCGGGAGCGGCTGCCGGGGCGGCAGCCGCGGGCTGAGCCGGCCGCGGCGGTCCGCCAGCCGGTTCTCCCGCCGCCGGCTGGCCGGCTGCGCCCGCGGACGGTGGCGGCGCACCGATGCCGGCCGCACGGGCCTTCTGCTTGTACAGGGCGGCCCGCTCGGCGGGCGTCAGCCCTTCCATCTCGGGCGTGCGCTCAAGCGACATGCGTTCCGTCAAGTCCCCTTCCGCTCACTCGGGCCGGGCCGTCACAGCGGCCCGGAGATACCGCCGTCCTTCCGGATGCGCCAGAAGTGCACGGCCATGAAGACGGCGGTTGCCAGCGGCAGCGCGATGACGTGCAGCACGTACCACCGCACCAGCGTGTTGTCGCCAATCTCGTAGCCGCCCAGCAGGAGGAAGCGCACCTCGTTGCCGATGAACGGGGTCGCCCCGGCCATGTTCGTCCCCACCGTGACCGCCCAGATCGCGAGCTGGTCCCAGGGGAGCAGGTAGCCGGTAAAGCTCAGCAGGAAGGTCAGGAACAGCAGGATCGCGCCAACGCCCCAGTTGAACTCGCGCGGCGGCCGGTAGGCGCCCGTGTAGAACACCCGCAGCATGTGCAGGAACACCACGATCACCATCGCGTGCGCCCCGTAGCGGTGGACGTTCCGCAGCAGCAGGCCGAAGTTGACGATGGTCTGGAGGTCCTTCATGTCCTGGTACGCCACCGAGGTCGCCGGCCGGTAGTAGAACATCAGCAGGACCCCAGTGACGGTGAGGACGAGGAAGAGGAAGAAGGAGAGCCCGCCCAGGCAGAAGGTGTAGGTGATCTTCAGGCTCTCGCGCCGGATCCGCACCGGGTGCAGGTGCAGGAACACGTTGTTGAACATGATCAGCGCCTGCTGCCGCGGGGTGCTCGGGTACCCCGTGCGGAACCAGGCCTTGAACACGCGGTTTTCGGTCAGCGCACGCCGAAAGTTGCCGCGTGCCAGGTCCTCGAGAAACGGGCGCAGTTCGTTCAACATGCACAAGCTCCGCCGGGAGACGCAGCCTCAGCCCTCCAGGCCCGGCCCGCGACCACCGCGCGTGAGCCGGCCGCAGGCCGGGGTTCCCCCTGCATGGTACTGCCCGCGTGGGTAGGCTGTCAGTGGGAGTTCGCGGGTATCTTGCGGTCGGGTGAACCCCCACAGACGCCGGGTCAAGCCTGGTCCGCCTCTGCCCGCAGCATCCCCTTCTTCAGTGCATACCGCACGAGCTCGTAGCGGTGCCGCAGGCCGAGCTTCTGCATGATCCGCTCCCGGTACGTATCCACCGTCTTCGGACTGATCACCAGCCGCTCGGCGATCTCGGTGCCACTGTAGCCCTCCGCCACCAGCTTGAGCACTTCCCGTTCGCGCTCCGTCAGCCCGTCGAAGGGGTCCTCCTCCCGCGTCGAGCGGTCGAGGTAGCCGTCCACCAGCAGCTTCGTCGCGGCGGGGTAGAGGAACACCTCGCCGCGGTGCACCGTCCGGATCGCCTCGATCAGCTCCCGATCCGCGCCCGACTTGAGGACGTAGCCTGAGCCGCCCGCTTCCAGCAGCGGGAGCAGGTACTGCGACTCCGCGTGCATGGTCAGAATGAGCACCTTACACGTCGCCAGGCGGGCCCGCAGGGCACGCGTCGCCTCGAGGCCGCTCATCCGTGGCATCTGGATGTCCATGACGACGACATCGGGGCTCGTCGCCCCGGCCTGCTCCACCGCTTCGACGCCATCGGCGGCCTCGCCAACGACCTCGATGTCGGGCTCCGCGTTCAGCAACGCCTTCAGGCCGGCGCGGAGGACAGCGTGGTCGTCCGCCAGCAGCACGCGTATCTTCTGGCCAGCGGGCGCTTCGAGCGTCGAGCCCATCACGTGTCCACCCGCAGCGCCACCGGCGCTTCCACGGGGACGGTCGCCACCACACGCGTCCCGCGCCCTCGCTCGCTCCGGATCGAGAGGTGGCCCTCCACGAGCGCCAGCCGCTCCTGCATGCCGAACAGCCCCAGGCCGCGTTCCCTCGAACGCATCATCTCCTCCACGTCGAATCCGCAGCCATCGTCCTCCACGCTCGCGGCCAGCTCGCCCGGCAAGCGCCGCAGCGCCACCCGTACGTGGCTCGCTGCCGCATGCTTGGCGACGTTCGTCAGTGCTTCCTGGACGACGCGGTACAGCACCAGCTCGAGCTGCGGCGGGAGTCGCTCCTGCCCGTCGAACCCGCTCGCCGCGAAGTCTACCGCCACGGGGATGCGGGTGGCGTACGCTTCCGCGTACGCCTCGAGCGCCGCCACGAGCCCCAGGTCGTCCAGCGTGGAAGGGCGCAGCTCGACCGCCAGCTTCCGCACCGCTTCGAGCGTCTCCACCGTCAGCTCGCGCAGCTCGTGAATCTGCCCGCGCAGCTCGGCCGCGCTCTTCGCCCGCTCCAGCATCTTCAGCCGTACCAGCAGGGTCGTCAACGACTGCGCGGTCTCGTCGTGCAGCTCCCGCGCGATGCGCTTGCGCTCGTCCTCCTGGGCAGCCAGCACCTGCTCGGAGAGCTTGTGCACCTGGCCCCGGTACTCCTGCAGGACGTCCAGCATCCCGTTGACCGTCGCGCCCAGCCGCTCCACGTCCGGATCGGTGAACAGGACGGGCTGCGCCCGGCTGCTGAGGTCCCCGGCTGCCACGCGGTCCACCGTGCGCTCGAGGGCGTGCAGCGGCTGCAGGGCGAGCGCGAGCACGCCGGCGTTGATCAGGACCGTCCCCGCGACGCCGACGAGGAGCATCACGCCGACGCCCTCCCAGCGCACCTCGCCCGCCGGACCGGCGACGAAGGTGAGCGTGAACCACGTCCCCAGCCCCGCTCCGAGGAGCACGAGGACGCAGTTGGCCACCAGCACTTTCAGGAACAGTGGCAGGCCCAGCAGCGCCTTGAGCAGTCGCTGGGCCGGCCGCGGCGGCGATAGCGCCGCCGACTTCGCGAACCCTGAGTGAGGCAGCACGCTCTGCACGTGCAGAAGTCTAAGCCCTCGACGCGCACGGCTTCAGTGAGCGTCTGGGGGCTGGCTCAGATCAGGCGTCCGCTCCCTGAGGCGCCTCCAGGACGGTCCTCAGCGCGCATACTGCACCTGGGCCGTCCGCAGGACCTCGTCGCGGAAGGAGCGGCTCAGGTCGCGCGGCGTCCGGAGGTCCACACGGCGGCCGCTGAGGAGCGCGGACAACTCGGCCTCCATCTCAGCCAGGCCAAGGAGGCCGGGCCCGCCGCCCGGTTCGAACTCCACCAGCAGGTCCACGTCGCTGTCGGGACGGGGAGTGCCGGCCAGGCGCGAGCCGAACAGAGCGAGGCGCAGCACGTAGTAGCGGACGCAGAAGTCCGTCAGCACAGCGTCGTCGATCGGGAGTCGGGTGGCCATGAGGTGCGGCTAGCCCAGTCTAGCCCTTCGGCGCCAGGCCGCCCCGCCCGTACTGGTTCGCCGGGTCCCACAGCATCCAGCCGAACGATCCCGAATCGGCGACCGCCTTCTTCTGCGCTTCGATCTGCGGCGCGTCGTAGCGGACGCCGGTTGCCCACGGGTAGTCGTCGAAGTACTGCAGCCAGGGCCGAATGACGGCGCGCTTCCCCGCCAGCTTCTCGCGGGCACGCTTCAGGCTCTCGTACACCACCTCGTACGGCTCCCGCACCACCGTCGGGTAGACCAGCCCGCCGGGTAGTCCCGCGTCGAACGTCGAGGGGTACACCATGGGCGAGATGTAGTCCACGACGTCGGCGAGCGCCACGAGGTCCTGGCCGATTCCGCCGTCGTCCTCCCACCAGGTGGTGTACCCGTAGGTGTCGATGCCCAGGAACCCGCCAGCCGCGTTCACCGCTTCCCGCCCACGCGCCAGGAAGCGCCGGAGCGCCTCCACACGGCTCGCCGGCGTCGACGGCTGGGCGTAGACGGCGTTTTCGAGCGCATTCCCCACCGCCGGGTCCGTCGGGAAGCGCACGTAGTCAAACTGCACCTCGTCGAAGCCCCGCTCGATCGCCTCCCTCGCAAGGGCGACGTTGTAGTCCCAGACGGCTGGCTGGAAGGGGTCTACCCACGCCAGCCCCTCGCCATCCACCCAGGGCTGGCCGTCGCGCCGGTCCTTGACCGCCACGTCCACGCCGACCGCGGCGCCGTTACGAGCCAGCAGGTCGTCCTTGAACGCGACGATCCGGGCAATCGTGTACACCCCTCGCTCGCGCAGCGCCTGCAAGAGCGCCGCTAGGTCCTTGATCGTCGGGTCGGCGTTGGCACCAATCTGGTCGGCCAGGGGCACACCACTGCGGTACGCCAGGAAGCCCCGGTCTCCCTTGACGTCGATGACCACCGCATTCAGCTCGGTCGTGTCCAGCAGCTCGAACATGCGGCGCACGTAGTCCGGGTGTCCGATGGCGTAGTAGGTCAGGTAGAGCGCCTTCACCTCGTTCGGCTGGAGCCGCAGGTCGAGGCCGCGCTGGGTGGCCAGGTCGAGCTGCGAGCGGCGGTAGCCGGGCACGATGGCCGTCACGCGCCCCGCGGCCGGGCGCGCCGGTAGCTCGTACCGGCCGCCTCCGTCCGTCACGTACGGCGTACCCGCCACCGAGACGGGCGCGCGCGCCAGCGGCCGGCCGGTCGCCGCATCCGTCACCCGCCCAACCAGGCTCACCGGTAAGGCCACTTCCAGCGAAGCCTGGCCTTCATACGGCAGCTCCTGCCGCGTGTAGCCGGGCGCGGCGACCACGATCCGGTCGTCCGGGCGCACCGGCCCGAGCCGGAACTCGCCCTCGCCCTGCGCCGTCGCCACCCGGGCGCCGATGGACACGATGGCGTCGGGGATCGGCTGCTGGGTTGCCACGTCCCGCACCCGCACGTCCAGCGTCACCGGCTGGAGCTGCGCCACCAGCCGCTGGTTCGGGAGGAGTGCCCGCACAGTCGCCGGCACGTAGCCCGGCAGCTCCACGGCCAGCACTTCCGGCGGCTTCACACGCCGCAGGCGAAAGGCCCCGTCTGCTCCAGCCAGCCCCTCGTCCACACTGGCGCGCACCCGCGCACCGGCCAGCGGCCGACCCGAGGCCGCGTCGACGACCGCGCCGTCGAGGGCGAACCCCGGGAAGAGGAAGTGGTACCAGCTCAGCCCGCCGACCAGCGCCAGCACGAGCGGCAGGGGACCCAGCCGCCGGAGGACGCGCAGGTCGAGACGGCGTCGCGGACGCCGCCTGGAAGGCGAGCCGGCCGGCCGAGGCGAGGACGAGTACGACCAGCCGCGGGGGGAGTACATGCTAGGCGGGTGGGCCGACGTTCGGCATGGATGGGCGCCGGTGCGGCCCACGTGCTGAGCGTGCTGGACGCACCCGCGCGCAGCGCTCAGGCACGCTGGGCCCGCGGCGCGGACCCCAGCGCGCCGGATTGTAGGCGAGCGCTGCCGAGCCGCAAGTACGCCGGCGCGCGGCGCCCGCGCGAGAACATGGCGCCCAAAACGCGTAGAATCGCGCGCAGCATGGCCGTCATCACCATCTCGCGGACGCCGGGGTCGCTGGGCGACGTGCTCGCCGAGGTGCTGGCCGCGCGACTGGGCTATCGCCTGGTCGGCCGGCGGGAGCTCACCCAGCTCGCCGAGGAGCTAAGTGGCCCAGATGCCGCGCTCGAGCGGTCGCCGGAGCTGCACGAGCGCTCCCCCTCCTTCTGGGAGCGCTTCAACGAAGAGCGGCGCCGCTACGCCAGCGTGCTGCGGCGCGTGGTCACGCACCTGGCGGAGGAGGACGACGTGGTCATCGTTGGTCTTGGGGCGGGGCAGCTGCTGCGCGGGTTCCACCACGTGCTCCGCGTCCAGGCGGTCGCCCCGCCCGACCTGCGGCTCGAACGGCTGATGGAGCACGGCTACGACGACGTCCGCGGGCCGTTGACCCGCGAGCAGGCGCGGGAGCTGATGCGCCAGCGCGAGCGATCTGGCGCCGGCTACATGCGCTACCTCTTCAACATCGACTGGCTTGACCCGCAGCAGTGGGATCTGGTGGTGAACACCGGGCGCTTCACGATCCCGCAGGCCGCGGAGCTCATCGCCAGCCTCGTCGAGCGTGGCGAGCTGGCCCGGACGCCCGTGGACGAGCGGAAGCTCGCCGACCTTGGCCTCGCCAGCCGGGTCGAGACCATGCTCCAGGGTGAGGCCAGCGTCTGGGTGAACGGCCTCCGGGTCTGGGCCGACGCCGGCCACGTCCGGATCGAGGGCGAGGTCATCACCGAGGACGACCGTGACGCCGTCGACGAGGTGGTGCGGGCCGTGCCTGGCGTGCACTCGGTGGAGAATGACCTGCGTGTCCAACCGCCGCCACTCACCGGGATGTAGGCGCGCGCGTTCGCGGGTCGCCGACGGGAGCGCAAGGCATCCTACGGCGGCCGGCCCGCGGCGCTCGCGCTAGCCGGATGGACCGCGTCATCGGCCACGCAAATGCGGTGGCGCTGCTCAGGCGCGGCATCGCCCGTGGGCGCACCGCCCACGCCTACCTCCTCACCGGGCCCCGCGGCGTCGGGCGACGCACGCTCGCCCTCGAGCTGGCGAAGGCGCTGAACTGCCTGGCCGACCCGGCGGATCGGCCGTGCGGCGCTTGCCGCCCGTGCCGGCTGATCGAGCGCGGGGTGCATCCCGACGTGCGGGTGGTCAGGCGTGCTCCGGAGCGGAAGGTCATCCTGCTGCGGGCCCCAACCGGCGCTCCGCCGCCGAAGGACTACGCAGACAACGTGGAGTTCATCCAGGCGGATGCCCAGCTCCGCCCGGCCGACGGCCGAAAGAAGGTCTACCTGATTCTCAACGCCGAAGAGCTCCAGCCCGAAGCGGCCAGTCGCCTGCTGAAGACGCTCGAAGAGCCAACCCCGTACGTCCACTTCGTCCTGACGGCTGCCGATCGCGGGGCCGTCCTGCCCACCATCGTCTCGCGCTGCCAGGAGCTGCCGCTACGACCGGTGCCGCGCGCGGCGCTGGCTGAGGCGCTGGTCCGGCGCGGGCTGGCCGACGAAGAGCGCGCCAACCGCCTCGCCGCGCTCGCCGCTGGCCGCCCCGGCTGGGCGCTGGCCGCGGCGCGCGACCCCGCCGTGCTCGACGCTCGTGAGGCCGACGCGCGCGCGCTGTTCGACGCGCTGGGCGCGGACCGTCTCGGACGCCTGGCCATCGCCCGCGGCCTCACCGAGCGGTGGTCCAGCCAGCCGGAGGCGGTGCGGGCGACACTCCGCGTCTGGCTGGGCTGGTGGCGGGCGGTGCTGCTGGCACAGCTCGGACTGGGGGAGCGGGTGGCCCTCGCGCACCCCGGCGAGGCGGAGCGTGCCCAGGCCGCCGCTAGGCTGGCGCCAGCCCAGGCGCGCGAGGCGCAGGCGCGGGTCCAGCAGACGCTGGCCGACCTGGACGCCAACGTCAACCCCCGCCTCGCCCTCGACCTGCTGCTCCTCCGCCTGCCGTCGCTCGGGCCCGCCCGCTAACCGCTGACAGACGACCTCCTGCCACGCCAGCGCTCCCGGTCGCTCTCCACGCCAGAGGCAGGCCGGCCAGGTCGCCACCGTCGCTCCGAAGGTCGTGCCTGCTACTGGATGCTCCAGATGACCCGCACCACGGAGCGGACCTGCAGCTCGCCCGGCTGCACCGGGGTCCTGGGCGCCGGCGCAGCGGCTGGCGCGGCGAGCTGCTCCGCGCGCACCGGGGTCACGCCGCCGACATCCGAGTCCTCGATGTACACGGCTCGGCCGACCGACACGCCGGCTTCGCGGGCGAGCTGCTCGGCCTTGGCACGCGCGTTCCGCATCGCCTGGTCTCGCGCCATCTCCTTCAGCCGCCCCATCTCGTCCGACTCGAAGCGGATCCCGAACACGCGGGTGGCGCCGGCGCTCACCACATCGTCCAGCAGCGCCCCCAGTCCGGCGACGTCGCTCACCTTGACCTCCACCAGGTTCTGGACCTGGTAGCCACGTAGCACCGGGGTCTGGTTGTCGCGGAAGTCGTACTGCGGCGAGACGTTGAAGCTGACCGTCTGGATGGCCGCGTCCGGGATGCCGGCCGCCTTCAGCCGCTGGACGACCGCGTCCATGCGCGTCGCCGCCTCAGACTGCGCCGCCGCGAGCGACGCATTGAACACGTCCACGCCCAGGGTGACGCGCGCCAGGGTGGGCGACGCGGTGACCACCCCTTCGCCGAGCACGCTGATCCCCTGCGGGTTCGGGCCCTGGGTCGGCCCCGGTGTCGCCTGCGCGGACGCGCGTGTCGCCTGCACGCCCGCCGCGGCGACCGCGATCGTGAGCGCGAGGGCGAGGGGCATGGCCAAGCGAGTGGGCCAACGTTTGGCACGACTTGCTACAGGTGAGGCCCACGTGCTGAGCCCCCTGAAAAGCAAGCGCGAAGCGCTTGACGGCTTGAACATCACACTCGATCCTCCTCGGAGCTGGTATCCTCCGGCGCGGGCCGCAGGCGGTTGCGAAGGGCGAGCGCCGCCAGCGCACTGGCGACTGCCAGGAGGCCGAAGCCGATGGCCGCCACGCCGAGCAGCCGGACCGTTGGGGTCTGGGTCGCGATCGGCCTCTGCTGGGTGGCGGCCGCTCGCTGCTCCAGCGCGGCGACGTCTGCGGCGGGCGGAGACGGCATCGGGGCTACCTGCGGGCCCGGCGGCGCTGGTGGTGCGGCAGACCGGGCGGCCGGCTGAGCGGCCTGAGCGTCCCGGGGTCCGCTGGGTACCGGCGGCGCGGCGCCGCCTGGCGCCTGGAGCTGCTCCGGCACGCTCGCCGTGGCTGCCGGTGCCGGTGGAGCGTAGGCCGTCCTCGCTCCCTCGCTGGCTCCCTGGACCGCCGGCGCGCCACCCACCGGGCCGGCCGCTCGCAGGTACACCTCCCCCGCGGCGAGGACCAGGAAGCTGGCCGCCGCCGCGGACGCCACCACCCGCGTCCACCGGTACCACCACGTGAGCCTGCTCGGCGCGTCGCGGCCGCTCCCGGCGACGACGCCTCGGACCACCGGCGCGGGCTCCCCCTCGGGCGCGAGAGCGCGTGGGCCAAGGCTGAAGTCGCGCGGCGGCTCGACCTCCGGCAAGGCGCGCAGCAGGCTGGCGACGGCGCCGAGCTCCGCCCAGCGATGGCCGCACGCTGGACAGCCGCGCAGGTGGGCACGCGCAGAGGCGGCCTCCGGAAGCGTCAAGCGGCCGTCCACCAGCGCAGACAGCGTCTCGTCATCCAGGTGCGGGTACGCCTCGCTCACTCCGTGCCGCCCTCTCTCCTCTCCAGACGGCGCGCCGCGGCTGGTAGTTCCCCGTGCGCGACGAGGTAGGCGCGGAGCTGCACCCGGGCCCGGCTCAGGCGGCTCTTCACCGTCCCCAGCTCCACCTGCATCGCCGCCGCTGCTTCCTCGTAGCGCAAGCCCTGCACGTCGCACAGCACCACTGTCAGGCGCAGGTGGGGCGACAGCGCGTCGAGCCCCGCCTGGATGCGGCGGGCCGTCTCGGCGCTCATCGCGCGCGCGTCGGGGCCCGGCGACGGGTCTCGCGGTTCCACTCGCTGCAGCGGCGCCCCGTCCTCCCCAGGTTCCTGGATCAGCCGCTCGAGGCTCTCACTCGGCCGTCGCTGCTGCCGCCGGAGCTGGTCGTAACACCCATTGGCGGCAATGCGCACCAGCCAGCTCACGAAGCCATCGGCTGGTCCGCGGAAGCCGGAGAGCCCGCGGTAGGCGTGGAGAAAGGCCTCTTGCGTGGCGTCCGCGGCATCCTCGGCATTGCCGAGCATCCGGAAGCAGAGATTGTAGATCTGGCGCTGGTACCGCCGGACGAAGTGGTTGAATGCCGCCAGGTCGCCCCGCCGGGCGGCCTCCAGCGCCGCTGCGTCAGCTCCACCGGCGTTCTGGACCACGTCCGCATCGTACTCGGGGAGGAAAGACTCGGCACGCGGTGGGGCTTCCCGGTACCGTTCTTCCTGTGGCGGTGATCGGCCAGCCCGGACAGGCCGCGGCGCAGCGCGTGCGGGCGCTGCCCGCTGGTCTGCACCGCGTCTGGCAGCTTCTCCGCTGGCTCCCGGCCCTCGTCGCACTCCTGCCCTGGCTGCTCACGCCCCGGGTCCCCGACGAAGCGGCACGGATCCTGGCCGCGTCGGGCCCGGCCCGCTTCTCGCTGCTTGACTGGGAGACAGCCAACCTGGGGGAACGCGCCCCGCGCCTGCTGGCCGGTCTGTTCGGCGGCGTCGCTCCGCAGCCCGGGGACGTGGACGCCGCGCGTGCCTTCCTCCAGCTTCCCGCGTCCGAGCGCGAGCGCCGCGCGGCGGACGCTGAGGCCGCGCTCGAGCGGTTGGTCGCCGCCGCCTACTGGCAGGCCGGCGTCGGCGAACGCGCCGGCCTGTTCCAGGGCCGGCTCTTCCCACCCGTCCTCGTCGCGCTGGCCCCGCCGCCCAACATCCTCGTCGTCTCGCCCCGCACCGAGCTGCGCGTCGCGCAGTCGCTCATCCTGCGGCCCGGCCTGGACGTAGCCGCGCAGGAAGCCCTGGAACGGTCAGTGGAGAGCGTCGGGGTCGCCTCGCTCGTCGCGCCCGTGGGTGGCATCGCCACCTACCCGGCCATCGTGCCGCCCAGCCAGCCGGCCCGGGCGCTGCTGGCGTCCATCGCCCACGAGTGGTTCCACCAGTACCTCCTCTTCTACCCGCTGGGCGCCGGCTACTGGGCGAGCCAGGAAACCCGCGAGATCAACGAGACGGCGGCCGATCTTGTCGGGGGGGAGATCGCCGACGAGCTGGCCGGCCGGCTCGATCTCCCGCCGGCGCCAGGCCCCGGGCCTCGTCCGGCCTTCGACTTCCGCGCGTTCATGCGGGCGACTCGCCTCGAGGTGGAGCGGCTGCTCGCGCTCGGCCAGGTCGCTGGCGCCGAGCAGTACATGGAGGCCCGCCGCCTCGAGCTGGAGCGGAACGGCTACCGGATCCGCAAGCTCAACCAGGCGTACTTCGCCTTCTACGGGAGCTACGGCGAGGGCTTTGCCGCTTCGCCCAGAAGCCCGGTGCCGGACCTGCTGGGCGCCCTGCGCCGCAACAGCCCCTCGCTGGCCGCCTTCGTCGAGCGCGTGCGCGACGTCACGACCGTGGACCAGCTGCGCCGGGCAGCGCGGGGGGCGTGAGCGCCGGCGCCGGGATCGAGCGTGCCCGCCACACCGCCTTGCCCACGTACCAGGCGAGCAGGGCGCTCAGCGTGAGCCCGAGCAGGCCTTCACGGTACCCCCCCAGTCGGACGTAGCGCCGCCAGAACTCGCGCGCCGGCTGACCCACGATGGCACGGAGACGGGGCCGTCCGTGGGCCAGCAGCCATCGGTCCGCCTCGAGCCGGTGGTACCGCTCCTGCTTGCGGACGAACTCGGCCAGGCTGCGGTAGTTGAGGTGCACGAGCGCGCAGCCCAAATAGCCGGCCGGTCCGTCCAACAGCGCCACCTCGTGGACCACTCGCCGCGGGTCGAAGTGGGCCGCGCCCCGCTTCAACAGGCGGAGCTGGTGGTCCGGGTACCAGCCGGCGCCGCGCACCACGCGCCCAAGCAGGTAGTTGTCGCGGGGAATCCAGAAGCCTACCCGGCCGCCCGGCGCGGCGATCGCCGCCTCGACCTCGGCGTGCAGCGCGGGCGTCACTCGCTCGTCCGCGTCCACGAAGAGCACCCAGTCTCCGGTGCTCAGGGCGAGGGCCAGATCGCGCTGCGCGGCGAAGTTCCGGAACGGCCGCTCCTCCACCTTGGCGCCCAGGCCCGCGGCCACCTCGCGCGTGCGGTCGCGTGTCGCCGCGTCTACCAGCACCAGCACTTCGTCGGCCCAGGCGACGGATGCCAGACACTCCCCGATCACGCCCTCTTCGTCACGCGCGATGACCGCCGCCGTGAGGCGCGGCCGCCCGGCGCTCACGCGGCGAGCTCCTGGACCGCGCGCACCGCCGCGAGCCGGCCGGCGAGGGGCGGACCCGACAGCCGGCGCCGGGCGCGTGCGGCTTCGGCGCGCATCCCCCAGCGGACGAGGAGCCGCACCAGGCGGGTGTACAGCGGGCCGTGGTACCGCTCGTAGTAGCGCAGCCGACTCCTCCAGAGCTGGGCGAACATGGCGTCCGCCTGCTGCCGGGTCGCCTGGCCGCCGTGGTGCACGGCGACGGCCCCGGGCACGTGCCACACCTCCCAGCCCCGAGCCCGGGCGCGGCGGCACCAGTCCACCTCCTCCACGTACATGAAGTACCCCTCGTCGAACGGGCCCACGTCGTCCCACGCGCTCCGCCGCACCAGCATGCACGCTCCCAGCGGATGGTCCACCTGGATCGGCCTCGAGGCGGGCGCGTAGCGGCCGTTCAACCGGGTCGCCTGGAGGCGCCTCACGGGGAAGAGGTCCAGGACGAGCTGGGCGAGCCCCGGGAACCTGAAGGCGCTCGCCTGCGGCCGGCCATCGCCGAACGCCAGCGCCGCCCCGGCCGCTGCCGCGCCGGGGCGGGCGTCCAGGAGCCCGGCGAGCTGGCCCAGGGCGTCGCCCGGCAGGCGGGCATCCGGGTTGAGCAGGAGCAGGTAGGCGCCGCGCGACGCCTGGACCCCCAGGTTCACCCCGGCCGCGAACCCACCATTCGTGGTGGACTGGATCAGCCGCGCGGCGGGGAACTCGCGCGCCACCATGGCCGCGCTCCCGTCGGTCGAGGCGTTGTCCACGACGACGATCTCCAGCTCGGCGAGCGGCGCCAGCGAAGCCAGGGCATCGCGCAGCAGGGCGCGGGTGTTGTACGAGACGACGACGGCGGAGATGCGTGGGCGCCGGCCGGGCGTCGGCGCCCAACCCGAGCCCCCGGTGCGGTGGCCCAGCCCGTCAGCCATCCAGCCAACGCCGCGCGACGTGCCAGGACGGCCCGCCGCGAACCCGCGGGTCGGGTTGCGCTGCTCCCGCCTCCGGCACGCCTGCCCGTCCCGTCCCGCCTCGAATGGCGCCCGCTACCAGCTCACGCGCACCTGGGTGAAGCCGGTGCCGCTCTCACGGATCGCCACGTTCTCCTGGATCAGCGCGGCGAAGAACACCATCTTGCGGTTCTCATTGTTCACTGCCACGCACCCGCGCACGGTCGCCTCCTCGCCCGGCGCCAGGTCCTTGCCGAAGCCCCACCGGTACGGGTACCGGGCGTTGCTGGTGTCCGCCGAGCCCGCCCAGTCCAGACCGACGCGCCAGTACCCCGCGCGTTCGACGAGCTGGCGATCGGCGATCGACGAGTAGGAGTCGAATGAGTTGTAGACGTAGCCGGGATCCGGCCCCTGGGTGCGGAGGACCGTCGAGCCGGTGTTGCGCACCGTGATATCGGCACACACCTGGCTGCCGCGAATGATCTCGCGCGGGGCGATCCGCGCCCACACGATCTTGGCCTCGGGGGTTCCACCCGCCTCGACGGCGAGGGGCTGGCGCGACTCGCTGACGTTCCCCGCCGGGTCTCGCGCGCGGATGCCGAACTCGTAGCTCCCGTCTGGGACGGGGTTCCCACTCAGGGTCCCATCCCACTGGAGGCGCTGCTCGCCAGCCTCCACCTTCACCTCCTCACCCGTCCACCAGCGCTTCCGCCGGCCGTCCGGCTCCACGCGCTCGGCGAACGGGGTCACCAGCGCGTCCTTCGAGATCCGGTAGGCGGCCTGCGCGATGTCGTCGATCGCGTCGAAGTTGGGCGAGATGCGGTCGGGGAGGAGCGCCAGGTTGTCGATCTGCAGCGGACTCGGGTCGGCGCCGCGTATCGGGAGCGGAACCGTCACCTCCTGCGCCTGGTCGCCGGCGCCGACGCGCAGGATGACCCGGTAGTCGCCGTCGGGCAGCACCCGTCGCTCGTGGAGCCCCGGCCCAGGGACGGTGCCGTCCAGCGCCAGCCGGTAGGCGCCCCGTGTCGGCCGGGGCTGGCGCTCGTAGACCGTCCACTGCCGGCCATCAGCGGCCTGGACGTACGCGGAGACCTCAGCGGGGGCTCCCAGGGTGTAGCTGATGTCCAGCCGGTTTTCCAGGCGTCGCAGGTCCGGCGAGATCGCGGGCCGGCTCGCGGCCACGCCACTCAGCAGCGGTTCGCGGCCCGGCACACAGCCCGCGGCCAGGACGCCGAGAGCAGCAGCCAGGAGTACGCCCGTGCGCCAGCGTGTGGCATGCACCGGCGCCGATGCGGCCCACGGGCTGAGGAGCCTGAAGAGGAAGCACAAAGCGCCGGGCGGGGGCAGGCGTCGCACGCGCGCCGGATAGTAGGGGTGGCCTGGGGCGCCGAACAACCGCGGCCGAGACGGGAACGTCGCCGAGGCGTGGCGAGTCGGTCGCCCCTGGCGGGTCGAGCCGCCTCTCGCCCGGCGCGTGACGCCCGGTGGCGGACCCCGAGACAGGGCCTGGCCCTGGGCAGGGCGGTGGGTGCGCCCTCAGCCGCCCCGCCGTCGGTCGAGACGGTCGAGCTTGGCGACGTTCTCCGCGTCCGCCGGGTCCGAGCCGAACGGCTCAGAGAACCAGCCGTCGAGGATCTCCTCGGCCACCGGCGTCGAGGTGGCGCGCATGCTGAGCGCGAGGACATTGGCATGGTTCCAGCGGCGTGCCCCGCGGGCCGTCTCGGCGTCGAGGCACAGCGCGGCGCGCACGCCGGGGACCTTGTTGGCGGCGATGCTCACGCCCGTGCCGGTCCAGCACATCACGACACCCTCGTCGGCTCGCCCCTCCGCGACATCCCGCGCCACCTGCTCGGCCACGTCCACGTACTCGGCATGCGGCCCGGCCAGGTCGCCGTGGAGGAGGACGTCGTGCCCTCGCTCGCGTAGCTTCTGGAGCACGGAGTCAGGCAGGGGGCCCGTGTCGTCGGCACCCACGGAGATGCGCACGTCTCAACTCTACCGCCCGCGCTCCCCCCGCCAACCGTGCCTCAGCGGTCGGCCCGCAGGTAGTCGCCGATCTCGCCGGCCACCTGGTGCACGCTCGGCTGCGGGCTCGGCCCCGCCTCCTCGTGCTCGCCGACATGCTTGTGGTGCGGGTGCGTCGGCAGCCCCTTTGCTTTGGCAACATGTTGTGGTCATCCCCAGGGGCATGAGACCCCATCGTTGGGGCACCGCATCGAAGCGGAGACCAGGTCACGTCACGAGCACGGCCCGCCCGAGCACCCGACCGGTGTTCAACTCCTCCATCGCTTGGGCCACCTCCTCCAGTGGGAACCGCACCGCCCGGATGGTGACCCTTCCCTGGCGGTTCAGCTCCATCAGGTCGGTGAGCTCACTGTAGGAGCCGACGATGCTCCCCAGGATGTTCAACTCGCGGGCGATCATGTCGAGCGTGGTGGGGGCGACCACCCCGCCGTAGCCGATCACCATGTACGTGCCGCCCCGCGCCTGGCGCAGGAACTGCAGGGCCCGCTCAGGCGTGCCGTGCTCGCCCACAAAGTCCAGGATCACGTCGGCGCCCCGGCCTTCGGTGATCCGCAGGACCTCGGTGACCCCACCGTCCTCGCCCGCCAGGACGCCCTCGTCAGCACCGAGCTCGCGGGCGAAGTCCAGCCGGTCCTCCCGGCTGTCCAGGGCGATAACCCGCGCCGTGGTCATCACCTTGAGGAGCTGCACGGCGAAATGACCCAGGCCGCCGACCCCCACGACCACGGCCCACGTGCCCGGGTAGGTGTACGGCACGATCTTCTTCACCGCGTGGTAGGCGGTGATACCTGCGTCAGCGAAGGGAGCCAGGGGGACGGGGTCGGTCCCCGGGGCCAGCTTGACGACGGCCCGGACCGAGGTCTTCAGGTACTCGGCGAACCCGCCGTCGGTGCCGTCCAGGCCCGGGAATAGCCCGGCCTCGCAGGCCATGTCGTACCCGGTCCGGCAGGCCCGGCACAGCCCGCAGGTCATCAGGGGGTGCAAGATGACGGGGTCCCCCTTAGCGAGCCCAGTCACCGCGGAGCCGACCTCCTCGACCCACCCGGCATTCTCGTGGCCGAGGGTGTACGGGAGCTCCGGGTCACCCAGGGCCTCCCGCCACACCGCCTCCACCAGGTGCAGGTCGGTCCGGCACAGGCCGGCTCCCCCGATCCTTACGATTACGTCGAAGGGGCTCATGATGTCGGGCTCGGGAACGTCATCGACCCGCATGGCCTCCTTCCACGGCACGTTGTAGGCGTACATCCGCACTGCCCGCATGGCGCACCCCCTCATCACCTCACACGTCGTGAACCCTGCCGCTAGACCGCCGGTCGCCTCCCCAGCAGCTCCCCCGTATCCACTGGATCGCGGGGCGCCCCGGAGGCCCGCCTGGCCGCCTCCGCCACCGCGCGGGCCAGCTCGTGCCGCTGGAGCGGGAACCGCTTGGCGGCGACCGACACGCCCAGGGACCCGATCACCTGGCCGGGGAGGTTGAACACCGGGGCCGCCACGCAACAGAACCCCTCCTGGTGCTCCTCCCGGTCGAAGGCCACCCCGAGGGCGCGAACCACCTCCAGCTCCCGGCCCAGCTCCCTGGAGTCGGTGATGGTTTTCGGCGTGAAGGCCGGGAGCCCGGTGACCTCGGCGTAGTTGGCGACCACCCCCGACGGGAGGTAGGCCAGGAGGGCCTTGCCGATGGCCAGGGCGTGGGCGTCGCGAGTCAGCCGCGGCCCAACGCCCTGCATCACAGGAAGCCCCTGCTTACCCGCCACCTCGACCACGACGGCGCCGTCCTGCCAGACGGCGAGATAGGCCCGTTGCCGCGTCCGAAGGGAGAGCGCCCGGAGGATCTCCGGGACGCACGCCGTCTCTCCGACAGCAGGCGGCACCAACCATGGGCGGTCCAGGCGGTACCGGGCCGCGTGTCCCTCATGAACGGCAAACCCTTCCTGCACTAGGCTGTTCAGCACGTACCGGGCAGTCCAAGGACTCTTGCCCAGGATGGAGGCGACCTCATCTACCCCAACACTGGGTGGTCGCCTCGCCATGAAGTCCAGGACCCGCAGGACGGCTCGCGCGGTGCTCAGGGAACGACCCTGGCCAGCGACGCATCGCGGCTTCGGGGCACCATTCCTGTCGTCCAAGACAACATACCCCTTCATTCTTGTAGTCCTAACCGGCCGGCCCGTCAAGACACGCCCCTTCGCATATGCTGCACTGCCTGAATTGGCGGGTTCTCAGGTCCAGGAGGCACTGGGCCGGTGAGAGCCATGACGACGAGTTCGGCGAGGTCCGCCACGTGCACGCGGTCGTCGGTGGAGCCGGACGCGTCCTCGAGCATGGCCAGGCAGAAGGGGCAGGCGGTGGCCACCGTCGTCGCCCCGGTGGCCCGGGCCTGCTCCAGGCGCAGGCGGCTGACCTTGTCCCGCTCGGGGACAACCCAGAAGTAGTTCCCGCCCCCTGCCCCGCAGCAGAACGACCGGTCCCCCGAGCGCTCCATCTCCACCAGGGGCCCCCCCGCCGCGAACCTGGCCACCTCGCGTGGCGCCCTGTACTCGCCGACCAGGCGTCCCAGGTTGCAGGGATCGTGATACGTGACAGGGCCATCCAGCGGCGCCCTGGGCCGGGGGACCCGGCCCTCCCGGATCAGTTGGGCGATGAGTTGGCTGTGGTGGACGACCTCGAAGCTGCCGCCCAGCCCCGGATAGTCCTTAGCAAAGGTGATGAAGCAGTGGGCGCAGTGGGTCAGGATACGCGTGACCTTGAGCTCCTCAAGGAGCCCGATGGTGGCTACGGCCTGCAACTGGAAACCCGCCTCGTCGCCCGCCTTCCTGGCGCTCTCCTGGCAGCACCGTTCCTCCTCCCCCAGGGTGGCGAAGCTCACACCCGCGTGCTGGAGGATCCGGATCGTCGCCTCGGCCACGCGGCGCAGACGGGAGTTGTAGGCGGCCATGCACCCGATCCAGTACAGGTACTCGGCGTCGGGCCGCTCGCGAACGGTCGGCACGCCGAGGCCAGCCAGCCACTCGGTGCGCTCGGAGGCGGGCACGCCGAAGGGGTTGCCGTGCCGCTCCAGGCTGTCGAGCAGGCCTATCTGGCGCTCGTCCAACCGGCTCTGGCCAACCCGGTTCCGGCGTAGATCGACGATGGTCCCGGGCAGGTCGATCCAGGCCGGGCATTCCGTCGCGCAGGCCCAACAGGTCAGACAGGACCAGACTGTGGCTTCGTTGAGCACGCCCCGAGTGAACAGGTCGCCATCACCCCCACCTGCAGGCTGTGAGCCCCGGACCTCGGACCCGAGCATCTGCACGAGCGCCCGTGGCGACAGGGGGCGGCCGGCGGCCAGGGCCGGGCAAACCAGATCGCACCGGCCGCAGTCGACGCAGATGTCGAAGCTGAATCGACGCCACCAATCCAGCTGCCCTACATCCCCGAATCCCGCGCTGATCTCCTCCAAGGCTGCCTGGTCGGTGAGGGTGGCCAGGTTGAAAGGGAGCGCCAACTGGCCCGGTTCCCGGCCGGCCTGGAGGGTCATGTGAAGCGGCAGCAGGAGGGCGTGGTCCAGGGCCGTGCGGAGCACGAACGCCATGGCTGCGAAGGCGCCGGCCAGGTGGGCGCCCCAGAGCCCCCAGTAGAGCGCCAAGGGCCGGTCACCAAGCGCTGGCGCCAAGAGCCGGGCCAGGGGCCATCCGACGTAGGAGTAGCCGGCCCAGGGTACCTGCTGGATCAGCAGGCGGAGGGCCTCCAGGAAGAAGCCCGAGACCGCCGCGTAGAGCAGGAGGCCGTAGACCAGCGGGATCGTGGGCCGCTCCCGGCCGAGGTGCTCCGGTGGGCGCACGTATCGGCGCCAGGCGGCCAGGAGGACCCCGGCTACCAGCAGCAGCCCGGCCGTGTCCATCGCGACTTCGTAGCCCAGGTAGAAGCCGCCGCGCAGGAACCGGGCACCCAGCCTGGCGGCCAGGTTCTCCTCGAAGGCGATGAGGAGGGTCCCCACAGTGAGGACCAGGAAGGACCCGAACATGAGCACGTGCACCACGCCGGCGTAGCGCTGGCGCAGGAGGCGCCTCTGCCCGAGGGCGTCCCCGGCCAGGACGGACACCACAGCCCGGGGCCGCCTGAGGATGGTACGGGCCACGTCCCCCAGGAACCCGCCCCAACCGACCCCGTAGCGGCGCAACCGGCGCGTGGCATCCCGAAGGAAGACCGACAGTACCAGGAGGAAGCCGAGGTAGATGGCTGGCTCGACCCACCCCGGGAGAGCGGGCAGGTAGGCGCGGAACGGCTCGACCTGGCCCCCCGCGTCCATCGTCAGCCTCCCGGCGGGCTGCTGGCCCGCCGCCGGCCCGAAGCGCCGGGTCCCGGCCGCTGGACTCGTGGAGGGGCCGTTGTCGGGTGCCCGCCCGGGGTGGGGATCCGTGGCGTCTCCATCGCCGCCATCTGCGCTTCCTCCTGGCTCGTGGCCAGCCGCCCTTGCCGACCGCCCAGTCGGCCTCGTGGACCCTTCTGCCAGTGCCGGTCTAGTCTTTCCGGGCCCGTACCTCCTCGATCAGTTTGGGCAGGATCTTCACGGCATCTCCCACTACCCCCATGTCCGCGATGCGGAGTATGGGCGCGTTCTCGTCAGTGTTCACGGCGATGATGCTCTTCGACCGCTTCATGCCAACGACGTGTTGGGAGGCACCCGAAATGCCGAAGGCCAGGTAGACGCTGGGCTTGACGGTGGCGCCCGTCAATCCGATCTGGAGGGCCTGGGGTACCCACCTGGCCTCGACGGCGGCCCTGGTGGCGCCCACTGCGGCGCCGCCGATGGCGCTGGCAAGCTCGTAGAGGAGTTCGAAGTTCTGCGGCCCGCCCAGGCCCGCCCCACCCGCCACGACCACCGGTGCCGCGGTCAGCTTCGGACCCCGGGTGGGCTCCTCGTGGCGCTGGATCCGGCGGGCCCGCCTGAGGTCCTCCGGGATCCCTACGTCCACTGAGACCAGCCGGGCTGAGCCCTCGCAAGGCTCCGCGGCGAAGGAGTTCGGGCGGACCAGGATCAGCACGGGCCGGCCCTGGAGCTTGCAGTCCACGTACAGGGACCCGCCGAAGATGGCGGTGCGGGCCACATCAAGGGACGGGAGGTCGATCACGTTGCTCACAAGGGTCGCCCCCAGCCTGGCCGCCAACCGTCCGGCGACATCGCGAGAGTCGAACAGGGTGGCGAACAACACGGCGTGGGGGGTGTGCTCGGTGACCAGCCGGTGGAGCGCGTGGGCCGCGGGCTGCGCCACGTACTCGTCGTAGACGGGGTCGTCGGCGGCGTAGACCGTGGTCGCCCCGTAGTCGCCGAGCTGGCCCGCCGCGTCCGTGGCCCCTGGCCCGAGGATCACGGCCTCGGCCTCACCCAGTTCCCGGGCCCTGGTGAGCAGCTCGAGCGCGGTAGGGTCGAGCCGTCTGTTGTGGATCTCCCCGAACACCCAGATCTTCGGCACCTCTAGATCACCCTGAGTTCCTTGAGGAGGTCAGCGATACGGCCTGCGGCGGTACCGTCGTCCTTGATGATCTCCCCGGCCGTGCGCTCCTCGGCGGGCGTGATGGTCACGACGCTCTGCCTGACGCCGAGGTCCTCGCCAGAGAGCCCGAGGTCCGCCGGCGTGAGCCGTTCGACTGGCTTCCTCTTGGCGGCCACTCTGGCCTGGAAGGGTGGGAAGCGGGGCACGTTCACGCCTGGGGTCACGCTGATGAGGGCGGGCAGTGGGCAGTCGACCACGTGATACCCTCCAGAGGCCTCCCGGTGGACGCGGATCGCTGCGCCGACGACCTCGATCTCCCTCACGAAGCCGACGTGAGGCACCCCAAGCAGCTCGGCCAGCATGGCGCCCAGGGCCCCGGTGTACCCGTCGCTCGACTGAACGCCACAGATGACGAGGTCGAACGCGGCCCGTCCGATGGCTGCGGCCAGGACCCGGGCAGTCACCAGAGCATCGGCCCCGATAAGAGCGGGATCCGTCACCAGGACGCCCCGATCCGCCCCCATGGCCAGGCCCCGGCGGGTCGCGTCCTCCGCGATGGCAGGGCCCATCGACACGAGGGTCACCTGGCCGCCATGCGCCTCCTTGAGCCGGACCCCGGCCTCGACCCCGGACTGGTCGATTGGGTCGAGCAAACCCGGGATCCCTTCCCGGCGAAGGCGAACCCCGTCCAGTTCGCCCGGGAGGTCCGGGTCCGGGACGTACTTGACGCAAACGAAGACATCCACAGGTCAGCTTCAGCCAGTCTCCCTCAACGGGCGGCCGGAGCAGCTCCCTCCGGGCTACTCGAGGGGTGGGAAGACCCCGCCGGCCCAGAACTGGAGGTACGTGGTCCCGATGACCGTCACGATGAGCCAGATGCCCACCGGCCGAGCCTTGATCCTCCCGTAGAAGAGGGCCCAGAACAGGACCAGGAGCACCACGTAGCTCGACAGCACCGCCTCGACCAGCTTGAGGTGAGTGGTCTCCAGCCCCAGGGTCCTCGCCACCGCGACCAGGTAGATGACCTGGAAAGCCGCCACCAGCAGGCACAGGTTGCCCAGGGGCCGGCCGTCGAAGCCGAGGATCTGCGCCAGGAACACGCCGGTCAGCAGGAACCCGTACATGCCCGTGATGCCGGCAAGGAGCGCGGTGGCCTCCGTCGCCTCCGCCCCCAGGGGCTTGCCCACAATGAACCAGATGGCGGCGAACAGCAGCGCGGAGCCGCCCATGATGGTGCCAGCCGTGGCCACGGTCTTCACGGGCGCGGGCGCCCCCTCCGACGTGGGCTCAGCTGCCACGCCAAGGAGACTGAGTGCGTTCGCCCACAGGGCGAAGTTGAGGCCCGTCAACCCCAGAACGAGCGGGTTCATGGTTCTCTCTCCTCTCACATCTCTCGCCAGTCGGGCAGCACGGCCAGGGCCATAGCACCGGTCACCAATGACCCGCAGCCTGCGCCGGTGCTTCACGGGCGCCTGCCACCAGCAGATCCGCCTCCTCGGGGATGATGGTCCAGCCCGCTACCTGACGGCCTTGAGCCCCGCCTGGGCGACCTCCATGTCCTCCTTGTAGTGCCCACCGCTCACGCCGACCCCGCCCACGATTGTCCCGCCGACGGTGATCGGGTAGCCGCCGCCGAAGATGACCAGGCGGTCGATCCCCGCCGCCGCCCCGGCGGCCAGAGGCGGATCGTCCTTGATGAAGTCGAACCATCCATCGGTGGAGAGGCCGAAGCCGGCGGCCGTGTAGGCCTTGTCCTGGGCCACCTGGACGGCGAGGAGGGCCGCTCCGTCCATCCTGCTGAACGCCTTGAGCACCCCGCTCTCGTCGACGATGGCGATAGCCATCGGCCGACCGATCTCCGTGGCCTTGGCCCGCGCCGCCTGCAGGATCTGGTGGGCCAGCTCCGTCGTGACGCTCTCCTTGGTGAACGTCTCAGTCATCCACGACCTCCTCTCCCTCCCTGCTCTGCCTTCCAGCGAGAGCCTCTACCCCCATCGGGCTCACCGCCGGGCTCATCCATCACCCCCGGCCCCATGGGCGGAAGGAGCCGGGCCTGGCCCTGACCGCCCTCGCCTCGCTGCCCGTGCTCCTTCCCCTAGATCTCCTCCTTCGCCATCTGATCCATGATGTACTCGGCCGTCCTGATGCCCAGGGCCGAGATGGTCAGCGTGGGGTTCTCGGCGGCCCCGGTGGTGAAGACACTCCCGTCCGCGATGAACAGGTTCTTCACGTCGTGGGCCTGGCCCCACCGGTTGACGACCGACGTGGCCGGATCGGCACCCATCCGGCAGGTCCCCAGGTTGTGGGTGGCTGGGTAGGGGGGTGTGTTGTAGACCTTCCACGCGCCTGCCGCCTCCCAGACCTCCCGGGACCTGGCCCACGCGTATTCCCGCATGGCCTTGTCGTTGGGGTGGTCGTTGAAGGTCACCACCGGGACGGGCACCCCGTACTGGTCCTTCTGCGTGGGGTGCAGGGTGACGGTGTTGGTCTCCTGGGGCATGTCCTCGCCGACGATCCAGTTCCCGGTGAGGTGCACGTAGTTGTCCATCATCTCCACCAGCGTCTCACCCCAGAGAGCCTTCCGGTCGGGGCTCGACGTGAACGGCCCGGGCTGGATGAACACGGACGCGAAGGCCGGCCCCAGCATGATGGTCTCCAGCAGGAAGCCACCCGCGAAGCCTCGTTCCTTGGGCTGGTTGTCGGCGAAGTCGTCGATGATGCCCATCATCGTGATGCCCTTGTAGGAGTGGACCGGCTTCTCGAAGAGCGCGTAGGACGACGCCGTAAGGTGGCGCATGTAGTTCTTCCCAACCTGACCGCTGCTGTTGGCCAGCCCGTCCGGGTGTTGGTTCGACTTCGAGTGCAGCAGGAGGCGGGGGGTCTGGATGCTGTTGCCGGATACGACGACCGCGCGAGCCTTCTGCTCCTCGAACGTGCCGTCGGGCCGCCCGTAGACGACGCCCGTCACCCGGCCGTTCCCATCGGTCTTGATGAGGACCGCCTGGGCGTTGGGCCGGAGGTCGAGGTAGCCGGTGGCCAGGGCCTTGGGGATGGCCTCGTTCAGGGTCGACCACATGGCCTTCTTCGAGCAGCCCTGGAAGCAGTAGCCCCGCTGCTCGCATTTGCCCCGGCCGTCGTACTCCTGGGTGGCGTTGATTGCCATGTGGCCGGGGTGGGCGTTCAGCCCGAGCTTGGCCGCGCCCAGTTTCATGACCAGGAAGTTGGTGTTCGGCTCCGGCAGCGGCTGAACGCGGCCAGTCACCCCCAAGTACCGCTCGGCCTTCTCGTAGTAGCGGAGCATCTCGTCGGCGTCGATCGGCCAGTCGGCCAGGCTGGCCCCTGGAATATCCCCGTACGTGGTCCTCGCCTTCCACTCGTGGGGCTGGAGCCGGAGAGAGGCCCCCGCCCAGTGGGCCGTCGTCCCGCCCACCGTCTTGCAGAGCCAGAAGGCGAGGCCCGTGACGTCCTGGCCCTGGGTGATCACAGGATCGAGCCAGGCCAGCCTGCGGAACATCGTCCATTCGTCCGGCTCGAAGTCCTTCTCCGGGTCGAGGTGCGGCCCCGCCTCCAGGGCGACCACCTTGACGCCGTTGAGACAGAGCTCCCGAATGACGTTCCCCCCGCCGGCGCCGGTTCCGATTACGCAAACGTCGACGGGCTCGTCGGAGGGAAAGCGGGTCTCTTGTGCCATGGTCACACCCCCTCTGGGGTCCCGCCAGGGCTGCCTGGCAAGGACCTACCACTCGAGCTTGTCGAAGCCCTTGTCGCGGTACCCGCCGTCCGCCTCCAGCCCCGGGTAGCCGAGGGTCTCCCAGACCACGTGCCGGTTGTAGAAGTCGGCGACGGTCGCGTTGATGAGCCTCTGGAAGAAGAGAGTCCCCTCCACCGCCTTCAGGATCTCGTCCTGCTCGCCCGCGGCGAGCTCCCGGAAGCCCTTGCCCTGGCTGGACTGCGCGCGCTGGTCCAGGTTCGCCAAGCCGTCCCGCAGCAAGGCCAGGAAGCCGAGGTCGCCGGCAGCCTGCGCATCAATCGCGAGGGCCGTGAGCTCAGCCGTCTCCTGGAGGGCAGGCTGCTTGTGGGGGACGGTCCGGCGGACAAGCGCTATCAGCGTCTCCGCCTGCTCAGGGCGCAGGGCCTGAAACGTAAGCGTGCGCGCTTGCACCATATTCCACCTCCCGCTGCCATCAACCAGGATTCTCTCTACTCCTGCCAACCCGGGCTGTCAAGAAACGGGCTATCTCTGGCAGATCCTGCAAACTGAACCACCCCAGCTTTTGTAGAGGCTCCACTTTTCTCGGGGCGCTTCAAACTCCCCTTCGTTCCCGGTGTGGAGTCAGCCGGCGCGATCGACGGGGGGTAGGGTGTGGGGGTGCCGGGTGAATTCTCGTTCATCCAGCCAGGACTGGGCCAGTGTTCGAGGTACCACACCCGGGGCCCAGGCTGGCTCAGGATCGGCACTGTGGCGCGGCCTGCGGGCGGGTCCGCCGGGACCGGGGCCGGCAGGCGTCGCCGATGCCTACGGGGCCCCAATGCCCGGGCCGAAGCGGACGCTCGTCGTCCAGCCGGGCGTGACCGCGATCTCGACCGGCGAATCGTCCACGTCGGGCGCGTACGCGGCGACCACGTAGCGCCCGGGCGGCAGGTCAGCTCCCCCGGCCAGGCCAGTACCGTCGGTCGACCACTCGCGGGTCGTTGGCCCGTCGATCCTCACCGGCACCGCCTCGCGCCCGGGGATCTCCACGAGCAGGTTGCCCGCGGTTGGCCGTGCCTGCCAGGGAAGCTCGGGCACCGGCGCCGGGCGTGCGAAGACCTCACGGAGCCGCTCGGCCTGGGCTTGCGGATCGGGCGCGCTCGCGTCGCCGGCAGCCCGCGACGGCGCCGCGTAGCTGTACAGGGCCACGCCAAGCGGCCGGGCGCTGCGCACCCGTCGAACCTGGGCCAGCACACCCTCGGCATCGTTGAGGTAGGCGCCCAGGCCGATCGCCACCGCTCGCCTCCCCTGGTTCCCGATCTGCCAGCCCACCCACGCGTCCAGCCACGCCGCCTGCGGCATCTCCTCGCGGTAGTAGTCCATCGGGATGGCGTAGTCGAGGATCCCTTCCTGGAGCCAGGCGCGCCAATCCTGGAAGACAGCCGCGAACGGCGCCGACTGCTCCCACCCACCAGCCCCGTCGGGTCCCTTGCCCCACGTCACGACCGCCGCGCTCACCACCACGCCGGGCTTCGCCGCCTTCGCCTGGAGGTAGATCCGCCGAACGAGCGCCGTGACCTGGGCGCGCCGCCAGGCCGCCCAGTCCGGGTCGCCCGGGTCGGGCTGGCTGCCCGGCGCTCGGCCGTACGCGGCGTTGAAGCGAGCGACGCTGGCCGGGTTGTACCCCCACCGGCGATCCAGGCCACGGCCTTCGAAGTAGCGCACCTGGTCGAGGTGCACGCCGTCCACGTCGTAGTTCTTAAGCACCTCCAGAGCCACGTCGGCCGTGTAGCGGGCGGCGGCCGGGTTGCCCGGGTCCAGGTAGTAGCTGCCAGCCTCGCCGTCGCCCGCCCAGGCCAGCCCGTCGTCGCGCAGCATGAGCCAGCTCTCCTCCGGGGCGACATCGAGCCCGCGCGTGTTGAGCACATGCCGCGGGTCGGCCGGCCGTGTGTCCCGCTGGTTCCACACGGGCAGCGTCGCCAGCCAGGCGTGCACCTGCAGGCGCTGCGGCCCCTGGCGCGCGCGCTCGATCAGGTATCGCAGCGGGTCGAAGCCAGGCGCGACCTCGGGGTCTTCCGTCCGCGGCTCGATCGACGCGTCGTAGTAAGCGTCGCCGCGCCGTCGCACCTGGACGAACAGCGTGTTCAGGTTCGCCTGGCGCGCCCAGGCAATGAGCTGGTCCACCTGTGCGGGCGTCTTGAACCCGGCGTGGAACGCGTCTACCCAGACGGCGCGCAGCTCGGGCGGATCCTCCTGGGCCGGGGCCGGGGTGGAACCAGGTGCCCCCAGCGGGGGGCGGAGCGGCGGGGTCGGCGCGACACTAGCGTCGCTCGTCGCGCGCCCGGCAACCGCCGTGGCCGCGGCGGTCCGGCAGCCGGGACCCGCCAGCAGGAGCACCGCGAACGTCGCCAACAGCGGGAGCACGGTGCGGCGCGTGCCTGTCATCCGGGGAGGCCTGCCAGGGTGGCGGCCGATCCTAGCCGCGCCGCCGCCCGCCCGGCAACCCTGACAACGCAGCGGACCGCACGGCGTGACGACGGTGTGAGCACGCCAGCGGCCCGGGCGAGCCTGGTATGCTAGCCGCGTGGCCGAAACCGAGCTCCTCTTCTCGCTCGACGCGTACCTGAGGGAGTTCGACGCGACGGTCGTCGAGCTCGCCGCTGGCGGCGCCGCCGTCCTCGACCGCACGGCCTTCTACCCGACCGGTGGCGGACAGCCCCACGATACGGGCTCGCTCTCGTGGGCAGGTGGC
Source organism: uncultured Chloroflexota bacterium (assembly GCA_964435115.1). GTDB lineage: Bacteria > Chloroflexota > UBA6077 > UBA6077 > CF-72 > CAYSYM01. The sequence goes on along the minus strand of CAYSYM010000001.1, from coordinate 8,449 downwards.
GTGGTGCGTGTCGTGGCCGTCCGGAAGCAAGGGCCGGTGGTCCTGCACAGCCTCGAGGGCGGCCAGCCACCCCTCGGGGTACGCGTCCACGGCGTCATCGACTGGGAGCGCCGCTACGCGCTCATGCGCCATCACACGGCGCTGCACGCCATGAGCGGCGTCATCTACCAGCTGTATGGCGCCACGGTGACAGGTGGGCAGATGTACACCGACCGGGCGCGCATGGACTTCGAGATGCCCGACCTCTCTCAGGAGCGCCTGCAGGCGATCGAGGCGCGCACCAACGAGCTGCTCGTCGAAGGCCACCCGGTGGCCGTACGCGTCCTGCCTCGCGAGGAGGCCTTCCAGATCCCCGATCTCATCCGCACCAAGGTCAACCTCCTGCCCGAGGGCATCCAGCAGGTCCGCGTGGTGCAGATCGAAGCCGTCGACCAGCAGGCGGACGGCGGCACGCACGTGCGCAACACGCGGGAGGTGGGCCGCGTGCGCATCGCCAGGTCCGAGAACAAGGGGAAGGGCAACAAGCGGGTCGAGATCGTCCTGGAGGGGGCGCCCCTGTAGCCGCAGCGTGCACGAGCTCGACCTCACTCACGTCGACACCTGGGCGCGCGCGGAGCTGGAGCGCAAGAATGCCGCCCGCGAGGAAGTACTGCGGGTCTCACGCGAGATGGTGCGCGCCTGCGCCACCAGCGTCCGCGCCGTCCACCGGCGCGAGCTCGAGCGCGCCCAGGCGCTGGTCGCCGAAGCGCGCGAGCTGAACGCCCGCATCGAGCGCACCGTCCGCGACGACGGCGACATCTACTGGGCGGGCTACGTCCAGGACGCGCAGAAGGAGCTGGTCGAGGCGATGGCGACCTACGCCCTAGTGGTCCGCAGCCCGCTGCCGGACCCGCGCGCGCTCGGCATCGCCCCGGGGCCCTTCCTGAACGGCCTCGCGGAAGCCGTCGGCGAGCTCCGTCGCTACGTGCTGGACGAGCTGCGACGCGGCCGCCTGGACCGGGGGGAGGAGTTGCTCGGAGCGATGGACGCCATCTACGGCCTGCTGGTGAGCCTGGATTATCCCGACGCGCTCACCGGTGGGCTGCGCCGCACCACCGACAGTGTGCGCGGAATCCTGGAGAAGACACGCGGTGACCTGACCATGGCCCTGCGCCAGGAGACGCTCCAGGCCGCGCTGCGTCGCGTCGAGGCGTCCGCCCACCCCGACGGGCAGCGGGAGGGGTGAGAAGGCACCCGCTCGGCGAAGGGCTGCCCCCGCGACACGGACCTCTCTCGCCGCAGCCGCACGCGGTTGGCGTATACTCGGAGCGGTAACGGGTCCCGTGGTGTAGTGGCCGAACATGCGTCCCTGTCAAGGACGAGATCGCCGGTTCGAATCCGGTCGGGACCGCCAGGATCGGTCTTGCGCGCGGCCGCCGCAGGCGCTTCCTGCCGCACGGAGAACCTTCTGCGCCCCGTCCTTATCCGCTCCGCTCCCACAGACGTGGACTTCCGCCCGCCGGCTGCGCCGTCGGGTGCGGGTGTAGTGTCGAGCTCGCAGGGGAGGAGTGGGGTGTTCCTTGCTGCGGGCTGGCACTCCCCCGCCCCCACCCACAGGCAGAACGGCTGCACCCGCCGAGAACGGGGCGCCCCTGTCGGGACGGCGGCCACTGGTGGTGGCAGATGCGGCGTTCTGCTAGACTCTCCGAGGCGCGACGCGCGCCGGCCTCCCCATGTCCATGGCCCCGTGCCATTCCGGCCTGCAAGGCTCGAGCGAGGAGCCTGGCACCTCCACTCCGGCGTGATCTGCGAGCGCCAGGCAGGCGCCCCGGATCTCGGGTAGACCGGGCGAGGCGTGCAGGTTGGCTCTAGAAGACTTGACTCGCGAAGAGACAGTGCTGGCAGCAACCCCGACGTAGGCGACGTGTGCCACGAGCCGTCACTGAGTAAGCAGAGCTGCAGGGAGACCATGTGGGAAGGTCGCTGAGGGAAGCGTTGCTCGACCAATTCGCGCTCCTCCAGGAGCGCGGGCTGGCGCCATCCGAGGTGCCGCCGGACGAGGAGACACCGCTCGTCGTGGTCGAGTCGGCTCCACGCGGTCGACCCGCCCGAGCGCGCCGCGAAGGCTTCGATCGCTATCGGGACGGCGAAGACCTCGTCGAGGTCAACGGGCAGTTCGACCGGGAGCCTCGCCGCCTCCAGCGCCGCGATCACAAGTCAGAAGAAGCCCGTGGCGAACGGCGTCGGCCGCCGGCGCGCGAGCGAGGCCGCGGCCGCCCATCCGAGCTGGAAGGCGAGCTCCCCGCGCCGGCCGCGCCAGTGGCCGGCGAGCGTCGCCCCATGGCTGGCGTGCGGCCGGCGGCCGGCCCCCGGCCGCAGCGGCCGGGCATGGGCCCGCCCCGGCCCGGCGGCCCGGGCCGGCCGCCGCTCGGCCGCACGCAGATGCTTCAGCAGCGCGCGGAGCAGCGGCGGCGCGACGAGCAGGACATTGCCGAGATGCGCCACCTGCTCGGCGAGCTCCGCGGACAGGAGATGGACGACGCCGCCATGGACCTCTTCAGCCGCGCCCTCGCCGAGGAGACGGGCGCGCTGCCCCCGCCGCGCATCGTCGTCGAGGCGATCAAGGAGGCCCAGACCGCCGACCCCCGCAAGATCGGCGATGCGGTCCGAGCCTACTACCGCCGCCCCCGTTCCCGCCTCCCGGCCGGGGCGGCCCTGGCGCCTCCACCCGTCGGCGCCGGCGCGTAAGGCGCTGTACCTCCTCTTCTTCGCGGTCTCTGGCCACGCCGGCCTGGCTGGCGCTGCACCCCGCCGGGAGGTGCTGCCCACCCGCAGCGGCACGGCCCGACCGCCGAGCCCGCGGGCCGACGTGTCAGACGGGTCAGCACCGGCGCGGCCGATGCGCCCGGCACCGTCGCGAGGAGGCGCCGCGAGCGTTGGCCGGGCTCGGGGAGCGGATAGACTGGCTGCTCGGTGAAGATCGTCTCCGTCGAGCAGATGCGGGCGCTGGAAGCGGCGGCGTTCGCGGCCGGCGTCCCGGAGGCGACGCTGCAGGAACAGGCTGGCGCGGCGGTCGCCGAGGAGGTGGGCGCGCTCCTCCGCCCGGGCCAGGTGGTCGTGGTGCTCGCTGGCCACGGCAACAATGGCCGGGATGGCGCCGTCGCCGCACGCCACCTGGCCGAGGGCGGCGCGGCGGTGCAGCTCTTCCTAGGCCCCCGTCATGCCGTCCGCGACGCGGAGACGGAGACGCTCGCCGGGCTCGGCGTCCGGCTGGGCCGGCTCGAGGACGCCCCTACACTGGAGGACGCCCTGCGTCGGGCCGCCGTCGCCGTCGACGCGCTGGTGGGGGTGGGCGCCCATGGGCCGCTCCGCGAGCCGCTTGCCGCGTCGGCTCGCCTCCTCAATCGAGTCTCCTGGGAGCGCGGCACCGCCCTTCAGGTGGTCGCCGTCGACATCCCGAGCGGCATCGACCCGGATTCGGGCGCGGTGCCGGGCGAGGCGGTCTGGGCGGACGGCACGGTGACGCTCGGTGCCGTCAAGGCCGGCCTGCTCCAGTTCCCCGCCGCCGCCCGCGTCGGCCGCCTGCTCCCCCGAACGATCGACCTCCCGCCAGCAGCCGTCGACCCGCTGCCGTACGGGGTCGTCGACCTCCGCTCGCTCGCGGATCGGGTGCCGCCCCGCCCGCTCGACGCCCACAAGTACCGCTTCGGCCGCGTGCTCGTAGTCGCCGGTGCCCGCCACTTCCTCGGCGCGCCCGCGCTGTGCGCCGCGGCCGCCGCCCGCGCCGGAGCTGGCCTGGTCACCGTCGCCTCGCCTCCCGACGTGCGGCAGGTGGTGGCCGCTCACGTACCGGAGGCTACCTATGTCCCGCGTGACCTGGACGTGGAGGCCGACCCGGACGGCGCGGTCGCCGCGCTGAAAAGCTCGCTCCGCTCCACCGACGCGCTGGTGGTCGGCCCCGGGCTCGGCCGCTCGGAGGCGGCCGTCCGCTTCGTGCGCGGCCTGCTGGAGCAGCGGGCGGCGGTGGCGCCCCCGCACTCGGCGCTCGTGCTCGACGCAGACGGTCTGTTCGCGCTGGACGGCTGGCCGCGGTGGTGGCAGCACCTGGGGCCCCAGCCGGTGCTGACCCCGCATTCGGGTGAGCTCGCCCGCCTGGCCGGCGCGCCGGCTGCGGAGCGCCCGGCGTGGGAGCACGCCGGGCGGCTGGCCGCCGAGTGGGGCCTGGTGCTCGTCGCCAAAGGGCCGTTCACCGCCGTCGCCGCCCCTGACGGGCGGGTCGAGGTGTGGCCGCGCGCCAACCCGGCCCTCGCCAGCGGCGGCACGGGGGATGTCCTGGCCGGGCTGTGTGGCGGCCTGCTCGCTCAGGGGGCGGCGCCGTGGGACGCCGCCCGCCTCGGCGTGGCCGTGCACGGCCTGGCGGCGGCCGACCTGGTGGAGCGACGCGGCTGGCGCACGCTGCTCGCGGGCGACCTGCCAGCGGCGATCCCCGCCCAGCTTGCGCGGGTCGCCGGACCCAACTGGACCCGCCCGTCGCGCGCATAGGCGGAGGGCCGTTCAGCCGATGCGGCGGGATGCCCCCTGGAGGAAGCCCAGGCCCCGGCCACGGAGCGCCAGGAGCGCGGCCACGCCCAGAGGCACGAGCCACCACAAGAACACCAGCGTGCTCGCCACGCCGAGCAGGAAGACCAGCGACGCCTCCCAGGCGCTCCTGATCTGGCCTGGCACCTCGAAGCCGCCGGCCGCGGTGGTTATCTCCGAGGCAGGCAGGACCACCTGGATCGCCGCTGCTTTCGCTGCCAGGTCGGCGAGGCGCACCGTGCGCCGGTCGAGCTCGAGCTGGACTTCGCCCAGCCGGTCGCGGATGCCTGCTTCCTCCTCGGCCGTCCGAACCCGTTTGAGCTGTTGCTCGAGGCTCGCCCTGGTGGCTTCGGCGCGGCGCAGGGCTGCCCGCTCGGCGGTGAAGTCGCGCCGGAGGACGGCGCTCGCAAGCTGACCCCTGGCCGTGATCGTCGCCAGCGCCGATAGGCGCTCCAGGGCGGCTGCCCGGCCCTTCAGGCGGTCGATCTGCAGCCTCACCTGCGCCGCCTGCTGCTGCACCTTGAGCACCTCCTCCAGGGAGCCCGAGCGCTGCATCAGCTCCAGGAGCTGGGCATGGGTGGCTTCGAGCGAGGCAATCTGCGTCTGCGTGTCGCTGTACTCCTCCGTCACGTCCTGCGTCGTCGCCTGCTGGTTGCGCACCTCCACCGCCAGCCCGCGCAGCGCGCTCATCGTCGCCGCGTACTGCTGCGGCGGAACCTTCAGGCGGACGACGGTCGTCGGGATGCCGCCGTCGTCCCGGGTCTCGATTCCGGCCACGTAGCCGCCCCGCGCCAGCACGACCGTCCCCACCCGGTCAGGGAAGGTGTCCAGGTCGTCGATCAGCAGCGTGACGTCCGCCGTGTAGACGATCATCCGGTTCAGGCTCTGGACGATCGGGAGCTGTGGGTTGGCGTCGCCCCCGCTCTCGGGCGTGGGGGTGGGCGGGGCCGGAGCCCCTGGCGCGGGCGGGCTCTGGAACGAGGAGCGAGCCGCGTCACGTGGACCGGCCGCGGCGGGCCTGGCGGCCGTCGTCGACGCCGAGAGGCCGCCCTCCACGCTGGTGGAAGTCGCCGGCTCGACACGCTGCCGCGTCGAGGCGGGCGCCGCGCACGCTACGCTGGCCACCAGGACGAGCGCGCCACCGAGCACGCCAGTCGCGCGCACCTGCCACCGAGTCATGGGAACCTCCCTGCTGCGCCCAAGCGCTTCGCGCGTACTTTTCCGGGGCTGAGCACGTGGGCGGGCCCCGCCCGCAGGAGGCCGGGCCGAACCCTGGCCCGCGTCCTCAGCTCACTGAGCGGGCTGCGCCAGCTCCTGCCAGATCACTGCCCACCTGTTTCGCAGGACGCCGGTGCCACGGGAATGGTTCCCAGCAGCTCTTGCGCGCGGGCGCTACTCGACCGCGACGACGTCGATCTTCCAGTCGCCGCGCTCGTCGTCCTGCCGCCCGCTCGGGTCGAAGCGGTGCAGGTTCAGCGTCACGCGGCCGGTCGTCGCCGGCGGCGTGACCGGCCACCCCTCGGTGAGCACCTGGAGGACCACCGCGAGCGCGCTGCGTTCGACGTTGGTGACCTGAATCCCTGGCCCGGCGAGCCCCCGCAACCACGCGGCCGCGTCGGCGCGGCTCAGCACTTCACCGCCCTGGGGCGTGGAGGTGGAGACGCGTTCGAACAGCAGCTCCTCGATGCCTGGCAGGCCCGGCGAGCCGAAGACGCGCTCCAGCTCGCGCCGCACCGCGGCAACGTCCGCATCGGCCACGCCGACCGCCGGCCGTGGCGATGGAGCGGGCGAGACGGCGGGCGACGGCTGCGGCAGGGGCGAAGCCGCGACCGGGCTGGGCAGGCGGGCCGGCGTCGGGATCGCCGTCGCCGCCGCGCGCGCCGCGGTGGCCGCCGCGCCGGGCACCGGCGTCGGCTCCACGATGTTGAGCGAGGCACAGGCAGCGGCGAGCAGGCCGGCCCCGATACCGAGCAGCGCCAGCCGGCCGGGGAGCATCACGCCGCCAGTATATCGACGCCCTTCCCTCACCCCGGTGGTGCGTGCGAGCCTACCCCTCCGTCTGGAGACGGCGATGGTCGCCGGGTGAGGACGGACGGGGCGCGAGGCGCCGCGACCGCCGCTTAACGCAGGTAGTCGCGCAGCTTCTTGGAGCGGCTGGGGTGGCGCAGCTTCCGCAGCGCCTTGGCCTCGATCTGGCGGATCCGCTCGCGTGTCACGCCGAACTCCCGGCCCACCTCTTCGAGCGTCCGCTGCCGCCCATCGTCCAGGCCGAAGCGCAGCGCGATGATCCGGCTCTCTCGCTGGGAGAGCGAGCCCAGCACGTTGTGCACCGTGTCGCGCAGCAGCGCCTGCGACGCCTCTTCGATCGGCGAGGTCGCTTCCGCGTCCTCGATCAGGTCGCCGAGCTGTCCATCCTGTTCGTCGCCGATGGGCGCGGCCAGGCTCACCGGGTGGCGCGCCGCTCGACGCGCTTGCATCACGCGCGCCGCGGCCCGCTCCAGCTCGTCCCGTAGCGGGACGGCCATCCGCCACACCTCGTAGAGTCGGCCCGTACTCAGGATGCCGCGCCGGCGCGCCACCGGGTCCTCGTAGAGCGAGTCCGCCTCGATCGCCAGCTCGGCCTCGTACGACTCCGCCACGAGGCCCATGGCCAGCGCGATCTCGGCGGCCGACGGCTCGCGCCCCAGCTCCTGGATCAGGTCGCGCGAGACGTTCGCCAGGCGGTTGATCACCTCGCTCATGTGCACGGGGACACGGATCGTCCGCGCCTGGTCGGCCACCGCCCGGCCGACGGCCTGGCGGATCCACCAGGTCGCGTACGTGCTGAACTTGAAGCCGCGGCGGTGGTCGAACTTCTCCACCGCCCGCATCAGCCCAAGGTTGCCTTCCTGGATCAGGTCCAGCAGCGCCAGTCCGCGGCCGAGGTACTTCTTCGCCACGCTCACCACCAGCCGCAGGTTCGACTCGATTAGCCGCCGCTCCGCGCGTTCGCCGCCGCGGTGCATCGCCTGGAAGTACTCGAACAGGTGCTCCTCGCAGTCCTGCTCGAGGAGGTGCGCGCGCACCCACGTCGGCTCCGGCAGCCTGGCAGGGTGCGCCCCCTCGAGCAGCGCGAGCACGTCCGGCGCGATCAGGCGGGTGTCAATCGAGAAGCGGACGATGAACGCCTGGGCGTGGCTCTGGTCCAGCTCCGTCGCCGCGACGAGCGCGCTCCCGAGCTCAAGGTCCGGGACGTAGTCCAGGCGCTGGCGGACGTTTGCGGCCTGCAGGAGCGTGGCAGCGTCGTCAATCCCTTCGAGGCGACGGAGCACGTCGCACAGCACGCGGCGCTCGTAGATCCGCTCGTACAGCCACACCGCGGTGTCGAGACCGGTGGGCGGTAGACCGTCGCGCTGCGCGCGCAGCTCGGCCCACACCTCGTCGAGCGCCAGCATCTCCTCCATGCGGCAGGCGAGCATCCGCTCGTCAGCCGCCGTCAGCAGGTTGACCTCGTGGATCTCGCGCAGGTAGGTGCGGAGGGGGTCGTCGCCGGCGTCCTCCTCGTCGGAGAGCGCCTCGGACAGGGCGAAGTGCGGGAGGAGCCCCAGCCCGTCCTCCTCCAGCAACGCCGGAGCAACGGGATCACCGGCATCCGTGGTGAGGCGCATCAACTCTTCGGCGGACAAGATCGACTACCCCGCCTGGACACGCATGCTGGCGCAGCCCGGCTGAGCAGGTAGGGCGGGGCGACACAGGGGACTGCCAGGGGAGTGATGCGTGCCCGAGCGGCCGCGCGACATTGTAAGCGCTTGACGCGCCCTGTTCCAGGCGTCCCAGTCGGTGGGCGTGCCTGCAGGGGCAGGGTCTTTTCACCAGACTGGAGGGTGACGTAGGATAGATGCCCCGGAGTAGG